>CANGHN010000007.1 GCA_947453825.1 Betaproteobacteria bacterium
TAACATAGGAGAAGAGATGAATTTGCGTCCCTTACATGATCGCGTAATCATCAAGCGTTTAGATCAAGAATCAAAAACTGCTTCCGGAATCATCATTCCTGATGCTGCTGCAGAAAAGCCTGATCAAGGTGAAGTTTTGGCAGTAGGTCCAGGCAAGCGCGATGACAGCGGCAAGCTTAATGCACCAGACGTCAAAGTAGGCGATCGCGTGTTATTTGGCAAATATGCAGGTCAAACAGTCAAGGTCGATGGTGACGAACTTCTCGTAATGCGTGAAGAAGACATCATGGCTGTTGTACAGAAGTAATTTCAGTATTTAAGAGAGGAATTCAATCATGGCAGCAAAAGACGTTGTATTTGGAGATAGCGCCCGTACCAAGATGGTAGAAGGCGTCAACATTCTCGCGAACGCAGTTAAAACTACTCTTGGACCTAAAGGTCGTAACGTTGTAATGGAGCGCTCATTTGGTGGTCCAACCATTACTAAAGACGGCGTATCTGTAGCAAAAGAAATCGAACTCAAAGATAAGCTCCAAAACATGGGTGCGCAGATGGTGAAGGAAGTTGCTTCTAAAACTGCTGACATCGCTGGTGACGGTACTACTACCGCTACTGTATTGGCTCAGTCGATCGTTCGCGAAGGTATGAAATATGTTGTATCAGGCCACAACCCAATGGACCTCAAGCGTGGTATTGATAAAGCGGTGACTGCTGCTCTTGAAGAACTCAAGAAAATCAGCAAGCCTTGCACTACTACTAAAGAAATCGCTCAAGTTGGCTCTATTTCAGCTAATAGCGACCACAGCATTGGTCAGCGTATTGCTGAAGCAATGGAAAAAGTAGGCAAAGAAGGTGTGATCACTGTTGAAGATGGCAAGTCTTTGGAAGATGAGCTTGAAGTAGTAGAAGGTATGCAGTTTGACCGTGGCTACCTCTCCCCTTATTTCATTAACCAACCTGAAAAACAAGTTGCCGTATTGGAAAGCCCATACGTACTCTTGTTCGACAAGAAAGTTAGCAACATCCGTGATTTGCTCCCAGTGCTCGAGCAAGTAGCAAAATCTGGCCGTCCATTGCTCATCATTGCTGAAGATGTTGAAGGCGAAGCCTTGGCAACTTTAGTGGTGAACAATATTCGCGGCATCATCAAGACCTGTGCTGTGAAGGCTCCAGGATTTGGCGATCGTCGTAAAGCAATGCTCGAAGACATCGCAATTTTGACTGGCGGTACTGTGATTGCTGAAGAAATTGGCCTCACACTCGAGAAAACGACTCTTGAGCACTTAGGTCAAGCGAAGCGTATCGAAGTAGGCAAAGAAAACACCATCATCATCGACGGTGCTGGCGATGCCAAAGCAATTGAAGCGCGCGTCAAGAACATTCGTGTTCAGATCGACGAGGCGACTAGCGACTACGATAAAGAAAAATTGCAAGAGCGTGTGGCCAAGTTGGCAGGCGGTGTTGCAGTGATTCGTGTTGGTGCTGCTACTGAAGTAGAAATGAAAGAGAAGAAAGCTCGTGTTGATGATGCATTGCATGCAACTCGTGCTGCAGTTGAAGAAGGTATTGTTCCTGGCGGTGGCGTAGCGTTGTTACGTGCAATGCAAGGTATCAAAGGTCTTAAAGGCGACAACGCTGATCAAGACGCTGGTATCAGCATCGTATTGCGTGCGATGGAAGAGCCACTACGTATCATCGTTTCCAATGCTGGTGATGAAGCAAGTGTTGTTGTGAATGCGGTATTGGCCAGCAAGGGCAATAACGGTTACAACGCTGCTACCGGCGAATACGGCGATCTCGTAGCTCAAGGTGTGATCGATCCAACTAAGGTAACTAAAACTGCATTGGTAAATGCTGCTTCAGTTGCTGCCTTATTGTTGACTACCGATTGCGCTATCTGCGAAGCACCAAAAGATGAGTCTGCTGGTGGCGGAATGCCTGATATGGGCGGTATGGGCGGTATGGGTGGTATGGGCGGAATGATGTAATAGCCTCTCCAGCTAGCTTTAGGAAATAAAACGCCTGGTTCACAAGACTAGGCGTTTTTTATTTGGTAGAGTGTTTAGCTACATAACCCGCTTCCTATGAATGGGGATCCAAATGGCTCATAGTACATTAGCGGTCAAAACCAACAGGCTTGCCTTAGCATCACTAGGCCTGTATATGGGCATTAACCTTGCCTACTCTCAACCGGTTTATGAGAAGAGCATCTCTAAACTGCGTAACCAGCGTTATTGTGAAGTCTTGTATGGCAAGCGTGATTGGTTAAGTTTAGAAATCAAAGTATTCAATACTCAAGGCCTCAATTTGTGTCCAGAAGAGCAATGGAAAGCGCTCACAAAAGAATCTGTACTCAAAGCAAATAATGCCTCATTTGCATTATTGAATGGCCCGCGTTACTGGGTGATGGATGAGATTCAAGCGGCAGGTAATACGGTTAATGATGTCGAACAGTCTTTTGGTGGGATTGAAATGCATTTACGTGCAGTCATCAAATTGGGTTTATTAAAGCAGCTCATCGGCAGTAAACACTACACCGCCAATGAAATTACCCGGACTACAAACTTTATTTATAGGGCTGGTAGCGCTGTTTATGAATTAACTTCCCCTGGCGGAGAAGTCTATGTGATGCAGTCATACTCGCAGATTGGTAACCCCACCTTGAGCATGAAAGATTTACCAACTTTAGAGCAGCAACTCAAAATGCCTGATGGTTGGACCTATAAAAGCAGGGTCTTAGATCAGGATCTATCCCTAGTGGCCAATGGCATAGCCTATGTGCTGCAAGATAACTTATTCAATAGCTACCAACGACGTTAGCAACTTGGCTTACCGGATCAATTTTTGTACTCTGAGTAGATCTGAGTTAAACATTTGATGCTCAATGAGTTGATTGGGGAACTCTAAAGAGAAAATAACTAAGAGTGCCAATCCAATTAAACCTAAATACATAACTGTAAGGAACCAATCTTCCTCTTTTTGTACGGCCATGGCATAGCCGCTCAGCAGCGCGCCAATAGATAGCAAGACGAATAAGAAACGCTCAATAATTACAGGTGGGTGATGCTTAGCATTCAGAATGCCGTCGTGGAAAACACTCATGAGCCTTTCTTGTTGAGAGCGTAAAACTTTATCGGCCAGCTCTCGAGTATTTGTGGGTGCGCGCGGAATGCTAATGGTAATTTGACTATTTAATTCACTGAGTTGTTGACTTAAAACATCAAGGTGCTCATTTAATTCATCAATAGATTTGAGATTTTCATAAATGGCTAATCGATCAGCCAAAATTGTTTTGAGGGATTTTTTTACTAGCTCTGCATCAGCAGGGGCCAGATAGTTGCTAGATCGATAGACCTGCGTTAATGTTTCGGCTTGATTGCGAATGATATTGATACTAGTATCGAAATGATCAGTAGCGGATGAGAATGTAAAGCCCAAGACCAGCGCTGATAAACCAAAGATGGCTGTTGCCAAGGACTCGCGGACGATAATGCTTTCCGATTTACGTAAACGATACCTGCCATATAACCAGCCAATTGCCAAAAAAATAGCAATAGATACAAAAAATATATAGGGCGCAAACTTTACTATATATAAATGATTTTCTACAAAAGAATGCATGGTCAGCTCCGATTAGATTTCGCTGCTTACTTTAGATTTAAAGTAGTGTAAATAAAGCTGCCCCAAAATGACATTGTTATTTCATTACCAAGATCACTAATCTGGCTGAATGCCACCATCCTTGATCGCTTTTTTCATCTTCACCAAGCCTTGAGAGATCATTTCTTTGAGATGATCTGGGCCGAGGGGAACAAACTCAAATCCTTGAGAAATGAGCTGCTCCCTAAGCTTCGGGTCTTTTAGGGCGATTGCTAGAGACTCATTGAGTTTGTCGATCACCACTGACGGCGTCCCTTTTGGTGCCATTAGTGCACCCCAAGTGGAGAACTCATAACCTTTGACACTCTCGCTAATGGTTGGAGAGTTCGGTAGAAGTGGCGAGCGGGTTTTGCTGGCAACGCCTAAGACCTTCAGCTTACCGGCGCGTATATGGGGTAGCACGACCGATAAAGCACTAATCATGACGGGTACTTGACCTGCCATGACATCAGTTACTGCTGCTGCTGCGCCGCGATAGGGAATATGTACGATAGGTGCGCCAGTATATTGACGAAATATTTCCATGCCAATATGCTGGGGTGAGCCATTGCCACCAGAAGCGTAATCAATCTTGCCTGGTTTCTCTTTTGCAATACGTACTAAGTCTGCCGCTGTGTTGCCTGGAAAGGCAGGATTGGCAACCAGCACGAAAGTAATTGCAGCTACCTCAGAGATGGGGGAAAAACTTTGTACTGGATCGTAATCCACCTTTTTATATAAATTGGGCAGCATGGTCAAAATACTGTCATTAAATGCTCCCAATACATAGCCATCAGCAGGACTCTGCGCCACTTTGGCTGTGCCAATTAATCCTGCGCCGCCTGGGATATTTTCAATGGTGATTGCTTGCCCTAAGTTTTCACCCATTTTTTGGGCGATGGGCCGCATCAAAATATCAACACCACTACCCGCCTGCAGAGGCATGATTGTTTGAATGGTGCGATTTGGATATGTACTTTGTGCATGAATCATGGTGCTGGCAAAAATACAAATGAGGCAGGGTGCCATCCGAGAAAAACGTAACTTCATATCCAGCATCTCCAAATAATTATCTGACTAATGTAACTCAATCAACTTGGATATGGGCTTTCTCTACTACTTTTGCCCAGCGACTTTGCTCTGATTTAATGAATGCTGAAAATTGCTCAGGGGTATCTCCCACTAAAAGCGCACCATCATCCAACATTTTTTTAGAGTCCTCTTTGTTCTTTAAGGACTTAGCAATCTCCTTTTGCAAGAGATCAATGATCGATTTAGGAGTACCAGCTGGTGCAATGATTCCATACCATTGAGAAGTTTCAAAGCCTTTGTAGCCCGACTCAGAGATGGTGGGTACATTAGGTAATATTTTGGATCTCTCGCTTGAACCCACAGCTAAAGGACGCAGTGTGCTGCCTTTGATTTGACCTACTAAAGATGGCAGACCATTAAAAGTGGCTTGTATTTGCCCGCCAATCAAATCAGTGAGCATCGGGCCAGAGCCCTTGTATGGGACGTGCACAAGATCAATGCCCGCCACTGCACAAAAATATTCCATGGCTAAGTGACCAGCGCTGCCATTACCTGCAGAACCATAATTGATTTTGCCTGGATTCTTTTTAGCATCAGCGACTAAATCAGCCAAATTTTTATAGGGACTTGTATTGCTCACAGCAATGACATTCGGCACTTTTGCAACGAGTGTGATGGGAGTAAAATCTTTATTAGGATCGTAAGGTAACTTACTACCAAACAAAGCGGGGTTTACTGCTAATGTACCCACGTGACCCAATATTAGGGTGTAGCCATCTGGATTAGCGCGCTTAACTTCTTCCATGGCGATATTGCCAGCACCACCAGGTTTGTTATCTACATAGACAGATTGCCCAAGACTATTCGTTAGGCTACCAGCCACCGATCGAGCAACAATTTCAGAAGTGCCGCCCGTTGCAAAAGGAACCACGAGCCGAATCGATTTTTCTGGATAGGCAGCAAAGCTTACTTGAGTAATACAAAGACTTACAGTGGTAATCAGGGCTTTAAACATAGTTTGCATCTTTCTAAAAAAATGGCACGGGGTTTTAAGTCCCGTGCCATTTGTGAGCCTATTGGCTTGTTACTCTACTGCTTTGACCATATCTTCTACAACCTTCTTCGCATCGCCGAAGACCATCATGGTTTTATCCATGTAGAAGAGTTCGTTATCAAGGCCGGCATAACCAGCAGCCATTGAACGTTTATTCACAATAATGGTTTTGGCTTTGAAGGCTTCCAGAATTGGCATGCCAAAAATTGGGCTACCGGGTGTGCGTGCTGCTGGGTTCACAACGTCGTTTGCGCCGAGAACGAGCACTACGTCAGCTTGACCAAAATCACTATTGATGTCTTCCATCTCAAATACTTGGTCATAAGGAACTTCTGCTTCTGCAAGTAGAACGTTCATATGACCAGGCATACGACCTGCCACAGGATGGATTGCGTATTTTACAGTCACGCCATGATGAGTAAGTTTCTCGGTCAATTCTTTCAGAGCATGCTGAGCACGAGCAACTGCTAAACCATAACCTGGAACAATGATCACAGTATCTGCATTGGTCATTAAGAAAGCAGCATCTTCAGGCGAACCTGTTTTGTAGTTCTTTGGACCGCCATCATCGCCGCCACCTGCAGCTGCTTCAGCGCCGAAGCCGCCGAGTAATACCGCAACAATAGAGCGGTTCATCGCTTTACACATGATGTAAGACAGAATTGCGCCAGAAGAGCCAACGCAAGCGCCAGCAATAATCAATACTGGGTTGTTCAGAGTAAAACCAATTCCTGCAGCAGCCCAACCAGAGTAACTGTTGAGCATCGATACAACCACAGGCATATCTGCACCACCAATGGGGATGATGAGGGTTACGCCCAATATCAAGGCAATCGCGCACATCGCTAAGAAAGCTGCGTGGCTGTCACCCATGTAATAGGCTATGCCAGCGCCAACCATTGAAATCGCTAGGATTAAGTTCAGCAAGTGTTGACCAGAGAAAGTTACGGGTTTACCGCTTACCTTGCCTGATAATTTACCGAAAGCAATCACAGATGCAGTAAAGGTGATGGCACCAATAAATGCCCCAATGAAGAGTTCAATCTTTTGCGCACCAGTATGGTCTTGCGCAGGGTTAAAGACTGCAGCAATCGCAATTAATACTGCTGATAGGCCTACAAAGGAATGCATCAATGCCACGAGCTCAGGCATCTTGGTCATTTGTACACGCTTAGCTGCGATCGTACCAATAATGGCACCACCAACAACAGCAGCAATGATGAGTGAAAAGACTGGCTTAAAGTCAGGAATAAAGAAGGTGGTGATGACTGCTAGCAGCATGCCAACCATGCCAAAAGTATTACCTTGACGTGAGGTGGTAGGTGACGACAAACCACGCAAAGCGAGGATGAACAACACCGAGGAAATAAGATATGAAATTGCTGTGATATTTGACATTATTTTGGTCTCTATAGAGGTCTTGTTCTCGTTTTATTTGCTTGCAGCCGCATCTGCTTTAGGAGCTTTTTTCTTGAACATCTCCAGCATGCGACGGGTGACCATAAAACCGCCAAAAATATTGATTGAAGCTAGAAATACAGCAACCGCACCAATGACGCTAGTCAGCGTGATTTCATCTCCACCAATCACTTCAGTTTGCAGTAGTGCGCCAACAATGATGATTCCAGAAATAGCATTGGTCACCGCCATTAATGGGGTATGCAATGCTGGGGTAACGTTCCAAACGACGTGGTAGCCAACAAAAATGGCTAATACAAACACGGTGATGTTTTGGACTGTGAGGATGCTTTGAAAGGCAGCGAGATCCATAATGATTCCTTGATATTTTAAGTATTAGTTTTTGCGGACAGCTTGGCCATCACGACACATTAAGCAGGCGGTGACGATATCGTCATCACTCGGAATAGCCAACTTTGCATCTTTATCCACAATGAGTTTCATGAAATCGATGAGATTGCGTGAATAAAGTGCAGATGCATCGGCAGCTACCATGCTTGCAAGATTGGTGTATCCCACAATTTTGACGCCATGCTTAGTAACTACTTTGTCGGCTTCAGTTAGAGGGCAATTACCAGAGCCGTTATCGCCTTTACCAGCTGCTAAGTCGATCACGACAGAGCCTGGTTTCATTTTGGCAACGGTATCGCTATGCAAGAGTACTGGCGGCTTACGCCCAGGGATTAAAGCTGTTGCAATCACAATGTCAGCCTGTTGGGCGCGCTCGGCAACTAAGGCTGCCTGACGTTTCATCCAAGCTTCTGGCATTGGACGGGCATAGCCACCAACACCTTTGGCGATTTCACGCTCTTCATCAGTTTCATAAGGAACGTCAACAAACTTTGCACCCAATGATTCAATTTGCTCTTTAGCGGCAGGACGAACATCAGACGCCTCAATCACCGCACCTAGACGTTTAGCAGTAGCAATAGCTTGTAAGCCGGCAACACCAGCTCCCAAAATTAGTACGCGAGCCGCCTTTACTGTTCCTGCAGCAGTCATGAGCATTGGCATGAAACGTTGGTATTCATTTGCGCCAACCATCACGGCTTTGTAGCCAGCAATATTTGCTTGTGAGGATAAAACGTCCATGCTTTGTGCACGCGTGGTGCGTGGTGCTGCCTCTAAGGAGAAAGCAGTAACACCTTGTGCGGCCATTGCAGCAATATTGTCGTTATCAAATGGATCGAGCATGCCGATGAGCACGCTACCGGATTTGATTTGTTTGAGTTCAGCAGATTCAGGAGCGCGCACCTTGAGCACAATCTCGGCTCCAAAGGCATCTGCAGCACTACCAATGGAGGCGCCTACTGCCTCATATGCAGAGTCTGGTTGACTAGCGTGCACACCAGCGTCTTTTTGAATGACAACGGTATGGCCTTGGCCAATCAGTTTTTTAACGGTTTCAGGTGTTGCGGCTACTCGAGTTTCCCCAGGCCTTGTTTCCAGCGGCACTCCTATGCGCATGGCATGTCTCCAAAAGCAAAATTTTTAAAAGTCTATTTTATAGATAAACAGTGTAGGCTTTACCTATTCACTGAGGTCCCCGGGTCTACAGGCTATGGTTTTGCCTAAAATCATGCGAAATCTGGTTGAGACTTCTACAATGGGGTTTATCTGTCTACTAAAGTTATTTTCGCATTTTTTTCATGACCCACCTCAATTCTTCCGCAATTCCAGCCTCAAACCCCAAGAAAGTCGTTATTGGCATGTCTGGAGGGGTAGATTCGTCGGTTGCAGCCTGGATTTTGAAGGAGCAGGGCTTTGAGGTTGTTGGCCTATTTATGAAGAACTGGGAGGATGACGATAACGCTGAATATTGTTCTGCCCGCCAGGACTGGTTAGACGTCGTTTCTGTGGCGGATTTGATCGGGATTGATGTCGAGGCAGTCAATTTTGCCCAGGAATACCGAGAGCGCGTTTTTGCAGATTTTTTGCGTGAATATGCTGCTGGCCGTACCCCCAACCCCGATGTGCTCTGTAATGCAGAAATTAAGTTCAAAGCATTTTTAGACCATGCCATGAGTTTGGGTGCTGATGCAATTGCTACCGGGCACTATGCCAGAGTGCATCACGAAGTAGGGAAGGTGCAGTTATTAAAGGCGCTCGATGCCACTAAAGATCAAAGTTATTTTTTACATCGCCTCACGCAAGAGCAGTTAACTAATGTGATGTTCCCTTTGGGAGAAATTCCAAAAACTGAAGTTCGTAAGATCGCTGAAAAAATTGGTCTACATAACGCCAGTAAGAAAGACTCCACCGGAATTTGTTTTATCGGGGAGCGTCCTTTTAGAGAATTCTTAAATCGTTATTTACCACGTACCCCTGGACCCATTAAAACACCAGAAGGTAAAACGGTTGGTGAGCATATGGGCTTGGCGTTCTTTACTTTAGGTCAGCGCAAAGGTATTGGCTTGGGCGGCAGTCAAGATGGCAATGGTGATGCTTGGTATGTTGCTCGCAAGGATGTTGCAAACAATACTTTGTATGTGGCTCAGGGCCATGAACACCCATGGCTATTGGCTAACAGGCTAGAAGCTATTGATGCCAGTTGGATAGCAGGTCAAGCTCCGACCCCTGGAAACTATTCTGCGAAAACGCGATATCGGCAAGCAGACTCTGCTTGTTTACTCGGTTTGGGTGAAGCACCGTTGAGTTTTGACTTAGGGTTTCCTGAGGCGCAATGGGCAGTCACGCCAGGACAATCCGCTGTTTTATATGACGGAGATATTTGTTTGGGCGGCGGCATTATTTTCGCCTAAGTCTAAAGATTGCTATTACGCTGCAGGTGGTTCAGTTTCAATAAACGAAGGTCGCTGCGCTAATTTTTGATAGAGACGATCTAAGTTTGGATATTGCGCTTGCCACTGAATATCTGGAAAGCGAAACAATAAATAGCCAAGTGCGCATCCAGTGGCAATATCAGCCAAGGTCATTTGATTGCCATGACACCATGCATTTCCGCCGAGTCTTTCGGACATCTGGCGCAAGGAGCTTTGAACTTTACCCATTTGACGATCAAACCAAGTTTGACTCTGTTGTTCTGCTGGGCGCAGGGTTTTTTCAAGGCGAGCCAAAATACCGGCATCCATAATTCCATCGGCTAAGGCTTCCCAGGTTTTTACCGTGGCACGCTCACGGTTGTCGCTGGGAATGAGCTTGCTCACAGGACTTAAGGCATCAGCGTATTCGGCGATGACGCGAGAGTCATAGATAGCCTCGCCCTCGTCCAGAATGAGGCAAGGAACCTTCCCTAGGGGGTTGAAATTGGCTATTTTGGTGTCAGCGGACCAGACGTTCTCGATTTCATGGTCAACCTCAACCTTTTTTTCAGATAAAACGACGCGTACTTTACGTACATAGGGGCTGGTGAGGGATCCGATTAGTTTCATAGGGCACAGTATAGCTATCCTGGCAGGCTCGTGCTCAACCCCCGGAACGCATTAAAATTAGCTTTTATTGACATATTCAATGTAAAGGCAATATTCGTGAGTCAGCCGCTTTCTACCCTTAATGCCCTTTCTCCCCTTGATGGCCGTTACGCCGGAAAGGTAGATGCCTTGCGTCCTTGGTTGTCTGAGGCCGCGTTTATGCGTCAACGGGTGTTTGTAGAGATTCATTGGTTGTTAGCTCTAGCCTCTGCTGGCTTGCCAGACGTACCAAAAATTAATGCAGCTGATGAAACCTTCTTGTTATCGCTACCTGAAAATTTTTCTGATGCCGATGCCCAGCGTATTAAAGATATCGAAGCAGTCACTAATCATGACGTTAAAGCAGTTGAATATTTCTTAAAAGAGAAGGTGGCTGGTCGTCCAGATCTTTTGAAGGCGAGCGAGTTCATTCACTTTGCTTGTACCTCTGAAGATATCAACAACACATCTCATGGCTTGATGTTGCGTGGTGCCCGTGATGAGGTACTTTTGCCTCAACTGAAAAAAGTGCTTTCTGTCTTGACTGATTTAGCCATTGAGCACGCTAAGGTACCTTTGCTTTCTCGCACGCACGGTCAACCTGCTTCACCTAGCACCTTGGGTAAAGAGATTGCTAATATTGCCAAACGTTTAGAGCGTGCCATTGACTCAATTGCTGCAGCGCCATTGCTTGGCAAGATGAATGGCGCAGTTGGTAACTACAACGCACACTTATCTGCTTATCCTGATTTTGATTGGGAAAATTTTTCTAAGAATGTGGTGGAGAAGCGCTTAGGTTTAACCTTTAATCCCTACACAATCCAGATTGAGCCGCACGATGGTATGGCTCAATTATTTGATGCGATTGCCCGCGCCAATACGATTCTGTTGGATATGGACCGTGACTTTTGGGCCTATATTTCAGTTGGTTACTTTAAGCAACGCACTAAAGCAGGCGAGATTGGTTCTTCCACTATGCCGCATAAAGTCAATCCGATTGACTTTGAAAACTCAGAGGGTAATTTAGGTGTAGCGAACGCTTTGCTACGTCACTTGGCTGAGAAGTTGCCGATTTCTCGTTGGCAGCGTGATCTGACAGACTCAACAGTCTTGCGTAACTTAGGTCCAGCATTTGGTCATAGTGTCTTAGCTTATGACAGTGCTTTGCGTGGTCTTGGAAAATTAGAAGTCAACCATACAGCCATTGCTGCCGATCTAGATAATTGCTGGGAAGTATTGGCTGAGCCAGTACAAACAGTGATGCGTCGTTACGGCATTGAAAATCCTTACGAGCAGCTAAAAGAGTTAACTCGTGGCAAGGGAATCAATCAAGCAGATTTGCAAAACTTTATTCGGGGTCTGAAGATTCCTGAAGATGCTAAAGCACGTTTACTTGAGATGACCCCATCTTCTTATTTAGGCAAGGCGGTTGAATTGACCGAACGTCTCAAAAAGTGAACGTGAACTCCAATTCAGAATACGGGGCACGTCCCCGCATCTGGTTTGCTGTTTATCAATTGCTCTGGCATCTTTTGTTGCCATTGGCTTTTGTACGACTGGCTTGGCGTGCCCGCCATTCTTTTGCTTATTTGCATCACATTCCTGAGCGTCTTGGCTTTGGCTACGACAAACCAATTACACAAGGGTCTATTTGGATTCATGCGGTATCGGTCGGTGAGACCCGTGCTGCACAGCCCTTAATTGAGGCCTATCTTGCGCGTGGCGAATCAATTTTGCTCACACATATGACCTTAAATGGTCGACGTACTGGCAAGCAATTATTTGCAAAAGTAATCGCTACTGGGCAAATTCGTCAGGTTTATCTTCCTTATGACTTATGTTGGTCTGTAGAAAATTTCCTCAAAACCTTCAAACCTAAGCTGGGTCTCTTTATGGAAACCGAAGCGTGGCCAACAGTAGTCTTTCGTTGCGCGCAAATTGGCTTACCTTTATTTTTAGTCAACGCGCGCTTATCAGAGCGCAGCGCACGTCGGGTACAGCAATTTGGTAAGGCAGGGCACGCTTTGTTCCAGGCATTTTCTGGTATCTTGGCGCAAACAGAGTTTGATGCACAACGCTATCGCAGTCTGGGTGTTCAGAATGTACAGATCGTGGGCAATCTTAAATTTGATGTGCCGCTTGATCAAAGCCTTGTACAGCAAGGAAAAGTATGGCGGCAAGATCTTCATGCCAGTAAGCGAATGATGGTGTGTGCTGCCAGTACTCGTGACGGCGAAGAGGTAATTATTCTGAAGGTCTGGAAAGATCTATTGCTCAGCAATACATTTGAGATTGCGCCCTTGTTATGTTTGGTACCGCGCCATCCTGAACGCTTTACAGAAGTGGCAGATCAAATACATGCTTCAGGCTTCAAGTTTCGACGTCGGACTGAATGGTCGGGGGTTCTTAAGGAGACTGCTGGTATCGAGATAGTCCTAGGTGATTCGATGGGTGAGATGCCCATGTATTACAGTGCATCAGATTTAGTGGTGATGGGTGGCAGCCTGTTGCCCTTTGGCGGACAAAATCTGATTGAGGCTTGCGCAGCAGGTTGTCCTGTTTTATTGGGCGAGCATACCTATAACTTCCAGCAAGCAGCGTTAGATGCCATTCAAATAGGGGCTGCAAAACGGATTGAAGGTGACTTATTGCTTGGCGAGCCAGTTGCTTTAATGGAGGCACTCAAAGCACTATTACTCAACACTGCTGAACTTGCCAAGATGCGTGAAGCTGCTAAAGCCTACTCAGTAGAGCATCAAGGGGCAACTCAGAGAATCCTAGTTGCTCTTGATGAGCAGAACTTTTCTATAGCGTAAACCTCAGTTTTAAACCCGCGCTCCAAAATTAGGGTCATCGTTACGAGCATTGTCGTCAGGCTTTTTATCGCCTTTCACTAAATCTTCTCTGGTTACGCCTAGCCACATTGCTAGTGCTGCCGCAACGAATACAGAAGAATAGATACCAAACAAAATACCGATGGTAAGAGCGAGCGCAAAATAGAACAGTGTTGGGCCACCAAAGATCAGCATTGCTAAGACCATCATCTCAGTGCTGCCATGAGTAATTACGGTACGACTGATAGTGCTGGTGATTGCGTTATCAATAATTTCGCGGGTGTTCATCTTGCGGTATTTACGGAAGTTTTCACGAATACGGTCAAAGATCACCACGGACTCGTTGACCGAATAACCTAGAACCGCTAGTACTGCTGCTAAGACAGATAGTGAAAATTCCCATTGGAAGAAGGCAAAAAAACCTAGGATGATGATGACGTCATGTAAGTTCGCAATGATGCCGGCAAGCGCAAATTTCCACTCAAAGCGGAAAGATAAATACACCACGATACCGATGATCACAAAGATCAAAGCTTTTAAGCCATCTAAAGCTAATTCTTGACCTACTTGGGGCCCAACAAATTCAACACGCTGTAATTTGGCGCCAGAAGTACTTGGCTCTAGTGCTTGCATCACAGCAGTACTTTGATCGGCAGAAGAAATTAATTTACCTTGAGCATCTTTTTGTAAAGGCAGGCGAATCATGATGTCACGTGAGCTACCAAAGTTCTGAATCTGAGTATCTGCGTAACCCAGTTTTTCTACTTTGCTACGAATGGCATCAAGTGGCGCGGTTTGTGGATAACTGACTTCCATTACCGTACCGCCGGTAAATTCAATCGAAAGATGAAGGCCGTTATGCCAGAGGAAAAAGACTGCAGCTAAGAAAGTGATTAAAGAAATCGCATTGAGCACCAATGCATGGCGCATGAAAGGGATATCTTTTTTGATCCGGAAAAATTCCATGACTTATTTCTCCTGTGGGCGCCAAACTTGGCCGATAGCGAGTTTTTGAATCTTCTTGTTTCTGCCGTACCAAAGGTTGACAAGACCACGCGAGAAGAAGACGGCGGAGAACATGGAAGTCAAAATGCCTAAGCAATGGACAACCGCGAAACCTTTGATAGGGCCAGAACCAAATGCTAAGAGGGCCAAGCCAGCAATTAAGGTGGTGACGTTTGAGTCCAGAATCGTTGCCCAAGCCTTATCAAAGCCTACGGAGATTGCAGTATGCGGTGAAGCACCGTTACGCAACTCTTCACGAATACGTTCGTTAATCAAGACGTTGGAGTCAATCGCCATACCTAGCGCTAAGGCCATCGCCGCAATACCAGGCAAGGTGAGCGTAGCTTGCAGCATTGACAATACAGAGATTAGTAGGAGTAAGTTCACGGCCAAGGCGACTACTGAGAAAGTACCAAACAGTAAGTAGTAAGCAATCATGAAAAGAGCAATGGCTGAAAAACCAATCAAGAGCGATTTGAAGCCCTTCTCAATATTTTCTGCGCCTAAGCTTGGTCCAATTGTGCGCTCTTCAATAATTTCCATCGGGGCTGCTAATGAGCCAGCACGTAATAACAGCGCTAAGTCATTAGCACTTTCAGTAGTAGGTTGACCGGTAATTTGGAACTTAGAGCCAAATTCACTTTGAATGGTGGCAATGGTGAGTACTTCACCCTTACCTTTTTCAAATAAGATCATTCCCATAGGCTTGCCAATATTCTCGCGTGTCACTTCTTGCATCACACGACCACCAGCAGCATCTAAGGAAATATTCACCGCAGGACGTTGGTTTTGATCAAAGCCAGCGCTTGCATCAGTAATACGATCACCACTAAAAATCACAGACTTTTTAAAGACACCTAAACGATTTTCACCAAAGCGGAAGGTGTCCATGCCTGGAGGGGCTGTTTCACCAATGCCAATAGTAGAAACTAGGGGATCAGCTAAGCGTGACTCTAGAGTAGCAGTGCGACCAATAATATCTTTAGCACGAGCAGTATCTTGTACGCCTGGTAATTGGACAACAATGCGTTCGGCCCCTTGTTGCTGAATCACAGGCTCTTTAACAGCCAGTTCATTCACTCGTTTATTCAGGGTAATAATGTTTTGTTTAACAGCGCTATCTTGAATCTCTTTGAGCGCAGTAGGTTTAAATTCACCCAGTAATGTTGGTGTAGCGCTAGCAGACTTCACTTGCCAAGTCAGCTCGGGTTGAACGCTTGTGAGTAGCGTGCGCGCTGCATTGGCTTCATCTGTACTACCAAAGTTAATACTGATGCTATCGGCACCACGTTCAATGCCTTGATGACGAATGCTCTTGTCACGCAATTGACTGCGAATATCGCTCGCCAAAGAAGTTACCTTCTTTTGAACTGCGCCCTTCATATCTACTTGTAATAAGAAATACACGCCACCACGCAGGTCAAGACCTAAAGGCATGGGGAGCGCGTTGATTGTATTGAGCCAGCCTGGGGTATTGGATAGCAGATTTAAAGCAACCGTGTAATTAGGATCATTTTGGTCGACATTCAATTTTTGCTGCAACAGATCGCGGGCACGCAATTGAATATCGGTATTGTTAAAGCGTATTTTGATAGAGCCTGCACTTCCATTAGTTTCAAAGAAGATGCCGGTGCTATTGATAGCAGCCTCAGCCAGAATTTTTTCAACCCGAGACTGTGTCGCCAAATCAACCTTGATGGTTGGTTTGGCGGACGAGACCTGAACTGCAGGAGCCTCTCCAAAAAAATTCGGCAATGAATATAGTCCGCCGATTAGTAAAGCAACAACGATGACTAAATATTTCCAGAGAGGGTAGCGATTCATATTGACTGACTTTTAAACGTATTAAGCAGACTTCAAAGTGCCTTTTGGTAATACTGTGGTGATAGCACCTTTTTGTAATTGCACTTCTGTGCCAGTAGCGATTTCAACAGTAACAACCTGATCTTTGAGTGCACTGACTTTACCCATGATGCCGCCAACAGTTACTACTTCATCGCCAACGGCCAATGCTTCAAGCATCGCTTTAGTTTCTTTTTGACGCTTCATTTGTGGACGAATCATGATGAAGTACAAAACTGCAAACATCAAAATCAAAGGGAGGAAACTCATCAAGCCACCAGAATCTGCACCCGCGGCTGGAGCCTGGGCAAAAGCGTTACTAATCCACATATAAAACCTCCGTTAAAGACGATTTGAAAACTGCCTTACTTTGCGACTTTGAAGTAAAGCCGTAAACCCGCAATTCTAAACTGTATGGGGCTTGAGAGCTGATTTGAGGGGGTCTATCCCCCTGTAGGGCTATTAATCCTGGCCGGGTTCGACGCCCCGCTGGCGATTAGTGTGAAATTCCTCGCGATAGGCGCTAAAACGGTCCTTGCTCAGGGCCTCTCGTACCTCTGTCATGAGTTGCAGATAATAAGACAGGTTGTGGATGGTATTGAGCTGGGATCCTAGAATCTCATTAGCCTTTTGGAGGTGGTTTAAATATGATCTAGTGAAGTTTTGGCAGGTATAGCAGGCGCAAGTAGGGTCTACAGGGCGATCATCATCTTTATAGCCAGCATTGCGAAGCTTAAGGTCGCCAAAACGGGTAAATAGCCAGCCATTGCGCGCATTGCGAGTTGGCATAACGCAATCAAACATATCAATACCCAAACTAACGCCCAGCATTAAATCTTCTGGAGTGCCTACACCCATGAGGTAGTGGGGCATGTGTTCTGGCAATTTTGGCGCTGTGAAATTCAAAATACGCTCGAACTCAGGTTTAGGTTCGCCCACCGAGAGGCCACCAATGGCGATTCCATCAAAACCTTGCTGACTGACCGCATCCAAAGAAAATTCCCGGAGATTTTCAAACATACCACCTTGGACGATGCCAAAGAGACCGTTCCCGGTATTGAGCTCTCGAAAGCGCTTGAGAGAGCGATCGCCCCAACGCAAGGAAAGTTCTAATGAGCTACGTGCTGTTTTTTCTGAGGTAGGCTGACCTTTCATTTCGTAAGGAGTGCATTCATCAAACTGCATTGCAATATCGCTGTTCAGTACCGCCTGAATTTCCATAGATACTTCTGGCGACATGAAGAGTTTGTCGCCATTGATAGGCGATGCAAAAGTCACCCCTTCCTCAGAGATCTTGCGAAGTGCTCCTAGGCTAAAGACCTGAAAGCCACCTGAGTCAGTGAGGATGGGTTTATCCCAGCCCATAAAGCGATGTAAGCCACCATGTTTTTTAACAACATCTAGACCGGGTCTTAACCATAGATGAAAAGTGTTCCCTAAGATGATTTGTGCTTTTGCCTCATGAAGATCGCGAGGGGTCATCGCTTTCACAGTGCCATAGGTTCCTACTGGCATAAAGATTGGGGTTTGCACACTACCGTGCGGAAGATCTAATTGACCAAGGCGAGCAGGACTTTGTGAGTCGCGCGCCAAGATATTGAAGTGAACAGGTTTGGTCATTATTTTGTATTCTCAGGTCGGCACAAAAACATCGCATCTCCATAACTAAAGAAACGATATCTTTGGGCTATAGCGTGTTGGTAGGCTGCGCGGATATTTTCCATTCCCGCAAAAGCGCTGACCAGCATTAATAGGGTAGATTTTGGCAGATGAAAGTTCGTCAGCAGACAATCGACGGTTTTGAACTCAAAACCAGGCGTTATGAAGAGATTTGTTTCGCCACTGCTTTGTTGGCTTAACGCCTGACTTTCTAGGGCTCTGAGGCTGGTAGTGCCAACCGCAATGACTCTGCCGCCCTTTAGCTTGGTATCTGCAATAGCTTGCAAGGTTTTCTGCGGAATCGAGAACCATTCGTGATGCATTTTGTGTTTAGAGAGATCTTCTTCGCGAACTGGAGTAAAAGTTCCGGCGCCGACATGCAAGGTAACCGCTGCTTGCCTGACACCCAAATCTTTGAATTGCTGCAAGATTGCTTCATCAAAATGCAATCCTGCGGTAGGCGCCGCAACGGCACCTGGATTTTTAGCAACTACAGTTTGATAACGCTGAGCATCTTCGCTATCGGGTTGATGCTCGATATAAGGGGGAAGGGGTAGTTCGCCAAAACGCTCAAGTAAGGCAAATACATTTTCCGGAAAGCGTACTTCATAAAAGCGACCATCGTAGTCCAACATTTCAACTGGAAAAGATTCGCCTGCTTGATTATGAATATGAACGATGGCTCCGGTTTTGGGAACTTTAGAAGCTCTGATTTGAACCCAGGCCTGATTCTCACCGCTAATGCGTTCGATGAGTAGCTCAACGTTGCCACCAGTCTCTTTTTTTCCATGCAGGCGTGCTGGAATGACTTTAGTGTCATTAAAGACCAATAAGTCCCCTGGATTGATCAGGTTAAGAATGTCCTTAAACTGTCGATCTAATAATTGCACGTGATCTTGCCCATCAGCCTTGACCTCTAGGAGGCGGCTATCAGTTCTATTTGCCAGGGGATGCTGGGCAATTAGGTCGGCAGGAAGTTCGTAATTGAAGTCGGAGAGTTGCATAGCATTACCATCAGGTATTGGATTTTAACGATGACTACTAAACAAGCGCCAAGCACACTCCAAAAGATGGGTTTAGACAGCCCTATGGCCCTTGCTTTGCATCTCCCTTCCCGATATGAAGATGAGACGGAGTTATTGACGATCGAAGAGGCCCTCAACCAGGGTCGTTTTAGCTCAGCACAGACCCAGGGGATCGTGATTCGTAATCAGGTCTTATTTCGGCCAAGAAGGCAGTTGTTGGTTACGATTGAGGATCACACAGCTACTTTACAACTCCGCTTTCTAAATTTTTACCCTAGCCAACAAAAACAAATGGCAGTTGGGGCTCATGTCCGTGTTCGTGGAGAGGTGCGCGAAGGTTTTCAGGGGCCTGAGATGGTCCATCCAACCGTGCGCGCAGTGGCCACAGATGCGCCATTACCAACTAGTCTCACGCCAGTCTATCCAGTAAGTGCTGGGGTTTCACAGCTGGTGATTCGTAAAGCAGTTACGCAAGCATTACGCGATCCGAGTTTGCAAGATAGTCTGGCAGAATTCTTGCCCAAAAAACTGATGTCAGAGTTATTGCCAAGTCATGATTGGCCAAGCTTGCAATCAGCGATTACGTATTTGCATCAACCGCCTGCTGATGCAAATACCCAATCATTATTGGAACGCACCCATCCCGCATGGCGACGCGTGCAATTTGAAGAACTACTGGCGCAACAAATCTCCTTAAAGCGTGCGCATGCCATTCGTAGAGAAAGGCATGCGCCGAGTTTTGCAAAAGCAAGCAAGGCAGGAAACAGCTTAGAAGTTGCCTTACTCAAAGCATTACCATTTCAATTAACTGGTGCACAAAATCAGGTTTGGACAGAAATTGGGGTTGATTTAGAAAAATCTTTTCCGATGAATCGCCTGCTTCAGGGTGATGTAGGCAGTGGTAAGACTGTAGTAGCGGCCCTGGCGGCGGCGCGTGTGATGGACTATGGGTATCAGGCAGCAATCATGGCCCCCACTGAAATCCTGGCAGAACAACATTATCTGAAGATGAAGGAATGGTTTGAGCCATTAGGGGTTCAAATCGCTTGGCTATCAGGCAGCTTAAAGGCAAAAGAAAAAAGATCTGCTCAGGAAATGATTGAGAGTGGGCAAGCACAATTAATTGTGGGGACTCATGCGCTGATTCAGGAAAACGTTAGCTTTGCAAAGTTGGGCTTGGCAGTAATTGATGAACAACATCGCTTTGGAGTGCGACAGCGTTTAGAGATTCAGCAACGTGTAGGCTCTGAATTGTTCTACTGCCATCAATTGATGATGTCAGCTACACCAATACCGCGTACCTTAGCGATGACCTATTACGCTGATCTAGATGTATCAGTCATTGATGAGTTGCCTCCAGGGCGCAAGCCAATCAATACCAAAGTGGTTAAGGCAAGTCGTCGTGATGAGGTCATTAGCGGCTTACATAGTTGGTTATTAAAAGGGCTACAGGCATATTGGGTCTGTCCTTTGATCGATGAATCTGAAGCCTTGCAGTTACAAACGGTAGTTGAGAGTTTTGAGCAGCTCACTCAAGCTTTACCGGAATTTAAGGTGGGACTGGTTCACGGCCGATTAAAAGCAGAAGAAAAAGCAGCGGTAATGGCTGCATTTAAAGCAAACGAAATTCAGCTCTTAGTCGCAACTACTGTGATTGAAGTTGGGGTTGATGTACCCAATGCTGCGCTGATGGTGATTGAGCATGCCGAACGTTTTGGTTATGCCCAGATTCATCAATTGCGGGGGCGTGTTGGTCGTGGATCGGCTGACTCAGTTTGCATCTTGATGTATGCAGAACCATTATCGATGGCGGCTAAAGAGCGTTTACAGACTTTGCGTGAAGTTTCAGATGGTTTTGTAATTGCTGAACGGGATTTGTCCCTGCGTGGGCCAGGCGAATTACTAGGAGCCAAGCAGTCGGGGGATGCCATGCTGCGTTTTGTCGATTTGCAGCGCGATGCCTGGTTAATCGAGTTGGCCCAGCAGGCCGCTGAGCGCCTATTGGTAGAGCATGCAGATTTGGTAGAGCGCCATTTGGAGCGTTGGTTGGGTTCGCGCGCAGAATTTCTAAAGGCCTGATAATTAGCTTATGACCTTAACTGAACTTCGCTATATCGTTGCTGTTGCCCGTGAGCGTCATTTTGGACGTGCGGCTGAGGCTTGTTTTGTATCGCAACCTACTTTGTCAGTTGCGATTAAGAAGCTTGAAGAAGAGCTATCAACGCAAATTTTTGAAAGAAGTAGCACTGAAGTGGCAATGACTGCTTTAGGTGCTTTAATTGTTGAGCAAGCCCAACGGGTTTTAGAAGAGGCTAACTCTTTAAAGCATCTTGCCAAGCATGGTCAAGACCCTTTATCTGGCCCACTTCGCTTAGGGGCTATTTACACGATTGCTCCATACCTCTTACCAAGTCTCGTACGTGTAGCAAGAGAAAGACTGCCGAATGCACCCTTATTCTTAGAAGAAAATTTCACTGTGCGTTTATTGGAGATGCTGCGTCAAGGATCTCTTGATTGTGCAGTGTTAGCTGATCCCTTTGCTAGTGCTGGGATGGACGTGATTGATTTATACGAAGAGCCATTTTTAGTGGCGGTCCCCAAGGGGCATCCTTGGGAGGGTCGCAAATCCATAGGCCATCAAGAGCTCAAAGAGCAAAATACTTTATTACTTGGAGCAGGACATTGTTTTCGAGATCATGTTTTAGGCGTTTGCCCCGAACTCAACCGTTTAGGTTCTGGTTCAACCATTGGTGAGCAGCGCAGCTTTGAAGGATCTTCCCTAGAGACTATTCGGCAAATGGTAGCTGGCGGTATTGGCATTTCAGTATTGCCTCGTACCTCGGTCATCGATCCTAATCTGCACGATGGTTTGATCCGATATATTCCTTTGGATGAGCCAGTACCCACTCGTCGAGTATGTTTGGTATGGCGTAAGAGTTATCCACGTGCGGCGGCTATGCATGAATTGGCTAATATTATTCGTAGTTGTGAACTACCTGGAGTAACCCTGGTTTGAGCCAGCAATGGAGCGATCGTTTGCGTGCCTATGCTTATCTGATTCGTTTAGATAAGCCCATTGGCACACTTTTACTTTTATGGCCTACTTTATGGGCCTTATGGCTTGCTAGTAGTGGCCTGCCAGATATTCAGATGCTATCGATCTTTGTTGTGGGTACCTTCTTGATGCGTAGTAGCGGTTGTGCGATGAATGACTATGCAGACCGCAACTTTGACCGTCATGTACTTAGAACACAAGGACGCCCAGTGACCAGCGGCAAGATATCTGGCAAAGAGGCAATAGCAGTTGCCTTACTCTTAGCCTTCATTGCGTTTTTGCTGATACAGCCACTGAATGGCTATACCAAGAAGCTTTCCTTTTTAGCTCTAGCGGTTGCATTTATTTACCCCTTTACTAAGCGTTTTTTTGCTATACCTCAAGCGATCTTGGGAATTGCTTTTGGTTTTGGTATTCCAATGGCTTATGCTGCGACCCTCGATTTTATTCCCCTTGAGGCATGGATCTTATTTGTTGGGAATGTCTTTTGGGCAATCGCCTATGACACAGCGTACGCCATGGTGGATCGAGAAGATGACATACGTCTAGGCTTGAGAACCTCAGCTATTACGTTCGGAAAATACGATGTTTTCGCGATTGCAATCAGCTATGGCATTTTGTTTTTGACCCAACTCTGGGTTGCTCAACTAGCAAACTTGAGTAATTATTTTTTAGTAGGCTGGTTCGCAGCCCTAGCTTGCGCTATTTACCACCTGCAATTGGTTGCCACGCGAAAGCGAGAAGAGTGTTTTCGAGCCTTTCGTCACAACAATTGGCTAGGCGGATTTTTATTTCTAGGAATTGTTCTCGGATTGGCCTTGAGCTAAGTCTTACTACGTAGATTAGTCCTTACCTAATTCATCACCCATAGCCTTGCCGCGTTGATTAGCTGCCGCAATGGCCTTCTCCAGAATCTGATGCCAACCTTCTTGCTGCAGCACTTCAAGCGCCGCAGCGGTAGTACCGCCCTTTGAGGTTACCCGTTCACGCAATTTGCCGGCATGCTCATCTGAGTTGTGAGCTAATTGTGTAGCACCTTCAAGCGTTGCATAAGCAAGCTTGCGAGCACTCACAGCATCTAGGCCAAGCTTTTCCCCGGCCGATTGCATCGCCTCCAAAAAGGCAAATACATAGGCAGGCCCGCTACCAGAAACGGCAGTGACAGCGTCCATCAGTTTTTCTTCTGCGACCCAAACACTTTGACCAACAGCACTGCAAATCGTTTCCGCTAATTGACGGTCGGTTGCACTAACAGCAGTATCAGCAAATAAACCTGTAATACCTTTGCCAATGAGCGCTGGTGTATTGGGCATAGCACGCACACAGCGCGCGTGATCTAACCAGCGGCTCATGTCTTGTAAGCGAATGCCTGCAGCAATGCTCACGATGAGCGGGCCAGGTGCGGATGCATGCTTTAATTTAGCAGCTAAGCCTTTAGCAACGACATTAAAGTCTTGTGGTTTGATGGCCATTACCACCACATTATTTTTAGAAAAATCAAAAGATATCTGCTCTAGAGAGCTAATTCCTTGAACACCAAAATCTTCATGTAACTTGAGGGCAGTTGCTGCATTTGCTTCTACTACCGAGAGTTGCTTTGCATGAAATCCATTGGCAAGCAGGCCGCTAATTAAAGCGCGTCCCATATTGCCGCCACCAATGAAGGTGATGTGTGTATTTGCTTGATTTTGTGTGCTCATGGGGTAATCTTAGCGCGCTTCCCAAAAATCGCTGTGCCAACCCGAACCATGGTACTGCCCTGGGCAATAGCCGCCTCTAAATCATCAGACATACCCATCGATAAAGTATCAAAAAATTGGTACCCAGAATCAGTGAGGCGGGTAGCTTGGATTTGTTGAAAGCACTCGCGGACTTGGGCAAAAGCTTTGCGCTGTTCTGCAGGGTCTACGCTAGGTGCCGGAATGGCCATGAGCCCCCTTAAGACTATTTGAGGTAGTTGAGCGATAGCATCACATAGAGCTTGCGCCTCTGAAAGCGGAATACCGCTTTTACTAGCTTCTTCACTAACATTGACTTGTACACAGACTTGGAGTTCAGCTAGACCTGGGAACTCAGCACGTTGGGCTGATAAGCGTTCTGCTATTTTGAGACGATCAACGCTATGTACCCAATCAAAATGCTCGGCCACTTCTCTAGTTTTGTTACTTTGTAGTGGGCCAATAAAGTGCCAGACCAGCCAGGGGCGTAATTTGGCTAATTGGCTGATTTTTTCAACAGCTTCTTGAACATAGTTTTCACCAAAAGCAGATTGTCCAGCATGCATGGCTTCTTCAATGGCTGAAGCTGGAAAGGTTTTGCTGACTGCCAGGAGCTCTACTTCTTCAGGCTCGCGCTTTGCTGCTAATACTGCAAGTTCAATGCGCTGCTTGACCTGCATGAGGTTGACAACAATCGAGTTCATCTTGTTTGGGATGACTGCTTGCTGAGCAGTTGATCGACAATCTCAATCCAATGGATTACTGGGGTATCTTCCTGTTGCAGGTGGGTGATGCAACCAATATTGCCGGAAACAATCACTTCTGAGCCGGATTCTTCGCAGGCGGTATTGAGGTGATGAAGCTTATTTTTACGTAATTGCTCAGAGAGCTCGGGTTGAGTGATTGAGTAAGTGCCAGCAGAGCCACAGCAAAGGTGGCTATCGGCACATAAGTGCACACCCACTCCAATACTAGATAGTAGGCCCTCTACTTTGCCCCGTATTTGTTGGCCGTGTTGCAAAGTGCAAGGTGGGTGATACACCACTCCTGGTTTTTGCTCAGTACCAATGAGCTGAATAAGCTCATTTTGTAATGCCGGTAGGATTTCTGAGATATCTTTGGTGAGCTCAGAAATTCTCTTTGCTTTAGCGGCATAAGCAGAATCATGAACAAAGAGATGGCCGTAGTCCTTTACCATGACGCCACATCCCGAGGCAGTCATCACGATTGCTTCAATGCCGCTTTCAACGAGAGGCCACCAAGCATCGATATTTTGGCGAGCATTATCTAAGCCGCCCGCTTGGTCATTGAGATGATGACGCAAGGCGCCGCAGCAAGTGGCATTGGGCGCGTTAAGCAACTGAATTTTGAGAGCATCTAATACGCGTGCTGTTGCAGAATTAATGTTAGGCAGCATTCCTGGTTGAACACAACCTTCTAAGATGAGCATCTTACGAGTATGTGCTGTAGTAGGTCGTGCATAGGGCTCAGTAGTATTTGCTAGGGCCTTATTTTTAATTTGCGGAATTTTGCGTTGAATACTACTTGGCATGAGTGGGCGTACTAGACGACCTAGAGCCATTACAGAATTAAATAGCGCCGGCTTTGTTAAGCCCTCTTTTAAGGCCCAGCGCGTGAGACGCTCACCTGCGGGGCGCGTTGGCGTATTGTCTTCTGCCCATTTGCGCCCAATATCGATGAGGTTACCGTATTGCACTCCACTTGGGCAGGTGCTTTCGCAATTGCGACAAGTGAGGCAGCGATCTAAATGAAGACGTGTTTTTTCAGTGGGTGCTTGACCTTCAGCCATTTGCTTAATGAGATAAATACGACCACGAGGACCATCAAGTTCATCACCTAGCAGTTGATAGGTGGGGCAGGTAGCGGTACAAAAACCACAGTGCACGCATTTACCAAGAATACGGGCTGCTTCAATACCTTCAGACGTATTGGCAAATTGGGGGGCGAGTTGAGTTTGCATAGTGATGCTTATGAAAGACGGTTAGTTGCAAATACACCTGCTGGATCAAACGCAGATCTCAGACGTGCCTGTACAAGCTCTAGTGCTTTAGAGTGCGCTTGCTCGCTTAATAAGGTAAAGCGCTGGAAGGACGGATCAACATTAACTCCTTGCTTAAAACGCGTAGCATGACCACCGTGCGCGCTAGCAATTTGCTTCATAGCGGTAAAGGTTTTTTCATCGCCAGAGCCTTTGATCCAGCGTTGTTGGCCATGCCACTCCAACACTAGCTCATCTTCTATATTGGGCATGGAAAGCATTCCACATGCAGCGGGCAGTGATAGGCGATACAGAGTTTGATCGGCTTTGAGATTATTCAATACAGAAAGTTTTTGTTCGCGGACATCATTCCAAAATACCTCAGCGCTTTGGGCATCAATTTCAGCAGCCATTACTAAAGAACTCATGAGTGGGATAGCAGCTTTTACTGCAGCTGCAGCTCCTGCCAAACGAATAGTGAGTTGACCATCAGCATTACCATTACCAATCCAGCAACTGGCTGAGAGTGGGAGTGGTTGACCAGCCCATTCATTTAATACTTGCAGTGCTTTACTTTGTGAGAGCTGACAACGCAGCGTTGTAGTTGCTGCAGGTTTGGGTAACACCTTCACTGAGGCTTCTAGCAATAATGACAAAGTACCTAGTGAGCCAGGCAGTAAGCGCGAGACGTCATAACCTGCAACGTTTTTCATTACCTTACCGCCAAAAGAAAGATCTTGACCTTTACCGCCCATAATTCGGGCGCCTAAAACAAAGTCACGTAAATTGCCTGCGCTAATACGGCCTGGACCCGCAAGTCCTGAGGCAATAGCGCCGCCAAACGTCGCATTTTCACCAAAGTGAGGAGGCTCAAACGGGAGAACCTGATTTTTTTCTTTGAGGGCTGCTTCAATTTCTTTTAAAGGCGTACCCGCGCAGGCGGTGATGACGAGTTCTTCAGGTTGGTATTCCAAAATACCGGAGTAGCTGCGAGCATCTAACTTTGTCAGAGTATTGTGATTGCCATACCAGTCTTTAGTTCCGCCACCAGAGATGGACAGTGAAGCTTTATTTTTGGCAGCACTCAGAATTTGTTCTCGGAATGCATCAATACTTGCCTTACTACTGGAGTGATTCATTAGAAGCGCTCCAATTCTGGGTGTGGTAGCTTGCCGCCGCTGATACGCATCCGGCCATATTCTGCACAACGGCTGAGGCTTGGAATCGCTTTATCAGGATTGAGTAGTTTTTCTGGATCAAAGGCGCTCTTCACGCCCCAAAAAGATTCGCGCTCGCCTTCGCCAAATTGCACGCACATGGAATTAATCTTTTCAATTCCAACGCCATGTTCACCGGTAATTGTGCCGCCCAGTTCAACACAGGCCTCCAAAATCTCGGTGCCAAATTCTTCGGCACGGTGCCACTCGTCTTCATCTGCGCCATTAAATAAAATTAAGGGATGCATATTGCCATCGCCGGCATGAAAGACATTCAAGCAGCCCAAGCCATATTTTTCTTCCATACCTTGGATACGCTTAAGCAAGGTTGCAATATGTCGACGGGGAATGGTGCCATCCATGCAGTAGTAGTCTGCTGCTAAGCGGCCTGCAGCTGGGAAGGCGTTTTTACGGCCGCTCCAAAACTTTAGGCGCTCGGTCTCATCTCTAGAAATCTGAATTCCGCTCGCCCCAGCCTGTTCAAGCACCTTAGTCATGCGCTCAATCTCTTCAGCAACTTCTTCGGGCGTGCCATCGGACTCACAGAGCAAAATTGCTGCTGCATCTAAATCGTAGCCGGCATGAACGAATTCTTCTACGGCGCGAGTAGTTGCCTTATCCATCATCTCAAGGCCAGCAGGAATGATCCCTGCAGCAATGATCGCAGCAACTGCATTGCCACCTTTTTCGATGTCGTCAAAGCTAGCCATAATCACACGTGCTAATTTTGGTTTAGCAACCAACTTCACAGTCACTTCAGTAACCACGGCAAGCATACCTTCGCTACCCATCACGATGGCAAGTAAATCTAGGCCGGGGGAGTCAGGCGCTAGGCTGCCAAATTCCACAATCTCACCGTTCATTAAAACGCCGCGTACACGTAATACGTTGTGCAAAGTGAGTCCATATTTCAGGCAATGCACTCCGCCAGAGTTTTCATTCACATTACCACCAATAGAGCAGGCAATTTGTGAAGAGGGATCGGGTGCGTAATACAAGCCTAAGTGAGCAACAGCTTCAGAAATAGCTAGATTACGTACCCCAGGTTGCACTACTGCGGTTCGAGTGAAGGGATCAATGCTGAGAATCTTTTTTAGCTTGGCCAAGGAGAGTACTAAACCCTGTGCAATTGGCATCGCACCACCAGATAGACCGGTACCAGATCCACGGGGCACCACTGGAATTTGCATCGCAAAGCAGATCTTTAGAATCTGGGCTACTTGTGCTTCGGTTTCTGGCAGAGCTACTGCCAGGGGCATACGCCGGTAAGCTGCTAAACCGTCACATTCGTAGGGAATGGTGTCTTCTGGCTCCCACAGCAAGGCGTGCTCTGGCAGGATGGGGCGAAGAGCCGCAACGAGTTTTGACTGAAGTGCGCTAATAGCAGCAAGATCTGGGGGAGGGGTCACCATATTCATAGGAATCATTTTAGCCATTTACCTATAATTAAGTTCATGGGAAATCGACTATCAAAAATCGCCACCAGAACTGGTGACGCTGGGATGACTGGCCTGGGTGACGGAAGTCGCGTTGAAAAGGACCATTTACGCATTTGCGCCATGGGCGATGTCGATGAATTGAACTCCGAAATTGGTGTTTTGATGACCGAGGAGATCCCAGAGAGCATTTCTGCGGAACTCAGAGCACTTTTCCTACAGATCCAACATGATTTATTTGATCTGGGTGGTGAGCTTTGTATCCCCAATTACAAATTACTCAAGCCTGAACATGTGGCTCAGTTAGATGTTTGGCTCGAAAAATATAATCAAGATCTACCCCCTCTAACGGAATTTATTTTGCCTGGCGGTACTCGCGCCGCTGCACAAGCACATGTCTGTCGCACAGTATGCAGAAGAGCAGAACGTTCTATCGTACGTTTAGGATGGGAAGAGCCCCTGTATGATGCCCCGCGTCAGTATGTCAATCGCTTATCTGATCTATTGTTTGTGTTGTCGCGTATTCTCAATCGTGCTGCTGGCGGCTCCGATATTCTCTGGAAGCACGAAAAGAAAGAGACTAAATAAATTAGCCTCTTTTTGTAGGATTCAGTTTTAGTTACTGAAATTATTTTTTCTTGCTTCTCCGTTTTTTGACTGCAGCAGCAAGACGTTCAAGAACTTTTACTGAATCATCCCAAGCAATGCAGGCATCAGTAATGCTTTTGCCATATTCCAATTTACTAGGATCATCCTTGCCAGGTGTAAATTTCTGTGCACCATCATTCAAGTGACTTTCAATCATGACACCAAAGATTTGATGAGATCCAGACTCAATCTGCTTGGCAATATCATCTGCAACAATGATTTGACGTTCATGTTTTTTGCTTGAATTAGCATGCGATAAATCTACCATCAATCCGGTTGGAAGCTTGGCAGCCTCTAGTTCAGCACAGGCTGCTTGCACATGCTGTGCTTCATAGTTAGGTTCTTTGCCGCCGCGCAAAATGACGTGACAATCTTTATTGCCCTTGGTTTCCACAACAGATACTTGACCATTCTTATGAACAGATAAGAAGTGGTGAGGACGACCAGCCGCTTGAATAGCATCAGTAGCAATTTTGATGTTGCCATCAGTACCGTTTTTAAATCCGATTGGTGCAGATAAGCCAGAAGCCAATTCACGGTGAACTTGGCTTTCAGTAGTGCGCGCACCAATTGCGCCCCATGAAATGAGATCGGCAATATATTGTGGAGAAATCACGTCTAAGAATTCGCTGCCTGCTGGCATACCGAGACGATTGATTTCCATGAGTACTTGACGGGCAAGACGCAAACCCTCTTCGATGCGATAGCTCTCATCAAGGTAAGGGTCGTTAATTAAACCTTTCCATCCTACCGTTGTGCGTGGTTTTTCAAAGTACACACGCATCACGATTTCTAATTCACCAGCAAAACGATGACGTTCAGCAAGAAGGCGCTGACAGTACTCTAGTGCCGCCCTAGGATCATGAATTGAGCAGGGTCCAATGATGACGAGTAAACGATCATCTTTACCGTGAATAATGTCACGAATCTTTTTACGTGTTTTGCTAATTAACGCTTCAGTAGGCGTTCCAGAAATCGGAAAGAAGCGAATCAAGTGTTCTGGCGGTGGCAGAACAGAGATATTGTCAATGCGTTGGTCGTCGGTATCCGACGTTTTATCAACGGCAGAATACCAATTAGCGGGGTTAGTATTTTGTTGGCTCATAGGGCTATTTTAAGCCGTATCAGGCGGTTCCACCGACAGTGAGGCTATCAATCCTTAAAGTAGGCTGCCCAACCCCGACTGGAACGCTTTGCCCTTCTTTGCCGCAAACCCCAACGCCACCATCTAATTTGAGGTCGTTCCCGATCATAGAGACCTGTTTTAAGGACTCTGGCCCGCTACCGATAATGGTGGCACCTTTGACGGGATACTGGATTTTGCCGTTTTCTACCCAGTAGGCTTCGGAGGCTGAGAACACAAATTTACCGCTGGTAATGTCAACTTGGCCACCACCAAAATTAACTGCATATAGACCACGTTTAATGCTCGCCACAATTTCTTGGGGGTCATCCTTGCCGGCCAACATATAGGTATTGGTCATGCGTGGCATTGGTAGAGAAGCAAAACTTTCGCGACGACCGTTTCCGGTGAGAGGCATTTTCATGAGGCGCGCATTTAAGCTGTCCTGAATATAGCCCTTCAAAATACCATCCTCGATGAGGGTAGTGCATTGCGTTGGCGTGCCTTCATCGTCAATATTCAGCGAGCCTCTTCGGCCAGAGAGCGTGCCGTCATCAACTACAGTGACGCCTTTGGCGGCAACGCGTTGACCAATGCAGCCGGCGAATGCCGATGAGCCCTTGCGATTGAAGTCACCCTCAAGACCATGGCCAACCGCTTCATGTAAGAGCACCCCAGGCCAGCCTGGACCCATGACTACAGTCATTGGGCCGGCAGGTGCAGGACGTGATTCCAAATTGACTAGCGCACCATCTACTGCCTCATCAACGTAACGATTGATGAGGGCGGTATCAAAGTAGTGATAGTCATGGCGCGCACCACCACCAGAGGAGCCGGATTCACGGCGACCATTTTGTTCGGCGATCACATGTACTGACACGCGCACTAATGGGCGCACATCTGCTGCCAGTAAACCATCGGCTCTGACTACCAGGACCACATCAAATTCGCCAGCAAGACTCGCCATGACTTGAATGATGCGGGGATCACGTGCTTTTGCGCGCTGTTCAATACCCTCTAGCAAGGCAATTTTTTCTTTTGGTTGCAGTGAGTCGAGTGGGTTCAGATCTGAGTACAGCTTATTCGATACTGGATGAAATAATTTACTTGCAAGGGCTTGCTTGCCGCCTTGAGGGCCAATGACGCGTGTTGCCTTAGCAGCCTTATTCAGCGCTTCTAGATTAATTTCATCAGAGTATGCAAAGGCTGTTTTATCGCCATAAATAGCGCGTACACCTACACCTTGATCAATATTGAAGCTGCCAGATTTCACAATACCTTCTTCCAGACTCCAGCTTTCACTTCGTGTGTGTTGGAAATATAAATCGGCATCATCTAGGCGATGGGTAAACATATTGCCGAAAGTACGATGGAGATCTTGCTCGGACAGACCAGTAGGCTCTAGCAAAATAGATTGCGCTAATTTTAGTAAGTCAGCTTGTTTTTTGGCCTTGGTCCAACTAGCCGGAAATAGTGCTTCAGGTGCATTCATGTGATTCAGAAAATCTTTCTTTAAAGCTTGCGATGTGTAAGTGCAGGTAACTTAGAGCGTACCTCGTTTAATTTATCTTTGCACAGAACCCCAGTAATAAAGCCTTCCCCTTCTGGCAGGCTTGCCAAGACACTGCCCCAGGGGTCAATCAGCATGCTGTGACCCCAAGTACGACGTTGGTTTTGGTGTGTGCCGCCTTGGGCAGATGCTAAGAAATAACATTGGTTTTCAATAGCGCGGGCGCGCAGTAGGATTTCCCAATGATCCTTGCCGGTAGTAAAAGTGAACGCGGCAGGAATGATATGGCAATCGACTTGACCTAAAGCGCGATAGAGTTCAGGAAAGCGTAGGTCATAGCAAATACTTAATCCAAAAGTCCACTCTTGCTGGCTTACAGAAATAGTTAGCAGACTAGGGTCTTCTCCAGCCTCAATTGTTTCAGATTCTTGATAACGCTCTGTTGCTGTATGAAAGCCAAATAAGTGAATCTTGTCATAGCGTCCAATGCGCTCACCTTCTGGATTAAAGGCGAGGGTGGTATTAAGTACTTTGTTAGGATCATTTGCTTCTAGTGGGATCGTACCTGCTACTAAATAGATGCCATGGTCTTTTGCAGCTGCGCTCAGTTGCTCTTGTATCGGACCACTACCTAATTTTTCTCTAGTATTTACCTTGTCTGTGTCCTTAAGGCCCATTAAGCAAAAATACTCCGGCAGAACAGCCAGTTGCGCGCCATCAGCAGCAGCTGCTTTGATAAGTCTGGTGGCAGTATCCAGGTTCTCCTGTAGTGTTGGAGTAGATACCATTTGGATTGCAGCAATCTTCAACTCTGAGAGGTTTGCTGGGGCGCTCATAATGGATTCGCTTGAGGAGTTGGAGTAGGCGCATTGTTCATGCTGGGCTTCGTTTGTTCTTTGAGTAAATCCTTGCTGCGAATCGTATTGAGCGTTTTAGCATCAATAGGCTGACCTTTTTGATCTAGCGGAATAATTTCTGGATCATCCCATGATCCTTGCACTAAATAATCAGATTGCAAATTACGATTAATTTGATTGGTGATTAAGTATTGTCCAACCAATGCTCCTAGGCCTACAATAGGGTTGATAGCAAAAGCCGCTAAGGAGCCCGCAGTAGCATCAATTGTTGGAAAGATAGTGACTCGTAAATCTTGCGTCTTTTGGGGGATGTTAATTTGTCCGCTCATCGCAACCCGCGCCTGATCCAAAATCATATTGAATTGCTTAGTTTGCGCTATACCGTCAGAGATATCAAAATTGGTATCGATGGAATTAAACGGAGTACCTTTAGTCACAATATTCCCAACACTGCCTTTAAGATCGAGTGTGGCAAATCTCAAGAGACTTTGCAAACTTAATACATCTAATAATTTCGCGCCACTAGTATTGACTTCTAATAAACGCCCATTTTCAAGGTTGAGTTTGGCTTTGCCACTCAGGGTGTCATATTGAGGTGTAAGCGGTGAGCCATCCCATTCAGCATTGACACTCACTTTGCCTTGACCACCTTCCACTGATTTTTGTGGGCTCCAGTGAGCAATGATTTGGCCAGCATCTTTCACATCCATATCCATATTAATGACGCTATGTTCGGCTGTATTTTGAGTGGCGGCACTCCACTGCCCAGAAATCACGGAAGTCCCTTGAGCATTGCTAGCCTGTATGGAATCAATTTTCAGTAGGTTGGTATTTGTTCTGGTTTTGAGTTTGACCTGTCCAAGATCTGCTTTAGACCATTTGAAGTCGTCAATTGTTAAGTCCAAGCTAGGGATGGAATTTGGACTCAGTTTATTTTTGGTCACAGCACCCTTACTTGCTAATTTCGTGGACCCATTTACAGTGGGCTTTTGAATCAGATTGGGTTCAATGATTTCATCAGGAACTTTGAGGCGACTAAGACGACCACTCAAAAAGCCACTAGGTTGTGAACTATTAGCAGCCTGATATTGAAGTTGGCCGGCAATCAGAGGTGAATTCAGGCGCGCTTGCCAGGCATTGCTTTTATTGCTAGCTGTCAGATTCATATCCTGCCAAACGCGATCAAACACAATCATTTTTTTAACTTGAGCGTTGATTTGAATATTGTTTGCACTAGAACTATCAATTTTTAAGGCGGCGCTCTTTTTGTCTTGAGTCTCCAAGAATGTTTGCCAGGCATCTAAATTGAGTTCGGCACTAGATAAGTTGAGTTGAAAACCCTCTTGAGGAAGGATGGCTGGGGCACCAATGCCAAGGGCATAGCGCAATTCATCATTACTGCTCATGTCTCCTTGAAAATTGTAGAGATCACCAAGCTTGCCATTCCAGGTAAAGCGACTAGCTCCCAATTTGGGATCTGTTCTTAAGCTTAATTGACCTGTCATAGAAGCGCCTAGTACTTTTTTCATGGGTGCTGGTGCAGCGCTTGCCCAATTACGCAAATCAAATTTAAGATTGAGTTCATTGCTTGCTTTATTGAAACTCAGAAGCCCATCGTATTGGGCGGAGCCGCTCATGGCTGAGAGTAGTGCGGTAGATTCAGTTTTTAGCTGACGATCAAAATATTGTTTTATAAAGCTGGCAGCAATATCGCCAGAGACTGAAAAGTTTTGATTACCTGGGGTTGCAGGAGCGCTAGCAATTTTAAATGAGCCACCCAAGAAGTTAGCGGTAACATCTTCAAATTCTGGATTGACTTCGGTAATACGCATTTTTCCTTTGAGGTTCTCAAGGGGTGGCATGTCTGACCATTGCAGACGGTTGCCAGGAAAATCTAATTTCAGATCAACATTGGTATTGCCATTTCCTGATAAGGGAATTTTGAGCCCCAAGTTCAATGTGGTGGAGCCATCAATGCGTAAGTTCTTTTCGAGCTTACTTTGCTTGATTCCTACTGGTGAGGCGAATAAGTACTCAAGTAATTGGGGTGCTTCACCTTGTACATTGCCGCTCACATTGAGTATCGATTGGTTCGCGCTAACACTCGGAATTTCAGCATGAAATTGGGTTAATGCAACTTGCTTGTAGTTTCCCTTTGTGATGTCAACTGTCAAGTTGGCATTTTGCATAGTAAGAGCACCGTTCAGCCCAGTAAATGTAGACCAGCTGCCTTGATTGCTTGGGAGTAGCGGTACCGGGCTATAGGTCGCATTACTAATCGGTAGGTTAAGAGTGAATTCTCCATCACTCGCCTTGGGGAATGGAATTTGATTAGGGTCACCTTTGATATGAAGCTTACCTTTTTGGACGGTACCCCCGGTAAATGCTTTGCTGAGATAAAGTCTTGTATCTTTATCCATACCAACGGGAAGGTAGCGGTAGGCAGTGACCAGATTGGCTTGAGCAAAATCCATATCTAGCGCCATGAGATCCGGTTTTTTTTGATCACCAATCATGTAATTGAGATTGAGTGTGGCTGTAATTTCAGGATTACTCAAAGCAAGCTGTTTGGTGTTGATAACCCAATTGCCCTTGTCTTTTGACCAGCTAATTTGACCTTTAGCGCGATCTAAGGAGATTTTAGGATCAGCCAATAAGTCATTGATCTCGATTTCTAGATTGTTTGAGTTAATAGAGAAGCTGCCTTGATTTTGATCGCTTGTAATAAAGCCAGACAGATTAGAAACTGTAGGCATCGACTTATTGATACCTACGAAGCTAAGATCAACCAGTTTGGCGCTTACTGTGAAATTGAGTTTGTTGGATTTAAACCAACCCCCGGGAATATTGAGGGCTGATAATGCTGACTTGCTCTCAGACCAATTGATATCGAGATCTTGTAACTCCCCATCTGCCTGTGAAGCTTTGATCCACTGATGGACCTTTTTAGGTAGCGGCAAATTTAAGGCAAACAAAGCGACGTCTTCGACCAAAATTTTGGGGGAAGAAAAGCCAAATTGTTTAATTTCTCCATCGGCTCCGGGTGGTTTCCAGCGGAAAGTCATGGGACTTAAATTTTCGAGTGGAGCAGACTTGGGGCTATCCATGTCACGCCACGCAAATGTTTTGGTGGTGATGGAGATGAGGCCATTGTCAGTGTCTTGTATGAGATTGGTTTCTAGTTTACCTAGTGCAATGGCATCCTCACCTTTCGAGCGTTGAATGGTGAGATTATCTGCAGCCAGAAAAATTTCTCCGCCATCGGGCTGACTGTTATCTAGCTTAATTTTTCCACGGGAGCTTAGCTTTCCTTCAAGGGTATTGAGTGGTAGCACAAACTCTTTACTGATTTGATTGAGATTTAAATCACTGAGATTCCAGGAGATGGTTCCGATCCAATCGCGCCAATTACCTGCTTGACCACCAAGGTGATGTGCAAGATCAAGCTTGATCTCAATCGGTCCGGTAGTCCACGGAGTAGTTGCCTGTAGCACCCCTTCGTGGCTACGAATACCATTACTGAGATTTAAGCTTTGAATGTCAATCGAGGCAATTGCTTTCTTATTGAGTTGATCGTCCCAAAAAACTTTGACATCACTTACTTGAATATCTTTTTGCGAGAACAGCCAGTTTTCTGCTGAGTAATCATCTGATGTTCCATGTACTGGTATACCGGCAATGCTGATAAGCCCTTTGCTATCGCGCTCGGCATAAATCTGCGCACCTTGAAAATGAAGCTCATGAAAATAGGGTGCTAAGTAATAAAAAGAATTCCAACTGAGCTCACCACTAATTTTTTGTATCTGTAAAGGAGCTTTATTCTTTTCCGGGCTATTGAAACGTAAACCTTCAACCACAAAACTAGGCCTAATCCCAACCCAAGAGACCTCAAGGTATTCCATGGACACATCTGTGCCGAGGCGAGCGCTGAGAACTCTTTCAATTGATGCCTTAGATTTTTCAATTTGGGGCCAAAGAACGAAGCGCACCCCCAGGTGGCCTATTACAAATAATGCCAAAACTACACTAGCAAGAATCAGGGCGCGTTTGCGCCATAGTCCACCAGAACCTTGAGGACGTTTAGTAAGCACGCTCTTGAGGCGAGGCGGGATGATGTTTTGCAGCATGGCTTCTATTATCCGTCACCTGTTGGCCGAGCGCCAAGCTTCTGCCTATAGGTTCTGAGCTCGGATTAAGATGGGGGAATGGATGATTTTTCTCGGCAAATTGGGTTTTTAGAACGGCATTCGACTTATGCGCGGCGCTGGCTTAATGCGCAGCCGGCATGGATTGATTGGCTCAAAGTGCAGGGTGCAAAAAAGATTGATTTGCCAGGCATCCAAGAATTATTACAAGACTGCCAGATAGGTTCTCTAGATGGGGTGCAAGATGAGATGCGCTTCATGGCCAACTTACGCCTTGCTCGTCAGCGCCTCATGATTTGGTTATCGTTTCGAGACCTCAATGGGATGGCAAGTTTAGATGAAGTAACTCATGGCCTCAGTCACTTCGCCGAGCTAGCCGTTTCTCATTCCATAGCGTATATCAGAGAGGATCTCAAAGATCGATTTGGATTACCGTGGAGTAAGTCCAGGGATGTTGAGATGCCATTGATGGTAGTAGGTATGGGCAAGCTGGGTGGTTTAGAGCTGAATTTATCTTCCGATATTGATTTGATTTTTTTGTATGAGCATGAGGGTGAGACTACTGGCGGCCCCAAGAGCCTTTCCAATCAGGAATGGTTTACGCGGATGGGGCAGCGTTTAATTAAGCTGTTAGCTGAGCACGAGCAAAATGGCTTTGTCTTCCGAGTTGATATGCGCTTGCGTCCCAATGGGGATTCAGGGCCCCTGGTTTGCAGCCTAGAAATGCTGGAAGAGTATTTGATGGTACAGGGTAGGGAGTGGGAGCGTTATGCCTGGATCAAGGGGCGTCTGATTGCTCCTTTGCCAGGTACCCCTATTCATGCGCAATGCCAAAAAGAATTGGATCAACTGATACGCCCATTTGTCTATCGTCGGCATTTGGATTACGGCGTGATTTCCTCTATTCGAGATTTGCATGCGCAAATTCAGCGTGAAGCTGAGAAGAGATCCACTGGTCATCAAAGTCGTTCACAGGATATTAAGCTTGGCCGTGGCGGCATTCGAGAAATCGAATTTCTAGCGCAAATGTTTCAGTTAATGCGGGGCGGTACCGACTCGCGTTTCAGGGTACGACCCACTTTGCAAGTACTTGAGTTGATTCGTAAATGTCACATATTGCCTGCTGATCAAGTAGATACATTGCGTGATGCTTATATTTTCTTAAGACGTCTAGAGCATCGCCTGCAAGTTTGGGATGATCAACAAACCCATTACCTGCCTGATGATGAGTCTACGCGCACACGTTTCGCAGAAGCGATGGTAGGAGCTGATCAATCCTCAAGTGCTGTGGCATTCATGAGAGAGCTTGATCATCATCAAAATCAAGTAGCCCGTTTGTTTGAAAAAGCATTCTCATTAGACGACAGCGAGCGCCTAAATCTGGCACCTCTGGCTCCCGATTGGACGCCAGATGAAAGATACTTCCCACAATCACTCCTTCGCTGGCAAATCTGGATTGAGAGCCCAAAACAAAAGCAGCTGCCTGAGAAAAGCCGCTTAATTTTTGATAACTTGATGCGTCAAGCTGCTCAAAGCCTCAAGACGGATGGTGGTGAGCATATTGATCAGACCCTATTACGCTTTTTTGATTTATTAGAAGCGATTGCAAGGCGTAGCGCTTACTTGTCAATCTTGGCCGAGTACCCTAAAGCATTGGCTAATGTGCTTGCCCTTATCAGGACCTCGCAGTGGGGCGCGCAATATTTGACGCAACACCCTCATTTATTGGATCACCTCTTGAACTCACGCAATGAGAAGGCTTTAGTTGAGGAGCCTGAGGAATATTGGCATGAAGTGAAGGTAAATCTCAATCTACAGCTAGATGATGTGATGGCTGATGGCGATGGTTCTGAGCAGGCGATGGATATTTTGCGAGTGACTCATCACACTGAGACATTTATTACGCTCTTAGCAGATCTTGGCATTGGCGTTGAAAAGCCCTTGTCAGTAGAGAGGGTGAGTGATCATTTATCAGCTTTAGCAGATTTGATTTTGCAAACCACTTATGAACGTGTCTGGCCTAGTATTGCGCAAAAATTTGGCTTGTCTCAAGACCTAAATCCCCCTTTTGCAATTATTGCTTATGGCAAGTTAGGCGGTAAAGAGTTAGGCTATGCGTCTGATTTAGATTTGGTATTTTTATATCAAGCAGGCGAGTCGGATTATGCTGCCCAAGAGGTTTATGGGTTGTTGGCCAAGCGTATGATTAATTGGTTGACTGCTTTTACTGCTACTGGCAGTTTGTTTGAGATCGATACACGTCTTCGCCCTAATGGCTCTGCCGGATTTTTAGTCACCAATGCTGCCGCCTTCAAAAAGTATCAAATGCGAGAAGGCGATAATGCCGCTTGGGTTTGGGAGCATCAAGCTTTAACGAGAGCACGTTGCTCTGCAGGTAATACCTCTGTAGGTTTAGATTTTGATGCGGTACGCTCTGAAGTGTTAAGTCAAAAGCGCAATATCGATCAGCTACGTTCAGAGATTTTGGAGATGCGCGGTAAGGTGCATATTGGCCATCCTAATTCCAGCGGTGAATTTGATTTAAAGCATGACTCTGGCGGTATGGTAGACATTGAGTTTATTGTGCAGTTTTTGGCTCTTGCCTATGCACATCAACACGCTCAATTGATTGGTAATCTTGGAAATATTGCTTTGCTCAGAATTGCAGGCGATGTTGGCTTGATCCAAAAGCTCAGCGCTGCATCTGTGGGAGACGCTTATCGCTTATTTAGAGCGCGTCAGCATCGTTTACGTTTAGATGGTGCCGAGAAGACCCGAATCAAGTTAGATGATGAGCCAGAATTAGTAAGCGCAAGAAATGCCGTGGAGACCCTCTGGCTAGAAATCTTTCAGGCACCTTCAGGCACCTAGCTGATTTAATGTTGCTCTAGAAGCTCGCGCGCATGGCGACGAGTAGTGTCTGTAATCGTTGCGCCACCCAGCATGCGGGCAACCTCCTCAACCCGTTCAGATCTTACTAGGGTTTGCACCTGCGAGATCGTTTTATCTCCCGTTTGCGATTTACTCACTTTAAGGTGATGATTTCCTTGGGCGGCTACTTGCGGTAAGTGCGTCACACACAATATTTGATGGGACTGACCTAGTTGATGTAAGAGTTTGCCAACGGTCTCAGCAACAGCACCACCAATGCCAGCATCTACTTCATCAAATATCAAGGTGGGTGTAAATGAGGCTTTGCTGGTGATGACGCTAATCGCCAAGCTAATGCGGGCAAGCTCGCCACCGGAAGCTACTTTAGCCAGTGAGCGTGGCGTACTGCCTGCATGGCCAGCTACTAAAAATTCAATTTGTTCTAAACCGTAAGATCCGCCTTCATTGAGTGCGACTAGTGCAATTTCGAGGCGACCACCAGCCATCGATAAGTCTTGCATCGCATTAGTGACTAATTGCCCAAGTTCTTTTGCAGCGCTTGCCCGTTTCTGGGAAAGTTGCTTAGCGAGTTTGAGATAAGCGGCCTCTTCTTGCTTCACTTGTTCTCGTAAGGCATCAATATTTTGGGATGCTGTGAGGGCCTCCAAGCGCTCGCTAGTCTCTAGAAGAAGATTGGGTAGTGCATCAGTTTCTGTGCGATATTTTCTTGCGGCACCATGAAGCGCTTGCATGCGCTCTTCAACTAGCACGAGGTGGGCTGGATCTAGATCCATTTTTTGCAAATAGCGATTGAGACTATGAATCGCTTCATCTAGCTGTATTTGAGCGGATTCCAGTGCCTCGCTAATCTCGCTGAGGGCTGGATCATGCGCTGCCAATCCACTAATGCTGCTGCATATCTTGGTAAGACTGGATTCGATAGAGTTATCAGCATCGCTTAAGACTTCAATCGCTTCTTGGCAGCCCCCAATAATTTTGGCGCCATTGGCAAGCCGTGCATGTTCAGTTTGAATGCTGGCCCATTCGCCTTCGATAGGAGATAACTCAGTAAGCTCTTCTAATTGCCACTCTAGGCGCTCGCGTTCACGCTCAATATCTTGACCTGCGTTTTCTGCTTGGCTTAAGCGCCGACGAGAATCATTAAGGGTTTTGAAAGTGTGCGCCACCTCAGCGCTCAGTGGTAGTAAACCCGCATGACGATCCAGTAGCTCACGCTGTGCTCCGCCTTTAAGAAGTAGCTGATGCGCATGTTGACCATGAATGTCCACTAGTTGATCGCCGGCTTCACGAAGTTGAGCTAAGGTTGCAACGCTACCGTTAATAAAGGCACGGCTTCTGCCATTAGCTTCTACAGTTCTTTTGAGTAAAAGGCTTTGACCTTCATCTTCGATAGGGAAGCCCTGCTCTTCAAGCCACTGACTAAAGTGTTCAACTTGCTCTTGCTCAATACGAAAGAGTGCGGAGATTTCTGCGCGGTTACAGGTTTCACGTATTTGACTGCTATCAGCGCGTTCGCCCAGAACCAAGCTCAGAGCATCTAGCAGAATTGATTTGCCAGCACCGGTTTCACCAGTAAGCACGGTGAAGCCAGATGAGAAGTCCAGCTCAAGCTGATCAACAATGACAAAGTCACGAAGTGAGATGGTTTGAAGCATGTATTAGCGTAACAAAGAACTCGACATCAGAATGTCGATGGATATTCATTCCAATGCAGTTTCTCGCGCAAGGTCTTGTAGTCACTGTGGCTGCGAGGATGCAGGAGGGTGATGGTTTTTTGAGATTGACGTACTTCAATTTTGTCACCGCTTTGTAAATTGGTCTGCGATTGCATATCAAAGTTGACGATCACATCACGACCATCAACCACTTCAATGGTAGTGACGCTATCCTCTGGCAAGACAATAGGACGATTAGAGAGCGAATGAGGAGCAATCGGCACCAGCAAAATACCAGCAACCCGTGGATGCAAAATCGGGCCGCCAGCAGAAAGGGCGTAAGCAGTTGAACCAGTTGGCGTAGAAATAATTAAACCATCGGATCGTTGGTTGTACATAAACGAACCATTCACCTGCACAGATAGTCCTACCATCCCTGAAATTGCGGAACGATTCACAACCACATCATTGAGTGCTAAGGCACGATTAATTTCTTTTCCCTGACGAAGAACTACTGCATCAAGCAAGGTTCTGGCATCTGCTTCGTATTCACCAGCAATGATTTTAGGTAGCGTATCTTGAACTGATTGAATTGGAATATCTGTCATGTAACCAAGGCGACCCATATTGATCCCCACCAAAGGTACTTCACTACCAGCCAATTGACGGCCAATACCGAGCATGGTTCCATCGCCACCTAGGACAACAACGAGATCGATGGCTCCAGCAAAGTTTTCAGCCGTTTTTGCGGGATAGTCGCTTAAACCGAGTTGCTTGGCAGTAGCCGCCTCGATAAAGACCTCACAGCCTAGTCCTGAGACCAATTTGGCCAGTTCTTTGAGGTGCTCTTCGATGCCTTCAGCCTGAAATTTGCCGACAAGCGCAACCCGGCTAAAAGCCTTCTTGGTGGAATTTGGGGATGGGCTTAACATATAACGATTAAACCATAGGCATAAAATCCCTTCCACCATGGATGAACGTTCCCGCGCACTACTAAAAACCCTCATCGAGCGCTATATCGAGGAGGGTCAGCCTATTGGCTCGCGTACGCTATCCAGATTTTCAGGTTTAGACCTCTCAGCCGCCACCATACGCAATGTGATGGCCGATCTAGAGGAAATGGGCTTGGTTACGAGCCCTCATACTTCAGCCGGCCGAATTCCTACTCCTAGAGGTTATCGCCTCTTTGTGGACACCATGGTGACGGTCCGTCCTCTGGAGGCGATAGCTGCCCGTGAGGTAGAAAAAGGTCTTTTGCCAGATTCTCCGCAAAGAGTTCTGACTTCAGCCGCTCAGATTTTGTCCAACCTGACGCATTTTGCAGGGGTAGTGATGACGCCTAAGCGCACTCAAGTTTTTAAGCACATTGAGTTTTTGCGTTTAGGTGAAGGCAAAATCTTATTGATCATGGTGACCCCTGAGGGCGATGTGCAAAATCGCATCTTGCCAACTACGCAAGATTACACACCAAGTCAATTGATCGAAGCGGGTAACTATATTAATACTCAGTTTGCTGGAAAAAGTTTTGAGCAAGTGCGCTTGCATCTGAAATCAGATCTGGATAATTTACGTGCAGATATTTCTGGTTTGATGGCTTTAGCCTTGCAAACCGGAGTTGCAGATTACGATATGGGTCGCGGTGAGATGGTGTTATCCGGCGAGCGTCGCTTGTTAAATATTGGCGATTTGAGTTCTAACTTAGATAAGCTACGCAAGATGTTTGATATGTTGGAGCAAAAGTCAGTATTGATGCAGTTGCTTGATGTATCTAGTCATGCAGATGGAATTCAGATCTTTATTGGTGGTGAGAGCGATCTCTTGCCATATGAAGATTTAGCGGTCATCAGCGCCCCTTATAGCGTAGATGGTCAAATTGTCGGGACACTTGGTGTGATCGGACCAACACGTATGGCTTATGACAGAGTCATTCCGATTGTTGATATCACGTCTAAATTACTATCGGGCGCGTTAAGTTCATAACGATGCTGTATTAATCAAAATTATTTATTAGAGATAAACACTTTGAATCAGAACCCCCACTTTAGATTTTCTAAGACAGCAGTTTTGCTGTTGAATTTAGGTACGCCTTCTGCGCCTACACCAAAGGCAGTGAGGGCCTATCTAAAAGAATTTCTTTCTGATCCGCGTGTCGTAGAAATTCCGCGATTTATTTGGTGGTTTATTTTGAATGGCATCATCTTGCCGATTCGTAGCAGTACTTCTGCCAAAAAATATGCGTCTATTTGGTTGCCAGAGTTAGGTTCACCATTAATGCATTACTCGCGCCTACAGGCGAAAGAGTTGGGCGAAAAATTCAATAACGAAGGTCATGTCATGCTGGTTGATCTGGCAATGCGCTATTGCAAGCCCTCTACTCAAGAGGTCTTAGAGAGCCTGAGGGAGCAGGGGATGGAGCGTTTATTGTTACTCCCCTTATACCCACAGTACTCGGCAACTACTTCAGCTTCTAGCTTTGATGAGGTATTTCGAGTTTTAGGTACATGGCGCAATCAACCAGAATTACGTCTAGTAAAGCACTATCACGATAACCCTGCATATATCGCTGCATTGCGTGATCAAGTATTAAATGCTTGGGATAAAGATGGGCAGCCAGACTTTGCTAAGGGCGATCGTTTTGTCATGTCTTTTCATGGCTTGCCTAAGCGTAATTTGATGGAGGGCGATCCCTATCACTGCGAATGTTTAAAAACGGGCCGCTTGCTTGGCGAAGCATTAAATTTAGAGCCGGGCCAATATATTGTGACTTTCCAATCTCGTTTTGGTAAAGCGGAATGGTTAAAGCCCTATACCGCTCCCACTATTGAAAAGTTAGCCAAAGAAGGTTGTACTCGCATCGATATTTTTTGCCCAGGTTTTCCGGCAGATTGTTTAGAGACGCTTGAAGAAATTGCGATGGAAGGAAAAGAGATTTTCTTGGATCACGGCGGCAATGACTATCGCTATATTCCTTGCTTGAACAGCAATCCCAAATGGATAGAGGCTTTGAGCGATATTGCTTATGAGCATATGTTAGGTTGGACCTTGGGAACCGAGTCCAAAGAAGAGCTGACGGTGCGCCATGAAAGGGCTGAGCAAGTCAAAAATTAAGTGGGCTTGAAAATCAACAATCCGACCCCATATTGCTAGATATTAGTATTGCGTAAAACAAAATCCAGAAAAGTGAATTCGTTTCCATGACACAAGAAAATCAAAATCCCAGTCCAGACCATGAGAATGCCTCAGGCGATCCACAGGCGGATGCAAATGCAGAGCAAGTCACTCCAAAGACCCCTGAGCAAGAAATTGCTGAGCTCAATCAAAAGATTACAGAGCTACAAGACAATTTTTTACGTGCCAAAGCAGAAGGCGAGAATATTCGCCGTCGCGCCGTTGAAGATATTGCAAAGGCTCACAAGTTTGCGATCGAGGGTTTTGCAGAGCATTTGGTCCCTGTGACCGATAGCCTCTATGCAGCTTTGAGCACCGATGCAGGTGATGCTAAGGCGTTTAAAGAAGGTCTGGAAATTACCTTGAAGCAGTTGCTATCTGCCTTCGAAAAAGGGCGCATGACTGAAATTAACCCAGCGGTGGGAGATAAGTTTGATCCCCACCATCATCAGGCGATTGCTTCTGTTCCCTCAGAGCAAGAAGCCAATACTGTGGTTTCAGTCCTGCAGCGGGGTTATACGGTGGCAGATCGGGTCTTAAGACCGGCCTTAGTAACGGTTAGTGCCCCTAAATAAATTCAATAATTTGGGGTAAAAACCTCAAAAAGACCCAAAAAAAGGCAGATTTCTGCCTTTTTTGCTATTTCACCCCTTGAATTCACCTTTTTTGACCCCATTTATTGGGTATTGGATTGTTCAAGGCGGTTCTTGGGATTGCCTAAAACACATTAGAAGCACAACAAAGCAACTTAATTTTTTGGAGTCATTATGGGAAAGATTATCGGAATCGACTTGGGAACCACAAACTCGTGCGTTTCAGTCGTTGAAAACAATGCACCTAAAGTGGTCGAGAACGCCGAAGGCGGCCGTACCACTCCATCGATCATCGCTTACGTTGAAGATGGTGAAGTATTGGTTGGTGCGCCAGCAAAACGTCAGTCAGTAACTAATCCTAAGAACACGATCTACGCAGTGAAGCGTTTGATGGGCCGTAAATTTACTGACCCTGAAGTGCAAAAAGATATTGGCCTCATGCCTTACGCAATTATCCAAGCGGATAACGGTGATGCATGGGTACAGGCGCGCGATAAAAAAATGGCACCACAACAAGTGTCTGCTGAAATTTTGCGCAAGATGAAAAAGACTGCCGAAGACTATCTCGGTGAAGAGGTGACAGAGGCAGTCATTACTGTTCCTGCTTACTTTAACGATAGCCAACGTCAAGCAACTAAAGATGCTGGCCGTATCGCAGGTCTAGATGTAAAGCGCATTATTAACGAGCCTACTGCTGCTGCTTTGGCATTTGGCTTGGATAAACAGGACAAGGTAGATCGCAAGATTGCTGTGTATGACTTGGGTGGCGGTACGTTTGACGTATCCATTATAGAAATTGCCAACGTAGACGGTGAGAAACAATTTGAAGTGCTTTCTACCAACGGTGATACTTTCTTGGGTGGTGAAGACTTTGATCAACGCATCATTGATTGGATCATTGCTGAGTTCAAAAAAGAGCAAGGCGTTGATTTGAGTAAAGACGTATTGGCTTTGCAACGTTTGAAAGATGCTGCTGAAAAAGCCAAGATTGAATTGTCATCTGCACAACAAACTGAAATCAACTTGCCATACGTCACAGCTGACGCAAGCGGTCCTAAGCATTTGAATCTGAAATTGACGCGCGCTAAGCTGGAATCTTTGGTAGAAGAATTGATCAGCCGTACCGCTGGCCCTTGCTTAACTGCGATCAAAGATGCCGGCGTGAATGTTTCTGAAATCGATGATGTGATTTTGGTTGGTGGTCAAACGCGGATGCCTGCAGTTCAGGACAAAGTAAAAGAGATCTTTGGTAAAGAGCCACGTAAAGACGTTAATCCAGATGAAGCAGTGGCAGTTGGCGCTGCAATTCAGGGTTCTGTATTGTCTGGTGACCGTAAAGACGTATTGCTCTTGGACGTTACCCCATTGTCATTGGGTATCGAAACTCTTGGCGGCGTGATGACCAAAATGATTCCAAAGAACACCACAATTCCTACTAAGCACTCACAGGTTTACTCCACTGCGGAAGATAACCAGCCTGCTGTAACCATTAAGTGCTTCCAAGGCGAGCGTGAGATGGCTGCTGCTAACAAATTGTTAGGTGAATTTAACTTAGAAGGTATTGCACCTGCACAACGTGGCATGCCACAAATTGAGGTGACCTTTGATATTGATGCCAACGGTATTTTGCATGTCACCGCAAAAGACAAGACCACTGGTAAAGAGAACAAGATCACCATTAAGGCAAACTCTGGTTTGACCGAAGAAGAGATTCAACGCATGGTCAAGGATGCAGAGGCTAATGCTGCTGAAGATAAAAAAGCCTTGGAGTTGGTGACTGCACGTAATACTGCAGATGCTTTAGCTCACTCGACTAAGAAAGCTTTGGAAGAGCATGGTGCTAGCTTAGAGACTGCTGAAAAAGAAGCAATCGAAGCTGCCCTTAAAGAGTTGGATGAAGCAATCAAGGGTAGCGATAAGGCTGCCATTGAAGCCAAGACCGAGGCTTTAGGTAAAGCTAGCCAGAAGCTTGGCGAGAAAGTCATGGCTGCCGAACAAGCTAAGGCGGGTGCTACCGCTGGCGCTGGTGCAGGTGGTGCGCAACAAGCCGCCCCAGATGCTGATGTGGTTGATGCAGACTTTAAAGAAGTGAATGACAAAAAGTAATTGGGTCATTAAATATTGAGATGTATTGATTAACGTAGTTTTTAAAGCGCTTAAATAACAAGTCGGCCTCGTGCCGACTTGTGTCATTGCGGTTGTTGAGAGGAATAGGTCGTGCCGAAAAGTAAACGCGATTTTTATGAAGTGCTTGGTGTGGCAAAAGGTGCCAGTGATGAAGAGCTTAAAAAGGCTTATCGCAAGTTGGCAATGAAGCATCACCCCGATCGCAACCCCGATAGTAAAACGGCTGAAGCGCAATTTAAGGAAGCAAAAGAAGCTTACGAAACACTGAGTGATCCGAATAAGCGCGCCGCTTATGATCAATATGGTCATGCTGGCGTAGATCCATCCATGGGAGGTGGTTTTGGCGGCGGTGGTTTTGGCGGGGGCGGTTTTGCGGATGCATTTGGTGATATTTTTGGCGATATCTTTGGTCAGGGCGGTGGTCGTCAGTCTGGCCCACAAGTGTATAAAGGCGCAGACCTGCGCTACAACATGGAAATTACCCTTGAGCAAGCGGCCGAGGGTTACACCACCCAAATTCGTGTGCCAAGTTGGAGTAATTGCAAACCTTGTCACGGAACTGGCGCAGAGCCTGGATCAAAAGCAGAAAGATGTTCGACTTGTGATGGTCATGGGCAAGTCCGTGTGCAGCAAGGCTTCTTCTCGATGCAGCAAACTTGTCCAAAATGTCGTGGCACAGGTGAGTACATTCCAAAGCCTTGCAAGACTTGTCATGGCTCAGGTAAACACAAAGAGCAAAAAACACTCGAAATTAAAATCCCAGCGGGTATTGATGATGGTATGCGTGTGCGTTCAGTCGGTAATGGCGAACCCGGCATCAATGGTGGCCCTTCTGGTGATCTTTATGTTGAGGTGCGCGTTAAGCCACATAAAGTCTTTGAGCGCGATGGCAGTGATTTGCATGTCCAGATGCCAATCTCATTTGCAACGGCTACGATCGGTGGCGAAATCGAAGTGCCAACCTTATCTGGTCGCGTAGAGTTTCCGATTCCTGAGGGAACGCAAACAGGCAAGACATTCCGTTTGCGCAACAAGGGTATTAAAGGACTGCGATCTACTTTGGTAGGCGATCTTTTTGTGCATGTGCTTGTTGAAACGCCTGTGAAATTAACGGACGAGCAAAAGAAATTACTCAAACAGTTTGATGACAGCATTCAGTCGGCTGGTGAAAAACATAGCCCGCAGCAAAAGGGCTGGTTTGATGGGGTAAAGAGCTTCTTTAGTTAAGGGCTAGCCTGCAAAGCCGTGCTCAAGTCCGGGAAATTTTCCGGACTTCACTTCGCGCACATAGGCCTTGATTGCTGCCTCAACTGAATGGTGACCATCCATAAAGTTTTTAACGAACTTGGGTGGTTTACCAGGGCTGATACCCAGCATATCTTGTAGAACTAAGACTTGGCCTGAGCAATCTGGACCTGCGCCAATTCCAATTGTAGGAATCTGTAACTCAGCAGTAATTTTTTCTCCAAGCGTCGAAGGAATTGCTTCGAGCACTACCATCTGAGCACCAGCATCTTGGCAAGCAATTGCTTGCTCAAGCATGATGCTTGCAGAGTCTTTTGACTTACCTTGTACCTTATAGCCACCTAAGAGATGGACAGATTGAGGTAGCAGGCCAAGGTGAGCACACACTGGAACACTACGCTCAACCAAATACTGAATGATTTCTACTTGCCAATCACCACCACCCTCAAGTTTGACCATATCAGCACCAGCCTGCATGAGATCTGCGGCAGAGTCTAGTGCTTGCACTGGATCTCCATAGCTGGCAAAAGGAAGATCAGCGATGATGAAGGCATGACTATTGGCGCGCACTACACATTCTGTGTGATAGACCATTTGCTCAACGGTAACTGGCGTAGTGCTGGAATGGCCTTGGATCACGTTTCCGAGTGAATCTCCAATCAATATGACTTCAACTCCGCAGCGATTCAATAGAGCAGACATAGTCGAGTCATATGCGGTGAGCATAGTAATTTTTTCTCGCTCGGCATGCATTGCGAGAAGCTTAGTAATCGAGATTGGCTTATCGCCTTGTAAGTAACCCATGGCGAGAGTTTAATGAATTAATGCGCCGCTTGGCTATAAACCGCTTTTTCCCCACAATTGCAGTTCCTGCAGGGGAGTTTTTCAATTCTTTGGTGCGCTACTTTGGGTAAATAGGTCTTGAGCTCACCCAAATCTGGCAGAAAGAAATTGGGAGCAATTTCTAATAAAGGGAGCAGTACAAATGAGCGCTCAATGATTCTAGGGTGGGGAAGTATGAGCTCGGTTTCATTTTGGGTGACGCCCTCAAAAGACAGAATATCAAGATCAAGAGTGCGGGGCGCATTCGAGTAAGGGCGCTCACGTCCAAACTCATTTTCGATAGCTTGACACACGTGAAGTAGTCCATAAGGACTGAGTTGCGTTTCAATTTCAATTACAGCATTGATATAGTCACCACCGTTAGCATCTATAGGGGCGCTTTGATAGAAGCAGCTTTTAGTGAGGATCTGTAATTCAGAGCGCAATGCCAAGCAAACAATTGCGTCAGTGATGATCTGACGTGTGTCGCCAAGGTTGCCGCCAAATCCAATAAAAGCTCGTGCCATATGTTTCCAAACTTAAGATAAAACTACTTTACTGAAATTTCTTAAAGTTTGCTTAGCTTGCCTCAGGCTCTGCTGGGATGTCAGATTTGGGTTTTCTACGGCGACGGCGTTTTACGGGAGAGCCGGCAATGCCACCCGATTCGGTTTTAGCGCTGGCCATTAAGGCATCTTGCCCAGCAGGCTCTGCAGCAATGAAGTCAGTCCACCATTGGCCAAGGGCAGCGTTTTGCTCACCGGTAGCGCAACGTAGCAGCATGAAGTCATAACCAGCCCTAAAGCGGGGGGATTCGATGAGGCGATAAGGATAGCGCCCTACTCGTTTTTCAAAACGGGGCTGCATAGACCAGATTTCGCGCATATCACTCTCAAAACGTCGCTGAATGGTGATGCCGCTACTTTGTGTCTCAATCGTCTCATCCATCGCATCGTGCAGCGCTGGAATATTAGCCATACCTTTGGCTAAGTTTGCTTTCCAGTTCTTGTAAAGATCTGGCCAAAGCAAGGTTGCAAACAAAAATCCTGCAGAAACACTCTTACCAGATTGAATACGTTGGTCCGTATTAGCAAGGGCTAGTTTGACAAAATTGTTGGCACCTTTAGAGTCTTCCCCGCTGTCTAAGATATGGTCAAGGAGAGGCAATAGGCCGTGATGCAGGCCAGCATCGCGTAGACCTTGAATCGCAGCCCAAGAATAGCCAGACATGAGCAACTTGAGAATTTCGTCAAACAATCTGGCAGAAGGAACGTCTTGTAACAGTTTGCTCAACTTGGCAATGGGTGCGCGAGTTGCTTGTTCTAAGGTAAAGCCTGTTTTAGCTGCAAAGCGAATTGCTCTGAGCATCCGGACAGGATCTTCACGGTAGCGTTTTGCAGGATCGCCAATCATACGCAGCGTTTTCTTTTGCATGTCTGCCATGCCGCCGTGATAGTCCAGTACAGTCTCGCTAGAGGGGTCGTAGTACATGGCATTGATGGTGAAATCACGCCGTGCAGCATCTTCTCCTTGTGAGCCCCAGACGTTATCACGCAGAATACGACCACTTTCTGCGACGTGGTCACCTGCGTTATCTAGTAAGGCTCTAAAGGTCGAAACTTCAATGATTTCAGGATGACCTTTGCCAAAGAAGGTGACATGCACAATCTGAAAGCGACGACCAATCAGGCGTGCCTTGCGAAACAATCTTTGTACTTGCTCTGGGGTTGCATTAGTAGCAACGTCAAAATCTTTTGGGCCAATACCAAGCACGAGATCACGTACTGCACCACCTACGATGAAAGCTTCATAGCCTGCTTGCTGCAAAGTGTCAGTAACTTTGACAGCATTCTTAGACAGCAGATGAGGATCAATATGATGGGCCTTTTTGGCAATGCGTTTTGGTGCCCCGGTGTTGTTTGCTTGCGTATGCTTGACCATTGGGTCACGACGCAAAATACGTTTGATAAATTTAGTGATCATGCAAACAGCTCAAGAATGGGCCAATTGCGCTTTTGGGCTTCCTTACGCAGACGCTCATCTGGATTCGTGGCAATCGGATCACTCACTACTTCTAATAAAGGCAGATCATTGATCGAGTCAGAATAGAAATAGCTGCGCGGTAAGGTATTGAGAGTAAGCTTTTGGCTTGCTAGCCAGTCATGTAAGTTTTGAATTTTGCCTTCACGAAAGTTTGGAATACCCATAACTTCGCCTGTGTAATTAGCTAGTGGATTGTCTCCTGCAGTGGCAGGCTCTGTCGCAATAAGATGTTCGATACCAAAACTTTCTACGATTGGACGCGTCACAAAACTATTGGTTGCGGTAACGACGCAACACAAATCACCCGCATCTTGATGGCGTTTGACTAAGTCAACCGCCTGTTGACGAAGTTGCCCATGAATAATTTCTTGCATAAAAGCATCGTGCCACTCTTTTAGCTGTGCGCGAGAGTGTTCAGAGAGTGGCTTTAAGGAAAAGCGCAAAAACTCATGAATATCTAACTTACCTTCTTTGTAATCTTGATAGAAGCGCTCATTACGTTTGGCATAGTCCACACTATCTACCACGCCGATGCGCGCCAAAAACTGACCCCACTCGTAATCGCTATCGCAAGGTAGGAGGGTGTTATCTAAATCGAAAAGGGCTAACTGGGTCACAAATGAAATAGGAAATAAATTATTTTTGCTGTAGGAGTTCGCGTACGAGAGGCAAGGTTACAGCACGTTTTGTTTCTAATGAATAAGCATCTAAAGCATCAATTAAAGCCATTAAATTAGGCATGTCGCGATAAAAGCGATTCAGCAGCCAAGGGAGGACGTCTGGCGATAAAACTAGACCTCGAGCCTTTGCTGCTTGCTCTAACGCTTGTATTTTCTCATCATCATCTAAAAGCTGCGTTTGAAACACCAAACCCCATCCCAGGCGGGTGCGGAGGTCTTCACGCAGGTTAAGGTTGGCTGGCGCAGCTTTTCCAGCCATAAAGATGTGAATATTTTTACTGGCCTGTACTCCATTCAGAATGCGAAATAAGGCACCCACTTGACGTTCATCTAGGCGATCAACATCATCTACGGTAATGACCGAGGGCTTGCTGTTTTCAGCCAGGTTGTTCATTTTTTCTTCCAGCCGTACCCAAGAAATAGGTTCGCTGGGTTTTAAAGAAAAAGATTCCAGGCCAATATTGTCTGCAGCTTGAGTCATTGCCTCAAGTAAATGGCTGCGACCAGAACCTTCAGGCCCCCACCAATAGATCCAGCGATGATTTAAAGGATTATTTACTGGCTGACTCGAATGATTTTTCCAAGCTTGACTCAGTGTTTGCAATGTTGATACCAGAGCAAGATCCTCACCTGCCAAATAATTTTCTAGACTAGCTTTGGGGATATTGCTAAGGTCTAGGGCAAATTGTTTTGGAAGCGGTGACTTATTCATTACAGCAAATTTATTTTTGGTACCAAGAGCTTTGTGTGTAGATAGACCAAAGGTATTGCACCAATACCAAGCTCACAGCACTAATTGGTAGGGCTAGTAGCACACCAAAAAAGCCAAATAATTTACCGAATAACAAGAGGGCAAAGAGTACGGCAACTGGATGTAGACCAATCCGCTCTCCCACTAGGCGCGGGGTTAGGAAGAAGCCCTCCAGAAATTGACCAATGCCAAACAGGATCAATACACCAAGAATTTCAGTACCAGGACCAAACTGCAGTAGTGCTGATAAGGCTGCAAGTGTGAGACCTAAAGCAATGCCAATGTACGGAATCACAATCATGATTGCCGTAAAGACACCAAGGGCTACTGCCCCTTTGACACCAATCAGTGTTAGGCCAATACTATAAAAAATTGACATGATGGATATCACGATCAGCATGCCACGTAAGTATTGTGAGAGCAAACCATCAGTGTGCATTGCTAAATGATGAGCAGTTTGCTGTGCGCGTAATGGGACTAATTTTTTGATGAGACCAAAGAAGTGATCCCAATCGATCAGCAAATAGAACATCACAAAAATAATCAAGACTGCATTCACAAAGCCAGAGATGACTGAACTCCCCGACATGAGAACGGTTTCAACTGTCGACGTCATTAGTGCGTCAGCGTTATCGCTAATATGCGCTGCGATTTTTTGTGTAGCAGTTTCTTTCAGAGCGCCCCAATCGAAGCTGATATGAAATTCGCTCAGTTTTGGCCCTAACCAAGCTTGGGTGTTTGCAATCCAGGTTGGGAGCTGCGTTTTGATGAGGGGTATTTCATACTTAAGGAGGCTAACTAAAAGGCTCAAAATGAAGAAAACGAGGCTCAAACCGATGAGCATAGCCAGGGCCGCAGCAAGTGCCCGTGGCACTCGATGCCTCTCAAGCCACAGGCAAACAGGGCGTAGAGCGTACGCCAGTATGAATGCAGTCAAAAAAGGGGTAAAAATTTCAGCCATCTTGCTTTGATCCTCTAGAATTCAATGATTCTACTGACCAAGTAGTATTTTTGACTAATATTCTGACTCTGACATGACTTCACCTACCCAATCTTCATCAAAAGGCCTTTCCTACCGTGACGCAGGCGTCGATATTGACGCTGGGGATGACCTAGTTGACCGTATCAAGCCTCTGGCTAAGAAAACCATGCGCGAAGGGGTTTTGGCCGGAATTGGTGGCTTTGGAGCCCTTTTTGAGATTCCTAAGCGCTACAAAGAGCCGGTGTTGGTTTCTGGCACGGATGGTGTGGGTACCAAGTTGAGATTGGCCTTTGAGTGGAATCGTCATGACACGATTGGTCAGGATTTGGTTGCCATGAGTGTGAATGATATTTTGGTGCAAGGCGCAGAACCTCTCTTTTTCTTAGATTACTTTGCTTGCGGTAAGTTGACCGTGGATACGGCGGCTACTGTTGTTGGTGGTATTGCTAAAGGTTGTGAATTATCTGGCTGTGCACTCATCGGTGGCGAGACTGCAGAGATGCCTGGTATGTACCCGCCGGGTGAATATGATTTAGCTGGCTTTGCGGTAGGTGCAGTTGAGAAAGCAAAAATTATTACTGGTGCACGGATTGTTCCGGGCGATGTCGTGTTAGCTATTGGCTCTAGCGGCGCACATTCCAATGGCTATTCTTTAGTGCGAAAAATTATTGAGCGTGCTGGTGCAAAACCAAGTGATGATTTAGGCGGTCGCCCATTAGGTGATGTGGTGATGGCCCCGACGGAAATTTATGTGAAGCCACTCTTAAAGTTGATTTCTGAAATTGATGTTAAAGGTATGGCACATATCACTGGCGGCGGTTTGGTAGATAACGTACCTCGTGTGCTCCCAGAAAATACGCAAGCCGTATTACATCGCGATAGCTGGCAAATGCCGGATCTTTTCCGTTGGTTGCAAATGAAGGGTGGAGTAGCTGATGCTGAAATGGTGCGGGTATTTAATTGCGGTATTGGTATGGTGGTAATCGTTTCCCCAGACCAAGCAGATACTGCAATCACATCATTGACCGCCCAAGGTTTAAAAGCCTGGACGGTGGGTGAAGTAGTAGAGCGCCCTCAGGGTGCACCACAAACGATCGTAATCTAAGGTCGCCGCAGCTTATTTTTTCAAAGTATTTTTGCAGTAATCCAAAGCTGCTTGCATTTCAGTAGGATTAAAAGGGTCAAAAGTTTTTCGGCCAGCGATTGCTCTTAACCAAGTGAGTTGGCGTTTTCCGAGTTGCCGTGTTGCCGCTAATGCCTTGTAGCGCATTTGCTCTGCGTCAATTTCTCCATTGAGAAATTCCCAAGCTTGACGATACCCAACTGACCGTATTGCTGGTAAATCAGCATGCAACTCTGAATTAGTACGCAAGGCTTTCACTTCATCTAAAAATCCAGCAGCCAACATTTCATCAAAGCGTTTTTCTAGATTGGCATGGAGTCTTGCACGATCACTGGGCTCTAGAGACACCAATTGAATCCACTTGGGCATCGTTGCACCCTCTCGACCATCATCACTGGGTGAATCTGCTAGCAAGCTAGACATCGGTTTACCGGTAATCGCAAATACTTCGAGCGCGCGTTGTACGCGTTGTGAATCATTGGGTTTTAGACGGGCAGCAGTTGTGGGGTCTAGCCCTGCAAGTTTGGCGTGCATCGCAGGCCAACCAATGGCTTTACCTTCTTCATCCAGTTGCGCCCGAATCTCTGGATTGGCAGGTGGCAATGAAGATAGTCCATATGCCCAGGCACGCCAGTACAACATCGTGCCACCAACAACGACTGGCATATTGCCTCTACTATGAATTTCTTCGCAGAGTTGTTTTGCATCTTTAGCAAAGCGCGCAGCAGAATAGACCTCTGTAGGATCAAGAATATCAATCAGGTGATGAATGACAGTAGCTTGTTCTGATTTGGTAGGTTTTGCGCTACCGATATCTAGACCTCGATAGACTAGCGCAGAATCCATACTAATTAATTCAATGGTTAAGTCGATGGACTTTGCATATTGCGCTAGCGCCATTGCGAGATGGGTTTTGCCTGCGCCAGTGGGACCAACAATACATAGTACTGGAGGGGTCTCTGGGGCATGCTGAGGCTGAATGTAGGGTTCAGTTTGCATACCTGATTATAAGAGCCTGTTAATATCCGCATCAAACCTATCTTTGGAGTGCAAGTTGATCGATACCCTTTTGCAACTAAGCGATTTATTGCTGCATATTGATCGTCATTTAGATGTTGTGATCTCGCAATATGGTGCTTGGGCATATGGATTGCTCTTTGCCATCGTTTTTGCTGAAACGGGTTTGGTTGTCGCTCCATTCTTGCCTGGCGACTCTTTGTTATTTATTGCCGGCGCTTACTGCGCTACAGAGCATTTCAATATATTGACTTTGTGCTTTGGTTTATTGCTTGCCGCAATAGCAGGTAATACCGTGAACTATTTCATTGGCCGCTGGATTGGTAAGCGCGTTTTTAGTAGCCAGTCTCGCTGGATTGATCAGAATGCCTTACGCAAGACCAATGCGTTTTATGAAAAACACGGCGGCAAAACGATTGTCTTAGCCCGGTTCCTGCCAATCATTCGTACCTTCGCCCCTTTCATTGCGGGCGTATCCGATATGAATTTCTCACGCTTTCAGTTCTTCAATATCACTGGCGCCGCGCTGTGGGTATTTGGTTTAGTCATCGCCGGATACTTCTTTGGCAACATTCCAATCATTCGTCAAAACTTAAATGTGATTGTGTTGATTGGTGTGGGCGCTGCGGCTGTTCCGGTTGTTTTGGCAGCGCTCTACAAAATTTTTCAGCGCAAGCAAAAGTAAGAGCGAAACACAGGCTGTTTTTTACAGCGCAGCCTTAATGAAACTTTGCTTGGCTTTCCAGCGTAGCAATATGTTCGCGGATATCACTAGCATCTTCAGCTTCAGGAGATTCGCTAAGATAGTGATGCATATCGGCTAAAGCAGGGCGCAAATATTCCAACTGTGCAAAGATTAAGCCACGATCACGAATCTCTTCAATGGAGTCTGGCAGCAAAATGACTAAACGCTCTTGAATACCCAACAATCGTTCCCAGCGCTCATGCTCCGAGTAGACCATTTTGAGATTTCTTAAAAAACGAGACAAAATCTCGCGGGCGTTAGAGGCCCGCAGGAAGATATTCAGAGGTAAGCTCAACTCACCTCGATAGCCTTTGGCATCAAGATAAGGATCTAGCATCTCTTGCAATTGATTTTTAGAGAGAGATTCACCAGTCAAAGGATCCATGATGACTTCACCCTGTTGCAAGGAGATGCGCATCATGAAGTGATTCGGAAAAGAAACGCCACGAATCTTTAGGCCAATCTGCTGACCTAATTCAATCATGAGGATAGCTAAAGAAATTGGAATGCCTCTACGGTTCTCAAGCACATAGTGCAAATACGAATTTTCAGGCGCATAAAAATCATTAGCATTAGGACCAAAGCCTAACTCACTATAAAAAAAGTGTTTGAGGATTTGTAAGCGTTGCATCGGTGATGTATCTGGTGTGATACGTGACTTCAGTTTGATTGCCAATTGGTCAATTTGATCAAGTACACCTTGCACATCTAGATCTGGGTAGGCATGTTGCGCTACGGCAATAGCAGCTTCGGTTAATGGAAGATGTTCGTCTTCAGTAACTAAGGAAGTGAAATAGTCGAGTTGTTGTGTTGGCATAAGTTCTATTTTGCATGACGTAAGAATTTTTGCCAGCGAATTCCAACCAGACCAAGGGCGCCAAAGTAAACCAAGGCGGCAATTCCCAGCCACATCGAAAGTAGCCCAATCCGAGTCCAAGGCTCTGCCTGGAGGGCAATCCAGTTATGTGCACCTGCCGCATAAAAAAGCACTGCCGAGAAGGGGATTAAGGCGAGCAATAGTTGCCCCAAGTATTTTATCCAGGTGAAGCTGGGTAGGGCACCCCGCCGATGAAGACCGACCCACAAGAGAGCAGCATTGAGGCAGGCGCCAGTGCCCACAGACAGGGCAAGGCCTGCATGTCCAAGCCAAGGCACAAAGACTAGGTTGGCCAATTGGGTGGCGACAAGTACTAGCAAGCCAATTTTGACGGGGGTACGAATATCTTGGCGTGAATAAAAGCCTGGCGCCAAAATTTTCACCAGAATCAGACCAATCAGACCAACGCCGTAAGCAGCTAAAGCGCGTTGGGTCATCAACACATCGAGTGCATTAAATTTGCCATAGTGATACAAAACGGCGGCCAAGGGTTCGCCAAAAATGAATAGGGCAAGCGCACATGGTGCTGCCAATAAGAGCGTCAGCTGCAATCCCCAAATCAGTAGCTCACCGGCATGGACTAAATCATTTTTTGCATTGGCTTTGCTAAGGCTCGGTAATAGTACGGTTCCCAATGCAACACCGAGTAGTGCGGTTGGAAATTCCATAAGGCGATCGGCATAAGAAAGCCAAGAAACGCTACCTACCTCTAAGCGGGAAGCAATATTAGTATTGATGATGAGTGAGATTTGTGCAACAGAAACAGCGAAGACTGCAGGCCCCATCAGTTTTAAAACGCGTTTTGCTTCTGGGTTTGTGATAGCCGCTTTAATCGCACCTGGTAATAAACCAATGCGGGGTAGTAGACCTAAGCGTGACAGTGCTGGAATCTGAATCGCTAATTGCAGAACACCACCCAAGAGAACACCAATACTCAAAGAGTAGATGGGTTGCTCTAGATGGGGAGCTAGAAAGATGGCGCTGGCAATCAAAGCCAGATTAAGTAAGACTGGAGTAAATGCAGGAATTGCAAAGCGTCCAAAGGTGTTCAAAATCCCGGCCGATAGTGAAACCATGGAAATTAGCCCAATATAGGGAAACATGATGCGGGTCATCACCACGCTGGCTTCATATGCAGGGCCACCACTAAATCCTGTAGCAATGACCAAAATCAGCACAGGGGCGCCAATGACACCTAGCAATACCGTAAGAAGCAAAACCCAAAAAAGCAGCGTAGAGACGGCATTGACCAGGATCTGAGCCTTTTTAGGCTCCCCATCCCGAGAGATTTCGCCCAAAATGGGCACAAAAGCCTGTGAAAACGCCCCTTCAGCAAACAGGCGGCGCAGTAAATTGGGTAGCCTAAAAGCAACATTAAAGGCGTCGGTCCACTCGGAAGCCCCGAAACTACGGGCAATCAGGGTCTCCCGAAGCAGGCCCGTGATGCGGGACAGCATGGTGAGGGAGCTCACCTTAGCGGCGGCGGAAAGCAGGTTCATGAGCCGATTTTCACCTATTTATGGGTCGACTGGGCTTTTTTGCCCCTTTCAGGTAAAATCTTGGGTTTTGGTGAGCTTGCTTATAAGAATTTGGCAAGTCCACGGGATTTTTAACTAATCGTAGTTTGCAATTTATAGAGGCAAAGTTTAAAGATGGCCAATACAGCACAAGCGCGTAAGCGCGCACGCCAGGCAGTAAAACAGAACGAGCACAACTCCAGTTTGCGTTCAAAGCTTCGTACTTCCATTAAGGCAGTTCGTAAAGCGATCGACACTGGTGACAAAGCTGCTGCAGCGAAAGTGTTTGCAGCAACTCAAGCAACAATCGACAAGATTGCTGACAAAAAGATTGCTCACAAAAATACTGCGGCTCGTCAAAAGTCACGTTTGTCTGCAGCCATTAAGGCAATGGCAGCGTAATACAGTAATTGATGTAGGCTGGTCGAAGTAATTTCGATCTAAGCCCGCTCCTGATCAGAGCGGGTTTTTGTTTTTAGGGCTAGGTTTGGTGTTTGGGTTCAAACTCACACGCCTCTTCGATCGGTAGGCTGTTGTCTTTGGCAAAGTTCACGACAAAGTCTAGCGCTCTTGGATCAAGATCACCTAGCCTGGTATCAATAACTACGCATTTCACTTTTGCAATGAGTACTGGTCTGGCATAGGGCGAGTAAGTGAAGCGAGGGTCTCCTGAGTCACCTGGAGGGCGAAAAGTAGCCATTACCCCGCAAAGACGCTCCGCCCAATCACTGGGCCGAAATGGTTTTCCAGAAGTGGTGATGCCTTGAATGAAAAGCTTTTTGTGGTTCAAGTTGGCGTAAAGATGGTGGTCAGAATCGGTATTGCTCAGTCCCCTAGCTTAACAGCCTGAGTTGGCCGTAAGATGACTTTAGGATCTATTTTCGTGCAGTCAAATGTTTTGAGAAAAAAATGCAAGCCAAAACTTTAGTAGAAAGCTCAACTATGACATCGCTGGCTAAGCCTCAAGTGCCTGGTCAGGTGAAGCACTATCTGCAGTTTTCTGATCTCACTCGTGATGAATATGACTACTTGCTGAAAAGATCAGCGTGGCTTAAGGCTAAGTTTAAGAGTTACGAGACTTGGCATCCACTGCATGACCGTACCTTGGCAATGATTTTTGAAAAACATTCCACTAGGACCCGTCTGTCCTTCGAGGCAGGCATCCATCAGCTTGGTGGTCATGCCGTATACCTAAACACCCGCGATACTCAGTTGGGCCGTGGTGAGCCTGTAGAGGACGCTGCGCAGGTCATCTCTAGGATGACTGACATCATCATGATTCGGACTTTTGGCCAAGACATCATTGAGCGTTTTGCCTCAAACTCGCGCGTCCCGGTGATTAATGGCCTTACTAATGAGTTTCATCCTTGCCAAGTGCTGGCTGATATCTTCACCTTTGTTGAGGCTCGTGGTCCTATTCAGGGCAAGACAGTCGCTTGGGTGGGGGATGCTAACAATATGGCTTACACCTGGATACAGGCAGCTGAATGTTTAGATTTTCAGATTCGTTTCTCGGCGCCGGACGGTTATCAGTTAGACCCCTCTCGCTTAAGTAAGTCAGCCGCAAAGCACTTAACCATATGTGCTGACCCTAAAGATGCCTGCAAAGGCGCTGATCTTGTTTCGACTGATGTTTGGACGAGCATGGGTTATGAAGCAGAAAATACTTCACGGATGAATGCTTTCCAAGACTGGATGGTTGATGAAGAATTGATGGCGTTGGCAAAACCAGATGCCTTGTTTATGCATTGCTTACCTGCACATCGCGGAGAGGAAGTCTCTGCTAGCGTGATTGATGGCCCGCAAAGTATTGTGTGGGAAGAGGCGGAGAATCGTTTACACGTTCAAAAAGCATTGATGGAGTATTTGCTTTGTGGCCGTTTGGTTTAGCAATTCATTTTGCAAGTTGTCTTAGTTGTTTTTAGTTAATTTTGATTGAATAAAAATCATGTCTGATATTAAAAAAGCAGTCTTAGCGTATTCCGGTGGTCTTGACACTAGCGTGATCTTGAAATGGCTTCAAGATACTTATGGCTGTGAGATCGTAACCTTCACTGCTGACTTAGGTCAGGGTGAGGAACTTGAGCCAGCGCGTGCTAAGGCTCTGCAGTTTGGTATCAAACCAGAAAATATTTTTATTGATGACTTGCGTGAAGAGTTTGTGCGCGACTTTGTATTCCCGATGTTCCGCGCGAATACGATTTACGAAGGCGAATATTTATTGGGCACTTCAATTGCCCGTCCCTTGATCGCGAAGCGTCAAATTGAGATTGCGCGTTTAACGGGTGCTGATTCCGTATCGCATGGCGCGACTGGCAAAGGAAATGACCAGGTGCGCTTTGAGCTCGGTTATTACGCCCTTGAGCCAGGAATCAAAGTGATTGCACCATGGCGTGAATGGGATTTGCTCTCCCGCGAGAAGTTAATGGCATATGCAGAGAAGCATGGTATTCCGGTTGAAATGAAACATAAGCAAGGCGGCTCACCATATTCTATGGATGCCAACTTACTCCACATTAGTTATGAAGGCCGCCATTTAGAAAACCCGAATGCTGAGGCTGAAGAGTCGATGTGGCGTTGGACCGTTTCTCCAGAGAAGGCTCCAGATGCCCCAGAAGTAATTGAGCTTGAATTTAAAGCTGGTGATCCAGTGGCAATTAATGGCAAACCTTATAAGCCACACGAATTATTGGCTGAGTTAAATCGTCTTGGTGGTATGCATGGTATCGGTCGTTTGGATTTAGTGGAAAACCGCTTTGTGGGTATGAAGAGCCGTGGTTGCTATGAAACCCCTGGCGGCACTATCTTGCTTAAGGCTCATCGTGGAATCGAGAGTATTACCCTCGATCGCGAAGTTGCCCATCTCAAGGATGACTTGATGCCACGCTACGCCAGTTTGATCTACAACGGCTTGTGGTGGTCGCCAGAGCGTATCGCTTTGCAAACCTTGATCGATCATACGCAACAGATGGTCAATGGCCTTGTACGCTTAAAGCTCTATAAAGGCTCTGTATCTGTGATTTCACGTGATTCAGAAAATACTTTGTTTGATCAAAATATCGCTACCTTTGATGACGATGGTGGCGCATACAACCAGGCAGATGCTGGCGGCTTTATTAAGCTCAATGCCCTGCGCATGCGAATTGCTGAAATAGCAAAACGTAAGCGCGCTAAAAAATAATCAGAGTTAACCGGAATAGAAAGAACCCAGATGCAATTTGATCAAGTTTCAGTAGGTAAAAAAGCCAATGTATTTTTTGATGGTAAATGCGTTTCTCATACAGTGACCATGCCTAATGGTGTGCGTAAGTCTGTTGGTGTGGTCTTACCAAGCACCTTACGTTTTGACTTGACTACTAAAGAAATCATGGAAGTAGTCGATGGCACTGCATATGTCAGTATTAATGGCGCCCCTGAGCAAGCCTTTAAAGCCGGCCAAAGTTGGGAAGTCGAAAAGGGCGGTTACTTTATTATTCGTGCTGAGCAAGCTGTGCACTATGTTTGCCACTTTGAATAAATCAGATTAGCTCAAATAAAAAACGCAGACTTCGGTCTGCGTTTTTTATTACCCCAAGGTATGAAGGATCTCTTCTGGATGATGCCTATTTTTTAGGTAATCCGCTAATCACCGATCCCGGCACAAGAACTCTCTCTGAGAACCATCGCTTATTCATCTCTAAGGCATAGCGCACCGCAGCTTTAGGGCAATGGTTATTAGTTGTTTCAGCTTGCATCTCTTCGATGTTCACAATCTTGCCATCATCAGCGATAAATGCAATGGATAAAGGAATCTTAGTGTTGTTCATCCAAAAGCAGTGCCCCGCTTTTTGTTCAAATACAAATAGCATTCCAGAATTGGTGGGCATGCTAGTGCGGTTCATGAGACCTACTTCTCTTGCCTTGGGTGTATCGGCAAGCTCCGCTTGAATTTTGTAGATGCCAGTTTTTAATTCAATGATGGGTAAATCAGTATTAACTTGTGCAATAGTAAAGTTTGTAGTGAATAAAAGTAGGGAGCTAAGTAAGCCACTTAAGGCGGCAATGGATTTGGGCATGATGAATATTTTAAGAGAGGCAAATAGCGGACGAAAAAAAACCCAGGAACAAGTCCTGGGTTTTTCATGATGATCTAGGGACGATCAAGCACCTTGGATATTGGTAGCTTGTTTGCCTTTAGGACCTTGGGTAATATCAAACGTTACCTTTTGGCCTTCTTTGAGGGTTTTGAAACCCGCCATAGTAATTGCGCTGAAATGAGCGAACAACTCTTCTTCACCATCATCAGGTTTGATAAAGCCAAAACCTTTTGCATCATTGAACCACTTAACAATTCCGGTCGCCATGCGAACTCCATTACATAAACTTAAAACAACCGTGATGAGGGTAAATACTTTTTAATCAGTCTCGCTCCACAACACGCCTAAATAGAACCTCTTTTGAAGCCTACCCCCCGATTGTTTGCCCTTTTTGTAGGGGTGTCAAGGAGTTATATCGATCTACCCCCTAGTAAATACCCCTTTTTTTTACGAAAAATGCCCCAATATGGATTAAATGAGGGTTTTTGCGGGGTTTTCGCAACAAGACCCTAGTAAATTAAAGTTTAGATATCTGTGTTTAGAATGTTTCTCATGAGTCCCGCACCTAAAAATCCTACTAAAGGCACCCCAGCGAATCCTTACCTTGAGGACACCATTCTTCTTGAAAAGCAGGCTGAGAAAGTTAAAGCGCCTTCAATGTATAAAGTTTTACTATTGAATGACGATTACACGCCAATGGAATTTGTGGTGATGGTGATACAGGAGTATTTTAATAAGGATCACGAAACAGCTACACGCATCATGTTGCAGGTTCATTTAGTTGGCAAAGGCATCTGTGGAGTATTTACTCGAGATGTTGCTGCCACCAAAGTGCATCAAGTTATAGAACTCTCGCGTCAAGCGGGCCACCCACTACAGTGCACTATGGAGGAAGCATGATTGCCCAAGAATTAGAAGTGAGTTTGCACATGGCGTTTGTTGACGCAAGGGCATCGCGCCATGAGTTCATTACGGTTGAGCACTTGTTAGCTGCATTGCTAGACAATGCGACTGCGGTAGAGGTTCTCAAGGCCTGCGCAGTAAATATTGCCGAGCTACGAGCTCAGCTAAAAAACTTTATCAATGACAACACTCCAGTGGTTCCTGGTACTGATGAGGTTGATACTCAGCCCACACTCGGATTTCAGCGAGTGATTCAGCGTGCCATCATGCATGTGCAATCCACTTCAAATGGTAAGAAAGAAGTCACAGGAGCAAATGTCTTAGTTGCTATCTTTGGTGAAAAAGATTCACATGCAGTGTATTTCTTGCAACAGCAAGGGGTTACTCGTTTAGATGTAGTGAACTTCATTAGTCATGGTGTTCGTAAAGATCAATCTGAGCATGTGAAGCCTGCGGACGCTACACAAGAAACAGAAGAGGCTGCATCTACCGGCAAAGAGAGCCCCCTAGATCAATACACTCAAAACCTGAATGTGCTGGCGCGCCAGGGCAAGATTGACCCGCTGATTGGACGTGATAGCGAGGTTGAGCGTGTTATTCAGGTACTTTGCCGTCGTCGAAAAAATAATCCACTCTTAGTTGGTGAAGCAGGTGTTGGTAAGACTGCTATTGCAGAGGGTCTCGCTTGGAGAATTGTTAAGGGTGATGTACCAGACATTTTGGCTAATGCTACTGTGTACTCCTTAGATATGGGCGCGTTACTTGCAGGTACTAAATATCGCGGGGACTTTGAGCAGCGACTCAAGAGTGTCCTCAAATCATTAAAGGATCATGCTCATGGTGTGTTATTTATCGATGAGATCCATACTCTAATAGGAGCAGGTGCTGCATCGGGCGGCACTTTAGATGCGAGCAATTTATTAAAGCCTGCCTTATCTAATGGCCAACTCAAATGTATCGGTGCAACTACCTTTACTGAGTACCGGGGTATTTTTGAAAAAGATGCTGCTTTATCACGTCGCTTCCAGAAGGTGGATGTGGTTGAGCCAACGGTGGATCAAACTGTGCAAATTTTGCGTGGTCTCAAGTCACGCTTTGAAGAGCACCATAGTGTGAAATATGCTGCTGGTGCTTTAGTAGCAGCCGCAGAACTTTCTGCTCGCTATATTAATGATCGTCATTTACCTGATAAAGCCATTGATGTGATTGATGAGGCTGGTGCTGCACAACGTATTCTGCCTAAATCTAAACAGAAGAAAACCATTGGTCGTCCTGAGATTGAGGAGATTGTGGCCAAGATTGCTCGCATACCGCCTCAGTCTGTGACTGTGGATGATCGCAGCAAATTACAAACTCTAGATCGCGATATTAAGAGCGTAGTCTTTGGTCAAGATCCTGCAATTGAAGCTTTGGCTAGTGCTATTAAGATGACTCGTGCCGGCCTTGGCAAGATTGATCGTCCAATTGGTTCATTCTTATTTTCGGGTCCAACTGGTGTCGGTAAGACTGAGGTTGCTAAGCAGCTTGCTTATATCTTAGGCATTGAACTTTTGCGCTTCGATATGTCCGAATATATGGAGCGTCATGCCGTCAGTCGCTTGATTGGTGCCCCCCCAGGTTATGTTGGCTTTGACCAAGGCGGCTTACTAACTGAAGCGGTGACTAAGAAGCCGCATTGCGTTCTTTTGCTCGATGAGATTGAAAAAGCCCATCCAGATATTTTCAATATTCTCTTGCAAGTAATGGACCATGGCACTTTGACAGACAATAATGGCCGTAAGACTGACTTCCGTAATGTCATCATTATTATGACTACTAATGCTGGTGCTGAAGCGATGCAGAAATCGACTATCGGCTTTACCAATGCACGTGAGTCTGGTGATGAGATGGCGGATATTAAGAAGTTCTTCACGCCTGAGTTCCGCAATCGCTTAGATGCCATTGTTTCCTTCAAAGCTCTGGACGAAACAATCATCATGCGCGTTGTTGATAAGTTCTTGATGCAGCTAGAAGAGCAACTACATGAGAAGAAAGTGGATGCTACCTTCAGTTCAGCATTACGTGCACACTTAGCCAAGCATGGCTTTGATCCTTTGATGGGCGCACGTCCAATGCAGCGGATTATTCAAGACACTGTTCGTAAAGCGCTTGCCGATGAATTATTGTTTGGTAAGTTAGCTCAAGGCGGTCATGTTGACGTTGATATCGATGAAGATGGTAAGGTACAGCTCAGCTTTGATGTTCCTAAGTTGCCCGGTAAAGCAGCCAAGGTTGATATAGCGCCTGCAGAAGAAATTTAAGTAGTAATAGCCTGATCACTACAAAAGGAAAACATGTCCCATCACGATAAATTACTGGAAGCTTTTGAAACCTATAAAGCTGAGCACGAAAAGTTTGAAGGTAAGGGCATCAAAGCCTCAGCAACCCGTGCTCGTAAGGCTTTACAAGAAATTGCAGGCTCTTGTAAAGAGCGTCGTAAGGAAATTTCAGCTGAGAAGGAATCTCGTGAAGGTGCTGGAGCGGGCATGTCGCAAGACGCTGCTCGTAAAGCGCACATTCGTAAGTAAGCTGAGTGTATTAAATAAAAAGGCCACCCGAGGGTGGCCTTTTTATTTAGCAAGATTGCTTGTCGCTCTTACTTAATTCATTAGGCCCTACCTGTACTGCCAAAGCCGCCAGCCCCGCGACTGCTTTCAGTAAATTCTTCAACCACTTTTAACTCTACTTGCTGTACTGGCATGACAACTAATTGGGCTAAGCGCTCCATCGGTTCAAGCTTAAATGGAGTAGAACCTCGATTCCAAGTACTCACCATCAATTGGCCTTGGTAGTCGGAGTCAATGAGACCGACGAGATTACCTAAAACAATTCCGTGTTTATGGCCTAGCCCAGAGCGGGGCAAGATGAAGGCCGCATAGCGTGGATCTTCTACGTAAATTGCAAGGCCTGTTGGTACAAGAACAGTTTGACCAGGAGCAATCTCAATAGTTGCATCAATGCAAGCGCGTAGATCTAAGCCGGCACTACCGGGTGTGCCATAAGTCGGCAATTGATCGCGCATACGTTCATCGAGAATTTTGACTTGAAGGGATTGCATAGAATTTCCTAAAACGGGGAATATAAAAAGAATGTAGTTTAAATTTTCTTAGCAACTAGCTGGATAAGCTGGCGTGCGAGCTCTAGTTTTTCTGCTTTGGCAATTTTCTTGCTACCGTTTTCATCAATCACGAGTAATTGATTAAGGTCGCTACCAAAAGTATCAGGGCCGATGTTGCCAACAACCATAGGAATACCTTTACGTTTGCGCTTTTCTTGGGCATGCGCTTCCAGGTTGGTAGATTCTGCTGCAAAGCCTACACAGTAAGGATATGGTTTGCCACCTTTGGTCTTTACGGTCTTAGCAACATCTAGCAGAATGTCTGGATTAGCAATAAATTCAAGATTTGGAGCTTCTTTACCTTGGCGCTTGATCTTTTCCTTGGCAGGTTTAGCAACACTCCAGTCCGCTACTGCTGCCACGGCAAAGAAGATATCGCAATCAGTAGCCGCTAAGGTGGCTGTATGCATCTCTTTTGCACTAGTGACATTGGTGCGGGTAATTTTTCCAGTAGCCTCCAGTGGGGTAGGTAGATCGCAAGGCCCAGCAATCAACTGGACTTGCGCGCCAGCTTCAAGAGCGGCACGTGCTATAGCAAAACCCATCTTGCCAGAGCTATGGTTAGTAATGCCGCGCACTGGATCAATCGCCTCAAAAGTAGGTCCGGCAGTAATCAATACTTTTTTACCTCGGAGTATTTTTTTCTGGAAGAAGGCAATAGTTTGTTCAGCGATTTCAGAAGGTTCAAGCATTCGACCTATACCAACTTCACCGCAAGCCTGAAAGCCGCTTGCAGGGCCAAGTACAGCAACACTATCATCATGAAGGCGTTGCACGCTTCTTTGGGTGGCGGCATGTTCCCACATTTGCTTATTCATCGCTGGTGCTAGTAAGAGCGGACAGTCTCTTGCCAGACATAGGGTACTTAAGAGATCATCTGCCAAACCCAGAGAGAGTTTAGCCATGAGGTCTGCGCTTGCAGGTGCGATCAAAATAGCATCCGCTTTTCTGGAGAGTTCAATATGTGCCATATTGTTAGCAACGCTGTTGTCCCATTGACTGGTGTATACAGGGTTGCCTGTGAGTGCTTGCATCGTGACTGGTGTCACAAATTGGGTTGCAGCTTCAGTCATGACCACTTGAACGGATGCACCCTCTTGCATCAACTGACGTGCAAGCTCTGGCGTCTTGTAGGCAGCAATACCGCCAGAGATGCCGAGAACGATTTTCTTATTCAAAAGTGATTGCATGGCGCCAGCTTAATGGGATTGGGGTGATTTGCCAAATGACTTACGTAATTCACCAAAAATAATGAGTCCAGCGCCAATACAGATAGCGCTATCAGCAATATTGAAGGCTGGCCAATGCCAATTAGCGTAATGCAGGTCAATAAAGTCGACCACAGCTCCATACATGAGGCGATCCAATACATTGCCTAGTGCTCCACCTAGAATGAGGCTAAGCGCCCAGCAAAGGAGTTTGTCATTAAGGCTTTTGCGAAGTAAGTAAACAATATAGATGCAGGCTAATAAACCTAAAATGGTAAAGAACCACCTTTGCCAGCCAGTACCTTGAGCCAGAAAAGAAAATGCTGCCCCGGGATTGAGGAGCAAAAGCCAATTCATAAAAGGAAGAACTAGTTCAGGAATGCCCATTTGCAAATTACTTAAGGCCGACCATTTGCTCAGTTGATCTAAGAGCAGGGTAATCGTTGCAATAGCAAGATAGCGTAGCAGTGAGAGACTCATAGATTTTTAGGCAAACAAGCGATGATCGCCGGCCCCAAAGAGATTGCTAATACAGCGTCCACAGAGTTCTGGGTGATCGGCATTGGCTCCTACATCATTGGTGTGATGCCAGCAGCGACCACACTTCTTATATTGGCTACCACGTACTAAGACTTCTAGACCTGCATTACTGAGCTCAATGTTCGCGCTCGAAGTAATCGTTACGAAGCGTAAGTCGTCCTCTAGTGAATGAAGGATTGCGAAGTCAACATCACTCACTTTAATGGTCAGTTCAGCCTGCAGTGATGAGCCAACATTTCCGGCTTCGCGCTCTACTTCAATTGCTTTAGTGACTTCAGAGCGGATTTCGCGAATACGGCTCCACTTATCGAGCAACTCATTTGCATTAGCAATTTCAGGGAAGCTTGCAAACTCTTCCATAAAAATCGACTCTGCTTTATTTCCTGGACCATGAGGAAATGATTGCCACGCTTCTTCAGCGGTAAAGGAGAGGAATGGCGCCAACCACTTTAAGAGATTACGCGTGATATGGAATAGGGCATTTTGGGCAGCCCGACGATCAGGAGAGTCTGGCGCGCTGGTGTAAAGACGGTCTTTGAGGATATCCAAATAGAAGCCGCCTAAATCTTCAGAGCAGAATGACAGCATGCGTGAAACTGCAGGATGAAATTCATAAGCGTTGTAGTGCGCTTCAATATCCCCTTGAATTTGATTAGCAAGTGATACTGCATAGCGATCAATTTCTAACCACTGATCAACAGGCATGGCATGCTTGCTGGGATCAAAATCAGAAAGATTGGCTAATAAGAAGCGCAAAGTATTGCGAATGCGGCGATAGCTTTCGGTGACGCGTTTCAGAATCTCATCGGAAATCGTCATCTCACCAGAGTAGTCTGTTGAGGCAACCCAAAGGCGAATAATTTCAGCACCAAGTTTGTCTGCGACTTGTTGTGGTGCAATCACATTACCCACAGACTTGCTCATCTTGCGGCCTTGACCATCCACCGTAAAGCCATGGGTCAGCAGCGCTTTGTAAGGCGGCTTGCCGTCGAGCATGGCACCAGTCAGCAATGAGGAGTGGAACCAACCACGATGTTGGTCTGAACCCTCGAGGTACAAATCAGCCAAACGACCATTTGGGGTTTCTGCTTCAGTAGTCAGCAATTCATTCCGGTGTGAGCCGCGAATTACATGCCAGTGAGTTGTTCCTGAATCAAACCAAACGTCTAGGGTGTCACGGTTCTTTTCATATTGCGATGCTTCATCGCCAAGCAGTTCAGAAACTTCGAGTTGCTGCCATGCTTCAATACCGCCTTTTTCTACGCGCTTGGCAACTTCCTCAAGCAACTCAACAGTGCGCGGATGAGGATCACCCGTTTCTTTATGAACAAAGAAAGCCATCGGTACACCCCACTGGCGTTGACGTGACAATGTCCAGTCAGGACGATTGGCAATCATGCTGTGCAAACGTTGCTTACCCCAAGCAGGGAAAAACTCCGTGCTATCAATGCCGGCTAATGCGGTTTCGCGCAGACTGGCTTTGCTGTCATTAGGTTTTTTATCCATGCTGGCAAACCACTGTGAGGTAGCGCGATAAATAATGGGCGACTTATGGCGCCAGCAATGCATGTAAGAGTGGGTATATGTCTTGTCGCGCAATAAGCTTCCTGCTTCACGCATTGCTTCAACAATCTTTGGATTGGCTTTCCAGATGTATTCGTTAGCAAAGAGCGGCAACCAAGAGGCATATACACCGTTACCCATTACTGGATTGAGAATATCTTTATCAGCCAGCTGGTTGGCTTTACAAGACTTGAAGTCCTCCTCACCATAAGCAGGTGCAGAGTGCACGATGCCAGTGCCGGTATCGAGCGTGACATATTCAGCTGGATAGATGGGGGAGAGGCGTTTATAGCCTTCATGCAATGATGCCAAGGGATGCCAGAAAGAAATATTCGCTAGTTGCGCACCTTGGCAAGTAGCAATCACTTTGCCTTCGAGACCATAGTCCTGTAGACAAGTTTCGACGCGGTCTTTTGCAAGAATTAATAATTTGTCACCAACATCTACCAAAGCATAGGTGAGTTCTGGGTGAACATTCATTGCTTGGTTAGCGGGGATAGTCCAAGGCGTTGTAGTCCAAATCACAATTTGACCTGGCTTACTGGGAAGCTCAGCAATTCCAAATGCTTTCGCAAGCTGAGGACGTTGAGCATCGTCAAAGGCAAATCCTACGTCGACCGTTGGATCAGTTTTATCTTGGTATTCCACTTCAGCTTCCGCAAGTGCAGAACCGCAATCAAAACACCAGTTCACTGGCTTTAAGCCACGGAAAACATAACCCTTCTCCCAAATCTTGCCGAGCGCACGAATTTCATCAGCTTCGTTGCGGTAGCTCATAGTCAGGTAGGGGTTGTTCCAGTCGCCCAGAACACCTAAACGCTCAAAATCTTTTTTCTGTTTATCGACTTGCACTTGAGCATAGGCACGCGCCTTCGACTGAACTTCCGCTGTCGGTAAGTTCTTGCCAAATTGTTTTTCAATCTGAATCTCAATTGGCATGCCATGGCAATCCCAACCAGGTACATACACAGAGTCAAAGCCCATCAACCAGCGAGATTTGACGATCATGTCTTTCAGAATCTTATTAACGGCATGACCAATGTGAATATCACCATTTGCATAAGGAGGGCCATCATGCAAGATGAACTTTGGCTGATTGGCATGCGCTTTACGAATCTTTTCGTAAAGTTTATTTTTTTGCCAGTCAGCTACCCATTGAGGCTCGCGCTTAGCTAGATCTCCTCGCATTGGAAAGGAGGTATCTAGTAAATTGACGGGGTAAGAGTTTTCTTTTTCAGACATAAGCTTTTTTCTGGAAATAATTTCTGGCGTGCTTTGCATCAGCTGCAATTGCTTTTGTAAGGGCATCGAGGTCATCGTACTTGGCCTCGTCACGAATTTTTTCTAATAGTTCAACAGTAATAATTTTTCCGTAAACGTCTTCTTGGTAATCGAAGATATGGGTCTCCAGCAATACTCGTCCCTCGTCCTCAACCGTTGGTCTAACACCCAGGCTGGCTACAGCCGGCAATGGTTTATCGCTAAGCCCTAAGACTTGAGCAGTAAAGATGCCGGTGGTCGCTGGTTTCCGATGATGCAAATGATTGGCTACTGCTAAGTTCAAAGTGGGGAAACCAAGTTTGCGACCGAGTTGCTGACCATGAATGACATGACCAGAAATTCCATAAGGGCGACCTAATAATTTTTCAGCTTGGGTCATTGCGCCATTAGCAAGAGCAGTCCGCAATGCAGAGCTAGAAATACGTTGACCATCTTCCAAAATGGTTTGAATGCTAGAAACTTCAAAGCCATACTTTTCGCCGGCAGCTTTCAGGCTGGCAAAATTTCCGGCACGTTTTGCGCCGTAGCAAAAATCATCGCCAATCAAAATCCATTTTGCATTCAGACGTTTCACAATAATTTCAGAAACAAATTCTTCAGGTGTGAGGCGGGCAAAGGCAGCATTGAAATGTTCAACGACTACGCGGTCAATGCCAAGTTCCGATATCGCGGCTAATTTGTCGCGCAGATTCAAAATACGAGGAGGCGCCTGTTCTGGGGAAAAGAATTCTTTGGGGTGTGGCTCAAAAGTCATCACGCAGCTAATCAGCCCCCGTTCCTTTGCCCCATTTACCAACTGCTTAAGTAGGGCGCAATGACCCCTGTGCACGCCATCGAAATTACCGATGCTGAGGGCACAAGCAGGTCCTGCAGAAAACTGGGTCGGGCCACGGAATACGTTCACAAAATCGCTTTCAGGGTAGCCATCAATTATATTGTGGGCATGCTTTCAATCGTTACCTTAATCTCAGGCCGTGGATCTAATTTCGAGGCCATCGTTAAAACGGCCCAAAAAGAGCAATGGCAAGTCAAATTTGCTGGGGTTATAGCGAATCACTCTGCGGCTAGGGGCCTTGATTTTGCTCGCTCGCAGGGCATTCCAGCCATAGCAATAGAGCATAAAGAGCATGCTACGCGCGAGTCCTTCGACGCTGCATTGATTGCGCAAATCGATGCCTTAGGCGCGGATTTGGTGGTTTTGGCGGGCTTTATGAGAATTCTGACCCCAGGCTTTATTCGTCATTTTGAGGGTCGCCTCATCAATATTCATCCGGCTCTCTTGCCAGCATTTCCAGGTTTACACACCCATGAACGGGCTTTGAAGGCCGGAGTGAAGGAACATGGCGCCTCAGTGCATTTTGTTACTGAAGGTGTGGATGAGGGCCCAATCATTTGTCAGGCCTCTGTTCCGGTGCTCTCAGGGGATGATGCCGATACTTTGGCGGCCCGTGTTTTAGCTGCTGAGCATCAGATTTACCCGCGGGCCGTAAAATGGTTCCTTGATGGACGATTGCGAATAGAAGGTAATCAAGTGAAGTTACAACCCCCAGAGTCGCAATTTTTTAAACTATGAGTGCCGAACGTCCTCCCCGTAAATCTGGCAGCAGACTAGCTTCTCATAAAAGTTACGCAGCGAAATCCAAAGACCCACTTCGTCGTACAGAGCGACGTAATGCAAGCGGTAATCTCATTGCACCTGAAGGTCAAAAGAATTTTTCTAATGCAAAAGCATTGCCTCAACACGCTATTCATCTAGAGCGCTTACTACCAGAGTTACTCAATTTTGAGCAGCCAGCCGATCGTGTAGTGAGTCGCTATTTTCGCGCTGAGCCCCAACTTGGTAATCGTGATCGCGCATTAATCGCCGAGAGTGCTTTTGCAATTCTCCGTCGTAAAAATGAGTTCTCTCAATTTGCTTCTAGCGGTGAGGGTTCGCAGTCTAGACGCTTAGCCCTATTGGGTTTGCTGTCCGCTCTATCTGAAGGTGGTTTGGGTTCTGCGAACCGTGCAGAAAGTGCGATTGCTGATTTAGCGCACGTTCTTAAGCCTGGAGAATATGAGTGGTTACAGCGTTTTGCAACGGTTGATCCTGCTGCATTAAATCCATTGGTGCGCAACAACTTGCCAGAGTGGTTATGGGAAGCATTTGGAAAATATCCTGGTGAAGAGACCCGTGAAGAGCTTGCAAAATCACTCATGCATCCTGCTTTATTAGATTTGCGTGCAAACACCATGAAAACGAATCGCGAAGAATTGCTCGTACAAATGAACGCATTGGGCGGTCGCTATCAAGCAATACCAACACCGTATGCACCCGATGGTGTGCGCATTATGGGTAAGCCTGCTTTGCAAAACACTGCTGGATTTAAAGCGGGTATGTTTGAAGTGCAAGACGAAGGGAGTCAACTTCTTGCTTACTTGCTTGCGCCAAAACGCGGCGAGATGGTTGTTGATTTCTGCGCAGGGGCGGGTGGTAAAACTTTGGCAATTGGAGCCTTGATGCGCTCTACAGGACGGCTCTATGCATTTGATACCTCAGAGCGTCGTTTAGCCAATTTAAAGCCCCGCCAAGCCCGTAGCGGTCTGTCAAACGTCCATCCGGTTTGGATTGATAGTGAGAATGACGCCAAGATCAAGCGTTTGGCTGGGAAGATTGATCGTGTCCTGGTGGATGCCCCTTGTAGTGGAATGGGTACCTTGAGAAGGAATCCCGATCTCAAATGGCGCCAAACCCCAGTCGGTGTCTTAGAATTGAATCAGAAGCAAACTAATATTTTGGCTTCCGCCGCACGCCTATTAAAACCAGGTGGACGCCTGGTTTATGCCACCTGTAGCCTTTTGCCCCAAGAAAACCAAGGAATTGCCGAGGATTTTCTGGCAAAGCATCCTGATTTTGAGGTTGTTCCAGCTGTAGAAGTTCTTAAGCCTCTGTTTCCAAAGGATAAATTACCTTTGGGATGTAGTCCGGATAATCCTTGGTGGCAGTTATGGCCCCATATTCATGGTACCGATGGCTTTTTTGGAGCAGTTTTCCAGAAAAAAGGGACAAAGCCCGCAAAAGCTGAAAAGCCCAAAACAGCTGAGTTAGCGAAAGATAGCGACAAAAAGGCACAAAAAGCTCTAAAATAAGGCATTAAAACCTCATTAGGATCATCTTTTGGATACTGTTTCAAGCACAAGCTTTGATTTATTTCTGAATTGGCTCGCCCATGGTTATTTGGACTGGTCTTGGTGGCAGATTGTTGTCTTTACGCTCATCCTTACTCACATCACGATCGCCGCAGTCACCATCTTTTTGCACCGCTGCCAAGCGCATCGAGCCTTAGACCTGCACCCTATTGTTTCGCATTTCTTCCGTTTTTGGCTTTGGCTTACTACTGGTATGGTGACCAAGGAGTGGGCCTCCATTCATCGCAAGCATCACGCTAAATGTGAAACGATTGATGATCCGCATAGCCCCCAAATTTTGGGTATTAGTACCGTTCTTTCTCGTGGTGCTGAGTTGTATAAAAAAGAAGCTGCCAATCAAGAGACCTTGGACAAATTTGGCCATGGCACACCAGATGATTGGTTGGAGCGCAATATTTATTCCAAGTTTTCTTGGCAGGGCGTTGCCACGATGTTGATCCTGGACGTATTTTTATTTGGCGCCCTTGGTTTGACCGTTTGGGCCGTGCAGATGTTGTGGATTCCGATTACTGCTGCTGGTGTGATTAACGGCATTGGTCATTTCTGGGGTTATCGCAATTTTGATTGTGAAGATGCCTCTAGAAACATTGTTCCCTGGGGAATTTTGATCGGTGGTGAAGAGTTGCATAACAATCACCATACTTTCGCTACAAGCGCTAAGCTCTCTAATAAATGGTATGAGTTTGATATTGGTTGGCTCTACATTCAGATGATGAGTGCAGTGGGTTTAGCTACGGTCAAGAAAATACCGCCTAAACCAGTACTCAGTGATTTGCGTCCCGCCGATCACAATACATTAGAAGCCATCATTGCTAATCGATATGAAATCATGGCGCGTTATAGCAAGACATTACGTAATTTCTTTAACAACGAAGTACAGCATATGCAAGTTTTAGCATCCCACTTGAGCGATGCTCGTACCTGGCTAGCCAAGGATGAGACGCGCTTGAGCCAGGAAGAAAAGGTTAAGCTTGAAGAGTTGATGGCTAGCAATGCTCAGTTGCGCAAGATGATTGAGATGCGTCGTGATCTACAAGCAATCTGGGGCCGCTCGAGCCACTCTAGAGAGCAGTTGGTATCTCAGCTGCACGCTTGGTGTCAGCGTGCTGAGGATAGTGGCCTAACAAGCTTGCGTGAGTTCTCTTTGAGATTGCGTCGCTACGCATAACTTTGGCAGCAAAAATTTCTAGACAATCTAGACAATAAAAAACCCGCTAGATCAGCGGGTTTTTTATTTGCTCAAAGCAAGTAATGCAACTTACTTTAGCTTAGTTTCTTTATAAGCAACGTGCTTGCGAATAGTAGGATCAAACTTCATGATCTCCATTTTCTCCGGCTTAGTACGCTTGTTTTTTGAAGTGGTGTAGAAGTGACCAGTACCAGCTGATGACTCTAACTTGATTTTTTCTCTGCCGCCTTTAGCCATTTGTGCGCTCCTTAAATTTCGCCACGTGCACGCAGATCAGACAACACAGCATCAATGCCGTTCTTGTCGATTACGCGCAAACCAGCATTGGTTAAGCGCAAGCTAATCCAGCGGTTTTCAGATTCAACCCAGAAACGGCGATTTTGCAAATTCGGCAAAAAGCGACGCTTCGTTTTATTGTTTGCATGGGATACATTGTTGCCAACCATCGGCTTCTTCCCAGTGACTTGGCAAACTTTTGCCATGACATAACTCCATTA
>CANGHN010000008.1 GCA_947453825.1 Betaproteobacteria bacterium
ATTAAAGATGACGGTACTGTAACAATTGCCTCTACTTCTGCCGAAGGTATGGCTGAAGCAAAAGCGCGCATCGAAGGTATTACTGCTGAAGCTGAAGTAGGAAAGATCTACGAAGGTCCAGTAGTGAAGCTGCTTGAATTCGGTGCTTTGGTAAATATTCTTCCAGGTAAAGATGGCCTATTACATATCTCAGAGATCTCTAACGAGCGCGTAAAAGAGGTGAAAGACTATTTAGCTGAAGGCCAGATAGTTCGCGTGAAATTATTGGCTGCTGATGAGCGTGGACGTTTGCGTTTGTCGCTCAAAGCTGCAATGGCTGATGAAGGTGGCACGATTGCCCCCTTAGCCGGTGCTGCTGAAGTTGTTGCAGAGACTGCTCCAGCATCTGGCGAATCTGCTTAAGTTGATTGGCGAGTAGGAGTTTCTATGCGCGTAATTGAAATCAAAGAGTTTGGTACCCCAGAAATGCTGGTGCCAACCACTCGTCCGGATCCAGTAGCTCCTGCTGCTGGGACTGGCGAAATTTTGATCAAAGTTTTAGCTGCTGGAATTAATCGTCCCGATGTTTTGCAGCGTAAGGGACACTATCCAGTTCCTGCTGGCGCTTCTGATATTCCTGGTTTAGAGGTTGCAGGAGAAATTATTGGTGGCGACTTATCGCATGCTGATAATCTTTTCGGCCTTAAGATTGGCGATAAAGTTTGTGCATTAGTGCAGGGTGGTGGCTATGCAGATTTATGTATTGCACCCATTGCTCAGTGTTTGCCTTATCCAAAAGGATTCACCGACCTAGAGGCAGCTGCCTTGCCTGAAACTTTTTATACCGTATGGAGCAATGTCTTCATGCGTGGTCAATTGTCTGAGGGTGAAACACTATTGGTTCAAGGCGGCTCAAGTGGTATTGGTGTGACTGCAATCTTAATAGCCAAAGCTTTAGGTCATAAGGTATTTGTTACTGCTGGTACAGATGAGAAGTGCGCTGCATGCGTGGCATTAGGCGCTGATCTTGCTATCAACTACAAGACGCAAGACTTTGTAGAAGAGGTGAAAAAGGCTACCGATGGTAAGGGTGTCAATGTCATTCTGGATATGGTTACTGGCGCGTACGTACAAAAAGAAATCGATTGCCTTGCTGACGATGGCCGAATCGTAATTATTGCTATTCAAGGCGGTTCAAAAGCTGAAGTGAGCACCAATCAGATTTTGCGTCGTCGCTTAACCATTACCGGCTCAACATTGCGTCCTCGTCCAGTTTCCTTTAAGAAGCAAATTACTAAACAACTTTTTGAGAATGTATGGCCTTTGCTCAATGCGGGAAAACTAAAGCCTGTGATCTACAAAACATTTACTCTAGATCAGGCAGCTGATGCCCATCGTTTGATGGAGTCTTCTGAGCACGTCGGCAAAATTGTTTTAACTGTTTAGAAATCATCTTTGACCCATATGCGACCACTCATTGTTATTGGTAACTGGAAAATGAATGGCAATCTTGCAAGCAATCAAGATTGGATCAAGACGGTTGCGCGCGGCATGGAGAGCGGCATGCCCTCAGGTCGTCAATTTGCTGTTTGCCCTCCGTTCCCGTATTTGAGTCAATGCGCAACATTAATTAAAGAACATTCTTTAGCCTTTTTAAGTTTGGGGGCTCAAGATACCTCAGCCCATGAAGTGGGTGCCTATACTGGCGAGGTGAGCTCTGTAATGCTCAAAGAGATGGCTTGTAAATATGTCATCGTTGGCCATTCTGAGCGACGTCAAATGCACCACGAGGCTGATGAAATCATTGCAGCTAAAGCATTGCAGGTATTGGATGCTGGTATGACGCCTGTGATTTGTGTGGGTGAAACTGCGGATGAAAAAAATTCAGGTAGGGCGGTTGAGGTTGTGCGCGGACAAGTAGCAAAGCAATTGATGGTCTTGCAGGATCGCTTAGCTGATTGCTTGATTGCTTATGAGCCTGTATGGGCGATTGGCACCGGCAAGGTTGCTAGCGCACAAGTTGCACAGGATATGCATCGTGCTATTCGTTTGCAATTGGCTGAATTTGATGAGGACGTTGCTTCTCATGTTGGAATTTTGTACGGCGGTAGTATCAAATCTGATAATGCTGTTGAATTGTTTGCCATGCCAGATATTGATGGTGGATTAGTTGGGGGCGCATCATTAGATCCCCAAGAGTTTCTTGCCATTTGTCAGGCGTAGTTTTTTAATTGGAGATCAGCTGTGGAATGGTTTAAGACTTTATTAATCGTGTTTCAGGTAATTTCAGCTTTGGCTGTGATTTTGTTAGTGCTCTTACAGCAAGGTAAAGGCGCTGATATGGGTGCTGCTTTTGGTTCTGGTGCTTCCGGCAGTCTATTTGGAGCAAGCGGTTCAGCCAACTTTTTATCCCATACTACGGCTGTTTTTGCAGCAGTTTTCTTTATCAGCACTCTTGGGATTACTTGGTTAGGCAATAAGAAGGAAGTTAGTCCCGGTGTTTTGTCTGGAACTGTTGCTCCCGTGGTCACTCCAGCGGCTCCAGTAGCACCCGTTCAAGACCCATCTAAGCCTGCAGTTCCTAAGTAAAAAAGTCAGGTTTTACGGATTTATCTGCTTCTAAATTGGGGTAGTTCAGTTGTGCAATGCAGTAGAATTGACAGGTTTTGCAAGATGCCGACGTGGTGAAATTGGTAGACACGCTATCTTGAGGGGGTAGTGGCTTAGGCTGTGCGAGTTCGAGTCTCGCCGTCGGCACCAAAATGAAGAATTTGTACGAGTATTTGCTCTAAATCAATGTTTTACATAGCTGAATCATCGAAAATTTTATTGTTTTTAAGAATTACCAGACGAACGACTCAGGGCCATTTTGAATCTCGCTAATTATTTTCCTGTACTGCTTTTCATCCTCGTAGGTATTGGGGTGGGTCTGGTCCCCATGTTCCTCGGTAAAATTTTGGCTCCATCGAAGCCTAACGCTGAAAAACTCTCTCCTTATGAGTGTGGATTTGAAGCATTCGAAGATGCGCGTATGAAGTTTGACGTGCGCTACTACCTCATTGCCATTCTGTTTATTCTATTTGACCTAGAAACAGCCTTTTTGTTTCCGTGGGGCGTTGCTCTTCGCGATATAGGTTGGTTTGGTTACGCCTCTATGGTCATTTTCCTCTTGGAATTCATTGTTGGATTTGTATACATCTGGAAAAAGGGCGCCCTGGACTGGGAGTAATCAATATGGCATTAGAGGGCGTTCTCAAAGAAGGATTTGTTACAACTACTGCGGATCAGTTGATCAACTGGACACGCAATGGTTCTCTATGGCCGATGACCTTTGGTCTGGCTTGCTGCGCTGTCGAGATGATGCACGCAGGCGCTTCCCGTTATGACTTGGACCGCTTTGGCGTAGTGTTTCGTCCATCGCCGCGTCAATCTGACTTAATGATTGTTGCTGGAACACTATGCAATAAGATGGCTCCCGCATTACGTAAGGTGTATGACCAGATGCCAGAGCCTCGCTGGGTTATTTCTATGGGTTCTTGTGCGAATGGTGGTGGTTACTACCATAACTCCTATTCGGTGGTGCGTGGTTGCGACAGGATTGTGCCCGTAGACATTTATGTTCCTGGCTGCCCTCCAACTGCAGAAGCTCTGATCTACGGAATTATTCAATTGCAATCGAAGATTGCACGTACTAGTACGATTGCGCGGAAGGCTTAAGCGATGTCAGATCGTTTATCTCAATTAGCCACTAACCTAGAGAAAGTTTTAGGTAAACGCATTCACTCAATTGAGACTGCTTTAGGTGAGGTAACTGTTGTTCTGCACACAGATACGTATTTTGAATCTGCCATGCTTCTGCGGGACGATCCATTATTAGCTTTCGAGCAGTTGATTGATTTATGCGGTGTTGATTATCAAGACTTCCGTGATGGCGCTTGGGGTGGTCAACGTTTTGCAGTTGTGACTCATTTACTTTCGCTTAAGCATAACTGGCGCTTGCGTTTACGTGTGTTTGCCTCAGACGAAACTTACCCACTAGTGGCATCCATTACACCAGTTTGGAATTGTGCAAACTGGTTTGAACGTGAGGCATTTGACCTCTATGGCATCTTGTTTGAGGGTCACAATGACTTGCGTCGTATTTTGACTGACTATGGTTTTATTGGGCACCCATTCAGAAAAGATTTCCCTATCAGTGGCAATGTAGAAATGCGTTATGACCCAGAGTTAAAACGCGTTGTCTATCAACCTGTCACGATTGAAGCGCGTGAAATTACTCCGCGTATTGTTCGCGAAGAGCAGTACGGAGGTCCGGTTTAAGTCATGGCAAAAATTAAGAACTACACCCTCAATTTTGGTCCTCAACATCCTGCAGCTCATGGCGTTTTGCGTCTAGTACTTGAGCTTGATGGTGAGGTCATTCAGCGCGCTGATCCACATATTGGTTTATTGCATCGTGCCACAGAGAAGTTAGCCGAGACGCGCACTTGGATTCAGAACGTTCCATATATGGATCGTTTGGACTACGTGTCTATGATGTCAAATGAGCATGCTTATGTCATGGCCATTGAGAAGTTATTGCAGGTTGATGTTCCTTTACGTGCCCAATATATCCGTGTGATGTATGACGAACTCACCCGTTTGTTAAATCACTTGCTCTGGATTGGCTGTCATGGTCTTGACGTTGGTGCAATGGCAGTGTTCTTGTATGCCTTCCGTGATCGTGAAGATATTTTCGACATGTATGAGGCGGTATCGGGTGCACGCATGCATGCAGCTTACTATCGCCCTGGCGGCGTCTACCGTGATTTGCCAGATCAAATGGCTCAGTACAGTAACTCAAAGATTCGCAGTACGTCAGCTGTTAAGCGTTTAAATGAAAACCGTAGTGGATCTTTGCTCGATTTTATTGAGCAGTTTGCTAATGGATTTGATGCGAATGTTGATGAGTATTGCAATCTCTTGACTGATAACCGTATCTGGAAACAGCGTCTAGTAAACATCGGCATTGTTAGTCCAGAGCGAGCATTGCAACTTGGATTTACTGGTCCCATGTTGCGCGGTTCTGGTTTTGAATGGGATTTACGCAAGAAGCAACCATACGAAGTTTATGATCGTCTCGACTTTGATATTCCGGTAGGTGTTAATGGCGACTCATACGATCGTTACTTGGTTCGCATGGAAGAGATGCGTCAATCAAATCGCATCATCAAACAATGTGTTGCTTGGTTAAAAGCTAATCCAGGCCCTGTCATGAGCGATAACCATAAGGTTGCTCCACCTAAGCGCGTGGATATGAAGACCAATATGGAAGAGCTGATTCACCACTTCAAACTCTTTACTGAAGGTATTCACGTTCCTGATGGTGAGGCTTACTCTGCTGTTGAGCATCCAAAAGGTGAGTTCGGCATCTATTTGATTTCTGATGGCGCTAATAAGCCATACCGCATGAAGATTCGCGCCCCAGGATTTGTGCACCTTTCCGCCATGGATGAGATGTCTCGTGGCCATATGTTGGCTGATGCCGTAACCATTATTGGTACGCAGGATATTGTGTTCGGGGAGATTGACCGCTAATAGAGCGTGCCAAGGATTATTTAATGACAACCACTCTTCAACTCTCTGATAAAACGCTGGCAGATATTGCTCGTAACGTTGCTAAATACCCACCAGAGCAAAAGCAGTCTGCTGTGATGGCTTCACTAATTGCTGCTCAAACTGAATTGGGCTGGGTTTCTCCTGACGTGATAGCAATAGTCGCCAATATTTTGGAAATGCCAACCATTGCAGTTGAGGAAGTCGCAACTTTCTACAATATGTACAACACCAAACCTATTGGTAAGTTCAAGCTAGTCATTTGCACTAATTTACCTTGTCAATTAACTCATGGTGAAACAGCGGCTACGTATTTAAAAGAAACTTTAGGTATTGGCTTTAATGAAACCACTCCTTGTGGCACCTTTACTCTAAAAGAGGGTGAGTGCATGGGTGCATGCGGCGACTCCCCGGTGATGCTTGTCAATGACAAGCGTATGTGTAGCTTTATGAGTAAAGAAAAAATTGATTCGCTTCTCAGTGAACTTCGTGCAGAAGGAAAGGCAGCATGACCAGCTTGCACGATCGTCACATAAAGCCTTTAATCCTTGCAGGATTAAATGGAGATAACTGGCGCTTAAAGGATTACGAAAGTCGTGGTGGCTATCAACAATTACGTCGTTTGTTGGGCGATAAGGTTGCACCCGATTCCATCATTGCTGAATTAAAAGCGTCTTCATTACGTGGTCGTGGTGGTGCGGGCTTCCCAACGGGATTGAAGTGGAGCTTCATGCCACGTCAGTTTCCAGGACAAAAATATTTAGTTTGTAATAGCGATGAAGGTGAGCCTGGCACATTCAAAGACCGTGACATCATGCGCTACAACCCTCATGCTTTGATTGAGGGCATGATTATTGGCGCTTACACCATGGGTATCAGCGTAGGCTACAACTATATCCACGGGGAAATCTGGGAAGTGTACTCACGCTTCGAAGAAGCTTTGGAAGAAGCTCGCGCTGCTGGCTATTTAGGCGACAAGATTATGGGAAGTGATTTCTCCTTCCAATTACATGCGTCTCCAGGTTGGGGTGCCTATATCTGCGGTGAAGAAACTGCACTGCTGGAGTCATTAGAGGGTAAAAAAGGCCAGCCTCGCTTTAAACCTCCATTCCCAGCTAGCTTTGGTTTGTATGGCAAACCAACGACGATTAACAATACCGAAACATTTGCGGCGGTGCCTTTTGTCCTGGCCATTGGTGGTCAAGCTTATTTAGAGCTCGGTAAACCCAACAACGGCGGTACGAAAATTTTCTCTGTCTCTGGCGACGTAGTACATCCTGGAAATTATGAGGTTCCATTAGGTACACCTTTTGCTGACTTGCTAAAGCTTGCTGGCGGCATGCGTGATGGTATGGCGCTAAAAGCAGTAATTCCTGGAGGATCTTCTGCGCCAGTGATTCCGGGTGTGCAGATGATGGATCTGACTATGGATTACGACAGCATTGCTAAAGCAGGGTCTATGCTAGGTTCTGGCGCGGTAATCGTCATGAATGAAACACGTTGTATGGTTCGCGCCTTAGAGCGCCTGTCTTATTTCTATCATGAAGAATCTTGCGGTCAATGCACCCCATGTCGTGAGGGTACTGGCTGGTTATGGCGCATTGTGCATCGGATTGAGCATGGCCAGGGACGTATTGAGGATTTAGATTTACTAAATGATGTAGCAGCAAATATTCAAGGACGTACGATTTGTGCATTGGGTGATGCTGCTGCTATGCCGGTGCGTGGCATGCTAAAGCATTACATGGATGAATTTGCTTATCACGTAGAACATAAGCGCTGCTTAGATTCTGCAAAACCTTTATAAGTTATTGAGTACGGGACATCTTAAAGTGAGCATGGTTGAAATCGAATTAGATGGTAAGACGGTAGAAGTTCCGCAAGGTTCGATGGTGATGCACGCTGCGAGCAAGCTTGGCACTTATGTTCCCCACTTTTGCTACCACAAGAAATTATCGATCGCTGCTAATTGCCGCATGTGTTTAGTAGAGGTTGAGAAAGCTCCAAAGCCATTGCCTGCTTGCGCTACTCCGGTAACTCAGGGCATGAAGGTCTTTACGCATTCTGCAAAAGCAGTAGAAGCGCAACGCTCTGTGATGGAGTTTTTACTTATCAATCATCCCTTAGATTGCCCAATATGCGATCAGGGTGGTGAGTGTCAGTTGCAAGACTTAGCAGTGGGTTACGGTAAATCCAATTCTCGCTACGAAGAAGAAAAGCGCGTCGTCTTTCATAAGAATGTTGGTCCGCTAATCTCCATGCAAGAGATGAGCCGTTGCATTCATTGCACACGTTGTGTTCGTTTTGGCCAAGAAGTTGCTGGTGTGATGGAATTGGGCATGATTAACCGTGGTGAGCATTCAGAAATTACTACCTTTGTTGGTCAAACGGTTGATTCAGAACTCTCTGGAAATATGATTGATTTATGCCCGGTAGGTGCGTTGACTAGTAAACCGTTTCGCTATGCAGCCCGCACTTGGGAATTGGGTCGTAAACGCTCAGTTAGCCCCCACGATAGTTTGGGGGCGAACACGACAGTACAAACCAAAGCCAATAAAGTCATGCGTGTAGTTGCGCTAGAGAATGAAGCGATCAATGAATGCTGGATTAGTGATCGCGATCGCTTTTCTTATGAAGGCTTAAATAGCGCAGACCGCATCACATCGCCGATGGTGAAGCAGGGTGGCCAGTGGCTGGAAACCGATTGGCAGTCTGCGCTTGATTATGTAGCCCATTCCTTGAAAACGATTGCGGCAGAAAGTGGCCCAGAATCAATTGCTGCCTTAGCCCATCCAATTTCTAGTACAGAAGAATTACATCTATTACAAAAAATGGTTCGTGGCCTAGGCTCTAGCCAAGTTGAGACCCGTTTACGTCAAGTAGATATTAGAGCTGCTGCAAATGCACCATGGCTGGGTATGCCAGTGGCAAAGTTAAGTGAGTTAGATCGCATCCTCATCATTGGTAGCTTTTTACGCAAGGATCAGCCGGTGATTGCCGCACGTATTCGTACCGCTGCTAAACGTAGCTTACAAGTAATGCGTATCGACGCTGGTGGCGACGATTGGCTGATTCCTACTACCGGCATTGCTGCTGCGCCCAGTGCTTGGCTCAATGTTTTAAGTGAAGTTGCTTTGGCAGTTGCTAAGGCTAAATCTGTTGCGGCACCAGCTGGGATCTCTAACTTGCCAGTTTCTGAGCAAGCACAAAAGATTGCTGATAGTTTGTTGAGTGGTGCTGCTAGCTCTGTATTACTTGGATCTGCAGCAATTTCGCATCACCATGCATCTGACTTACATGTGTTGGCACAATTTATTGCCGATCACACCGGTGCAACACTAGGCTTCTTGCCGGTAGGTGGTAATGCTGTTGGTGCATCTTTGGTAAATGCCAATGGTGCAGGAGTTCAATCGATTCTATCTGGCGATCGTCGTGCCGTCTTGCTCATGAATATTGAGCCAGATGCGGATTTACCAAATCCAGAGCAAGCACGTGCTGCTTTAGCGAATGCCAATACAGTGATTGCATTGAGTGCTTATCAGAGTACGGATTTGTTGGAGGTAGCAGATGTCATTCTGCCAATCTCAACTTACTCAGAATCGGTAGCGACGTTTATCAATGCCGAAGGAAGAATTCAGACTGTGCAGCCATCAGTTAAACCACTAGGTGATTCACGTCCAGCATGGAAAGTATTGCGTGTATTGGGCGGATTACTAGATTTAGATGGCTTCTTATTCAATATGCCTGAAGAAGTCTTGGGTGAAGCTCTGGATGATGACTATTGCACGCGCTTAAACAATCAAGCAACGATGAATGCCATTGTGAATGGCAATATGGCTCCCTACAATGGTTTAGAGCGCTTGGCTGATGTAAATATATATGCAGGCGATCAAATTGTCCGTCGATCTTCTGCTCTGCAGCTTACACGTGATGCTAAACGTGGTAATCAAGTTGGTTTAGGTCAGGCATTATTTGCTCAGTTAGATCTTAAAGAGGGTGATGTAGTGCGCGTTAACCAAGCTAATCAGTCGGTCGATCTCCCGGCTACCCTGGAGGCAAATTTAGCACTAGGTGTAGTCAGAGTTTCAGCCGGAACGATGGCTAGTGCAAAATTAGGATCCATGTTTGGTCCTATCACTGTGAGTAAGGCATAAAGCAAGAGATGGATAATTTCTTGAATCTCATTACTACTCAAGGTGAAGCCATCTTTGGCTCACTGTGGCCGCTCGTCTGGGCTTTGGTGCGCATTGTCATTATTGTTTTACCTATGTTTGCTTGCGTAGCCTATTTAACGCTCTGGGAGCGCAAGTTGATCGGCTGGATGCATATTCGCCTCGGGCCCAACCGCGTTGGTCCACTAGGCCTGTTGCAGCCAATTGCTGATGCTTTAAAGCTATTGATGAAGGAGATTATTTCTCCTACTCAATCTTCTAAGGTCTTGTTCTTTATCGCGCCCATTATGGTGATCATGCCCGCCTTTGCTGCTTGGGCGGTAATCCCATTTCAAGCCAAGATGGTGCTCGCCGATGTGAATGCGGGTTTGCTATACATCATGGCAATCTCATCGATTGGTGTTTACGGCGTGATTTTGGCTGGCTGGTCATCTAATTCTAAGTACCCATTTTTAGGGGCCATGCGTGCCTCTGCTCAAATGATTTCCTATGAGATCGCAATGGGTTTTGCTTTGGTTACTGTTCTCCTGACTTCAGGATCATTAAATCTGAGCACCATTGTTGCTTCGCAAGAGCAAGGCTACTTTGCTAGTTTGGGATTGAATTTCTTGTCCTGGAACTGGTTGCCTTTACTCCCCATGTTCTTGATCTACTTTATTTCTGGTGTTGCTGAAACCAATCGCCACCCATTTGATGTGGTTGAAGGGGAGTCTGAGATTGTTGCTGGCCACATGGTTGAGTATTCAGGTATGTCATTTGCGATGTTCTTCTTGGCTGAATATGCCAACATGATTCTGATTGCTGCCGTCGCATCCATCATGTTCTTGGGTGGTTGGTTGCCAATTCTGGATTTACCTGTTCTGCGCGATATCCCTGGCTTTTTCTGGTTGTTTGGTAAGACCTTCTTCTTACTGTCCTGTGTGATTTGGTTGCGCGCTACCTTGCCGCGCTATCGCTATGACCAAATTATGCGTTTAGGCTGGAAGATTTTTATTCCCATCTCAGTATTCTGGGTGGTTGTCATCGGCGCGTGGGTCGTTTCCCCATGGAATATTTGGAAATAAGTTGATCAATCATGTTTAAGAAAATTTCCCAATTCCTCGATAGCTTGATGCTCAAAGATATTTTGACTGGTATGTCTATTACCGGTCGATATCTCTTTAAGCCAAAAATTACCATTCAATATCCAGAAGAGAAGACTCCCTTGTCACCGCGTTTCCGTGGCCTGCATGCACTGCGTCGCTACGAAAATGGAGAAGAGCGTTGCATTGGTTGCAAGCTTTGTGAGGCAGTCTGCCCGGCCTATGCGATCACGATTGAAACAGCAGAGCGTGATGATGGCACCCGTCGTACGACCCGCTATGACATCGATTTAACAAAGTGTATTTTCTGTGGATTCTGTGAAGAGGCTTGTCCTGTTGACGCTATTGTAGAAACGAATATCTTTGAATATTTTGGTGACAAGCGCGGCGATCTTTATTTCACTAAAGAAATGCTCCTGGCAGTGGGCGATAAGTATGAAGGCGATATCGCCGCTAACCGTGCAGTTGATGCGCCTTATCGCTAATCGAATAGAGTACACATCACTATGACATTTGATCCATCTACTTTATTTGCTGTTTTCTTTTATGGCTTTGCGGGCCTATTAGTCATTTCTGCAGTGCGCGTGATTACCGCTCGTAACCCTGTCCATGCGGCATTATTCCTCGTGCTGGCTTTCTTCTGTGCTTCTGGTCTTTGGATGTTATTAAAAGCAGAGTTCTTAAGTTTGGCCCTGATCTTGGTTTATGTTGGCGCTGTCATGGTTCTCTTCCTCTTCGTGGTGATGATGCTTGACTTGGATTTAGAGCATCTGCGCCGTGATTTCAAAAAATTCTTGCCACTTGCATTTCTCATGGGCGCAGTGATTGTTCTTGAGTTCTCGATTGTGATCATTCGCAGCTTCATTGGCACTAAAGTACCTGTTCAGCCTATGCCAGAAGAGATGATGGCAAATAATACTCAAGCTTTGGGCATACTAATTTTTGTTGATTATGTATACGCCTTCGAGGTTGCTGGCGTCATCTTATTGGTGGCCATCATTGCTGCTGTGGCGCTGACTTTGCGTAATCGTAAAGACTCTAAATCGCAGAATATCCATGATCAAGTAAACGTTGTTGCTGCTGATCGTATGCGCGTTGTCAAGATGGGTTCTGATATGGCTGCCAAGCAGGATTCTAGAGAGGAAAAGAAATGAACATCACTCTCGCTCACTACTTGGTGCTGAGTGCCATTTTATTTGCCACTAGTGTTATTGGTATTTTCTTAAATCGTAAGAATGTCATCGTACTATTGATGGCAATTGAGTTGATGCTGCTTTCTGTCAACATCAACTTTGTTGCCTTTTCATACTACTTGGGTGATATGGCAGGTCAAGTATTCGTATTCTTTATTTTGACTGTGGCAGCTGCAGAAGCGGCTATCGGCTTGGCAATTTTGGTTGTGCTCTTCCGCAAGGTAGACACCATTAATGCCGAAGATCTTGACCACCTTAAAGGCTAGTCATGCAATTGACCTTAAATATTCCTGTTCTCTGTGTCATTCCATTGGCACCGTTGTTTGGCTCGATGATTGCTGGTTTCTTTGGTACCAAATTGGGCGGCAACCGCATTGGTCATGGTGCAAGTCAGTTTGTCACCATACTGGGCGTAACAATTGCATTTGTCCTTTCCTGCAATGTTTTGGTACAAGTCATGGATGGCTTTTATTTCAACGGAACAGTTTATCGTTGGATGCAGTTAGGCGAGCTCAATTTAGATATTGGTTTCTTGATAGACCCCTTAACTGCAACAATGATGTGTGTGGTGACCTTTGTATCTCTCATGGTACATATCTACACCATTGGCTATATGCATGGTGAAGAGGGCTATAACCGGTTCTTCTCTTACATTTCTTTATTTACCTTTGCCATGTTGATGTTGGTGATGAGTAATAACTTGCTACAACTCTTCTTTGGGTGGGAAGCGGTTGGCGTGGTGTCATATCTTTTGATTGGCTTTTATTTCGAGCGTCAGTCAGCTGTATTTGCCAATATGAAAGCTTTTTTAGTAAACCGTGTTGGTGACTTTGGGTTCATCTTAGGTATTGGTTTATTGCTGGCAAGCACTGGTTCAATGCAGTACGACGTCATCTTTGCGCAAAATACCGCATTGGCTGCCCAAACCCTTCCTGGCACAAGTTGGAGTCTGGTCACGGTTGCCTGTATATGCTTGTTTATTGGTGCAATGGGCAAATCTGCACAATTTCCATTGCATGTTTGGTTGCCAGATTCGATGGAAGGCCCAACGCCAATTTCTGCATTGATTCATGCAGCAACAATGGTTACTGCAGGTATTTTTATGGTGTCGCGTATGTCACCACTTTTTGAGCTTTCTGATGTCGCTTTAAGTTTCATCTTGGTGATTGGCTCTATTACTGCGCTCTTCATGGGCTTCTTAGGTATTGTGCAAAACGATATTAAGCGAGTAGTTGCTTATTCCACGCTGTCGCAATTGGGTTATATGACAGTTGCCCTTGGTGTTTCTGCTTACCCAGTAGCTATCTTCCATTTGATGACGCATGCATTTTTTAAGGCTTTATTGTTTTTAGCTGCCGGTAGCGTTATTTTAGGTATGCACCACGAGCAAGATATGCGTAAAATGGGCGGTCTCTGGAAGTACATGCCAATAACCTGTTTGATGATGTTGCTAGGTAATTTAGCACTCGTCGGTACGCCGTTCTTTTCAGGTTTTTATTCTAAGGATTCGATTATTGAAGCGGTGGCAGCAAGCCATATTCCTGGCTCTGGCTTTGCCTACTTTGCGGTAATGGTCAGTGTATTTGTTACGGCCCTGTATTCATTCCGCCTGTATTTTTATGTATTCCACGGTAAGGCGCGTTGGGGTCACTCAGGTGATCATCATCACAATCATGCAGAGCAGGGCGATGATCACGCTCACCATGGTTTAGCACCAGGAGAAAAACCACATGAATCTCCCGCGGTAGTGACTGTGCCATTGATTCTTCTGGCAATTCCATCTGTCATCATTGGTTTTTACACTATTACTCCACTATTGTTTGGCACCTACTTTGGCGATTCCATCTTTATTGATCTGGCTCGCCATCCCATCATGAAAGAATTAGAAGATGAGTTCCATGGCCCAGTAGCGATGGCGCTGCATGCATTTACTTCCCCAGTGCTGTTGTTAGTAGGCTTAGGTGTATTAAGCGCAGCTATTGGCTATCTGTGGGCTCCAAAGTTGCCAGAAAAGCTTGCACAAGCATTTGCCCCACTCAAGAAATTATTGGATAACAAATACTATTTAGATGAATTGAATCAAGCTGTATTTGCTAAGGGTCTCATTTGGATTGGCAGTATTTTATGGCACCGTGGAGATCAAAAAGTCATTGATGGTTTCTTTGTGAATGGTAGTGCGCACGCTATTGGGCGCTTTGCTGGTGTTATTCGTCATTTGCAATCCGGTTACCTTTATCACTATGCGTTTGCAATGATTGCAGGCCTGGCGATATTGTTGGCTTGGGTTTTGTATGCTTACCTGCCTTTTGTTCGATAGGCCTTTGTTACTTAAGTAGCCACTATGATTCTTTCTTACGCCATTTGGACCCCGATTGTTTTTGGACTCATTATTTTATTTTATGGGTCTGAGAAACCATCTGCTGGCGTGCGCTGGTTAGCTCTGATTGGATCCATTATTGGTTTTATTACAACCTTGCCATTGGTAATCAATTTTGATATTGCTAATGCGGGCATGCAATTTGTAGAAAAGGTGAACTGGATTCCGCGGTATGACATTAACTACTACCTTGGTATTGATGGAATTTCGGTATGGTTTATTGTTCTCACAGCCTTTATTAATATCTTGGTAGTCATTGCTGCATGGGAAGTCATTGACACTAAGGTTTCCCAATACATGGCTTCTTTCATGATTCTGTCTGGATTAATGATTGGCGTTTTTGCTGCTCTAGATGCTTTGTTGTTCTATGTATTTTTTGAGGCGACTCTCATACCGATGTACATCATCATTGGCGTCTGGGGTGGACATAATCGTATTTATGCAGCCTTCAAGTTTTTCCTATACACCTTACTTGGCTCCTTGTTAACTTTGGTCGCCATGCTGTATTTGTATAACGTGACAAATTCTTTTGATATCTTGGCCTGGCATAACGCTCGTCTAGATATCGTGGAGCAGATTCTGCTGTTCTTTGCTTTCTTCATGGCCTTTGCCGTGAAGGTGCCAATGTGGCCATTACATACTTGGTTGCCAGATGTGCACGTAGAGGCGCCAACAGGGGGCTCAGTAGTTTTGGCTGCCATTATGTTGAAGTTGGGCGCTTATGGCTTCTTGCGCTTCTCATTACCAATCGCGCCAGATGCAAGTCAATACCTCGGCCCATTTGTCATCTTCTTGTCTTTAGTTGCAGTGATTTATGTTGGTGCTGTTGCCTTGGTTCAAAAAGATATGAAAAAGCTTGTTGCCTATTCATCTGTAGCTCATATGGGTTTTGTAACTCTAGGCTTTTTCTTATTTAGCCCCTTAGGTATTGAGGGCGGTATTGTGCAGATGATTTCACATGGTTTTGTTGCAGGCGCCATGTTCTTATCTATTGGTGTCCTATACGACCGTATGCATACACGTCAAATAGCGGATTACGGCGGTGTGGTGCATCGTATGCCTGCATTTACAGCATTCGCTGTGCTGATGGCAATGGCTAACTGTGGATTGCCAGCAACTTCTGGCTTTGTCGGGGAGTTCATGGTCATTTTGGCTGCTGTTGATTATGATTTTATGATCGGCATCTTAGCTGCTACGGCCTTAATTTTGAGTGCTGCCTATTCCTTATGGATGGTCAAACGTGTATTTTTTGGCAGCATTAACAACCCGCACGTTGAAGATTTAAAAGATCTGAACGCACGTGAATATTTCATGATGGCGGTACTTTCTATCTGCGTCATTGGTGTGGGCGTATATCCAAAACCATTTACCGACATCATTCATCCGGCTGTGATTAATCTGCTGCAGCATGTTGCTGTTAGCAAACTCTGAGTAAAAGCACATGCAAGCATTCGACCTATACGCCATCCTGCCTGAACTTGTTTTACTCGTTGCCACCTGTCTACTATTAGTAGCCAGTGTTTATGTTCCAGAAAAAGTTCGATCTACCCCTGGTGAAGAGCAAGATATTTTTCATACACCACGTGGTGTTGGTTTCGTTTATTTCTTCTCGCTCATTTTGCTGGTGTATTTGATCGTAGCCTTTGCTGGTCGTATGGCTGATCCAGCTTTAGTTGCCATGAATGGATTATTCCAGTCTGATCCACTATCCAATCTTCTAAAAGCTTGCTCGTGCGCCGCTGTTCTAGTCACCTTAGTCTACTCAAAGCAATACCTCACTGATCGAGCTTTATTCCGTCCAGATTTTATTGTTTTGGCATTGCTTGCTTTATTGGGTCAGTTTGTATTGATCTCAGGCGCTAATCTTTTAACCCTTTACCTTGGCTTGGAGTTGATGGCATTACCTATGTATGCCTTGGTCGCGATGCGTCACAATAGCGAAAAGAGTGTTGAGGCCGGCATTAAATATTTCATATTAGGTGCTTTGGCATCAGGCTTTTTGCTCTATGGCATGTCTATGCTCTATGGCGTGACTGGCTCTTTGGATTTGATTGAAATCTTTAAAACGGTCGCTGATCCTCGGGTAAATCACCTAGTCATGGCTTTTGGTCTGGTGTTCATCGTTTCCGGACTGGCATTTAAGATGGGGGTAGTGCCTTTTCACATGTGGGTTCCCGATGTGTATCAGGGTGCGCCTACTGCGGTAACCCTGATGATTGCTGCAGCGCCTAAGCTTGCTGCATTCGCCTTACTTTTCCGTCTTTTGGTCAACACCTTATTGCCTTTGATGGGTGATTGGCAGCCAATGTTGGTATTGCTAGCGGTGCTGTCCTTGGTGGTTGGTAATGTAACGGCAATAGCGCAAACCAATGTAAAACGGATGCTGGCTTATTCTGCGATTGCACAAATGGGCTTTGTTTTATTGGGCATGCTGTCAGTCTTTGATGACCATGCATTTAGTGCTTCAATGTTCTATGCCATTACGTATGTCTTAACGACCTTAGGAACTTTTGGTTTGTTAATGGCGCTTTCCCGCAAGGGCTACGATTGCGAGACTTTGAATGGTCTTAAGGGTCTCAATAAAAAACACCCTTGGTTTGCTTTCATTGGCCTAGTCATGATGTTCTCCTTAGCAGGCATTCCGCCAACGGTAGGATTCGCGGCTAAGTTAGGCATATTAGAGGCATTGGTAGATGCAGAACACACCTTCTTGGCGATTATTGCGGTAATGGCTTCTTTGGTGGGTGCTTTCTACTACCTGCGTGTCGTCAAAGTAATGTATTTTGATGAGCCAGAACATGAAATCACAGTCAGCGGCTCTGGCTTTGCAAAAGGCCTTTTGAGTTTAAATAGTATTCTGGTCCTTGCTATTGGTATCGTTCCGGCTGGTCTGATGAGTCTTTGCTTGGATGCAATGCGTCGTACCTTGTTAGGCTCTTAATCTGGCAACCTGAATCTGACCCCATAACGCAATCAAGGCTCCGTGTGGAGCCTTGATTGCGTGTGGAGCCTTGATTATTTATAAGCTGCCATTATATTGTCACCAGTCTTTTGTATGATAGATCTATATTTCAATCGGAAAGTCTTGATATGACTGAAAAATCAATTCACGATCTGCCACAAGGCGATCAGCATTTAAGAGAAGAGCGCATATCGGGGGAAGATATCTATGGCGGTATCTTCTTAAAAATGAAACGGGATACGGTTTCTTTGCCTGATGGCCAACAAGCTATACGAGAATATTTAACCCATCCAGGTGCAGTTGCAGTGCTGGCGATATTAGATGACGGTAGGATCTTGTTAGAACGCCAGTATCGTTATCCTATCGCTAAGGCCTGCATAGAGATTCCGGCTGGTAAGTTAGAGCTGGGAGAGGATCCTCTGTTATGCGCACAACGCGAGCTCGAAGAGGAGACGGGCTATATCGCCAAGACATGGAGTTATATCCGTCGTATTCATCCAGTCATCTCGTATTCAACCGAGTTTATTGACATCTATTTGGCTCAAGATCTCGTCGCCGGAGAGAGGCATTTGGATGATGAAGAGTTTTTGGATGTTTTTGCAGCCCCTCTAGAGCAGCTGCTGACATGGGTGGAAGAGGGTGAAATTACTGATGTAAAAACCACGATCTCTACCTATTGGTTAGAGCGCTACCGTCGTGGATTGGTGAGTCCTAGGTCGATTTAATGGCCTTCAGGTAAACCCGCTTAAAATGGGGGTATTGAATTTAGAACTTTTATCCCCATATCCCTTAAATGAAAGTTTATAACTTAGCTTGTCCTCTAAACCATCGCTTCGAAGGATGGTTTGCCTCTGAAGAGGATTGTCTTGCCCAGCAGGATAAGGGTATGCTTGCCTGCCCGGTATGTGATAGCACAGATATTTCTCGTATGCCATCGGCCCCAAGAATTGCTAAATCTTCCTCATCAGAATTAGTCATTTCTCAAGATGACCACGGTCAACTGAGTGGGGATGTTGTTGCTCTAACAGGTAATGATCATTCTCATCTGGAAGCTCAAGTTCAAGCGGCCTTTTTAAAAGGAATGCGTGAACTCATGGGTCGCTCTGAGGATGTCGGCAGTTCTTTTGCTGAGGAGGCTAGAAAGATTCATTACAAAGAATCACCTGAGCGCAGTATCCGGGGTCAGACTACATTGGATGAGGCTGAGGCGTTAAGAGAAGAGGGCATTGATGTCCTGGCTATGCCCATACTGCCGTCTTTAAAGAATACTCTTCAATAAATTTTGCCAAGCTCGGTTAAAAATAGCGATCTGTAGATCGCTATTTTTATTGATATCTACGAACTTAAAGCATGGCTATTATTTTGAAGTCGGCATCACAAACTCTGCGCCCTTAGAAATGCTTTCAGGCCAGCGCTGCATTACGCTCTTTTGCTTGGTATAAAAGCGAACACCCTCTTTGCCATAGGCATTCATATCCCCAAAGATTGATTTCTTCCAGCCACCAAAACCATGCCAAGCCATCGGAACGGGAATAGGCACATTAATACCAACCATTCCAACTTGTACGCGACGAGCAAATTCACGGGCAATATTGCCATCACTAGTAAAGCAAGCAACTCCATTACCAAATTCACATGAATTTACTAAATTAAGTGCTTCGGTAAAGTTGGCCACCCGCATACAGGAAAGAACTGGGCCAAAAATTTCTTCAAGATAAATTTTCATCTTGGGTGTCACATTATCAAATAGGCTACCACCAATGAAGAAGCCACTTTCATGACCAGGTACAGATAAGCCGCGTCCGTCTACCAAGAGTTTTGCACCTGAGGCTACGCCGCTTTCAATATAGCCTGTGATGCGATCTAGAGCGGCTTTAGTAACTATGGGACCCATTTCAGCATCCAGCTCCATTCCATTCTTGACCTTTAAGGTCTTAGCGCGCTCAATGAGTTTTGGCATGATTTTATCGGCCACATCTCCAACTAATACGGCTACCGAGATTGCCATACAACGTTCGCCAGCAGAGCCATAGGCTGCACCAACCAAGGCATCTATTGCTTTATCAATATCGGCATCAGGCATGATCACCATGTGATTCTTGGCGCCACCAAGTGCTTGAGAGCGCTTACCAAAATGGGCACAACGCTCGTAGATATAGTTAGCAATAGGGGTTGAGCCGACAAAACTCACTGCTTTCACATCGGGATTCTCAATTAAAGCGTCTACGGCTTCTTTATCGCCTTGAACTACGTTAAATACACCATCTGGAAGACCAGCCTCTTTCAGAAGCTTTGCCATGAAGAGTGAGGCAGATGGATCGGTAGGGCTAGGCTTAAGAATGAAGGAGTTGCCACAGGCAATGGCCACAGGGAACATCCACATAGGAACCATGACTGGGAAGTTAAATGGCGTAATACCGGCAACTACACCCAAAGGCTGGCGCATGATCCAGTTATCGATATCGGTAGAAACTTGTTCGGTGTAATCACCTTTTAATAACTCTGGGATACCTGTAGCAAATTCTAAGATTTCAATGCCACGAGTCACTTCGCCCTGAGCATCAGTAAATACTTTGCCGTGCTCTGCAGTGATTATGGCGGCCAGCTCATCACGGTTGGCATTGAGTAGTTCCAGATACTTAAACAGGATTCGAGAGCGGCGCAATGGGCTTGTTTGGCTCCAGGATTCAAAAGCCTTTTGAGCAACAGCAACCACAGCGTCAACCTCGGATCGGCTAGCGAGGGCTACTTTGCGAGCGACCGTGCCTTTGGCAGGGTTGAATACGTCGGCAAAGCGTCCTTCTTTTGGATTGAGGATATTGCCGCCAATATAGTGACCAATATTTTCTTTTGATTCAAAGGCTTGAGGTGCTTTCATATTCTTCTATATTAAGTATTTTCTAGGGGTTTTTTGATAAATGAAGCGGTTTGGCTAGATCGCCTTACATACTTCCTTGTCTCTTTTATTCTGCTTTTTAAGTATTCTATCGCTTTAAGGCATTCTTAGCATTTTGAACCATTTTTTAGGCTTTTTAAGGTATCCCATGAGTCTCTTATTTTCCAGTTATTCCCTCAGCTCACCCCGTGGCCCATTAGAGCTGGCAAACCGCATTGTTGTGGCTCCAATGTGCCAATATTCCGCTCAAAATGGAGAGGCAACCGATTGGCATTTAATGCATTGGGGTAATTTACTCAATAGTGGAGCTGCCTTATTCATTATTGAAGCAACGGGTGTAACACCCGAGGGACGCATTACACCCGCTTGTCTTGGGTTATGGGATGACCGTACCGAAGCTGCTCTAAAAGATAAATTAAGTCGAGCTCGTGCATTGGCACCAGCCACCCCAGTGTTTATTCAACTTGCACATGCCGGCCGCAAAGCATCTAGTGCTACCCCATGGAATGGGGGGCAACTCTTAGCAGCAGAACAGGGTGGGTGGGAGACCTTAGCGCCTTCAGCAATTCCACAGCTTGATGGTGAGCGATTGCCACATGAACTTTCTAAAGCGGAGTTAAATAAATTAATCGAGGATTTTGTCATTGCCGCTAAACGGGCAGATCGTATTGGAGTCGATGGTATTGAGCTGCATGGTGCTCATGGTTACTTATTGCATCAGTTCATATCGCCGATAGCCAATCAACGAACTGATGAATATGGCGGCTCTTTTGAGAATCGCATCCGCTTTCCTTTGGAGTTGTTTGCGGCAGTGCGAGCAGCCTATCAAGGTGTTTTGGGTATCCGTATTTCAGCAAGCGATTGGATAGAGGGCGGTTGGACACCTGAAGAGACGGCAGACTTTGCCAAGCAGCTTAAACCCCTGGGTTGTAATTTTGTCCATATTTCTTCAGGCGGAATTTCACCGAAGCAAAGCATTTCGCTAGGACCAAAATATCAAGTACCTTTTGCCAAAATCGTTAAAGAACGTTCCGGCATTCCAACGATGACGGTTGGACTGATTACTGACCCCCATGAGGCGGAAGCTATTTTGCAAGATGGTGATGCTGATCTGATTGCCTTAGCTAGAGCATTTTTATATAAACCTCGCTGGGGCTGGGAGGCTGCAGCTGCACTCGAGGGCAAGGTTACAGCTAATGAGCGTTACTGGCGTTGCTTACCACGCGAGGCCCAAGCCATTTTTGGAAACGTGAAAATTGGTCAGAGATAATCTCTGGGTTTATGTAAAAAGATTTGAGGAGACTAGTATGAAAAAAATTCGCCTTGTTTATCAGGTGCTCGCCATCATTGGATTTGCATTGACAGCGCAACTCGCAAATGCACAAGCTTTTCCAGATCGCCCCATTACTCTGGTGGTTCCAAACCCACCTGGTGGTCTAGTAGATACCTCTGCAAGACTTTTGAGTGAGCCTTTGACTCGGGTCATTGGTCAGCCAGTGATTGTGGATAACAAGCCAGGTGCAAGCGGTAATACTGCTTATCAGTATGTTGCTAAAGCCAAGCCGGATGGCTATACCTTGCTAATTTCTTATTCTGGCTATCACGTTGGTAATCCAGCCTTAATGGATAAGTTACCTTGGGACCCTATTAAAGATTTTTCACCCATTGCATTGCTAACAGTGTCGACTAACGTTATTGCAGTCCATCCTTCGGTACCCGTCAATAACTTAAAAGAATTCATTGCTTATGCCAAAGCGCATCCTGGAAAGTTAAATTACGCTTCGCAAGGCAATGGATCTGTTTCTCATATTGGTACTGAAATTTTTAAACAAACAACGGGTATCGATATGGTCCATGTTCCTTACAAAGGATCAGGACCTGCGATTCAGGATGTACTAGCAGGGCAAGTTCAGGTGTTTATAAGTACGCCACCTTCTTTGATGCAGCATATTCAAAGCGGCAAACTCAAGGGCTTGGCAGTGACTGGTAAAAATCGTCACCCAGGTATTCCGAATGTGCCGACTACCGCAGAAGCTGGTCTACCATCATTCCAGCTGGAGTCTTGGGTTGCCTTATACGCACCAGCAGGAACTCCAGCTCCGGTCATTACCAAGCTAACGGATTCAGTAAAGCAGAGCTTGGCTTTGCCAGAGGTAAAAGAGCGAGCTGATGCTGCAGGCGTGGAGTTACGTTATCTCACTCCAGCCGCAACGGATGCGATGTTAAAGAAAGAGTTGCCATATTGGAATAAGGCAATTAAAGCGGCCAACATTACGCTCGATTAAATCGAATGCCTAAGCTTGGTCTCGCAAAACGGGATCAGGCAGGGCAAGCGCAAAGGCCCTAGCCACACTTAATAAAAAGTGGTCTTTACCTGGTCCTGCAATCAATTGCACTCCAACTGGTAGACCATTGGGGCCACTGGTAATATTTAAATTAATGCAGGGTAATCCAAGCATGGTCCAGCCGCGACAGAATATAGGATCGCCAGTACCATCTTTAATGGTCGGCGCTTCACCAACAGCGCTTGGTGCGATCAAAATATCTACTTCATCGCTAAACAATTGCGCTACAGAGACTATAGCGCGTTGTGCAAGTAAAAGATCTTTGCTGTATTGCTCATAAGTGAGGGCACTTCCTTCAGCCAGTTGTTTGATGAGTTGAGGGCTGAGTTTTTTAGTAAAGTGTTCGCGCTCAAAACTGAGGCTACGAGACATCTCAGAAAGCATAATGCGGGATTGAGCTTGGCTCAGACCATCACATGCTTTAGGAAGTTTGATATCTCCAATTACACCTTTGCAAATAGATTCTGCCGCATGACGGGCAAGCGCTAAGGCATTGGCAGTCTCTTTTTGCGCGCTAGACCAATTCGCTGTTTTGCAAATGCCGATACGGGGCTTGTTGTGTAAATCTTTGACCTTGGCTAATTGGTGATCGCCACTCATCGCGGCTACGCCCAGAGCAACATCTTCAACGGTACGCCCGAAACAACCCATAGTATCTAGTGAGATGGCAAGACTTTTGACGCCCGCAATGCTAATTTTTCCAAGACTAGGTTTAAAACCAACAACACCACAAAATGCAGCAGGGCGAATAATAGAACCAGCAGTTTGACTACCCGTAGCCAAAGGAATCATGAAGTCTGCAACGGCTGCTGCTGAGCCACTTGATGATCCACCGGGAGTATGTTTGCTGTTATGAGGGTTGGTTGTTGCCGCACTCTTAAAGGTTGCAAATTCTGTTGTGACCGTTTTTCCTAAGATGATACCGCCAGCTTGACGCATAAGCGCAATAGACACTGCATCTGTACGGGGGTAGTTTTTAGCGTAAATGGGTGAGCCATAGGCGGTAGGTAGATCGTAGGTGTCATAGAGATCTTTGACTCCGATTGGTAAGCCATGCAGCAAGCCCGTAATGGCTCCCTTATCGAGTTCTTTGGCTCTGGCTAGGGCATTCTCCTTGCCAAGGCTTACCCAAGCCTTTACGGTACTCTCTCTTTGTCCGATACGGTCTAAGCAGGAGAGCAATAAGTGAGTCGCCTTGATTTCACGCCGGGCAAGGGCTTTTACTGCTTGGGTGGCACTCAGGCTTTCTAGATCTCTCATTGCATCATTTTACTTTTGGTGGCGTATGATCGCAATTTAGCGTTTTTTATCACCTTCAATACAGCAAAAGATAAGCTCACAGATGAAGCAACATTCAGTCCGAGAAACCTGGTTGCAGGATGCCGTAAAGCATCTCGAGCCCGTGTTTTCAAAAGCCGGTTACGCCATTCCACCAGTCAGAGTTTCTTGTGGATTTCCTGCATCAAGTAGTCCTAGAACAACCCTAGGCCAATGTTGGCCCCGTGAGCGCTCTGGTGGGGGAGTTAATGAGATCTTTATTTCTCCAAAATTAGACGACCCAGTCCAGCTTCTCGATACCCTGGTTCATGAGCTGTGTCATGCGGTAGATGACTGTTTTAGTGGTCATGGTGAAGATTTCAAGGGGATCGCGCAAACAGTCGGCCTTGAGGGTCCAGCTAGGATGGCCCATGCCACGGAGGAGCTCACTGTTAAGCTCACGATGATCAGCCAGGAGTTAGGCCCATATCCCCATCAAGCGATCGTTTTTCCGCCTCCAAGACCCAGTAACGCCAGCAGGAGCAAGGCTAAATGCGGTCAATGCGGGTATGAGGTCACTTTGCTTAAAAAATGGGCTAGTTATGGTGCCCCAATCTGCCCAAAAGACAATATTCGCATGCTGGAGGCAGAACCCGAGAATATTGAAAATACCGCTGGCTATGACAGCGAATCGGTAGGCAAGGGTGTTAAAAAAGCCCCAGATGAAGTGCGTCGCGCCATTAGCTAATTGGGCTCAAAAGCCCGATATAACGGTAAAATTTTGAATTCACAAAACCATTGATAGAGACCTACCAGACATGAATGCCAAAAAAATCTTTAAGAATCCCAGAATCGCCGTGATCCCTGGTGATGGAATCGGTAAAGAAGTGATTCCTGAAGGTGTACGTGCTTTAGAAGTCGCTAACCGCAAGTTTGGAATTGGTATGCAATTTGACCATTTCGATTTTGCTAGCTGTGACTATTACCAAAAGCACGGCAAGATGATGCCCAATGATTGGTTTGATATTTTGATGAAATATGACGCCATCTTTTTTGGCGCAGTTGGCATGCCTAATATTATTCCGGATCATGTCTCTTTATGGGGTAGCTTGATTCAGTTCCGTCGCGGTTTTGACCAGTATGTAAATTTGCGCCCCGTCCGTCTATTGCCTGGTGTGCCATGTCCTTTGGCAAATCGTAAGCCTGGCGATATTGATTTCTTTGTGGTGCGTGAAAATACTGAAGGTGAATACTCCAGTGTTGGCGGCAGAATGTTCCCTGATAGCGATCGTGAGTTTGTCATTCAGGAATCGATCTTTACTAGACAAGGTACGGACCGAATTTTGCAGTATGCCTATGATTTGGCGCAAAGCCGTCCTAAGAAGCACCTGACCTCTGCCACAAAATCGAATGGTATTGCCATCACCATGCCTTACTGGGATGAGCGCGTAGAAGCGATGTCTAAGAAGTTTGCAGATGTTAGAACAGACAAATATCACATTGATATTTTGGCTGCTCAATTTGTGATGAATCCAGATCGTTTTGATGTGGTGGTTGCAAGTAATCTATTTGGCGATATCTTGTCCGATTTAGGTCCGGCTTGTACTGGCACTATTGCTGTTGCTCCCTCTGGAAGTATTAATCCAGAGGGCAAATTTCCATCACTATTTGAGCCGGTTCATGGCTCAGCGCCTGATATCTACGGCAAGATGATTGCAAATCCGATTGGGCAAATCTGGAGTGGTGCAATGATGCTAGATCACCTGGGCTATCCAGAGGCTGGCAAAGCTATTTTTACTGCAATTGAAAAAGTTCTAGCAGCAGGTCCTGGGCATGCTCCGTTGACTCCGGATATTGGTGGCAATGCGAAGACAGATGATTTGGGTAAAGCGATTGCAGCCGCAATCTAAAACTGATTTCAGCAAGGGTGTCTAGTGGCTCAGCCATACGCACCCTTGATTGCGCAGATGTTGCAGGATTTTCAGGGGCAACGACTTGAATCTGCGCAACGTATGGCGCAGTCCATACTTCGAATCAATCCAAAAGATTTAGTAGCGCTCCAGATTTATGGCCTATCTTTGGCCATGCAAAATAGGGTTGCTGAAGCTGTTCCGCCTTTAGCGAAGGCCTCTGAATTAGATCCTAAGAATGTCGAGCTCTTAGCCAATTTAGCTAAGGCTCAACATGGCGCTCATTTGTATCAAGAAGCCAGCGCCTCATACGAAAAACTCAATCGAGCATTACCCAATAACGCCCAGATTCTGACGGATATGGGAACATCTTATGCTAAATCAAGGCATTATGAAAAAGCGTCTGTGTGCTATGACCGCGCTATAGAGTTACAAGGAAATTATTTTTTAGCTTGGTCTAATCGCGGCAATCTTCTTGCTGATCAAGGTTTTCCTGCACAAGCAGTTGCTAGTTATGAAAAAGCACTCAATCTCAATCCTGAATATGCCGAAGCCTGGACTAATTTAGGAAATGCTTTTTTTGATCTGGGCCGTTTTGACGATGCCCGTTTAGCCCATGAAAGGGCGCTGGCAATTAATTCTCAGTATGGCGAGGCTTGGTCTAATTACGGTAATTCGCTGTTAGAGCTTAAGCAGGGGGAAGGGGCCCTGAAAAGCTATCAAACTGCCTATGGTCTGGTGCCGCAGCATCCATTTCTGCTGGGGCAGTTGCTCAATGCTTTTGCCAATAACTGTGATTGGGAATGCAGCGAACCTATGATGCTAAAAGCTCTAGAAGCAGTTACACAAGCGAAGCCTGCTATTGCACCATTTATTTGTTTACAAACCCCAGCATCGTTGGCAATACAGAAGCAGTGTGCTCAGACTTATATACGCGAGCGTATTTTTCACGGCGATCCAAAGCCGTTCGTAGGCGAGCCTTACAACGCTCAACGCAAAATACGTATTGGCTATTTTTCTTCAGACTTCAAAGAGCATCCCGTAGGTATTTTGATGGAAAACCTCATCCGCTTACATGACCGATCTCAGTTTGAGGTTTATGGATTCTTTTTAAACCCTAAGTCGGGCGATGCACTTGAGAGTAGATTGACTGAGTCATTTGATAAGACGGTTGATCTTTTTGGCTTAAATGATCAAGATGCCCAGCGCTTGGTTCTTGAAACACCGCTTGATATTGCAATAGATTTGAATGGGCATACTGCTAGCGCTAGAACAGGCTTATTTGCCCGAAAAGTAGCGCCAATACAGATCAATTATTTGGGTTACGCCGGCACATCTGGAGCTAATTTTTATCAGTACATTATTGCCGATTCAGTTGCGATTCCACCGGCGCATCAAGAGCATTACACCGAGAAAGTTTTGTATTTACCGAATTCCTTTTTTCCAGTAGACACCTTAATTAGTCCACAAGAGTTTGGGCCTATGCCTACAAGAGCTAGCCAACAACTGCCTGAAAACGGTTTTGTATTTGCCTGTTTTAATAATGCATACAAGATTTCTTCACAAGTCTTTGATATTTGGATGAACTTGCTCAAAGAGACGCCGGGCAGTGTTTTATGGCTTTCTAAACATTCACAAACAGCGATGAAGAATCTACAAGAAGCTGCTATCCAACATGGGGTTGATGCAGCGAGATTGGTCTTTGCTGCACGCGTACCTGGCAGAAAAGATCATTTGAGTCGTTTACGTTTGGCTGATTTATTTTTAGATACTAGATACTTTAATGCCCATGCTACAGCCGCAGATGCCCTTTGGGCTGGTGTTCCTGTCTTGACAGTAATGGGGGATACCTTTGCTAGTAGGGTAGCTGCAAGCCAGCTAACTGCATTAGGTCTAGCGGAAATGATTGTCGATTCAGAGGCGGCTTACTTTGAGAAAGCGCTGTATTTAGGTAATCATCCGGATGTCGCGCAAGCATTAAAAACTCAGCTTAAGCAAAACCGAGATTTAGCGCCATTATTTAATACGCAGCAGTACGTTAAAGATCTAGAGTCCTTGTATCGACAAGTGCTGCAAGACTAGATTAACTTGCTACGCTCATCGGACTCCAGATGGGATCCTTCTTGCTCGATTTTGCGATCTCGGCCAAAATCTTTTCGTGTTGCTCTAATTCCTCAGCGCTAGCACTCATGACTTTTAAATTAATTGGAAGCGCCTTGGGATGACCGGAAGAGTCAGCTCCGACGGTGTAGTCAATCAAATCGATAGAAAGATCTTCTTGACCTCTTGTCATCGCTACATAGACTTCAGCGAGTAGTTGAGCGTCTAATAGAGCACCGTGAAGGGTGCGATGTTGATTGCTGATTGAAAAACGTTCACAAAGGGCATCTAAAGAATTGCGTTTCCCAGGAAACATCTGCCTTGCATCTAGCAGGGTATCGGTAATCTTGGATGCAAGATTTCTGAATGGAGGGCGCTTGAGGAGCGCAAATTCATTATCGAGAAATCCTAAGTCAAAGGCTGCGTTATGAATTACGATTTCTGCGCCATCAACAAACTCAATCAGTTGCTCAACAATGTTGCCAAAAACGGGTTTATCAGATAGAAATTCTCTTGACAGCCCATGAACTGCAAAGGCGCCAGCGTCAATATCGCGCTCTGGATTGATGTAGTAATGAAAGGTGCGATCAGTTAAGCGGCGACCAACCATCTCAACGCAACCAATTTCAATAATTCGATCTCCAGTAGCTGGGTTAAGTCCGGTTGTTTCGGTATCGAGAATAACTTGGCGCATTAAGTACCTTCAAGCACTGATGGTGGAATTTCCATTGGACCATTACCGGCATATTTATCGAGGTATAGATAAATCACAGGAGTAATGATTAATGTGACAAATTGAGAGAAGATTAAGCCGCCAGCAACACTGATACCAAGAGGTTGCCTTAATTCTGCACCTGCGCCAATACCTAAGGCAATTGGCAGGGCGCCCATGAGAGCAGCAAAGGTGGTCATCATAATCGGGCGAAAACGCAGGATACAGGCTTCCCGAATCGCATTTTCAGGCGTCATACCTTGATTACGCTGAGCGTCTAAAGCAAAGTCGATCATCAAGATCGCATTTTTCTTCACAATGCCAATTAAGAGCAATATACCAATTGATGCGACAACGGTTAACTCAAAGCCAAAAAGGCGTAAGGAAAGAATTGCTCCAATAGCGGCTGATGGCAAGCCAGCCAAAATCGTAAGAGGATGAATGTAGCTCTCGTAAAGCACCCCTAAGAGTATGTAAATCACGCCCAAAGCCGCAAAAATCAAAATCAACTGTCCAGACTGATTGCTCTTAAATACCGCAGCATCGCCGCCATAGCTGGTGATGATGGATGGAGGTAAGTCAATCTGCTTGGTGTATTCCTCAATCTTCTTTGTTGCATCACCCAAAAATACGTCGGGGGCTAAGTTAAAAGAAAGTGTCACCGCAGGAATTTGGCCTTGATGGTTAACAGCTGTGGGGCCAATGGTACGAGTGAACGTTGCCAAACTAGACAGTGCAATCAGCTTGTCAGTGGCACGACCGCGTACAAAAATCTTATTTAAGTCTGCTTCAAATTGACGGTCCTCTTCTGAGGCCTCAAGAATAACGTAATAGGTATTAACTGGAGTATAGATAGTTGATACTTGTTTTTCACCATAAGAGGAGTAGAGCGCAGTTCGAATGTCAGAAATAGAAACACCCGCACTTGCTGCCTTCTCGCGATTAATATCAATTTTTACATTCAGACCCTTGAGTTGAGAGTCACTGGTAACATCTCGGAACATGGGATCAGCACGTAACTTTTGCATGAGCTTATCAGCCCATTCATTGACGCCTTCAAAGCCAACGCTTTGTAAAATGAACTGATAGCGTGATTTACTGCTTTTACCGCCGAGCTGTAAGTTTTGTACAGGACGCATGTAGACCTGCAAGCCAGGCAATTCCCTAAACTTAGCTCGCAAGCCTTCCATGACCTTAGCCATCTTTTGTCGGGCAGCCTTATCTTTCAAAATAATGAAGATACGACCAGTGTTGCTTCCGGAGCTTGCTCCACCGCCAACAACCGAGATAGAGCTGGCTACGTTAGGGTCGTTGTTCACTATTTCAGCGGCGCGATCTTGAAGCGCAAGCATCGCTCTAAATGAGATATCTTCAGATGCTTCAGTGGTAGCTAGAATTTGCCCAATATCTTCCTCGGGGAAGAAGCCTTTTGGACTATTGATAAATAGCACAACAGTAATCACGAAAGTAGAGATTGCACCCCATAGCACTTTTTTACGATTACGCAGCGCTAAATCAAGGTAGTGAATATAGGTCTTGAGCATCCAATCAAAAAAACGATCAAACTTTTTATTAACTGCGTACTCTTTTGCATGCTGGCCAGGTTTTGGCAGGAATCGACTGCAGAGCATTGGTACAACCGTAAGTGATACCACTGCCGATACTAGGATAGATAGAGAAACAACCACTGCAAATTCTCTAAAGAGCAGGCCAATAGGACCTGCCATAAAGAATAGTGGGATAAATACCGCTACCAAAGAGATAGAAATGGAGATGATGGTAAACCCAACCTCTTTACTGCCTTTTAGAGAGGCTTTGAGAGGATCCATGCCATCTTCAATATGGCGCATGATGTTTTCTAGGACCACAATCGCGTCATCAACAACCAAGCCTACGGCCAGCGTAATACCTAAGAGCGAGATGTTATCGAGGCTATAGCCCAGGAAGTAGAGCAGAAAGAATGCCCCGATCAAAGAGATCGGAAGACTGATCGAAGGAATTATTGTTGCAGAGATATGTTTTAGGAAGAGGAAGATCACTAACACAACCAACAGCACAGTTAGTGCTAGGGTGTAATTCACATCATGAATCGCTTCGATAATCGATAAAGAGCGGTCATTTAATAATGTGAGTCTTACGGACTCCGGCATTTGCTTTTGTAACTGTGGCAAAAGCTGTTTAACGGATTTAACAACCTCTACAGTATTGGCGCTGGGTTGACGCAAAATCGCAATCGCAATCGAACGTTCACCATTAGCGGTAGCCAGCGTTTTCACATCTTCATAGCTCTCAGTAACATCCGCAATATCTTTTAAATAAATAGGAAGACCATTTTTTTGGCTAATGATCAGATTGCCGAATTCCTCCGGCCTGACAAGCTGCGGATTAGCGTAAATCGTAATGGCCTGACGTGGTCCGTCTAAGATGCCAACTGGACTATTCCCATTAGATTTATTAATCGCAATTGCTACGTCATCCATCGTGAGATTGCGGTTGGCAAGTGCATCGGGATGAGCGCGGACACGAACAGCGTAACGCTTAGCGCCATAGACTAATACTTGGGCAACACCGCTAATCGTCGATATATTGGGAGACAGTAAATTTTCAGCATAAGCGTTCAGGTCTGATAAGTTCACAGATGGTGAACTCAGTCGAACTACTAATACCGGGGTATCAGCAGGATTGACCTTGCGATATGACGGAGGAATAGTCATCTCAATTGGGAGACGCTTTTGGGCTCGCAGCAAAGCTGCCTGTACGTCTACAGCAGCTTTATCAATGTCACGATCATTATTAAATTCCAAGGTAATGCTAGTGCTACCTAAAAAGTTCGTTGAGCTGATGACGGAGATGCCGTCAATCGTCGAGAATTCTTTTTCAAGTGGAAGTGCAACTGCTGATGCCATATTTTCGGGAGAGGCACCAGGAAGGGATGCGCTAACCGAAATAATGGGTGAGTTAAAGCTAGGGAGCGCAGCAACCGGAATTTTTAAATAGGCAATAGTTCCTGCAACGACGGTTGCTATTGAAAGCAACACCGTCATTACGGGACGCCGAATACATAATTCGGAGAGCGTCATTTTTTATCTGTAGCGGAAGGGGTTGCAGGTGTTGGCGCTGGAGAGGCTGGGGCTGCTGAAGGGCTCGATGCTGCTTTATCGGCCTTGGCCTCACGGGTTTTGCCGCCGGGGCGTAGATTTTGCTTGCCTTCAACAACGACCTTATCGCCAGCTTCTATACCAGTGATTACTGAAGAGCCTTGGTATTCATAAACAACCTTGATCGGCATCATGCTAGCCTTGCCATCCTTATCCACAGTAAATACAAATTTGCCGCGGGGATTAATGACAACTGCCTGAGAAGGTACTGAAATGACATCTTTCAAATCGCTTGCCACTAGCGATACTCTAGCAAATTGGCCTGGTAGTAAAGTCATTGAGTCATTTGGAATTTGAGCTTTGACTCGAACAGCAGCAATAGAGGGATCCACTTGGTTATCAACCACCAAGACCTTACCTTCATACACTTTCTTACTGGCATCCCCAACAGTTACCTTGACCTTAAGTGGCTCTCCATCTAACTGGTTTTCTAAGACAATAGGGATATCTTTTTCAGGAATAACAAATTGCACATTGATTGGATTGAGTTGGGTAATAGTAACCATTGCGCCAACACTTGAAGTGGCGGTAGAGCTAGTTGCCGTGGTAACGACGTTGCTAGCTTGAACTAGTGAGCCAGGGAACACGTTCACGATACCGGCTCGCCCGTCAATTGGCGAACGGATGGAATCAAAAGATAGCTGGGTTTCTGCTGCTCTAGCAGCGGCCATGGCGGATTTAGCGTTGGCAGCTGAGGTTTCTAGGCCGGCCTTAGAAATAAAATTCTTAGCTACTAGTTCTTTAGCTCTGTTGTACTGGCTTTGAGCATCGTCAGCCAATGCTTTGAGCTTTTCATAGTTTGCTTTGTCATTTCGATCATCAAGCGAGAAGAGTAAGTCCCCAGCCTTTACCTCTTGACCATCCTTAACATGGATCTTGACCACAGTATTGGTAATCATGGGGCGAATATCGACAATGCTATTAGAAACCATGGTGCCAGTTGCTTCAATGATGAGAGGCACATCCTTTTTCTCAACGACAACAGTGGTTACTGTAATGGGACCACCTGCTTTATCAGCGGCTGGGAAAAAATAATCATATGCTTTTGATGCCGCATACAAGACGATGAGAACCATTAAGATGCGATATTTGAATTTGATCGTGAACGCTTTAACTTTGGCGTAATCCAGCTTTTTTAGTAGGGGGGAGTATTTCTCCCAAATAGCGCACAGGCGAGTTTTAGCGGTACTAGTAAGTTGTGCCAATTTGGCGAAGAACTTATCAAGAGAGGATTCTATTTTTGACACAGTCTCGTTTTTCTAGGTTTTATGGGTTTCTAACGCTGTTTTGATACATTTTTACCATGCCCATTCTCTCACAAGCTTGCTGCTATTGTGGTGCCGGGCCGATATTTGCCTTAGGGTAAAAACTCCTCAACACCCTTATTGGCCAGCTGGTCGGCTAGCTCGTTCCCGGGGTGGCCGTTATGGCCCCTTACCCAATGCCAGGAAATGTCGTGGTCAGGCAGTAGGGTGTCTAATTCTTGCCATAAGTCCGCATTTTTGACCGGATCCTTACTAGCTGTTTTCCAGCCCCGTTTTTTCCAGCCCTCAAGCCATTCTGTTACCCCTTTTTGGACATATTGCGAGTCCGTCCATAGTTCTACGCTACTTCTTTGTTTGAGGGCCCTTAAGGCATATATGACAGCGCTGATTTCCATACGGTTATTTGTAGTGAGTTTTTCACCGCCGTGGATGTGTTTCTCGTGACCGCCTGAACGTAATACTGCACCCCAACCCCCAGGACCGGGATTACCTTTGCAGGCACCATCGGTGTAGATAACGATATGCGGGATATTGCTTGCTTTGGTATGTGACATAAGCTTAATTTACCGTCTCTTGAGTTTCTTTAAGCTGACTGCGCTCTGCAGCTGGACTGAGCTGCTGAATAGCGGGAACTCGAATGGATTGCACCTGACCAATGAGACGAATGCCTTGGTGACGTTTAATAGCTGATACCAGAAACACCGCTCCAAATATTGGCCACCAACGGTTACCCATGGACTCCAGAAAATCCATCCGACCCATTGCGTTATGGCCTTGAAGGGGTAGTTTGTAACATCCAAAGTGACCACGATCTAAAGAAAAGTTTAATAACTGTAGCCAATCCTTCACCCTAATCAAGCCAATAAATTGACCATCACGGGGCAGATAAGGGTTACCAATCAGGCGGCTTAAATATTGTCTAGCGCCCCAGAGACTGGCTGGATTAAAGCCGGAAATAATCAGTCGACCCTCTGGTCGTAAAACACGATCAACTTCTCGCAAGATTTGATGAGGATCAGCTGCAAATTCGAGTACGTGAGGTAACACCACCAAATCCAAACTTTCATTTGCAAATGGAAGCTCAGTAGAGCTACCTTCAATCAAATGCCAATTAAAACGCGCCGCATATCCATGACTGTCATTAGAATTCAACAACAACGCATGCAATGGCATCCGGTTTTCACTCAAGGTGTTGATTTGAGGTAAGCCGATTTGCACTGCATGAAAACCAAATACATCAGAGACTATTTGATTGAAGCATTTTTGCTCCCAGCTGAGAACATAGCGACCGGGGGGCGATTGCAGCCATTTCTCCCATGAGCTCCATGGCTGTGTCGGCATCTGCGAGGGAATGGAAGGGGTTGGTATCATCGTCTTATGGATAAGAATACTTTATTGCAAGTTTGGCCCATACCAGCCTTTGATGACAACTATATCTGGTGTCTTCATGATGGCGAGTCTGCCCTGGTTGTCGATCCTGGTGATTCTGCACCCGTTTTAGACCACCTCCAGCAGATGGGGTTAAAGTTGACTGCCATCCTCATTACCCATCATCATGCTGATCATACCGGCGGGATTCTGAATCTATTGGACAGCTTGGGCAATATTCCAGTTTATGGTCCGGTTGGAAATAATATTCCCGGTCGAACTGATGTTGTCATGCAAGATGACACCGTGGATATCACTTCTCCACGCATTAGCTTTAAAGTATTTGAGGTCCCCGGACATACCTTAAGTCACATTGCTTATTTTGCGAATATGCAGACCAATGTGATTGAGCCAATATTATTTTGTGGTGACACCCTATTTGCATCAGGATGTGGACGATTATTTGAAGGAACGCCTACGCAAATGACAGAGTCTTTGGCTAAGTTTGCAGCTTTGCCGAAAAATACCTTGGTGTATTGCACTCATGAGTACACCTTATCAAATATTCGTTTTGCCTTAGCTGTTGAGCCTAACAATGCCAATCTGCTTTCCTGGTCTGAAAGGGCGCAAGCCTTGCGTGCTCAACATGTGCCGACTTTGCCAACAACCATTGGACAAGAGTTACAAGTCAATCCCTTTATGCGCTGTGACCAAGTAGATGTGATGCACGCAGCGCAGAATGTTTCAGGTCAGCAAGATTTACCAAGCCCTGCCCACGTGTTGGCAGCGATACGCGCCTGGAAAGATCGATTCTGATGCGCTTGGTTTATGCGGTTATTTTTTTAACCGCGATTCTCTCTGGATGCGCGAGTACAGGTGATTGGTCTTCCGATACTTCGACTAAATCGAACCCTAAGGCGGCCAAGGCAGCAAGGGTTAATCTAAAAAATCAATCTGTCAGTAAGCTGTATGCGCCATCTGATAATTTATGGATTCGGATTCGTGATGGCTTTCAGATGGAGCCGATGAATAGTCCTTTAGAGATCGAGCAGGTCCGTTGGTTAAGTGCACGGCCAGAGTATGTACAGCGCTCGATGACTCGTTCTTCACGCTATCTTTTTTACATAGTGCAAGAAGTGAATGCGCGTAATATGCCTACTGAAATTGCTTTGCTGCCTTTTGTGGAAAGCGCATTTAATCCCCAGGCCAAATCCGGTGCAAAAGCAATGGGTATCTGGCAGTTCATGCCTGCAACAGGAAAGGACTTTCGTTTAACGCAAAACGTCTTTCGTGATGAGAGAAGAGATGTCGTGCAGTCAACTGATGCAGCACTTGATTATTTGCAGCGCTTAAATAGCCAATTTGGGACTTGGGAGCTGGCCCTTGCTGCTTATAACTGGGGGGCAGGCAATGTCACTAAAGCGCAGAAACGTAATATTGCTGCCGGTCTGCCGACGGATTATGAAAGTCTCACAATGCCTAAGGAGACACGTAACTACGTACCTAAGTTAATGGCGTATCGTCAAATTGTTCTCAATCCAGAAGCTTACGGTATCGTTTTGCCTGAGCTTGAGAATCATCCGTACTTTGTTGCTATGGATGTTGAAAATGATATTGACGTTGCCTTAGCAATTAAGTTGGCGGAGATTCCACCCGAAGAATTTCATAATCTCAATCCCTCCTTTAATAAGCCGGTGATCTTAAGCAATGCTAATCAGCAAATTTTGTTGCCATTTGCACATGCTGAAATCTTCCAAGAAAACTTGAAGAAATACACCAAGCCCTTGTCATCATGGACTGCGGTTCAGATTAATAAAACGGAGGCCGTAGACCAAGCTGCTAAAACTTTAGGCGTAGATGTTGATACTTTGCGTGAGATTAACGGTATTCCTAGGGGTATGCGTATTAAGGCAGGATCTACGGTTCTCATTCCAAAGACGAGTCGTCGACCTGGCGATGTCTCTACAGCAATGGCTGAAAACGCCAGCCTGAGTTTAGAAAAGCCGCCTCCACCAGTTGCTAAGTGCCCAAAACCTGCCAAAGGGGCAAAGACTCCTAAAAATGACAAGTGCGCTCCTGCGAAAACGCCTAAGTCTTCTGAAAAAGCGACCTCTAAGGGTAATTCTTCTGCAAAAAATGCTGCACCTCAGCATAAATCCGCATCGACAGGACTTGCAAAATCTGCGAAAAATAGTAGTTCTTCCACCTCATCTACCTCAGGGGGCGGCAAAAGTCAGTAACAAAAGTCTGTAATTTTAGTAACTTGTAAATTCAAAATTAGGTTGACCATGTCCTATCAAGCACACCACGAACGCTCAATCAAAGATCCAGATGGTTTTTGGGGGGAGCAGGCGAAGTTAATTCATTGGGAAAAACCATTTGATCAAGTTCTCAATTACGATAAGCCGCCATTTGCGAAATGGTTTGAGGGCGGCCTCACAAATCTTTGCTACAACGCGGTTGATCGTCATGTTAAAGATCGTCCTAATCAAATTGCGCTAGTTGCAGTTTCTACTGAAACTGATATCGAGAAGGCATATACCTATCAAGAGCTGTACGAAGAAGTTAATCGTATTGCGGCAATCTACAAAGCCAATGGCATTCATAAAGGAGACCGAGTTCTCATTTATATGCCCATGATTGCCGAAGCCTGTTTTGCAATGCTAGCCTGCGCTCGAATTGGTGCAATTCACTCGGTGGTATTCGGTGGCTTTGCCTCTCATAGTCTCGCATCGCGAATTGATGATGCAAAACCAAAAATGATTGTGACTGCAGAGGCGGGTGCGCGTAGCGGTAAAGCGGTGCCGTACAAGCCTCTTCTGGATGAAGCGATTACTTTAGCTACTTATAAACCGGAAAAAGTCCTGATTGTTAATCGTGGTCTGACTGAATTTACTACTGTGGCTGGTCGCGACTTAGATTACGCAACTGAACGTCAAAAACACATCAACGATATTGTTCCAATTGAATGGGTAGATGCAACACATCCTTCATATATTCTGTATACGTCTGGTACAACCGGTAAGCCTAAAGGTGTACAACGGGATACTGGTGGCTATGCAGTAGCTCTAGCATCATCTATGAAGCATATTTTTACGGGCAATGCTGGTGAAACGATGTTCTGTACTTCAGACATTGGATGGGTTGTTGGCCATAGCTACATTATTTACGCACCGTTACTGAGCGGTATGGCTACGATCATGTATGAAGGCACTCCTTTGCGCCCTGATGCTGGTATTTGGTGGGAGCTTGTTGAAAAATACAAAGTTTCAGTCATGTTTTCAGCGCCAACAGCAGTCCGTGTTCTAAAAAAACAAGATCCAGCTTTCTTGACTAAATATGATCTCTCATCATTGCGTGCTTTGTTCTTGGCAGGTGAGCCATTAGATGAGCCAACAGCAAGTTGGATTCATGATGCAATTAAAAAGCCGATTGTGGATAACTATTGGCAGACAGAGACTGGCTGGCCAATGCTTGCCATTCAACGTGGCATTGAAGTGATGCCACATAAGTTTGGCTCGCCAGGCGTTCCATCCTTTGGCTACAACATGAAGTTGCTCGATGATGCAACATCTGCCGAGCTAGGCCCTGATCAGAAGGGCGTCATTGCGATTGAAGGCCCATTGCCACCGGGTTGTATGCAAACTGTTTGGGGTGATGACAAGCGCTTTGTCAGCACCTATTGGGAGACCATTCCAGGCAAACTCATTTACTCAACCTTTGATTGGGGTATCAAAGATAAAGATGGTTACTTCTTTATCTTGGGCCGCACTGATGATGTGATCAACGTTGCTGGTCACCGTCTTGGTACGCGCGAAATTGAAGAGAGCATCTCTAGTCATCCCAATATTTCTGAAGTGGCAGTGGTGGGTATTGAGGATAAGCTCAAGGGTCAAGCTGCAATTGCATTTGTCATTCCAAAAGATGTTTCTAAAGCAGAGAGCTTGGAAAAAGAATGCATGAAGACTGTTGACAGCCAATTGGGCGCGATTGCTAGACCTGGACGGGTTTACGTAGTGACTGCATTGCCAAAAACGCGTTCTGGCAAGATTGTGCGTCGCGCACTCCAGGCAGTTGCTGAAGGGCGAGATCCTGGCGATATCAGCACAATGGAAGACCAGACAGTTTTAGCTCAAATTAAGACCATCATTGAGGAAAGCGCCAAGGCTTAAGCAGGGAAAAGCCTTCTGGGCCCAATTGGCCGGGGATTCAAGGGTTTACGTGTAAAACTGGTATCATTGCAAGGTTAAAAACTTATTAAATACCCTAGCGCTTAAAGACACTCACCTCCCGCATAAACAAGCCTCGGGTTGGTCTTTTTGGGGGTTTTGAGCGTCGGATGGAGCAGGGACTGGAGATGGTTTGTCACCCTTGCTTCCTTCTTTTCCTCCTGCCGTGTTGGCTCTAGCCGACGGTACTATATTTCCCGGTTTTAGCATTGGCGCCCCTGGCGAAACTACCGGTGAAGTCGTCTTCAATACAGCATTAACGGGTTACCAAGAGATCATTACTGATCCTAGCTATTCACGTCAAATTGTCACATTGACTTATCCCCATATCGGCAATGTCGGTGTGAATGCGCAAGACGCAGAATCCGATCAAATTCATGCGGCTGGTTTAGTCATTAAAGATTTACCTAAACGAGTTTCTAATTTCCGCTCAGAGGGCGGCTTAGATAGCTACCTCACTAAAGCGGGAGTTGTTGGTATTTCTGGAATCGATACTCGCAAACTCACGCGTATTTTGCGTGACAAAGGCGCTCAGTCTGGTGCCATTGTTGCTGGCAAATTGGGTGATGACTATGCTGTCCTTAGTAAAAAAGCACTTGAATTAGCAAAGGCCTTCCCTGGGATGGCTGGCCTTGACTTGGCTAAAATAGTTACTACCAATAAGTCTTATCAGTGGCATGAAGCTGAATGGGAATTACATGGCCCTAATGACAAGCCTGCCTTTAAGGCATTGGATAAGTCAAAGCCAAGGAAAAAGGTTGTTGCCTATGACTTTGGCGTGAAGCGCAATATTTTGCGCATGCTTACAGAGCGTGGTTGTGAATTAACCGTGGTGCCTGCACAAACTAGTGCAGCCGAAGTTTTAGCAATGAATCCCGATGGTGTATTTTTCTCTAATGGCCCTGGAGATCCAGAGCCTTGTGATTATGCAATTGCTGCTGCAAAAGAAATTATTGAAAAGGGGATGCCAACTTTTGGTATCTGCCTAGGTCACCAGATTATGGGCCTTGCTGCTGGCGCTAAAACTTTAAAAATGAAGTTTGGTCATCATGGCGCAAACCATCCTGTAAAAGATTTGGATACTGGTCGGGTTGCAATTACTTCGCAAAATCACGGTTTTGCAGTGGATGCTAATACTCTGCCAGATAACATTCGCGCGACACATGTTTCTTTGTTTGACGGTTCTTTACAGGGTTTAGCTTGGAAAGATAAGCCAGCTCTGTGCTTTCAGGGTCACCCCGAAGCTTCGCCTGGACCTCATGACATTGCCTATTTATTTGATCGTTTTGTGGAGCTCATGAATGCTGCCAAGAATGGAGGCAAATAATGCCTAAGCGTAGCGATATTAAGAGCATCCTCATTATTGGTGCTGGCCCGATTGTCATTGGACAAGCTTGTGAGTTTGACTACTCCGGTGCACAAGCTTGTAAAGCACTGCGTGACGAAGGTTACAAAGTGATCCTGGTGAATAGTAATCCTGCGACCATCATGACTGATCCAGAGATGGCTGATGTTACTTACATTGAGCCAATCACTTGGGAAGTTGTCGAGCGTATTATCGCCGCTGAAAAACCAGATGCAATTTTGCCAACGATGGGCGGTCAAACTGCCTTGAACTGTGCATTAGATCTTCATCGCCATGGTGTTTTAGAAAAATATGCCTGTGAATTGATTGGCGCTTCACCAGAAGCAATTGATAAAGCAGAAGATCGTCAGAAATTTAAAGATGCCATGACCAAGATCGGCCTTGGTTCTGCGAAATCTGGTATTGCCCATTCTATGGATGAGGCACTTGAGGTTCAACAACGTATTCAGAAGGAAACCGGTAGTTCCGGCTTCCCAGTGGTTATTCGTCCTTCATTCACCATGGGTGGGTCAGGTGGCGGTATTGCCTATAACCGTGAAGAATTTGAAGAGATTTGCAAGCGTGGCCTTGATCTCTCGCCAACCCGCGAGCTCTTGATTGAAGAGTCGCTCTTGGGGTGGAAAGAATTTGAGATGGAAGTGGTTCGTGATCGTAACGACAATTGCATCATTGTTTGCTCTATTGAGAACTTTGATCCAATGGGCGTACATACCGGTGATTCCATCACCGTCGCTCCAGCACAAACGCTCACGGATAAAGAATACCAAATCATGCGTAATGCATCGATTGCTGTTCTCCGTGAAATCGGTGTAGATACTGGTGGTTCGAACGTACAGTTCTCCATTAACCCTGTCGATGGTCGCATGATCGTCATTGAGATGAATCCACGTGTATCCCGTTCCTCAGCTTTGGCCTCTAAGGCAACTGGATTTCCGATCGCTAAGATTGCAGCGAAATTAGCTGTTGGTTACACCTTAGATGAATTGAAGAATGACATTACTGGCGGGGCTACGCCTGCATCGTTTGAACCTTCCATTGACTACGTTGTCACTAAGATTCCCCGTTTTGCCTTTGAGAAGTTCCCACAAGCCGATTCTCGTCTGACAACTCAGATGAAGTCGGTAGGTGAGGTAATGGCCATTGGCCGCACTTTCCAAGAGTCATTTCAAAAAGCTTTGCGTGGTCTAGAAGTGGGTGTTGATGGTTTAGATGAGGTCTCTACAGACTTAGACGACATCATTAATGAAATCAACGAGCCTGGCCCTGACCGTATTTGGTACTTGGCTGACGCCTTCCGAATGGGCATGGGTTTAGATGAGATCTATAGCGAAACAAAGGTAGATCCTTGGTTCTTAGAGCAAATTGAAGAGCTCATCACGATTGAAACTGAGCTTAAGCAACGTAAGATTGACAGTCTTTCTGCAGCCGAATTGCGTTCTGTCAAACAAAAAGGCTTCTCTGATCGTCGCCTAGCAAAGTTATTGGGTATTGATGCTGCCTCAGTGCGTGCTGCACGTCATCGCCTAAAAGTAGTGCCTGTCTACAAGCGTGTGGATACCTGTGCAGCAGAGTTCTCAACGAATACTGCTTATATGTATTCGACTTATGAGGCAGAGCATGGTGAGTGCGAATCTCGCCCAACGAGCAAAGACAAAATCATGGTTCTGGGCGGCGGTCCCAACCGTATTGGTCAAGGTATTGAGTTTGACTATTGCTGCGTCCATGCTGCATTAGCAATGCGCGACGATGGTTATGAAACCATTATGGTGAACTGCAATCCAGAGACCGTTTCAACAGACTACGATACCTCTGATCGTCTCTATTTCGAGCCTTTGACCCTGGAGGATGTATTAGAAATTGTTGCTAAAGAAAAACCCAAAGGTGTCATCGTGCAATACGGCGGTCAAACACCTTTAAAGCTCGCTTTGGATTTGGAGCGAAATGGTGTGCCGATCATTGGTACATCACCGGACATGATTGATGCTGCGGAAGATCGTGAGCGCTTTCAGAAGTTACTACAAGAACTCGGATTACGTCAGCCACCAAATCGTACTGCGCGTACTGAAGAAGAGGCCTTAATTCTTGCTGAAGAAATCGGCTACCCCTTAGTTGTGCGTCCATCCTATGTTTTAGGGGGCCGTGCCATGGAGATTGTCCATGATGGTCGTGATTTAGAGCGCTATATGCGTGAAGCGGTAAAAGTTTCCCACGACTCTCCAGTACTTTTAGATCGTTTCCTTAATGATGCGATTGAGTGCGATGTTGATTGCATTAGTGACGGCACTAAAGTATTTATTGGTGGTGTGATGGAGCATATTGAGCAAGCTGGTGTTCACTCTGGTGATTCTGCATGCTCTTTGCCACCATATTCTTTATCTGATGAGACAGTTGAAGAGATTAAGCGTCAAACTGCAGCGATGGCCAAAGGCCTCAATGTAGTTGGTCTGATGAATGTTCAGTTTGCAATTCAGAATGTCGATGGCCAAGATGTAATCTTTGTGCTCGAAGTTAATCCTCGTGCATCCCGTACCGTTCCATTTGTCTCCAAAGCAACTGGCTTACAGTTGGCAAAAATTGCTGCTCGCTGCATGGTTGGACAGACGCTAGAGCAACAAGGTATCAAGGCTGAAGTGAAGCCTCCATACTTCTCGGTAAAAGAAGCCGTATTCCCGTTTAATAAGTTCCCTGGCATTGATCCAATTCTTGGGCCTGAGATGCGCTCTACTGGTGAAGTGATGGGTGTTGGAAAAACCTTTGGTGAAGCGCTCTTTAAATCTCAATTAGGCGCTGGAATAAAGTTGCCTAAGAGTGGTACCGTTCTATTGACAGTTAAAGATAGCGATAAAGCCAAAGCAGTTGAAGTTGCCAAACTATTACATCAACTTGGTTTCCCAATGGTGGCGACCAAAGGTACGGCTGCCGCTATTGAGGCTGCAGGTTTACCGGTACGTTTAGTCAATAAAGTGAAGGATGGTCGTCCTCATATCGTCGATTTCATCAAAAACGGTGAGATTTCATTGGTATTTACGACGGTGGATGAAACTCGTACTGCAATTGCTGATTCCAGGTCTATCCGTACTAGCGCTCAAGCTAATGGTGTGACTTATTACACAACTATTAGTGCGGCCCGTGCCGTGATGGACGGTTTATTGGCCTCGCAAAATGGCAGTAAGGACTCCTTAGAGGTTTATTCACTGCAGGCCTTACATCGGGCGCTCATTTAATCTAAAATCAATGAATAGGCGCACTTTGCGCCTGTTTTTAAGTTAGGTTAGTAGCATGAGCACAATTCCCATTACCAAACGTGGTGCTGAACTCCTCAAAGAGGAGTTGCATCGCTTAAAGCATGTAGAGCGTCCGGCCGTCATTAATGCGATTTCTGAGGCGCGCGCCCAAGGTGACCTCTCTGAAAATGCAGAGTATGACGCTGCTAAGGAAAAGCAGGGCTTTATTGAAGGCCGAATTCAGGAGCTCGAAGGCAAACTCTCTGCGGCACAGATTATCGATCCAGCGGCCTTGGATGTCTCTGGTCGTATCGTGTTTGGCGCCACTGTTGATCTTGAAGATTTAGAAGATGGCACCAAGTTTACCTATCAAATAGTGGGTGACGATGAAGCAGATATTGCTTCAAACAAAATTTCAATTAGCTCTCCCATTGCACGTGCATTAATTAGTAAGGAAGAGGGCGATGTAGTTGCTGTCCAAGCTCCTGGCGGCAATCGTGAAGTTGAGATTTTGGCGGTTCGCTATATTTAATGAGTCGAATGGGTAATACTCAAACTCAGAGGGCCTTTAGTGTCATTTCTGGACTTTGGGTCGGTAGCTTTATTGCTGTTGGCTTTTTAGTAGTGCCTGTTTTATTTTCTAGCCTTGGCGATCGACAAGTTGCAGGCATGGTAGCTGCCAACTTATTTAAAACAACGGCATATATGGGCGTAGTACTTAGCGCTTTACTGATGCTGATGGCCAACCATCTGGTTCGACAGGGTAAGCATCTATATAGCCTGACACGCTGGATTTTATTAGGCATGTTGGCCTGTGCCATCGGTGCTGCATTTATCATCATTCCTTGGATGAATTCACTGAGAGATCAAGCGCTATTTGCTGGTCTTTCTGTGCGAGAGTCGACGAACGCAGCCCTGTTCAATCGACTTCATGTTTTATCAAGCGCCTTATTCATGATCCAATCTTTGCTCGGCCTGTTATTAGTCTGGCGGGCAACAAAAAACGCCGACTAGCGGCGTTTTTAACAGATTCAATTGACCTACTAAGAGCCAAGCGATTTTTTTTTGTTGCTGCTCATGCGAACTTTGCGCTTCTTAATTGGCGCAGGTGCAGCGGCAGCTTTTCGATAGCCTGGTGAGGACCAACCAATTTTGGATTCTGCAGCTTCAGAGCGTAGGACACGTTTTTTTGGGGTTGCAGATTTCACGGCGGCAGCGCGTTCAAATGGAGATTTATTAGAAGCAGAGCGTCGATCCGATCTCTCTGAAGTGCTGGTGCGCACGCCTGACTTAGCTGGCGCTCTATTGGGCTGACGTTTCGTGCGAGGTGCTTGCAATGTTTTTTTGGTTTGCTTGCTTGTTCTGCTCAAGTTTGCATATGCCGCATCAACAATATCCTTGGGCTTCCAGATGACTAGTAGTTTGCCAATATGTTGCACAGGCGCAGCATCTAATTTGTCGCAGAGCTCTTCATAGATAGTAATGCGTGCTTCACGATCATCGCCAAATACTCTAACCTTAATGAGTCCATGATGGCTAATGGCCAGTTTGGCCTCTTTGATTACAGCAGGTGTTAAGCCATCGCCGCCAATCATGACGACCGGGCTTAAATCATGAGCGTCAGCTTTGAGGGATTTGCGTTGTGCGGGGGTGATAGTGAGTGCAGTCATGGCTCTCATGATAGAGCATTGACCCTGTAAATAGCCTGTTTGGCCTGGATTTACTGGGTTATTCATCAATTCCTTTTGCTTTAAAGAGCTAAAGCTAGGAAAATATCCCTTGAAAGTGGGTAAGTTGTGGCAAAGAATAAATTCAATAAAAGCTGGTTGCAAGATCATTTAACCGATCCCTATGTGAAGATGGCTCAAAAAGAGGGCTATCGCGCAAGAGCGGTATATAAGCTTAGTGAAATTGACGAGCAAGACCAACTCATCAAAGCAGGTATGACCATTGTTGATCTGGGAAGTGCTCCTGGTAGCTGGTCGCAGTATGCGCGCAACCGCCTGACGGAACTTGGCAAAAATAATCCGAAGATTGAGTCTGGCAAACCCGACGGTCAAATTATTGCGATCGATATTTTGCCAATGGAAGACATTGCTGATGTCAGTTTTATTCAAGGCGACTTTCGTGAAGAGGAGGGTCTTCAGGCACTAGAGGCTTTATTACCCAAGAACGCAGAGGGCAAAGTAGATCTGGTCCTATCCGATATGGCCCCCAATCTATCTGGTGTGGGTGTTGCTGATGCTGCTAGGATGGCTTTTTTAGCAGAAATAGCCCTTGATTTTGCGATGGACCACCTTAAGCCAGAGGGTGCTCTCTTAATTAAATGCTTTAACGGTAGTGGCTATAGCCAGATAGTGGAATCATTCAAAAAGGTCTTTAAAACGGTTGTTTCACGTAAACCTAAGGCTTCTAGGGCTCGCTCTTCTGAGATCTTCCTATTGGGCAGGAACCTCAAGCCAGCCAAATGATCTCTGAAATACACCCTTTAACCCCCAATAACCCCCCGCAATATAAGGGTTTATTAAATAAATGCGCCATTAGCCCTTGAAAAAGGGTGGTAGTAGAATCAAATACTTAGGTAAGCAATCTGCTTTAACTCCTGGATAAGTCCAGAAAAGGAATGAACTTGAACAGCAATATGTTCCAAAAAGTCGGTGTGTGGCTCATTGTGGGCTTGGTGCTCTTTACTGTATTTAAGCAGTTTGATAAGCCCAAGGACCAGACTCAAGTCACGTATTCCCAATTCATGGACGACGCTAAATCCGGTAAGGTCAAGCGCGTTGATGTACAAGGTCGCACACTGCAAGTAACCCCTGCTGATGGTAATAAGTATTCCATCATCTCCCCAGGAGATATTTGGATGGTGGGTGACTTAATGAAGTACGGCGTCCAAGTTACTGGTAAAGCAGAAGACGAACCCAATATGCTGGTTTCTGCTTTGTATTACCTTGGACCAACCCTATTAATTATCGGTTTTTGGTTCTTCATGATGCGTCAGATGCAAGGTGGCGGTAAAGGCGGTGCATTTTCCTTTGGCAAATCTAAAGCCCGCCTGATTGATGAGAATAGCAATACGGTGACATTTGCTGATGTTGCTGGTTGTGATGAGGCCAAGGAAGAAGTCTATGAACTTGTTGACTTCCTTAAGGATCCGCAAAAGTTTCAAAAGTTGGGTGGCCGCATACCTCATGGCGTTCTCCTCGTAGGTCCTCCTGGTACTGGTAAGACCTTGTTGGCACGCGCTATTGCGGGTGAAGCAAAGGTTCCTTTCTTCTCTATTTCTGGCTCTGATTTCGTAGAAATGTTTGTTGGTGTTGGCGCATCTCGCGTACGTGATATGTTCGAGAATGCTAAGAAAAATTCACCATGCATCATCTTCATCGATGAGATCGATGCAGTCGGTCGCCATCGCGGCGCTGGTATGGGTGGCGGTAATGATGAGCGCGAGCAGACCTTAAACCAAATGTTAGTTGAGATGGATGGCTTTGAAAGCAATAGCGGTGTCATCGTCGTTGCTGCAACCAATCGCTCTGACGTTTTAGATAAAGCCTTATTGCGCCCCGGACGCTTTGACCGCCAAGTGCATGTTGGCTTGCCTGATATTCGTGGACGTGAGCAGATCTTGCAAGTCCACATGCGTAAAGTACCGATTGATCCTGATGTCGATGCTGCTGTATTGGCGCGTGGCACTCCAGGTTTCTCGGGTGCCGATTTGGCAAACTTAGTTAACGAATCTGCATTGTTTGCTGCACGTCGCAACAAGCGTGCCGTTGACATGAAGGATTTTGAAGACGCTAAAGACAAGATTTACATGGGCCCTGAGCGGAAATCGGCTGTGATGCGCGAAGAAGAGCGACGCAATACGGCCTATCACGAGTCTGGTCATGCAGTTGTGGCCAAGAGTCTTCCTAAAGCAGATCCAGTGCACAAAGTCACCATCATGCCGCGTGGCATGGCATTAGGTGTGACATGGCAGCTACCCGAATTTGATCGTGTGAATCTCTACAAAGATCGCATGATGGAAGAGTTGGCGATTTTATTTGGTGGACGCGCTGCTGAAGAGGTCTTCTTGAACTCGATGAGCACTGGTGCATCGAATGACTTTGAGCGTGCAACCAAAATGGCGCGTGATATGGTGACACGTTACGGTATGAGCGATAGCTTAGGCACTATGGTCTACGTTGATACAGAATCTGAGAGCATCTTTGGGCGTAACAGTACAAAGACCGTTTCTGAATTAACACAGCAAAAAGTTGACTTTGAAATTAGGACATTAATTGATAGCCAATATGCATTGGCTAGATCTATCCTTGAGAAGAATCGTGATAAGGTTGAAGCCATGGTTGCTGCCTTGCTTGAGTGGGAAACGATTGATGCTGAGCAGATTACAGACATCATGGAAGGTCGTCCACCACGCGCCCCTAAGCCACCACCAGCTACTCAGTTTGGTAACTCTGCTGGAACGCCTGGTCCTGCTCCGGGTAGTGCACCTGCTACTGCTTAAAAATTAAAGCCTAGGCTGTAATGACCAAGCAAGGCATGCAAGAGATGCCCACAACATGGCGTTGTGGGCGTTTTCTTTTTGACTTTAGCAAACGTAGTCGACCTATAGTGATGGGCATACTCAATGCCACGCCCGATTCGTTTTCAGATGGCGGCAAATTCAGAACAGCTCAAGACGCTATTGCTCAAGCAGAATTCATGATTGAGAGCGGTGTTGACTTAATTGATATCGGCGGTGAATCTACCAGACCAGGGGCGCAGCCTGTAGAGCTTCAAGAAGAGCTTGATCGCGTGCTGCCAGTGATTGAGGCGCTCAAAGATTGTGGCGTACCACTCTCGATCGACACCTATAAAGCCGAAACGATGCGTCAGGCCTTAAGGGCGGGCGTTGATTGTGTAAACGATATTTGGGCATTAAGACAAGAGGGTGCAGTCGATGCTGTATTAGAAAGTGCAAACTGCGGAATCATCTTGATGCACATGCAGCGTGATCCACAGACCATGCAATTTAATCCGGAATATCACGATGTGATTGCACAAGTGATGGAGTTTCTGAAAGAGCGTGCAGAGTTACTCACAGCAAAAGGTGTTGAAGGAAATAGAATTGCCATCGACCCAGGATTTGGTTTTGGCAAGAGTCTTGAACATAACCTCGCTATGCTCAAGCATTTTCATCAATTCTCAAGTTTGACCTTTCCAGTGCTGGCTGGAATCTCTCGCAAATCGATGCTTGGCAAAATCACGGGCAAAGACACCAATGAACGTTTAGCAGCAAGCATAGCTGCTGCCATCATGGCTGCAAATCGAGGCGCCAATATCATCAGAGTCCATGACGTGCCAGAAACAATCGATGCCTTAAAGCTTTGGGAGGCGGTTGAAACTTAGATTCCACTCTAAGTTTTATAATGACCCTCATGAAAAAACAATACTTTGGAACTGATGGCATTCGTGGTGAAGTAGGGCAATTTCCGATTATTCCGGAGTTTATGACGCGCCTAGGTTATGCAGCCGGCAAGGTCTTAGCCAAGAATGCAAAATCAGGTGATCGCTGCAAGGTGCTCATCGGTAAAGACACTCGCATCTCTGGCTATCTCCTAGAAGCTGCTCTTGAGGCGGGTTTTGCTGCTGCAGGCGTTGATGTCATGCTCTGTGGGCCGATGCCAACACCCGGAGTTGCGTACCTTACGAAGGCCTTGCGTTTATCAGCGGGCGTAGTGATCTCCGCATCGCACAATCCTTATCAAGATAATGGCATTAAATTTTTCTCAGCAAATGGCGATAAGCTTGATGATGACTTTGAACTTGCGATTGAAGCGGAGCTGCAAAATCCGATGGGTTGCGTTAGCGCTCAAGAGTTAGGTAAGGCTTTTCGCTTAGACGATGCAGCAGGGCGCTATATTAAATTTTGTAAATCGACATTTCCTGGAGATCTAAATCTTAAAGGCTTAAAGTTGGTGGTCGATTGTGCCAATGGTGCTGCGTACCACACAGCGCCTCATGTCTTTCATGAGCTTGGCGCAGAAGTCATCTCGATTGGCGTCCACCCAGATGGTAGAAACATTAATGATGGCTGCGGAGCTACTGCACCAGCAGCTCTGATCGCTAAGGTGAAAGAAGAAAAAGCGGACTTAGGTATTGCACTTGATGGCGATGCTGACCGGCTGCAAATGGTAGATGGTACTGGCAGACTCTTTAATGGCGATGAACTCTTGTATGTGCTCGCCAAAGACAGGTTAGACCGTGGTCAAAAGCTTGGCGGTGTTATAGGTACTTTAATGACTAACCTAGCAGTTGAGAATGCTATTCAAGAGCTGGGCATTGGTTTTGAGCGATCCAATGTGGGGGATCGATACGTACTAGAGCTGCTCAAACAAAAAGGCTGGATTATTGGCGGAGAGGGTTCTGGCCATCTACTATGCCTAGATCAGCATTCCACTGGAGATGGCACGATTGCTGCTCTCCAAGTATTGGCGGCGATGAGGCACAAAAAAAAGAGCCTGGCCCAGTTACTCGAAAAAGTAACTATCTTTCCGCAGGTTCTCCTGAATGTGAGATTCAAGCCCAGCTATGACTGGAATTCTGATGAAAAGCTCAAACAGCAGATTGCTAAAGTTGAGAATGATCTCAAAGGTATTGGTAGGGTGCTCATTCGGGCATCTGGGACAGAACCACTCCTACGCGTGATGATCGAGACTAAGGATGGTGATGTGGCCATGAGTGCCGCCAAGAGCATTGCTGGTTTAGTGCCCGTGGCTTAGTAAGCCAATAAAATCATTTGAGTTTTAGATCAAAATCCTAATTTAAGTCCTTGAATTTATTAGGTATTAATAACTGTGATAATTAAGTCATAAAAGTGTCACAGTCAAACCGTATTGTCCTTATATCGCAATGTTGCGTTATATCTCCCGAAGGACCAATCATATGAAATCTTTACTGAAAAAAGTACTTCTTATTAGCGCTATTTCACTTGCTCCTGCTGCATTTGCAGTTGACATGACAGGGGCTGGCGCAACATTCCCATACCCAATTTACGCTAAATGGGCTGAAGCATATAAGGCTAAAACAGGTTCCAACCTAAATTACCAATCCATTGGTTCATCTGGCGGCATTAAGCAAATTAAAGCAAAAACTGTTGATTTTGGTGCAACCGATAATCCAGTTAAGTTTGATGAGCTTGAGGCAGATGGTATGGTTCAATTCCCAGCGATTATTGGCGGTGTTGTACCGGTTATTAACGTTGATGGCGTCAAACCTGGGGAAATTAAATTAGATGGCCCAACATTGGCTGATATCTTCCAAGGCGTGATTTCTGACTGGGGCGATAAGCGTATTGCGATCATGAATCCAGGCGTCAAGATTCCTAGCGGTCCAATTACTGTAGTTGTACGTGCTGATGGATCTGGCACTACAGCAATCTTTACGGACTACCTTGCCAAAACAAGCACTCTTTTTAAAGATTCAGTAGGTGCTGGTGCTAACGTGAAGTGGCCTGCAGCCTCGACAGTTGGCGGTAAAGGCAATGAAGGTGTTGCGGCAAACGTTACTCGCGTTAAAAATTCTGTTGGATACGTTGAGTATGCTTACGCGAAGAAAAATAAAATGACCTTTATTTCCTTGAAAAATAAGGATGGCAATTTTGTTGCACCTGATGATCTGACCTTTGCAGCAGCTGCAGCTGGAACAGATTGGGCTAAGATACCTGGAATGGGTACTTTCATTACCAATGCATCCGGTGCTAAATCATGGCCAATTACAGGCGCTTCATTTATCTTGCTTTACAAGAACCCAGAAAATAAGGCAAATGCAGCTGAAGTCATTAAGTTCTTTGACTTTGCCTTTAAGGATGGCAAAAAGATGGCAGAAGAGTTGGACTATGTTCCTATGCCTGATGCTACGACAGACTTTATTCGTAAGAATGTATTTACTAAGGTTGTTACTAAATAAGGTTTGATGATTAACTTTTTAATCATTAATTGATCAACAGCTCCACATGACTGTGGGGCTGTTTCATTATTTAAATAAGCCAATGGATATTACTCAGTCCCACTCAGCGCCTACCCCGCAAGCATTGAAAATCGCTAAATTACAGCGTCTACAAGACTTCTTATTCCACAGAATTACACAATTTTTTGCGGTTGCGGTATTGGTTGCACTAGTAGGAATTCTGATTTCTTTGACAATTAATGCCTGGCCAGCTCTTCGTACCTTTGGCCCTGAATTTTTCTACTCAACAGAATGGGATGTTGTAAATGGGCAGTTCGGTGGTTTGATTGCCATCTACGGCACTGTGGTCACCTCTTTAATTGCCTTATTAATTGCAGTTCCTTTAAGTTTTGGGATTGCTGTTTTTTTAACAGAGCTTTGCCCACAACAATTGCGCAGACCTCTTGGTACTGCGATTGAACTTTTAGCTGCAGTGCCTTCAATCATCTACGGTATGTTTGGCTTGTTTATTTTTGCACCTTTATTTGCTGAATATATTCAACCGCTATTAGCTACAACATTAGGTCAAGTGCCAGGGCTAGGAATTTTATTCTCTGGAGCATTTAATGGTATTGGTGTTCTTTGTGCCGGATTGATTTTGGCGATGATGATCCTTCCTTTTATTGCCTCCGTAATGCGCGATGTATTTGATATCGTTCCACCTGTCCTCAAAGAGTCAGCCTATGGCATTGGCTGCACTACTTGGGAAGTTGTTAAGAATGTAGTTTTGCCTTATACCAAGGCAGGTGTCATTGGTGGTGTAATGCTTGGCTTAGGCAGGGCTTTAGGTGAAACAATGGCAGTCACTTTCGTGATTGGTAATGCACACCGTCTCTCTGCTTCATTATTTTCACCCGGCACATCAATTGCATCAACCCTTGCAAACGAATTTGGAGAAGCTGAAGCGGGTAATCATTTATCTTCCTTATTTGCCTTGGGTTTAGCGTTATTTGTTATCACCTTTATTGTTCTAGCTTGCGCTAAGTGGATGCTGACCAATATGGAGAAGAAGCAGGGGCTGAAAACATGAGTAATATTTCTAATATTGACCAAGGTATTTTTGCTAAAAGAAAGCGCGTTAATAAGATTGGCTTGACGCTATCGATGGGTGCCATGCTATTGGGCATGGTGTTCTTATTTTGGATTCTGGGTGTTTTGCTTTTCAAAGGCTTCTCAGCAATAGATTTGAATCTATTTACCCAAAGTACTCCAGCTCCAGGGTCTGAAGGTGGTGGGCTGGCTAATGCAATCGTTGGCAGTCTTCTATTGGTTGGTAGCTGCACCTTGATCAGCACCCCAATAGGTGTTTTTGCAGGCCTTTATTTATCTGAGTACGGTGACCGCAGTAGAGTTGCCGCGGTAACACGTTTTGTAACCGATATTATGTTGTCTGCACCATCGATTGTGATTGGCTTATTCGTCTATGCATTTGTTGTGGCTCAAGTTAGACACTTCTCAGGTTGGGCAGGAACCATTGCCTTGGCCTTGATCGCTGTCCCGGTGGTCGTTCGCACTACCGAAAATATGCTGCGTCTAGTGCCTGGGAGCTTGCGCGAAGCTGCCTATGCCCTTGGCACACCCAAGTGGAAGGTCGCTTTTATGATCACCTTGCGTGCTGCCCAAAGTGGTGTAATGACAGGAATTTTGCTAGCTTTAGCTCGGGTTAGTGGTGAAACTGCACCACTATTATTCACAGCATTAAACAACCAATTTTTCTCGACGAATATGAATGCCCCGATGGCGAATTTGCCAGTGGTGATTTTTCAATTTGCTATGAGCCCGTATGACAATTGGGTTGATCTAGCATGGGGCGGTGCGTTGCTAATTACATTTACTGTGCTGGGCTTAAATATTCTTGCGCGAGTCGTATTTCGTGAGAAGGTTCAGGGATGATGAGTAATATAAAAACAATGTTTGACTTAAATCAGATTGATAGTCATGGGGGTAAAGTGGAAACAATAGATCAACAACCAGAACAGGCTGCTATTAATGCGCTTGAAGTAAGAAACCTCAATTTTTTTTATGGCGCCTTTCAAGGTCTCAAGAACATTAACTTGAATATTGAGCAAGGTAAAGTAACTGCATTTATCGGGCCATCAGGCTGCGGTAAATCCACCTTATTAAGAACGCTCAATCGGATGTATGACCTTTATCCAGGTCAGCGCGCTGAAGGTGAAATTAATTTTTATGGCCAAAACATTCTTGAGCCAGGACAAGACTTAAACTTGCTGCGCTCACGTATTGGTATGGTTTTCCAGAAACCAACGCCGTTTCCAATGTCTATTTATGAGAACATTGCCTTCGGCGTTCGCCTTTACGAAAAACTTTCACGTTCTGAAATGGATGAGCGGGTAGAATGGGCTCTCAATAAAGCAGCTCTTTGGAATGAATCTAAAGATAAATTAAATCAAAGTGGTTTGTCATTGTCTGGCGGACAACAACAACGATTGTGCATTGCTCGAGGTGTTGCAGTGAAACCATCGGTGATGTTGCTAGATGAGCCTACTTCAGCGTTAGATCCTATTTCGACTGGAAAAATCGAAGAATTGATCAACGAACTTAAGCATGAGTACACCATAGCAATTGTGACTCACAATATGCAGCAGGCAGCCCGCGTATCCGATTACACTGCTTATATGTATCTTGGTAGCTTGGTTGAGTTCGGTAAAACGGATGAAATATTTATTAAGCCTCAGCGTAAAGAAACTGAAGACTATATTACTGGCCGCTTCGGTTAATTGGAGATATTAAATGCCTGATAATCACCTTTCATCACAATTTGATGCTGATTTAAATTCGCTTTCAAGTCGATTGCTAGAAATGGGCGGATTAGTTGAGGCGCAGATCTCAACAGCTATGCGTGCGTTCACGCAAATGGATCTTGATACTTGCAATATTGTTATTGAGAATGAAAAACTCGTTAATGATCTTGAAATTCAAATAGATTTGGCTTGTACCGAGTTGATTGCAAGACGTCAACCAGCAGCACGTGACTTACGTTTAGTAATGGCAGTATCGAAGGCCATCACCAACCTTGAGCGTGCTGGTGATGAGGCTGAGCGTGTTGCAAAGCGTACTAAGCGTCTGATCGATTCTGGCACTCCACATAATATCAACGTGGCTGAGATTCGACTTTCAGGCCAAATGGCAATCAATTTATTGCGTCGTAGTTTGGATGCATTTGCTCGACTAGATACTGTCGCCGCAGCTGAAGTTGTTACTGAAGATCGTCAAATTGATGAAGAGTTCAGAGGTTTTGTGCGCAAACTCATCACCTATATGTCTGAAGATCCACACATTATTAGCACCGGCTTAGATATGTTAACGATTGCTAAGGCAATTGAGCGTATTGGTGATCATGCAAAGAATATTGCAGAGTTCGTGATTTATATTGCAAAAGGCTCAGATGTTCGCCATATCCCGCATGAAGATTTGGTGCGCGAAGCCAATAAAGACTAAAACTGAGTATTCAATATGACTCAACGCATACTGATTGTTGAAGATGAACCATCCATTGCCGAGTTAATTGCCATTAATTTAACGCACGCAGGTTTTGAGGTTGAGAAGGCTATGCAAACTGATCTTGCTATTGCAATGATGAGAGATCATTTACCAAGTCTGGTTATTCTAGATTGGATGTTGCCAGGTAAGTCCGGAGTACAATTTGCTAAAGAGTTGCGGGCCAATGAGCGCACTAGAGGATTGCCTATTCTGATGCTAACCGCCAAAAGCGAAGAATCTGACAAGGTTCTAGGTTTAGATTCTGGCGCGGATGACTATGTTACTAAGCCTTTTTCTCCTAAGGAATTAATTGCTAGAGTAAGAGCTTTGTTAAGAAGGCAAATCCCGCTTGATGATACTGGCCCGCTCACTATCGGCCCACTAAAGCTGGACCCTAGCTCTCATCGAGTTTTAGCAGTATGGCCAAATAGTGAGCCCAAGCCTGTATCTTTGGGCCCTACAGAATATAGACTCCTTCAATTCTTTATGTCTAACCCAGAACGTGTTCATTCAAGAGCCAATCTGCTCGATAAGGTTTGGGGTAATGAGGTCTATATAGAAGAGCGTACCGTAGACGTCCACATTAAGCGTCTCAGAGCAGCATTGACCCCTGTAGACTGCGATCAATTGATTGAGACGGTTAGGGGGAGTGGATACCGTATTACCAAAACGCCAACCCACAATTAGAGGCATCTTTAAGGTTTTTGAAGCTATTTCAAGGTAGATCTTGAGATAGTCTAAGATTGCACTATGGTTTCTGCCTTAACCCGCTTTTTTTTCCTTGTTTCCCTCGCTTTAATAGTCGCGTTTATTACGCTCTATAACTGGGGTGCTGATTATGCCATTTTCGTTGGTGTTTTCCTCCTATCTATACCGCTCCTGTACTCCTATCTCAACCTAGCGCGCCTGGGGAAATATGTGCAATCGGATTCAGTTGAGCACATGCCACTACCCAGTGGATTTTGGGAGGAGGTTTTTTTTAGGCTGCAACGCCTTGTTAAATCTCAAAAAGACAAGATGCGAAATATAGAGCTTCAACACGACCACTTTATTGAGGCTTTTCAAGCTTCGCCTAACGGTATTGTGATGCTAGATGAGAGTGACCAAATTGAGTGGTGCAATGGTATTGCAGAGCGCTTTTTTGGTCTTAACTTTAAGCGCGATGTAATGCAACGGATTAATTTTTTAATCCGCCGCCCAGAATTTATTCAATACCTCAATAAACACAATTTCGATGAGCCATTGCTTCTCGAAAGAATGGGGCCAGATAGTAGTCTCAGTTTAATGTTGCAGGCCTTTCCTTTTGGTAATCAGCGCCACTTATTACTGGTACAAAATGTTACTGATTTACAAAAAGCCGATGCCATGCGCCGCGATTTCGTTGCGAATGTTTCCCATGAAATGAGAACCCCTATTACTGTATTAATGGGTTTTTTAGAGACTGTGCAATCTTTAGACCTTGAAAAGAGTCAGCGGGATCAGTATTTTGAAATGATGACTTCGCAAGCCCAGCGTATGAAAAGCTTGGTAGAGGATCTATTGACCTTAGCTAATCTTGAAGCTAATGCATCTCCTGCGCCATTCAATCAGGTCAATATTGAAACATCTATGGCATTGCTAAAAAATGATGCTGAAGCACTATCTCATGGGAACCATAGCTTCACTTTTGAAATACTTGAGAAAGAAAATTTATTGGGTAATGAGCGGGAAATTCTTTCTGCTTTTAGTAATCTAGTTTCTAATGCAATCCGCTATACACCAGATGCTGGTGCTATTCATGTGAAATGGAATGTTAATGCAGAAGGGCAGGGAGAATTTTCTGTAACAGATACTGGCCCTGGCATTGCTTCGGAACATCTATCAAGGCTAACCGAGCGTTTTTATCGTGTCGATAGGAGTCGTTCTCGAGATACAGGAGGAACTGGCCTAGGCTTAGCAATTGTCAAACATATTGCCAGTCGTCATCAAGCCCAGTTGACGATTGAAAGTACTCCGGGGAAGGGTAGTACTTTTATGCTGCGCTTTCCTAAGGAGCGCATCAGCGCCTAAGCGCTAATCCTTTTTCTTTTTCTTTTTCTTTTTGGATTCTTTGGGAAGTTTATCGGCCTTACCGCCAGCGTATAGGCACCAAACTTTGATTTCTTCCAATAACTCTACAAGATCATCATGAGGGAGGCTTTTGAGGTCCACAAGGCCAATAGCGCCACTTTCTTGAAGCTGTTTGACTGCATCTTCGTATCGATATTCACTCATGGCTTTAACTTGTCATTTAAGGGATTTCCACTCTACCAAAGAAATATGACAAAACACGCTTTTTAAGGTTTTAGAGGCCGTTTATTCTGGATCCCCAGATATCTCAGAGCTTCTTTTTACCCCATTTAGGCTTGCTATGAGCCGCTCTAGAGGGCCTCCGATAGCTAGAGTTAACAAAATTGCCGCAAGCGAAAGGCCCCCCAGAGCAAATTGGCCTGCTCCAAAGGCAGCCGCGATCAGGGCGCAAGCCCATAGGCTGGCTGCGGTAGTGAGCCCATGTATTCTGCGTGAACGCTGCTCATGAATAATGACGCCAGCACCCAAAAAACCAAGGCCCGTGATTAGCCCCTGGAGAACTCTGCTAACCGATTGGGCATCATCTTGAACAAAGTCACTAATCAGCATAACTGCTGTTGCAGAGCCAATCGCTACTAGAGAGTGAGTACGTATACCGGCAGATTTGTGGTGCAGCCAGCGATTGAGTCCAAGAACGATACCAGTGATTAATGCCAAGACCAGTCTTAAGACAATCGTCCCATAGAGATCCCAATTGAGCATGCTGATTTCCTTTAGATAGAAAATTTAGATTATTCAGTGTATCTCAGCTACTTCAAATGGTCATCATAGCGTCATAATCTAAAGCTATATTAAATTGTCAGAGGTATTCTGACCAAGATAAAGCCGCTTCACTTTCCTTTTAACCCAGCTTGCGCTGGGTTTTTTCTTTCAATAAGCCTTAATCAAATTGAAATATGCGCATCTTAGGATAGGAGTACTAGCTATCTATAGGAAAGAAAAATCTGAATGAATAAAAATCTAAGTAAATATATATCTGATGTGTTCCGTAATGAGGTTGAGCGAAACGCTCTTGAGCGCAAAGAGGCAAAATTACAAACAAGCCCTCATTTTTTAGACCGAAATATCAAGCAATTTGTTGTCGATAAAAGATTTTCTTTGCGCTTTGACGAGATTATGTAATCACTCATTCTTGTTATAACGTTGCTATGAGCCTGTAGTTGTCTGGTTTGCTGTATTTCCTGATTGGCTAGCTTTTTATAAAAGGCATTTTTGTACTTTTGAACCGCCCTAATGGCAAATAGTATTAATATGGGTATGCTGTTTCAATAGCTAGGTAGCCCATGTCTTTAGAAAAAAAACCTCAATTTGCCGTCCTTAGGTCTGTAGAGTCCTTTACTAACCCACGCCCTAGTATTAAAAAACGGATGGCTGATGGTAAGGCTTTACGTAAGTTAGTGAGCTTTTCTGCCCAAGGTGTATACACACCTCCTACAGACCGAATTGATCCAGTTACGATACTGGAAGAGCAAGCCAAACAACGAATTGAATCACTTATTCCAATTCGTTATCAACGAATGTTGCAGTCTCCATTTGCATTTTATCGTGGCGGAGCTGCGATTATGGCGCAGGATTTAGCCAATCAACCCACTACGAATATCACGGTTCAGCTTTGTGGTGATATGCATGTTTCTAACTTTGGCTTGTTTGGCTCAGCTGAGCACCGATTAATTTTTGGCATTAATGATTTTGATGAAACTTTGCCGGGTAGCTGGGAATGGGATATCAAGCGATTGGTAGCAAGTGCTCTGATTGCATCGGAGAGTTTGGGAGGTGATAAGGCTCTGGGTAAAAAACTGGTTTATCGCATAGTCTCTGAATATCAAAAGCGAATTGAGCAATATGCAAAAATGCCCTATTTAGAATTAGCCCAAGAGTTTATCGGTGAAAAAGATATTCGTAAGCACTTTAGTAAAGAGCATCAAAAAAGACTTGATACATACCTGAAGGAGACTAAAGGACAGGGAAATATTCAGGTTCTTGAGAGTCTGACAACCTTGGTTGGCAAGAATCGAAAGATTATTAACAAACCTCCACTGATTGAGCATTTTAAAAAGGATGCCTATGGCATCCCCTTAGCATCGCTTATCGATAAAGCCTTATTGAACTATTCCAGCTCTTTGTTAGCTGACCGTCAAATATTATTTCAACGCTACTCATTAAAAGATTACGCCAGAAAAGTAGTAGGTGTTGGTAGTGTTGGTACCAATTGCATGGTTTTGTACTTTGAGGGCGATAGCGAAGGTGACCCTTTGTTTCTGCAATATAAAGAGGCTCAAAAATCTGTCTTAACGCCATACCTTGGTGAATCTATCTATCGCGACATGGGAAGACGTGTAGTAGCTGGCCAGCGATTACTTCAAGGTGCACCAGATATTTTTTTGAACTACGGCTCTGTTCAATACGATATCAATAAGAGCCAGGGTTTTTATCTGCGTCAACTGCGTGACATGAAGGGCGGAATTGGCGTTGGCACTGGTGGCGTGAGCTTAAAGACTTTTCCGGATTACGCCAAGTTATTCGGTTGGGCATTGGCCTTAGGTCATGCCCGATCTGGTGATGCCGCCGTAATAGCAGGTTATTGTGGTCAATCTTCTGAGCTTAACGAAGCGCTATATTCCTTTGCTAAATCCTATGCAAAGCAAAATCAGCAGGATTTTGAGCTATTTTGCAAGGCTGTGAAAAGCGGCAGATTGAAAGCAGCAAAGAAGAAATAGCATTCAAGAGGGTCAGATAGACTGTCATAAATCTGTCATCTTCATTGTAGATATTGTAGTGTGATTATTTCAATATGTATTTTCTATCCCCTATGAACATTCCTAGCCTCATTAGAAGCACAGTATGTATTTGCACTTTTATCTTCTTTAGTGCTGCGCACGCACAAGCAATTTATCCAATAGATAAAGCTGAAATTTTGGCAGGATCTTATTTTGATATCAAAGTTGAGTTTAGCCAGGTTGTTAGTCCAAATGAAGTGGCCATTGAAATCAATGGTACTCCCGCTAATAAAGTAATCATCTCTCAATCAGAATTTATTCAAAATGAAAATGGTAAGGGTAGCTCAATCATTTTCAGAAACGTGCAATTACCTAAGGCAGGTAAATATGAGCTTGTAGCACGCGCCTCAAAAGAAAAACTTGCGGTTACTTGGGATGTTTATGCCAGCGGCTCAAGACGAGTAAAAAATGTCATCTTGTTTATTGGTGATGGTATGACTATTGCCAATCGAACAGCCGCAAGGGTTCTCTCTAAAGGTATTTCAGAAGGCAAGTACCAAGGTAGATTGGCGTTTGATGATATGCCAAATACCGCCATGATTGGTACTTCAGGCTCTGATTCATTGATTACAGATTCTGCTAACTCTATGAGTGCTTATACCACTGGGCATAAAACAGCAGTCAATGCCATGGGTGTATATGTTTCCCGCGCTAGCGATAACTTATCCCATCCCAAGGTAGAAACCATAGCTGAACTCATTAAGCGAAAAACGAAAATGTCAGTAGGCATTGTTTCGGATGCTGAATTACAAGATGCTACTCCAGGAGCAATGGTAGCCCATACCCGTCGCCGAGCTGATAAGCAATATATCGCTGATCAATTATTAGCTAGCAAGGCTGAGGTCATACTGGGTGGGGGTTCTGCGTATTTCTATCCCCAATCTCAAAAAGGATCTAAACGTAAAGACGAGAACAATCTCGTTGACGCTTTCAAAGCAGATGGTTATCAGGTTGCGCTTACCAAGCAAGAGCTCATTACTGCTGCTGAAAACAAAAACACGAAGAAGCTATTTGGCGTATTTCATCCAGATAATATGGATGGTTCTTTAGATCGACTTTTTCTCAAAAAGAACACCGTTTCTCAATACCCAAATCAACCTGATTTGACAGAAATGACCCAATCAGCGATTGATGTTCTGTCAAAAAATCCTAATGGTTTCTTTTTAATGGTTGAAGCGGCCTTGATAGATAAGTTTAATCATCCCTTAGACTGGGAGAGGGCAGCTTTTGACACTATTATGTTGAGCAATGCAGTGCAGGTCGCCCAAAACTTTGCCAAGACCCACCCCGATACACTGATTATTGTTACGCCAGATCATACCCATAGCGGGTCTATCAGTGGGGTAGTGAATGATGATAAGCCTGGTCCATTACGTGAAAAGGTTGGCACCTATGCTGATGCTGGGTACCCTAACTACCCTAAGGCGGATCTGCAAGGCTATCCTAGTCAGATTGATGTTTCAAAGCGCCTAGCATTTTTCTATGGCAACTACCCAGACCACTATGAGACCTTGCATCCTAAGCTTGACGGCACCTTTGTGCCAGCAGTGAAAGGTGAGGGCGGTAAATATATCGCCAATCCAAAATACATACAGCTACAAGAGGATGCAATTCATGTGGGTGGCAATTTACCATCCCATCAAGAGTCTGGCGTGCATACTGCAGATGATGCCGTCCTAAATGCCGTGGGTCCAGGTTCAGAAAAGTTCAAAGGCTTTATGGACAATACTGAGGTTTTTAAGGTAATCGTCCAAACTCTGGGGCTTAGTTCTAAATAATATTCGCCCCATGATTACCTGACATATTTTTGAAATATTCACAGTTCAATATGGGGCTGTGAATATTTACTCAGAAAAACAGCATTCTATTATTACCTGTCCCCATTGTCAGGCAACCGAGACCCTTGAGGTCCCTAGAGGGACTTCTCATCATTTATATCGCTGCCGTGCTTGTAGCAATATCTTGAAGCCTAAGTCCGGTGATTGCTGTATTTTCTGCAGCTTTGGTGACCTCGATTGCTCTAGTGCAGAACAAAATCTAGCAACTTAGCCATTTCCCGTTAGACTACCTTGTAATTTCATTAATATGTCATGGTTTTTTCATAAAATAGACATAATTAATTAGCGTAGATATATTTAGGGAATAATTTGGAAATTCATTCTGACAACTCTGTATCCTCTTCGGACGACCTAGTTGCAGCGGTAGATTTAGGCTCTAATAGCTTCCGCATGTTGGTTGCTCAGGCTATTAATACGCCATCAGGGACTCAATTGCGTCCCATTGATACTCTGCGTGATTCAGTCCGTCTAGCTGCTGGCTTAACAGAGAATAAGCTCTTAGGTAATGATGCTTACCAACGTGGATTAGCTACTATTAGACGTTTTGGAGAGCGCATTCGGGGATTTGATCCCTCAAAAGTCCGCGCAGTTGCTACCAATACCTTGAGGGTCGCTAAAAATGCCCAAAAATTTATAGATGATGCTCAGCAAGCCTTGGGATTCCCCATCGAGGTTATTGCGGGTGTTGAGGAGGCTCGCTTAATTTATATTGGGGCTGCTCACGAAGTTCAGGCAGTTCAAGGCAATCGGTTAGTGGTAGATATCGGCGGAGGTTCGACAGAATTTATTATCGGAAAAGGTTATGAGCCAAAGCTGATGGAAAGTCTTTATATTGGCTGCGTTTCTCATAGCATCCGTTTTTTCCCCAAGGGCAATATTGATGCTCACGCATTCAAAGAGGCTGAATTGGCAGCTAGACGTGAGATCCAAGTCATTTCAGGGGCCTACCTTAAGAATGGATGGAATCAAGTGATTGGTTCATCTGGTACTGCTAGGGCACTTGCCGAGCTGATTGCTGCAAATGATTTTAATAGTCATAGTGATAGTTTAACGATGGGCCGCATTAATACAGTTGGCGGTTTAATAACGCGTGATGGTTTACGCGCGATGAAAAAACATTTACTGACATATGAGCACATTAGCCATGTTGAATTATCGGGCTTAAAAGATGACAGAAGGTCTGTTTGGCCTGGAGGCTTGGCCATCATGCTAGCTGTATTTGATGAGCTTGGTATTGAGGAAATGGAAGTTACCGATGCCGCTTTACGTACTGGAGTCCTTTACGATCTTTTAGGTCGCTCACAACATCACGATATGCGCTACGTTACAGTTGAGCAATTCATGCAGCGGTATGCCGTCGATCGTGATCAAGCAGTTCGTGTTGGTAAGCTGGCTTCTGAATTTTTACAACAATTACCTAAGTCTGAAACCGAGAAAAGAGTAGATAACATTGCTCTATTGCAATGGGCAGCCAGCCTTCACGAAATTGGCCTATCGATTTCTCATAACGGTTATCACAAGCACTCGGCCTACATTACTGGAAATGCTGATATGCCCGGTTTCTCTAAGAATGATCAGGCCCGTTTAGCCTCGCTCCTGATTGGTCATACTGGCAAATTGGGGAAGCTTGCAAATAATGCTAGCTTTCATGATTGGCGTATGCTTTTTTGCCTGCGCTTAGCTCAAGCGCTCTGTCGTGGTAGAAGCGATGAGGATTTACCTAAGGTTAAGGTCTTGGAGAAAGATGGCGCTTTTCAGGTAAACATCTCCAAGGAGTGGATACAAACACACCCATTAACAGAATTTAGCTTACTAAAAGAAGCGGCCGAATGGACTCGTATCGGCCGCTCTTATGAGCTCAATCAAAAATAAAACTTTGAGACTTACAGTCCCAAGAAATGTTTTGCGTAGCGTGGATTAATCTCTGATAAGCGCAACATGGTTAGTAAATCTGCTGTATTGAAATCAGGATCCCAAGCAGGAGAGCTACAAATTTTTGCGCCCAGTTTTAGGTAGCCCTTAATCAACGGAGGTGCCTCAACATCTAGTCCGCCATTGAGCTTATCTAATGGTAGTGCTAGGCGAGGGAAGGCATGGAACTCAACGGGAGCCATTTGATCATTGCTGAGTGAGTTGTACAGACTAGCGGCAAAGTGACCACCATCAGCCATTGGGATACTTGCACAGCCGAGCATGATCTCGTAACCATTCTTTTGCATGTATTGAGCCAATCCGCTCCATAAGGCCATAATCACTGCACCTGAGCGGTAATCCTGATGTACACAAGATCTACCCAGCTCTACTAACTTTGGTCGTAAATGGTCTAAGCGAGTTAGATCAAATTCAGTATCGGAATAAAGACGGCCAATCTCTTTAGCCTTATGTGGAGGCAGGACACGATAAGTGCCAACCACTTTGAGAGTATCTTGATCACGAATCAACAGATGATCGCAATAGGCATCAAACTCATCAACATCTAAACCCTCAGCATTTTTAGAGAGGTTAGCACCCATCTCCTCTGCAAAAACCTTATAACGTAAGCGTTGAGCTTCTTTTACTTCGCTTAAAGAGTTGGCCCATTCGATCTTAAAAGTCGGTTTTTTAGGTTTGCTAATCGGGCTTACTGTCGGCGTCACTTCAGCGATAGTTAATTGTGCACGGGCTTTAGTAGCAAACTTTTTACCAAAGAGTTTCTTAGATAACTTTTGGGATAATTTTTTAATCGGATTTGATTTTGGAGAAGAAATCTTTTTCTCTTTTTTGAGAGAAAATATTTCAAAGGCGCCAATTGGGTTAGGGATGTCTGACATAGTTAGCCTTGGTGAATGTTTGTATGATGTTAGGGCGGATTTATTACGGTTTGAAGACAAGGGGTGCACACACGGCAGACCACATCAGAAGAGCAATGAATAAAGCCAACATCACAGCTGCCGAACCGAAATCCTTGGCTCTTTTCGATAGATCGTGATGTTCAAATGAGATACGATCAATTGCAGCTTCGACGCTAGAATTGAGTAATTCAACAACTAAGACCATGATCAGCGAAGAAACTAGCAGTGCTTTTTCTAAATAGCCAATCGGTAAGTAGAAGGCAATAGGAGTTAGCAATGCAAATAAACTTAATTCCTGCCTAAACGCACTCTCCTCTAGAAAAGCGTAGACAAGCCCACACCAAGAGTTTTTGGCTGCGTGCCAGGCTCTTGTTAATCCTCGATTACCTTTATGAGGGTTTTGATCGATGTGATATTTGGTGTTCAACCGAGGCTTTCCTAGGCTAATGCAGTGGCGTGTACTTCAGTTGAAGGTACAGGCTTCAGATGGTGCAAAAATTGCTCAGAAGCAGCTCTCCAGGAAAATTTTTCAGCGTGCGCGCGAGCTACTTCTCGTGGGATTTTTAATGCAGCAATGCATGCTTCCCGAAGGTCCTCATTCATAGCCCCAGCGGGAGAGTTCCCTAGAACATCAATCGGACCAGTTACGGGATATGCCGCTACAGGTGTTCCGCAAGCCATTGCTTCAAGTAGGACTAACCCAAAAGTATCTGTTTTGCTCGGGAATACAAATACATCCGCTGCTGCATAGACCTTTGCTAGTTCATGTTGTTGTAACACACCTAAATAATTGATATCTGGATATTTTTCTTTGATGCCTGCCATGGCTGGGCCATCACCAACCACCCATTTCGAACCAGGTAAGTCGATTTCTAAAAAGGCATTGATATTTTTTTCAACTGCTACGCGTCCAACGTACAGAAAAATAGGGTGAGCAGTATTTAAAGATTTGGATTCTTGCATCTTAAAGACATCCAGATCCACACCTCTGGACCACAGGACGACGTTATTTAGACCGTACTTCTCTAAATCATCTTTAACGACAATCGTTGGTGCCATTACCGCCATCGATGGACCATGAAACCAGCGTATAAATGCGTAGGTAATAGAAAGCGGAATACCGGTACGGGCTTTGACATATTCCGGAAAGCGTGTGTGATAGGCGGTTGAGAACGGTAGGCTGTTCTTGATTGCGTAAGAACGGGCAGAGAGACCTAAAGGACCTTCAGTTGCAATATGCATTGCATCTGGAGCGAATTCTTTAATACGACGCGCTACTTCTTTGCCTGGAAATAATGAAAGTGCAATATCTGGGTAAGTCGGGCAGGGAATCGACTTAAAGCCATTGGGCGTAATCATTTCAACTTCATGGCCCATGGCAGTTAATTCAGCACGGGTTTGCTTTAGGGTGCGTACTACGCCATTGACTTGGGGGTCCCATGCGTCGGTAATGATCATAATTTTCATAGAGCAGCCTCTTTGAGAAGTGATGCAACAGTAGGTTGGAAAGCAAGTTCTGGGGTTTCTACTGGCTCGCCCTTAATATGTGTCCAGTAAATAATTTTGAGTTCTCCGGTTTGCGTCTCCACGAGGGCACTCAGGCTTTCTACCCAATCACCATCGTTGCAGTAGAGCAGACCATCGATTTCGCGGATCTCCGCTTTATGAATATGGCCACAGACCACGCCATCACAACCGCGTAAGCGTGCTTCTCTGGCCATAATGTGCTCAAAGTCAGCAATATAGCTAACGGCATTTTTGACTTGGTGTTTTAAATACTGCGAAAGCGACCAGTATTGCAATCCCATCTTGATGCGGAGCATATTGAAGTAGCGATTGACATACAAAATAAAGGAGTAGAGGGTGTCTCCCACATAGGCAAGCCATTTAGCGTATTGCATCACTCCGTCAAATAAGTCACCATGGGTAACCCATAATTTCTTACCATCTAAGGTAATGTGAATACATTCTTCTACTACCTTGACATCGCCAAATGACAGCCCAAAAAACTGCCTTGCGCTTTCATCATGATTTCCAGGTACGTAGATGACTTCAGCTCCTTTTCGGGCCTTACGTAATAGTTTTTGAACCACATCGTTATGTACTTGAGGCCAGTAGAAAGATTTTTTTAATCGCCAGCCATCGATAATGTCGCCTACCAAATACAGCTTATCAGCTTCATTGTGTTTCAAGAAATCTAGAAGGTAGTTTGCCTGACACCCTGATGTTCCTAGGTGTACGTCTGAAATCCAGATGGCTCTGTAATGCATCATGAGACTGTATTAAGCCAATGCACTGTGTAAGCTTCATGACACTTCTATGACACTTTTATGACAATGCCCTTATCATTTAGCATAGCCTCTAACAATCGCATATATGAACCTCAAAAAAATACCCACAGATAGAGATACGCCAATTTTCACTTACATACTGCTTTGGATTCTGGTCTGGCTACATGTATTGAGAGGGGTACTCACGCTATTTTTGTTATTTCCATTGATCTCTGTGGATCGTAAGAAGCAGCATATTCAAAGATGGTCTAAAAGTTTATTGAGGATTTTCGGGATTGAGTTGTTCGTTAATCATGCTGAATTACTCCCCCAATCATCTTATTTACTTGCTTCAAATCATGTTTCTTGGATGGATATTCATGTCATCAATGCATTTAAGCCTGTGCGCTTTGTTGCGAAGTCTGAAGTTGAAAAGTGGCCTATCTTTGGGTGGATGGCAAAGCAACTTGGGACTATTTTTATTAAAAGAGATAGCTCTAGGCATGCAAGGCAAGTTGTTGATGGAATGGCCGCAATATTAAAAACCCAATCGGTTTGTATTTTTCCTGAGGGCACTTCAACGATTGGTAAAAGCGTGCAGTCCTTTAAGCCTAATTTATTTGAATCTGCAGCAATCTCTGAAGTCCCGGTATGCCCCTTAGCGCTCGCCTATTTTGATCGGTACACAGGCCAACACTCTGAAGTACCCGCTTTCATAGGAGATATGGGTTTAATCGGCTCTATGGCGAGCATATTAAAAAACCGTAGACTTAGGGTGGAATTATCTTTTTTTGCCCCTATACAGGCCAGTCCTCATATGCCTATCGATCGTAAAGCACTCGCTTTGAGTTGCCAGGAGCAAATTTCCCAATACCTCCTAAAACACTGCAGTTAAATAGAGTGTAATAAATATGTCATATATATACTCTAAAAAGGTACTTGTAAAAATGGTAAAAAAAATGACATCAAAGCATAAAGAGATGGCCGAGTGGTATCAGCGTGCTCAAGAAGAAATTCTGGACAGCATGGATGAAGAGCTTGAGATGGAGCTTGACGATGGTCGCCTTACTCCTGATGGTGAGGAAGGTTCTTCTGTACCGCGCAACATCTATTTTAAAGAGTTGTTTAGATTGCAGGGCGAGCTTGTAAAATTACAAGATTGGGTTGTGGCAAACAAGGTTAAGGTCGCTGTTCTGTTCGAAGGCCGTGACTCAGCAGGTAAGGGTGGCGCCATTAAGCGCATCGCTCAACGTTTAAATCCCCGAGTATGCAAAGTAGTTGCCTTACCAGCACCCAATGAACGTGAAAGAACACAATGGTATTTTCAGCGTTACATTTCCCAATTACCTGCTGGTGGAGAGATCGCTTTATTTGATCGCAGTTGGTACAACCGTGCTGGTGTTGAAAAAGTGATGGGCTTTTGTACTGAAGATGAGTATCAAGAGTTTCTGAGAACTGTTCCAGACTTAGAGCGCATGATGATCAATTCTGGAATCATCTTAATTAAATATTGGTTCTCGATTTCCGATGACGAACAGTACAACCGCTTCATGATGCGCATTCATGATCCTTTAAAGCAGTGGAAATTAAGCCCAATGGATTTAGAAGCTCGACGTCTTTGGGAGGCCTACACAAAGGCCAAAGAAACCATGTTGGAGCATACCCATATTTCAGAAGCCCCTTGGTGGGTTGTGGCTGCAAATGATAAGAAAAAAGCCCGCTTAAATTGCATTAGTCATTTGTTAAGTCAAATTCCATATCACGAGATTCCGCATCCTGAAATTACACTCCCTGCCCGTGTTCACAATCCGGATTACTTGCGTGGCCCTGTACCACCAGAGATGTATGTTCCAGATTTGTATTAAAACGCTGCCCTCAGTCCCACCATTAAGCTTCTACCAGGTTGTGGCGCATACAACCTAACCGCCATAGGGCTAGTTGCATATCGAATCTCTTCATTTAAGAGATTCTTCAAGAGAAGATAGCCAGTCCAATTAATTTTCCCAATACGTTCTGTATAAGATAGATTGGCATTGACTAAGTTATAGCTTGGAGTCGGCCCAATTTCCCAAGATGCAAGTCTGTTTTGTTGGTAGCTATAAATATAAGTAGCGCTAGTTAACCAGCCATTGCGTTGGTAGGCTAATTCACTACCAATACGGGGAGCAGGTTGGAGAGGCAGATTGCCACCGGCATTAAAGCTACCTTGGGAGATATCACCAAAGATACGGCCACCAATACCCGTTTCATTCCAGTTATAACTTAGCTCTCCCTCGGCACCTTTAATATTGGCATTGGCTTGAGAGGCCTGTACAACAGAAAAATTAGAGTTTGCTTGGCTATACGCACCAGTGTAAAAGCCATAAATATAGTTTGTAAATTGATTGCGATAGACGCTAGCTTTACTTCTCATCAATCCAATCGTTTTCTGAAAACTAAATTCCACATTGTGCGAGGTCTCAGTACCTAGGTTTGAGTTTCCAATATCAAAGGTAGCGGTAGAGTCGTGTGGGCCATAGGAGTAAAGCTCTTGAGCGGATGGCGCTCTTTGAGAAACGGTATACCCCATACCTAGGCCATAACCCCTGGCTATATCGAGCAAGCCTCCAGCAGAATAGGACATTAAGTTAAATTGCCGATTCTGAACAGAAGGAGGGCCATAGGAGGTGGGCACAAAGCCCTGGCTACTTGCACTTGGAAACTGCGTACTTGTATTGGGATTTTGGGTTGCATAGTTATAGCGAGCGCCTAGGCTTGTCTTAACAGGGCCATAGCGACCTTCTTCAATTAAGAACACCGCAGTGGAATTCGATTTTGTTTGTGGGATGATTGAATAGCTATTAGTAGAGAGATCGATTGCATTCAAAGTGGCGCCGGTAAGTTGGGCACCAATAATTCCTTTTGAACCTAATAGTTCTTTATGAGCAAGCTCTAGGCGGGCTTCGCTTGCGTTGTTCTTCCACTGTGTTGAAGCAAGGCCATTATTAGTAAATTCGGTATGTTGATAATTACTATTAGCAGCACTAATCTTGACCGATGAAAAACCATCGAATGGGTCATTACTCTGCTGCGCTACATCATAGCGATTCTGTGTCTGCTGGATAAATCCGCCCTCAGCAGTGGGGATGCCGTATTGATGATTCATACGCTCGAGAGAAACCCCGGTATAGCCATCAGAGTGGAGATAAGTTGCTCCTAAGCCCAGGCTATTCTGATTGCTGTAGGAGAAAGGGAGTTTGCCGTTATAAGGAACGTTGACTGGAGAGCCAGGGTTAATAGACCAATTGGCGTTGGGGCCGCCTTGCTCTGCAAAACCTGGAATACGGTAGTTATTAGAATTACTGATAGCAGAGTCAAAGTGCAAAGCCAGTGGACCTGCAGGAGCATCTAATTCAATATTGGCACTCTTGCCTTGGTTCACGGTTTCATAACTACTATTAATCGCCCCAGAAACCATATCGGGCATTGAAGTCACAATACGATCATTTACTACATTCACTAGACCGCCACTAGAGCCTGAGCCATAGAGTAGGGCGGCAGCCCCACGCAATATCTCAATTTGATGGCTGTTTTGCAATGGACTTGCTACTGCATGATCTGCAGAAATACTAGAAACATCACCTACCGATAGGCCGTTTTGTAATATTTGTACCCGAGCACCATCAAGACCACGTATGACTGGGCGAGATGCGCCAGATCCATATCCTGTAGCAGACACTCCAAGCTCGTTGGCTAGCGTTGCTCCCAGAGTTCCAGATAGTTTATTGGCTAGTTCGTCACCGGCAAGAACCTTGCTAGGCGACAAGATTCCTGAATCAGTATCACGTACACCGCTCACATTAATTTGCAGTGATGACTCAGTGGCATTTTGCGACCATGCATGACTAACCGCTAATGACATGACAAGCGAACTAAGAGTGCGATAAGAAAATGGTTTAATGCGATATTTCATAATTCATCCAATGCACCAGAAATGCTGGTGTACTACTAAAACGGGAATACGCCTCAGGGCGCAAAAGTTTTAAAGGATGAAAAAAGGAGGAGCGCGAGATTGGTAAGGGGCAAAAGCAGCACTATTCAAAACCAGAGTATGGGCTGATACGATTGGCAAAAACTCTGCAGCATCTATGCCAACCTGAAACTCATTACTTGCTGCAAAACCAGCCAGTGTTAATGCGTCAAAAAGATGGCAGCTATCAGAGGTATGGGTAAAGTTTGCTGTGTTATCAACAGCAGGTGCTGCTAAAGTTTTACCCTGAAAGCTTGCATGTGAAATGCTATGGGAAAACCCAACCCAGTGGGTACCGATCAGGCAAAACAGCAACAAGGCAGCAGAAAACACGGCTTTGCATTGCTTAATGTATTTGCTGGAAAAATAGGCACCCATGCGCCAAATCTTACAGTATTTGCCTGAAATAGCCATGTCGGTGTAGAATATTGCTTCCGTCGGAGTGTAGCGCAGCCTGGTAGCGCACCTGCTTTGGGAGCAGGGGGTCCAAGGTTCGAATCCTTGTACTCCGACCACTTTCCCTGATTGTTCTAGATACACCCAGCATATAACTGCCCATAGCTCAGCTGGATAGAGCAACGCCCTTCTAAGGCGTAGGTCGCACGTTCGAATCGTGCTGGGCAGGCCAAACACCTGACTGGCTGATGAGTTCTAGTCAAAAAACCCGATTGTAAGGTGGTCTGTTGACCAAATTTTGACCAAGCTTATTGAACGCCTTAATGTTATTGTTTATGTTGCTGTTTAGCCTCATTTTTAAAGCCTCTAAGCTGTATGTGGTGCGTTTAAGTCGTGCTGGACAAATACAATGCCCGATTGATTAATCAGATACTTTTAATATATTCCCCTTATTAAAATCCTTAGAGCATGTTTCTACTTCATAAGTTCATGACTCACATAATCAGCACCAATTTGGCGCAGAATATTGAGGGTAATTCCTCATATCCCTAGAGATAGTTAGCATTGTAAAAAACAAAAGCATATTCATATTTATGTTCATGCAATTCAAACCCTAGGAGGCAGTATGTTTAAAAGTAAAGTGATCACGATGCTTGTTTTATCAAGCGTTGTGGGTTCAAGCATGGCAGCTGGTGTGAATAGCGATGCTTATTTCGATGGCTTTTATGGTCAGGTTGAAGTTGGTTTGGGATCTCAGTCAAACGCAAATACTTGGTCATATGGCGGGTCTGGAACCAATTATTCGTTTAATGACTCATATCAAGTTCAGTATGGAAAAATTAATCCCCAATATGCTTTGACTGTTGGCTATTCAAAAAAGATTTTTGATTTTGACGGGGATAACGATATTAATCTTGCAGTTAATTTTACTTATAACGCAACTGCTGGTGATAGCGGGAAAAATACCTCCAACTACACGGGGGTTTATAACGGTGATTCATATAGCGGTACTGGTACCTATGCTACAAAGACAAAAAATATTTATGCCATCTCAGTTGAGCCAGGCTACTATTTGAGTAAGCACGGTCTTGGTTATGTAAAACTCGGTTGGGCTCAGGGGCAGACAACTATGAGCGAAAATTATGCTTACACGGGCGGTTCTTATTCAAAAGACTACAATTTTGGCAATCAAAGTGGCATGCTATTTGGTTTTGGGTTTAAGCACGGCTTAAATGCTGCGCATCCGAATGTATATTGGGGAATAGAGGCATACCAAATTAATATGCGCTCAAAAACAATTACTGCAGATAGTTCATGTGCAACATATGGCTACAGCTGTAATTTGACTTCTCAGCCAACACTTTTATTCGGAAAAATTCATCTTGGCTATATGTTCTAGGGAATATTTTTACCCACAAATAAAACCACCTTTGGGTGGTTTTATTTTGACAGACCAACTGTCTGTAGATTCCACCCAACAACACATAGCTCGCTGTCTACTGGACACTAAATCTAAACACCTTTAAACCATTGTTTTTAGTGTTGTTTAACCTCATTTTTACAGCTTCTAAGGCGTAGGTCGCACGTTCGAATCGTGCTGGGCAGGCCAAATTCTCCTAATTAATAGTGTTTCAGGCTTATCTATTGGCTCGATTGTGGCTAATCATTGCTGAGCTTGGCCGGCGTAGGTTGATCAGTAAATTTGTCTTGTAAACCGACAAATTTTGACTTGGAAAGCACTTTAATCCCAGTTTCTTGTTGCTTTTTCATTAGGGTAACTACGCCTCACATGAACCGTAAACCGATTCCTGTATAACGATAATTAATCTAATTGATATATGTAATTAAATGAATGGGATCTTCAATGTTCTTTAAAAGATTTTTGATTGGAGTTTTTTCAATCTCAATAATTGCGGGACCAGTATTTGCTCAGCCCGATTCTGCCCCAAAAGAAAAAAAGCCAAATATTGTTTACTTTCTAGTTGACAACACGGGGTGGGGATCGTTTGGTGTTTATGGCGGTACAGTGCCAACTCCAAATATTGATAAGTTAGCAAGTCAAGGCATTCGCTTTAATAACTACAATGTTGAAGCTCAGTGCACGCCATCTCGTTCTGCAATCATGACCGGGCGTCACCCGGTACGATCAGGAACCACTTCAGTTCCTTGGCCCGGTCAAGGAAAGGCAGGAATGGCTCCATGGGAATACACCATCGCTAAGCTACTTTCCGATTCTGGTTATGCCACTGCTTTATACGGCAAGTGGCACTTAGGTAACACGCAAGGCCGTATGCCTAATGATCAGGGTTTTGATGAATGGTGGGGTACCCCCGATACATGGGATCAAGCTGGCTATACACAGTGGCCTCTATTTAAAGAGAGTGGAGTTCCTGTTCCAATGCTCTGGGAAGGCAAGAAAGGGCAAAAATCTAAACCCGTCATGCCACTTGATCTAAAGATTCGTCCAGTGATTGATGAGAAGTACATTATTCCCAAGACGGTTGAATATATCAAGAAAAATGCTGCAGAAAATAAACCATTCTTTGTATATGTTGGTTATTCAGAAATGCATGAGCCGCCAATAGCTAATCCAAACTTTGCTGGTAAGTCTCCACAACGTGGTGGACTCTTTGCAGACCTCGTTGCTGAAATGGACTATCGCGTTGG
>CANGHN010000009.1 GCA_947453825.1 Betaproteobacteria bacterium
ACTGGTCAGCAAATGCTTGGCGGCATAGCTGCTAATTCAGTTCCAATGTACTACCCAAAGGTTTACAACATCGAAATGGATCCGCATGAAGATTTACAGTTAGTAAATTACGAATCAATTTCAGTTAACGCATTCAAAGCAATTCAAGATTATCTTGCCTCGGTTAAGAAGTTCCCAAACCCTCCACCTGCTAACTTAACCAACTTTAATCAGCGTTAAGAAGGAATGCAGAGTGCATAGCCAGCTTTGCAAAAGAAGTTTAGGAATTTTTTCTAAACTTCTTTTGATTTCAATCAGCATCTTTACGTCACAATCGGTATTAGCAGATGAGGGTGGAGTTCCCTTTTGGATGTCTGGTCAGTATGCAAGTATGGCTGCAGTTCCATCACAACCTGGCTGGTCATTAGTATTGATGCCGTATGTCTATAGCGGCAGCGCAGACAAATCAAAAAACTTTCAACATGGTCAAAGCGTTAATGCTGGCTTAAGCACTAAAGAATCGATTTTCTTATTTCAGTTGGGATACTCGGCAGAGGAAAAGATCTTAGGCGGGCAGCCCTATGTTGGCGTAGGCTGGGGACCAGGTGCAAATACCACTACGGCGTTTGCAAGCGTCTCAAGTCTAAATACTGAATTTAATAAAGCAAATTCGGTGACAGGAAGTACTGATATATATCCCCTAGCCAGTTTGGCTTGGAATAAAGGTAATAATAATTTCATGACCTATGTGACTGGCGATATACCAGTGGGCACCTATAGTGCAACCAGTCTTTCTAGTATTGGTATTGGTCATGCTGCAATGGATGCTGGTGGTGGATACACTTATTTGAACAATACTACAGGCTTAGAATTTTCTAGTGTGCTGGGTGCCACTTATAACTGGATGAACAATCAAACCAATTACAAGAATGGCATTGATTCTCACTTGGATTGGTCTGTTTCACAATTTCTATCGCAAAATTGGCAGGTGGGTATTGCGGGATATGGCTACTATCAACTCACTGCGGACTCTGGTAGCGGAAATAGGGTGGGGGCCTTCAAATCCCAAGTTGCAGCCATTGGTCCACAAATTGGATATCTAATTAATATTGGTAAAAAACAAGCCTATATAAATTTGCGTGCTTATAAAGAGTTCTGGGCACAGAACCGAGTTGAAGGGTATGCCATGATATCGACCATTAGTATTCCATTGGGAAAGTAGCAATACGATGAATATGCGGCGCACAGGTGTTTTGATTGCAGTACTTGCAGTTTTAGGAGTTGGCGCATATCTGGTCTGGAGTAACTTCTTTTCAAAACCTCAGCAGGCAGTCCCTCAAACCCTTCTGGGTGATGGCGTTAATAGCCCAAAAGGGATGGCCTGGATTCCTGGCGGTGAATTCTTAATGGGGAGTGACCATAAAAAAGCACAGGCCAATGAGAAGCCTACGCATAAAGTGAAGGTGTCTGGATTTTGGATGGATATCACTCATGTCACTAATGATCAATTCGCACAATTCGTTAAAGAAACCAATTACAAAACAACTGCAGAGAAAATCCCAGATTGGGAAACCATTCGTGTACAACTTCCACCAGGAACACCTAAGCCGCCTGCTTCAGTATTTGTTCCTGGGGCGATGGTGTTTGTTGGTACGAAAGCAAAGGTGAATCTCAATGATTACTCACAGTGGTGGGCCTATGTGCCTGGTGCTAACTGGCGGCATCCAACCGGTCCAAAAAGCAATATTGATGGTAAGGGAAATCATCCGGTAGTTCAAGTGAGTTACGAGGATGCTGTGGCATACGCCAAGTGGGCAGGGAAGAGACTTCCTACCGAAGCGGAATGGGAGTTTGCTGCGCGCGGTGGTTTGAACCAGGCAACCTATGTGTGGGGTGATCAACTAGAGCAAGAAGGAAAGTTACCGGCCAATATTTGGGATGTAAAGAAGCAGGTATTTCCGGTAATTAATTCAACCATAAGCCCTAAAGCTGGCGGCGCAATCGGTACCAGTTCCGTTGGGACATATCCTCAGAATGGGTATGGCTTGTTTGATATGACTGGTAATGCTTGGCAATGGGCTGCCGATTGGTATCGCGCTGATTATTTTGCAATACAAGCTAAGGAGTATGGAAATAGCGTTGCGAATAATCCTCTTGGACCTAGTAATTCGTATGATCCTGATGATTATGGCGTTCCACCCAATGCCCCAAAACGAGTCATTCGCGGCGGATCATTTTTATGCAATGAAGACTACTGTCAGTCGTATCGTCCAAGCGCAAGACGTGGAGCAGATCCATATAGCCCGATGTCACATCTTGGATTTAGATTGGTAAAAGACTCCTCACAATAAAGTGTGTATTAGTAGTGGGAGAGGTAGTATCCGCTAAGGCAAGAATTAAAAATTCCCCCATTTCCCCTCTAGGCGTTACGAATATCCAATCTATTACACAGTAATTTACCCATGAAAATCTTCAAACTACATTTAGCTGCATACTTACTTTTGATTGCCACCCTAGCCCTTGCCGACAATACGGCGATTTATTTCAATGGTGACATCCTGACGATGGAGGGTGATAAGCCACAGTATGTTGAAGCAGTCGTAGTGAAGGGCAAGAAGATTGCTTATGTCGGTAATTTGCGAGATGCTTTAAATGGAGCCGGCGCTAATCCAGTAATGCAGGATTTAAAAGGACGCACTTTATTGCCAGGCTTTATAGATGCCTGGGGTCACTTTACCTTGATTGCTCAAAATACTCTGAGTGTTAATCTCGGTTATTTTTCAGAGAAACCTCCACATACCACGCACGAGCTCATTGGTCGCTTGAAGGCTGAAGCTCAACCGTTTAATGGTTGGATCATTGGTTCGGAGTATGCGGATGCCTTTCTGACCGATGGCCCTTTAACGATTGCGCAGTTAGATCAAGCGTTTCCCAATCAACCAGTATTTTTAAATAACATTTCTACTTTGACTGGGATTGTGAATACTGCGGGACTAAAGAAGCTTGGCTTTAGCAAAAATACCAAAGTGACACAAGGCATGCTTCCAGTTGATCCAAAAACCGGCAAGCTTACTGGTGAATTGATTGGTGGTCCTAATTTCGAGGCAACAGCAAAGGTATTCGGCAAGTATTCTCAAGATTTAATGATGGAAACTTATCGCAAAGCCGAACAGATTTATGCCTCAAATGGCTTTACTACTGCTCAAAGTTATCAAACTACCATCCAAGATATTAGCAATATGCGCCAAGCAGTTGATCGTAATGTGATCAGCTTAGACCTGATTGCGCTGCCCACCTATGATGTAGTTGATCAACTGCTTGCAACTAATAAAAATTATCCTTTTGGAGTCTATACCAAGGGTGATGGCGGCTTTAAGGTTGCTGGAATATTGGTTTCTACAGATGGCGCGCCACAATTGCGTTTGGCCTATTTCACCAAGCCTTATAACGACACCACAGGATTGCCAAAAGAATGGCGCGGGATGGCTATTGCTTCCCAGGATTTGGTTAATAAGTACGCAAAGTTAGCTTATGAAAAAAATATCCAGTACTTCGGCTATTCCAATGGCGATGCTGGTATTGATATGGCGCTTTCTGGAATTTCTAAAGCAATAAAAGAAACGGGCGTTACTGAAGATCGTAGATCAGTGATCTCCCATTCCTTCTTTGTTCGTGATGATCAATTGGACCAATACAAAACCCATAAAATTCTGCCTCAATTTATGCCTAACCATATTTGGATGTATGGCGATGTATATAGAAAGATTCTAGGGGATGAGAGGGCTAACAATATGGTTCCACTTAATTTGGCTAAGACAAAAGGAATGCAATTTGGCCTTCACAATGACACGCCGTCATCAGGGCCAAGCGCATTGTTTACGATTTGGACCGCGGTTAATCGCAAAACCTATGGAGGCAGTACTTTAGGCTCTAGTCAACGCCTTGATCCTTATACAGCGCTGCGTGGCTTTACTTCTGTGCCTGCATATCAGTACAAAGAAGAAGCATCAAAGGGTACTATTACTTCTGGAAAACTTGCGGATATGGTGATTCTTGATCGCAATCCATTGAAAGTGGATTCAATGGAAATTAGGGATATTCAGATTGTGAAGACGATTAAGAATGGTAAGGATTTATTTATTAGCCCATAGTTAGACAATATTACTTTTTTTGAAGTTAACTAACTTTCCGGTTATTAATTTCTTTGCAATCAACAACAGTTCATCGCGTCCTTGACACTGTGGTGTCGGTTAAACCGACTCCACATCTGCCAATGCCAAACTCTAACCAGCGAATTCCACTTCGAGCCACAGATCTCGGTGCCGATCGAACACCTGATCTTGTAAGGCTTATGTCATTGTCTAAGCTATTGATTTATATCATTTTTTTAGCTTCTAAGGCGTAGGTCGCACGTTCGAATCGTGCTGGGCAGGCCAAAAATCAAGCTTTAAGTAGGAAAAGTGGGGCTCTTGGGCATAAAAGCTAAAAAACATTTAAAGTCTTTTTATGAATGACCCCGTCCACTATATCCCGATTAATTTTTCAGATCGAGTCGCTTTATCTTTTACTAAAGGCATGCGTTTTTTTGCGGATACCTTTTTTAAGAAGCGCTACGGACATCGAGCCGTTGTTTTAGAAACGGTAGCTGGGGTTCCGGGGATGGTTGCTGGAATGTGGACTCATTTAACTAGTCTTCGCAGCATGAAGGTTGGTTATGGCCCAAAGATTCGTACGCTTTTAGCAGAAGCTGAAAACGAAAGAATGCATCTTATGACATTCATCGAGATTGCAAGACCTAATATGTTTGAGCGCTATTTGGTCTTGGTTACCCAAGCTATTTTCTGGAATTTCTTTTTTATTATTTATGTATTTTTTCCAAGAACGGCTCATCGCATAGTGGGCTTTTTTGAGGAAGAGGCTGTCTACTCTTATACCGAATATTTAAAAGAAATTGATGAGGGGCGTATACCTAATGTCCCTGCACCTCAGATCGCTATTGATTATTGGAAGCTTGATAGCACTGCCACTTTGCGTGATGTTGTTATTGTTGTCCGCAATGATGAGGCCCATCATCGTGATACAAACCACCGGTTTGCTAGTGACTACGATTCATAAACCCATGTATTAAGGCGTAGGCCACACATTCGAATTGTTTTGGGTGGGGCAACCCCCTTTTTTTACGCCTTAAAGTCTCTAAAGATTTGTAGTTAAATCTGAATTCTTTAGTGTGAAATATTCTCAACTCTCTTTGAGTTTATCTATCTTCTTTAACCCTCTGCATCGAAACTTTTTAATGCATAAGGGTATTCACTAGACTCCCTACGAATATTATTTGTTAAATTGCATTATTGGCTAATAAAGATCGTTTTTGATGTTCTTTTTGGTGGCTCTCATTACGATAAACATTGCCGAAAGACATTAATAACTTAAGAGAATTACTCAAGCAAAGAGGGTTGCGATGAAAAAGATGCCAAAAATATTAAGTTTTTTGCAAAAGACCTGTTTAGGTTTTTGTATTGCGGCATCAGCAGCTTATGCCCAATATCCAGATAAGCCGATCAAAATGATTGTTCCTTATCCTGCTGGCGGTGGCACTGATAACGTTGCACGAGTCTTTGCTAAATACCTTAGTGATCGAATTAAACAACCTATCATGGTTGAAAATCGTGGTGGGGCAAGTGGTATGGTTGGCTCAGAATTTGTGGCTCGTGCTGCGCCTGATGGTTACACAATGGAATATACCGTTGGAGATACGCATTCTGTTATCCCGCATCTTTTCCCCAAAGTACGCTATGACCCCCTAAAGGATTTCATTCCAGTGGTAGTGGTAGGGAGCATGCCAAATGCCCTAGTAGTAAACACTAGCAAGGTATCAGCCACCAGTCTGGGTGAATTTATCCAAACCGCTAAAGCCAATCCCGGTAAATATTCCTATTCAACATGGGGTGTTGGTAGTGGTGCTCATATTCGTACTGAAGCGTTTAATGAGAAGACTGATCTCAAAATGTTACATGTCCCTTATCAAGGCTCGGGCCCATCATTTGCTGCTGTTTTAGGTGGTCAAGTTGATGTCACCATGGTTCCGCTTAGTATGGCCACAGGTCATGAGAAGGGCGGTAACGTGAGAATTTTAGGAGTTGATACAACCTCTCGAGTACCTGACTCACCCGATGTGCCAACTTTTACGGAGCAAGGAGTTCCAGTGACTTTAGCTTTTTGGCAGGGCATATTGCTCCCAGCTAAAACTCCTAAACCCATTATTGCTTACCTTAATCGCGAAGCCAACGCAGTCTTAAATGACCCTGAGGCCCGTGCTGCGCTCATTAAGGCAGGCGTTATTCCTAGGACGAATGGTATGAGTCTTAAAGAACTCGATACTTATATGCAAAATGAATTTAACCGTTGGGGTCAGGTTATTAAAACAACGAATATCAAAGTAGATCAATAGAAGACGATTGGAAAAAATGAGTTCTCTAAATACGTTAACAAACCCAGAAAGCTTGGGATTTGATACAAGTGCATTAAACCGAATGCAGGACCGCATTAAGTCAGATATTGCAGCTGAAAAATACGATGGCGGTCGATTTCTGATGGCTCGTCGTGGAAAGTTAGTATTAGATTTAACGTTGGGTTATCAAGAGCGTGATACAAAACGGCCTATGCGTGAAGATGCGATTTTTAGCATCATGTCAATTTCTAAGGCTTTAACTGCTACTGGATTATTGAGATGTATTGAGCGCGGTGAAGTTAGCATGCTTACTCCTGTACATCACATCATTCCTGAATTTGCAAAACGTGGTAAGGAGCGGGTGACTGTGGGTCATATTCTGACGCATACCGCTGGACTAGGCATGGCTCCAGCGCCTATTCCTGTCCCAGATTTGATGGTCTTAGAGAAAAGCGTAGCTGCAATATGTGAGATGCCATTAGAAACACCTCCGGGTGAGATAGTGAGCTACAGCGCGATGACTGGCTACACGATTTTAGCAGAGGTAATTCGGCGGTTAGATTCAAAGAAGAGATCATTCAGAGTCATCATGGCAGATGATGTCTTTAGTCCATTAAAAATGAATGACACTTCCTTTGGTATAAAAAAGGAGCTTTCGGAAAGAAGAGTCCCTGTTGCGGTCCGAGATTTTGATTCTCCAGAATTAAATCATCAATATTTAATGACCAGAGACAAATCAATTTCCGAAACCACTGAGTTAGCGGCGGGGGGTGGCGGCTTTGCAAGTGCCCAAGATATTTTAAGATTTGCCGAGGCCCTGCGTTTAGGTGGTGCATTAGAAGGCGGTCGAGTCTTATCGCCAGCGATGGTTCAACTTATGACATCCAATCAAACTGGGCTAAGACCTAATAGCATGATGAATAATTCACGGGCTTTACATGGCTTAGCACCATTTCCTGCATATCTTGGTCTTGGACTCTTTTTACGTGGCGAAGGAGTCTTTCCTAGTCATATCCCAACACTTGCTTCTTCTGGAACATTTGGTAGTTGGGGTCTAGGATCAATGGGTTTCTGGGTTGACCCACAAAGAGAAATTTCATTCGTCTCCCTAACCTCCGGAATTATGGAGCGCATTCGCAGTCATATGCGCTTTCAGATGCTAGGAGATATGGCGCTTTCTTCTTTAATTGATTAACCGAGATAGAACATGAGTACAGAATGCATAACCATTTTTAAGGGCGATACTAGCCGCTTAAAAAATAAGATTCCCATGGTAGATCGTCTATCTAAAGAATTTCATGAACAAGAAGTCAAAGATATTTTTGCAAAATCCTGGCTGATTATTGGCGACTCAAAAGAGTTGCTTAATAAAGGCGATTATTACGTTACAGACGTACCACCGCTCAAAGCATCGCTCATTGTCACGAGAGGAGAAGATGGCAAGGTGAGGGTATTTAGAAATATCTGTAGACACCGTGGCGATAAATTGATTCATGAGGCATCCGGCTGCGCCAAGTTCTTTACCTGTAAGTTTCATGCTTGGAATTACTCCAATACTGGTAAGTTGGTTGGTGTCACAGACCAAGGCCAATTTAAAGATTTAAATAAAGAAGACTTAGGTTTAATTGAGATTCATTCAGAGGTATGGGAAGACATTGTTTTTGTTAACTTCCAAGAGAAACCAGATCAAACGCTGAAAGAGTGGCTGGGAGATATTAATGATCAGTACACCGGTTTCTCAGCAAATCGTGTGAAGGTGGCTGACCATCGTGTGGTTGTGAATACCAATTGGAACTTGGCCGTCAACGCATTTTGCGAGGGCTACCATAATTTGTTTATCCACAAAAATACCGTTCCAGATTATCAGGGTAGCCCCACTAATCCACATCGGCATAGGCCTTACTTAGAGGTTGGTGAACATTTTGGCCGATATTCTGCGCCTGGCAATCCTAATCACAAGCCTACTCCAGCAGAGGGCATTTTTTATCAGCATTCTCGTCCCATGTTTCCCTCTTTTGCCCATTTCGATATGGATGCATTGCCAGTCGGAGTTAATCCTTCTCGTTTTAAGCAGTGGGCTTTCGATATAGTGCATTTTTTTCCTAACGTAGTCATTGGGCCTCAAGCTAATACAAACTCCATCATGATGTTTTGGCCAATCTCTCATGACAAAACCGATATTCGGGTTATGCGTTTTAGTTATAAAACAGATAAACCCTCTGATCGCATTGCACAAGCCCATTCCTTGGTCAGAAATCGTGAGGTTCTAAGGGAGGATCTAGCAACCATGGAAACTCAATTTCAGAGCATTATTAGTAATGGTTTGCCATTTATGTATTTATCAGAGCAGGAACAGCTACTCCAAAATCACTATCGTGCTGCTGACGATATGCTCAAACGGTAAGGAATCTATCTATGTCGAATAAACAATTACCAGCTGAATTTTCAGATTTAGATGTTTGGGTTCAGGATTGGGCCTTAACTAATGAAGCAGCACGCTATCAAAAGCTACATACAGTGACGCTTGAGCAACTAAAGCCATTTTACGAAGCCATTTTATTGCGAATTGATGCTGTGCTGACTTATCTGGATCAATATACGATTTCCAAACTACCACCCGATGCCCTAATCCTATACAACCTTGCAATGACTTTTGCTGAGACTGCTCATCCCCTAGATTTAAATTGGAAAGATGTCGACTTTCCAGACGCCTATCCGTGGCAAGGGTTTGAATTTAGAACCGTCAGCATTACTGGTTAATAGTTTTTAATCATTCAATTTTATCAACAGATCTTTTTAGAAAGTTCAAAATGAGTAAAAGTATTTTTGTATTTGCTAGCTTTTATCCAAAAGCGAATCACGAAAGCCAAGTTCAAGAAATCTTAAAGGGAATGGTCGATCCTACAAGAGCTGAAGCTGGATGTCTGCGTTACGACTTATATACATCTACAAAAGATGGCGTTTCATTCCATTTGTTTGAGAACTATGCTGATGCTGCCGCTTTAGACTTTCATCGTCAAACTGCTCACTATAAAAACTATCGAGCAGTTATTGAGTCTTTATTAGATAAGCCGATTGGCGTCGTAGTGATGGATCCAATTAACGCCCTGAAATAACTGATCCCATCTACTTACTGCATAACAATAATTACTATCTTTCACGCTAGCTAGAAGACATGAACAATTTAAGAGAATTACTCAAACAGGGCAAGTTGATTACGGCGCCTGGTATCTACGATATGATTTCTGCACTATTAGCAGACAAAATGGGTTTTCAGGCACTGTATGTGACGGGTTACGGTACTGTGGCTTCGTATCTTGGCCTTCCCGATGCTGGTATCTCAACCTATACTGATATGCTTCATCGCGTTTCTCGATTTGCAGAGATGACCAAGACGCCTATTATTGCTGATGCCGATACAGGTTATGGCGGGCTTTTGAATGTTGCTCACACTGTTAAGGGTTATGAAAAGGCGGGAATTGCAGCGATTCAGCTCGAGGATCAAGAGTTCCCTAAAAAATGTGGCCATACCCCGGGTCGAAAAGTTATTCCCATCAATGATATGGTTCGCAAGATTAAAGTGGCGTGCGATGCCAGAACGAGCAAAGACTTTTTAATTGTGGCGCGAACTGATGCACGGACCTCACTGGGTCTTGACGAAGCCCTACGTCGTGGCGAGGCCTACTCAAAAGCAGGTGCAGATATTATTTTTATCGAGTCACCCGAGAGTGAAGAGGAAATGAAAAAGATCTGCTCCACTTTTGACAAGCCCACCTTGGCCAATATTGTTCATGGCGGTAAGACCCCCATTTTGAATGCAAGTCAATTGCAAGATATCGGCTACTCCATTGCCATTCATCCTGTTGCTGGCTTTTTATCGGCTGCTGCTGCAATGGAAAAGGCTTATACCGGTCTAAAGGAGTCCGGTCAGATACCGGCTTCCGTGGACTTGTACTCATTTGCCAAGTTCAATGAATTAATTGGTTTTCCAGAAATTTGGGAATTTGATAAACGATACGCTGAATAGTCACTTCATCCATCTTTTTTGCCATCGATATTCAATCAGAGATCTCACTCATGAATTTATTCCTCACACGCATTAAGTTTAGCTTGCTACTTGCTTTATTTACCGGGCTAGTGCACGCTCAACCTTACCCAAGTAAGCCTATCAAGTTGGTCATACCTTATGCAGTAGGTGGCGGCACTGATATTTCTACACGAGTCATGGTGAAATACCTTGATCCTCGTTTAAATCAACCAATCTTTATTGAGAACAAGGGTGGGGCGGGTAGTACGATCGGTACAGAGGCAGTCGTTCGCTCTGATCCTGATGGATATACCCTTTTAGCTAACACTGACACCATTGTTCTGGCACCATTACTTTTTTCTAAAATTAATTTTGATGTACGTAAAGATTTAACCCCGATCTCTTTTTATGCAAGCGCGCCCATTGTTTTAGTGGCCAATCCCAACTTTCCGGCAAAAGATGTTAAAGAGTTGATTGCTTATGCCAAGAAGAATCCTGGCAAGGTTGCATTGGCAACATCGGGTGCCGGCTCACCACACGACTTAGCTGGCATGCTATTTACCAACCGTGCCAATATTGAAGTTAATGAAATACCATATAAAGGTAATGGACCTGCGTTAATCGATACGATTGCAGGCCATGTGGATATTGGAATGTTTACCTTATCTCAGGTGCAGCCCTATGCCCAAGCCGGTAAAGTCAAAATCTTGGCTGTCATTAGCCCTCAAAGATCAGTACTGGCACCAGATATTCCGTCTCTAGCGGAAAGTGGTATCCCAAATATGGAAGTGAGCTCTCGTTATCTTGTCATGGTGCCTGCAAAAACTCCTAAGCCTGTTGTTAAAAGACTGGAAACAGCTTTCTCTGAACTGTATGGCGATAAGCAGTATCGCGCAGAGATGGAGGGCCTCGGATTTGAGATCAGATATACGACATCCGAAGATACTGCAGCTATTTTACAAAAAGAGTACGACAAATTTGCGCCGATTTTGAAGGCTGCAAACGTTAAGCCACAATAATTAAATAAACCAAAAGAAAGGGTTTTATGTCTAGACTAGATATCAAAGCAGATGCGCGCAGAACGTTTGAGGTTTGCAAATCTGGTGGCATTGCTATTTTTCCAGTAGATGTTGGTTACACCATGATTAGCGGCTCCAGGGAGGGCCTGAAGAAAATATTTAATGCTAAGCAGCGCGGTGGCCATAAGCGTAATGCCTTAATTTGCGATATGGAAACCCAACGCGAGCTCCATATGCTTGATAAGCGCGGTCAAGAGATGATTGAAGTGATCACACAAGATTACAACCTGCCATTGGGTCCGATTGCTACGTATCGCACCGATCATCCTTTAATGAAGAAAATTGATCCCAATGCACTTGCTGCTAGCACAGCTGGCGGTACATTGGCAATGCTAGTGAATGCAGGACCATTTCATGCGGAAATTACCAAGCTGAGTCGTGAAGAGGTGCACCCTTTATTTGGTTCATCTGCGAACTTAACGGGTACTGGTACAAAGTTCAGGGTAGAGGATATTCAGGATGAGTTGACCAGTATTGCTGATGTGATCATTGATTATGGTCTGCGCAAATATCATATGTATAGACGGTCTGCGACCTTAATTAACTTTGAAACTATGCAAGTAGTGCGGATGGGTGTTTGTTATGAGCAGATCTCCGATATTTTGAGAAGGCACTACAAAATTGAGTTGCCACCCGATCAATCAGTTGATCTGAATCCATCAGGCCATACCAACGAGTTTGGTTTACCGATAGTAACCGCCTAGTAAAGAGCATTTCTTCAAATTGATTGCCCTCTGATTGAGAGATCGGAGGGCAAAGTCTTTTTACCCTTAACTAGTTGCTTTGCAAGAGCCATGCACTCACTAGGTGCATAAATTAAGCCAAATAAGCCAAAATAAGCCTAAACATATTCTAAATACAGCCGTAATAGAAGCGTTAGGCCTTTTTTCATCTATAGAAAAGAGGGTACTTTGTCGTACCTTGAGAGAAATGATTTGATATGTCAGTTGTTTTAAATACCAATATGGCCTCGCTGTATGCTCAAAAGAGCTTAAGTACAGCACAAACCGAGCTTGCGAGTTCGGTTCAACGCCTATCGTCTGGGACAAGAATCAATAGTAGTAAAGATGATGGTGCTGGCTATGCAGTTTCCCAGGGTATTGCCTCTACCAAAAATATTGCAGACCAATCCGTGAGGAATGTACAAGATGCAATCTCCACGGTTCAAATAGCGCAAGGTGCCTTAGAGCTTGTTAGCAAAATGTTGCAACGAGTTCTTACCCTTGCAACACAAAAGGAGGATGGGTCTTTATCTACATCGCAGAAATCCTCCATCAATTCTGAAATTGTTAGCCTTCTTAATGAAGTGAATAAGGTTCAATCTCGTACCAAGCTACAAAATAGTCAAAATGCATTATTTGGATCTACTGAGTATTTCTCGACAGGAAATACATCTTTAAGTAGCATCAATATTGCAGCGCTATCATTGGGCGGCACCGGTTCATACACCCCATCAAATGCCGCGCTTGTTCAAGGACAAACGTATAGTCTTAATATTGCCGACTCTTCCCCCATTAGCGGTAGCTTAAGTTATATAGTTCTTGACAGTAGCTGGATTTCTGGGGGCAGCGTTAATGCCGAAGGAATTACCTTTCAATACAACGCCTCAAACACAATTACCCCATCTGCTGGGACAAGTGTTTGGTATTTACCTCATGCGCTCTATCAACTTCAGGCCATTAGAGTTCAAAATAGCGCTCTAGCAAATGTTGGCGATGCCATCTATATCAATGGTGTAAACAAGAATACAACAGTCATGAGCATTATTGATGGTAATACTATTGTGACAAGCCTCAATAAAAACATGACTGATAATACGAATCCAATTGGAATTTCAGCTGGAAATACAGTGTCCTTTGGAAGTGCTGTTGCGACAGGTACATTAGCATTGGATAACAGCACGCTTCCAGCAAGAACGATCTATTTTGATAACAGGACAGATTTTGCAAAGGCGGGTGGAAATTTGGTTAGTGGTGCTTACAATGGCCCAACAATCTTATCCACAACACAATGGTCTGCAATTTACGACACTAATCTGTCGCTTGATGGTAGCCCAAATCCCAGTGTTTGGTATCACACGACTATCGCCTCAGCATCTGCAATATCCACTGGAGGTCTTGGCTTAGTGGCTGATGCAGGATTTACTGCAACGTCTGCACATGATGCAGGCTTCATCACTAACTCAGATTACTACGATGGTAGTGGCAATATATTAAATTTATCCTCAAGCTCTGTAGATTCATTATCAAAAAGAAATATCTTTAACGCTATTGCACAAAATTCGGCTAATTACTCTGATCTTGGATCCCAGTTAAATCGCCTAGACTATATTGTCGACAATCTCCAAACACTATCAAACAATTTAGCGGAGGCTCAAAGCCGCATCCTAGATACCAATTACGCAGCAGAGACTTCTGCGCTGACTCGCGGGCAAATCTTGCAGCAAGCCAGCACCTCAGCACTAGCTGCAGCCAATATGGCCCCTAATGTGGCTCTCAATATCCTCAATAATGATGGCCTTAGCAATGACTCCAAGACTCGATTAAGGGGCGGTTAATTTATCCACAGACTCCCAAAACCACCTCATAGAGGTGGTTTTCTCTTGTGCACGCTATTTAGACACTTTATTCACTGTTTTTATAGGTATTAGCCCCAAATAAGCGCTGTAAAAGCAGGGCGACACTGTAATATTTGCTATAAATGAAGTTGTAGCTATTTAGAAGCAATAGTAGATAACAGGAGAATACTCATGAAGCACAAGAATTTCATTAAAACGGGCCTTATTGCTGCAGGTTTATTGTTTGGCGCACTAAGCGCCCATGCTGCTAGTCCAACCTTGGACAAGATTAAGTCAACCGGCGCGGTCACCATGGGCGTCCGTGAGTCTTCCATTCCAATGTCATACACCATTGGGGATAGTCGCTTTGATGGTTTCCACGTTGAAGTTTGCCGGATGATTCTGACTGATATCAAAGATAAATTAGGCTTGAGCACTTTACGCATTAATTATCAACCTGTTACTTCGCAAAACCGCGTGCCTTTAGTGCAAAACGGTACTGTTGATATTGAGTGCGGTACGACAACTAATAATACAAACCGCGCAAAAGATGTCAGCTTTGCGAATACGCTTTATATCGAAGAGGTTCGTATTGCTGTTAAAGCCAATTCTGGAATTACTTCCATTGGCCAATTGGCAGGTAAAAAAGTAGCGACTACCACTGGTACTACTTCAGTACAACTCTTGCGTAAACATGAGAAGGCGACTGGCGTGAACTTTGATGAGGTATTTGGCAAAGATCATGCGGATAGCTTCTTGTTACTTGAGTCTGGCCGTGCAGACGCATTTGTAATGGATGGATCTATTTTGGCCGGTAATATTGCGAATTCAAAAAATCCAAAAGACTATAAGATTGTCGGCGAAGTATTGAGCACTGAGCCAATTGCAATTATGGTTCGTAAGGATGATCCAGAATTTAAAGCTGCTGTAAATGCAGCGATTGCAAAAATTGTTGCCAACGGTAAGATGCCAGGCCTGTGGGATAAATGGTTCTTAAAACCGATTCCTCCAAAGAACGTCATCGTTGGTCTTGAGTTATCTCCAGCAACTAAAAATGCTTGGGCCAATTTGAACGACAAACCTGCAGAAGATTACAACAAGAAGTAATTGAACATCTTCAAATCAATCCATAAACCAATGCAATCTTCAGCGTGTCTATGGATTTAGAAATCTTTTGTAGAAGTACCTTAGATGGAGAAGCAGTTGAGCACTGCTTCTCCTCTTTATTTGGTCTTGCGCACAATACTGATCCTAGTTACCTCGATTGGTTAATGAAAGCGTGGGGCTGGACTCTGGCTGTTGCAGCGCTCAGCTTAGTGATTGCAATGACTCTTGGTCTTGTGATGGGTACACTGCGGACTCTGCCGCTGGATGGCACTCTCAATAAATGGTTAGTCAGATGTTCAACTGCCTGGGTTGAGCTCTTTAGAAATATTCCGATTTTGGTACAAGTTTTTCTTTGGTACCACGTAATACCAGCATTCGTTTTGCCGCTAAAGGCGCTGCCCTCATATTGGTTGGTCAGCATTGCCCTCGGCTTTTTTACCTCTGCACGTATTGCTGAGCAGGTTAGAGCGGGCATTCAGTCCTTACCAAGTGGGCAAAAGGCTGCTGCCACTGCATTAGGTCTCACAACTACGCAAAGTTATCGCTATGTCATTCTGCCAATGGCTTTGCGGATTGTGATTCCGCCACTCACCTCTGAGAGTATGAATTTGATTAAAAACTCTTCAGTAGCTTTTGCTGTTTCTGTACCCGAGTTAACGCTTTTTGCTATGCAGGCGCAAGAAGAGACTTCGCGTGGCGTAGAAATTTATCTGGCTGTAACACTGTTGTATGCGCTTTCTGCTTTTTCTGTGAACCGTGTCATGGCCCAAATAGAAAAGAGAACGCGTATTCCAGGATTTATTGCTCCGAGTAGCGAAGCGGGGGCTCACTAATGTTGAGCTTAGATTTAAGTTTCTACAATTGGGAGCTCTTTACGAACTACATTATGAAGGGTTTGTTATTTAGCGTTCAGTTAACAGTTATTGCTACCTCTGGCGGCATCTTATTTGGCACCTTCTTGGCATTGATGCGCCTCTCTGGCAAGCCTATCTTAGTGATGCCAGCAACTTTTTACGTCAACACCATGCGCTCTATTCCTTTGGTGATGGTGATTTTATGGTTCTTCTTATTGATACCAATGTTGATTGGTAGGCCAATTGGCGCAGATTTGTCAGCCACGATTACTTTCATTGCATTTGAGGGGGCCTTTTTCTCTGAAATTGTAAGAGCTGGTATCCAGTCTGTACCCAAAGGTCAGGCTTACGCTGCAGAAGCATTGGGTATGACCTATGGTCAGAACATGCGCTTTATTGTTTTACCGCAAGCATTCAGAAATATGATTCCTGTGTTTATGACACAAACCATTATTTTGTTTCAGGATACTTCCTTGGTTTATGCAATCGGAGCTTATGACTTGTTAAAGGGCTTTGAGATTGCCGGCAAAAATTATGGTCGACCCATTGAAACCTACATTCTGGCTGCGCTGACTTATTTCTTGATATGTTTCTCGCTATCGAAAATTGTGAGAAAAGTTCAGGCCAAAGTTGCCATCATTCGCTAATCCATTTATGCACACTCACACTATTTCTTAATCATGATTGAACTTCAAAACGTCTCTAAATGGTATGGCTCATTTCAGGTGCTGACGGATTGCACAACGTCTATCAAAAAGGGCGAGGTCGTTGTGATTTGTGGCCCCTCGGGTTCCGGTAAATCGACTTTGATCAAAACCATTAATGCATTAGAACCATTTCAGGCTGGCGCCATTACTGTCGATGGCATTCATTTGCATGATCCAAAGACGAACTTGCCCAAACTAAGAGCTAGAGTAGGGATGGTATTTCAGCACTTTGAACTCTTTCCCCATTTAAGCATTACTGAAAATCTCACTCTTGCTCAAATCAAAGTATTGGGTAGATCAGCTGATGAAGCAAAAACCCATGGTCTTAAGTATCTGGAGCGTGTTGGTCTGATCGCTCAAAAAGACAAGTTTCCAGGCCAACTTTCTGGTGGGCAACAGCAACGTGTTGCCATTGCGCGTGCTTTGAGTATGGATCCGATTGTGATGCTGTTTGATGAGCCCACATCTGCTTTAGATCCAGAAATGGTTGGTGAAGTTTTGGATGTAATGGTGAAGCTTGCTAATGAAGGTATGACGATGTGTTGTGTTACACACGAAATGGGCTTTGCTCGTAAGGTGAGTCATCGAGTGATTTTCATGGATCAGGGGCGCATTATTGAGGATTGCAGCAGAGATGAATTCTTTGGCAATCCTGATGCTAGATCCTCTAGAGCAAAAGATTTCTTATCTAAAATTTTGCCTGGTTAAATCAATGAAAGCGCTATCCCCTAAGTTATTCGTACATATTTTGGTTAGTTTGGCATCGATCCTGCTGGTTGGATGCTCAGTCGCTAAATTAGAGGCGCGCCTCGCTGCTAATCCGCAATGTAAGGATGTCATTAATCCAAAAACTGGGGCTGTTATGCCCTGTCATGAAACAGACAAGGCCTTTTATGCGGCAGCAGGTCTTGTGCCTGCCAAAGTTCAGCCGGCTTCTGTTATTAAGGAAGTTCCTGCCGTAACGCCAAGCGTGGCTAGCCCTGTAATTGCTACTTCTAATACACCGGCCCCACAAAAAATAGCGTCACCCCCGCAAGTTCAAAGCGACTGTAAGCCTCAGATTCATAAAAAGACGGGCGGCATGTTACCTTGCCCACCACCAGATTGACCTCAATAGGAGCGAAAATGAAAATACATTATTTACTGGCTGCCGTATCTGCTGCCGCACTTATTGGTGCATGCAGTAACGCACCCAAACTGGCTACGGAGGCAATGCCAAAATCTGGTTTCTTGCCAAATTATTCTGTATTGGTGCCAATGGCTACCAGCGCTTCGGATACTCGTATTTGGCGTTACCGTAAAGAGGGTATAAATCCTGCAACCTATACAGCGGTTATTTTGGACCCGATCTACTTAAACCAAAATGCTACTAAAGATGTCAGTGCTGACGCTATCAATAAAGCCAAGGCTGCCTTGCAAGCTTCAATGGTTGAGGCCGTTAATTCAAGGGGTAATATTCGGATTGTGACTAGCCCTGGTCCAGGCACTGCACGTGTTTCTGTTGGCATTACTGGTGCTGAAAGCTCTACAGATAGTCTTCAGCCTTGGAATTTCACACCAATTGGTCTGGCGCTAAACGCGGCCGCATATGCGGGGGGCGTTAATTCGAAAACTCCAGCATTACTCATTGAAAGCAAAATTACAGATAGCCAATCAAAAGTTTTATTGGGTGAAGGATTGGTAACGATTCAAGGTGAATCCTTTAGAACAGCCGGTGGCTCTGTGGATTCGTTTGTTGATATGGCAAAAAAAGCAGTCCGCGTTGCTTTGGAAACATCAGCTAACCCAACACCAACAGGCAAATAAGAGTTGGATATGAAATTGACCCTAAAAAATATACTACCGATAGTTGCATGCGCTTCATTTGCCGTTTGTTCATCAAGTTTTGCTGACGATGCATCAAAAAACCAGCAGATCGAAAAACGTTTTGCTAAATGCGATACCAATCATGATGGCAAGCTCACTTTAGCCGAGGCCAAAGGATGTATGCCCCGTATTTATGATCACTTCAGCTACATTGATTCTTCTAATAAAGGGTATTTGACTGTTGCAGAAATTCAGGCAGTTGCAGATCGCTAATGACGTTTTAATAATGCCAGTTGAATTTCCAGGCTTTACACAAAAGCGCATTACCGTTGACTCTGAAGATGGTCCCATTGAGATCGCTTGCCAAATCGGCGGCAATGGGCCAGCTTTATTGCTACTCCATGGCTTTCCCCAAACTAAAGCGATTTGGTATCGCGTTGCCATTGAATTAGCCAACCACTTTACCGTAGTCGCTTCAGATTTACGTGGTTATGGCCAATCTTCTAAACCCCACGGTAAACAAGATCACTCGACCTATTCCAAAAAATCGATGGCTGCCGATCAGCATGCCTTGATGAAAGCTTTAGGTTACGAGCAGTTCTATCTCTTGGGTCATGATCGCGGGGGCAGGGTGTCGCATAGATTAGCGATGGATTTCCCCCAAAGCGTTTTGCGGTTAATGGTTCTCGACATCTCTCCAACACTATCAATGTATGAAAATACCACTATGGCTTTTGCAAAGGGCTATTGGCATTGGTTTTTCTTAATACAGCCAGAACCTGTTCCAGAGACCATGATTGCGGCTGATCCCCAATTTTGGTTAAAAAACCATATGGGACGTCATGCAGGTACAGGAATATTTTCACCGGACCGTTGGGCTGAATATCTTGCAGGAGCTCAAAATGCGCAAAGTATGCATGCGATGTGTGAAGACTACCGTGCTTCAGCAAGTATCGATTTAATTCATGATCGGGCTGATCGAGCTTCTGAAAAAAAACTCACGATGCCTCTATCGGTCATTTGGGGAGAGCATGGTTTAGTCAATCAATGTTTTAAACCCCTGGAGGATTGGCAAAAGGTTGCGGTTGAAGTGTCGGGCAAGACCTTACCTTGTGGGCATTATATCCCTGAAGAGCTGCCAGAGGAGCTGATTAAAGAGGCTAAAACTTTCTTTATTTAAATTACATGAGTACTGCCTTAGTATTAGACATGTTTATTGCTTTTCATTCTCAAAAGGTATTTTTATGAACAACCTTATTAAGCTGTTGTTATTGTCTGCTGGCCTCTTTATTACTTCTCACATTTTTGCCCAAAAAAATGATGCCATTATTGATACAGCAGAGGTACAGGCAGCGATTGCCCGCGGTGCCATTATTTGGGATGTGCGTGATGAGAAGAGCTATTTAGAGGGCCATATTCCAGGCGCCATCAATATTGGAGATGCAGGTAGCGTTCTCAGAGATCCCAATAAAGAAGATTACATTGCAACTGAAAAAATTCAGAGGATCTTTAATGATGCAGGGCTAAATGTAAATCGCGATATTGTTGTGTATGGTGCTCGTGGCAATCCTTACGCTTACTTTGGTCTTTATACAATTCATTATTTTGGCGGCAAACAAGCCCAGATTTATCACGATGGATTTGACGGCTGGAAAACTGCCGGCATGCCGATTCAAAAAGAACGTCAAATTATTCCTACAGTGAGCGTAACACTCATTCCACAGCCACAACTTGTGGTGTCCAATGAGGAAATGCTCAAACTTGTCCAATCCAAGTCAGTACAAATTTTAGACGTCAGAACGCCAGATGAATATTCTGGAAAAGATGTGAGAGCGATCCGTGGTGGGCACATCCCAAATTCAGTGAATATTCCCTTTGAAGATAACTGGCAGGACCCAGCAACGGCGATCAAACTCAATAAGAAGCAGGTTGCCGATAATGCTGGTATGACACTAAAAAGTCAGGCTGATTTGAAGAAGTTGTATGCCAAACTTGATCCCGATAAAGAAACCGTGGTTTATTGCCAAAGCGGCGTGCGGGCGGCAGAAACGGCTGTAGTTCTGAAAAATCTAGGATTTAAGAAGGTGAAGGTTTACGACTCGGCCTGGCTCGGCTGGGGTAATAACCTCAAGGCGCCGGTTGCTGAGGAGACCTTTTTGAATGTAGGTGCCTTAAATGCAAAGCTTGCTGCAATGCAAAATAAGATCAGCCAACTGGAGGAAATCTTAAAGGCTAAGAGCAATTAAACGGCTGAAGAATTGAGTTGTAAATTAAAAAACCCTAAATAAATCAGTTATTTAGGGTTTTTGCTTAATCTCTTGATCTATTACTCTGGATGAAAGTTGTTGCTTGCCATGAAGCTAATAGTACGTTCAAAGCCAAGAATGCGGATGTAACGCCATGCGATATCACGATATTTGCTATCTAGATAGCCAATAGCGACCTCAGGGGTCCTTTTAGACAGGTCGATTTGTTGAATTGAGCGGGCCCAGCGTTTAAGTCTTGTTGACATATTTGTCACCTCCATGGGCATACAACGCATCACAAAGTGATCGAGATGACAGAAATTACAAAATAATTAAAAGGCCCCTCAAAGATGTCTAAATAGATAGCACTTTATGGGGATTAAGGATGTTTTGAGGGTCTAGAGCCATTTTCAGAGCTTTCATAAGGTTGTGGGCAACGGATCCCTTATGAGCCCTTAATTCCTGCAATTTAAGCTGTCCAATGCCATGTTCTGCAGAAATGGACCCCTGACAGCGTTCAACTTGGCTGTAAACGAGCTCATGAATCGGTTTTTCATAGCTTGAATTGAATGTTTGCGGGTCTACGCCCAAGGGTGGGGCAATGTTGTAATGCAAATTCCCGTCACCCAAATGGCCAAAATTAATAATTCGTACCCCAGGGTAGCTCTCCCGCATTAAGCGGTCGGTTTGTGCGATGAAGCTTTCTAGGGAAGACAGGGGGATGGTGATGTCGTGCTTCAGATTGGCACCTTCAGCAGCTTGTGCCAGAGTAATGTGCTCTCGCATCTGCCAAAACCCATTCGCTTGGCTTAAATTGCTGGCAATCACTGCATCAGAAATGATGCCGGCCTCAAACGCTTCTTCAAGAACCGTTTCTAGTAATTGCCTAACGTGCTCCTCACTTTCGTGATCCGATAATTCAATCAAGATCGTATAAGGTGGATTGCTCTGTAGAGGGTTTGCCATCTGCGGAAAATGTTTTTCATTTAAGGACAACGATTCCTGCGTCATCATTTCAAAGCCCGTGAGCAAGGATGTTGCTCTCTTCTGAAATAGGTTTAGCAGGGCAATACTAGAGGCAACGGAATCGCAAGCAACTAGAGTGGTCCATTGTGATATCGGTAGAGGGTAGAGTTTCATGACTGCGCTCGTAATGATGCCAAGAGTGCCTTCAGATCCAATAAATAGGTCGCGTAAATCATAACCAGTATTGTCTTTGCGTAAACCCTTTAGGCCATTCCAGATCTCACCCGTTGCGGTTACTACCTCTAGACCAAGGCATAGATCACGGGTATTGCCATAGCGCAAAACATTAGTGCCGCCAGCATTGGTTGCCAAATTTCCGCCAATCATGCAGCTACCTTCAGCTCCAAGGCTTAATGGAAATAAAAATCCTTGTGCAGCAGCTTGCTCTTGGATGGTTTGTAAAATACATCCTGCTTCAAGCGTAATAGTTTGGTTTTCAACATCAATCGCACGAATCTGGTTCATGCGCTTGAAATTGATAATGATTTGTTTGCCACTGTTATCCGGAGTAGCTCCACCACAAAAACCGGTATGCCCGCCTTGCGGGACAATAGCGAGTTGATTGCTTGCGCAAACTTGGACAATTTGGGCAACCTCTTGAGTAGTTTTAGGTAGCAGTACCGCTAAAGCTTTACCACTAAAACGTTTGCGCCAATCTGTGAGGAAGGGCGCCTTATCCTCTTCAGAATCAAGTACGTACTGCTTATCTAAAATATTGGTAAATGCTTCAATCAGGTTTTGCATCTTTACTTAGCCTGCATCTTTTTTTTGGCCAAGCTTTTTGCTTCCTGTTTGATCGGCTTTAAATACATGAGTAAACAAACAAAACCGATGGTTGCCAGAATGGTTTCAAGAAGTGCCAGCCAAAAATTGGCCCCCGTTTCTAGAATACGCACTAAACCCTCTGTGATGTATAGCAAGATGAGCATCGAAGCCCATTGCATGGTGTAAACCTTACCTTTCCAGAGGCCAGGAATCGCAAAAAGCAAAGGTACGCCCTTCAAAATCAACCATGAACCACCAGGGCGCAGTGGCGAAATAAACCATTCCCAGCAAACGCACAATATGAAAAGATCTACAAAGGCTGCTGTTGCCAACAACTGATAGGGATTTTTTTGCAAAAGCTTATTGAGCATGTTACCCATTCTTCGGAATCAGTTTGAGAGCAGTCTCTGCCAATCGCTTACCTTGGGCTTTGGCAAGACGCTGCTCTTCAGGGCTAATGGGAGCTCTGCCATCCGCGTGCGCAAGGTGAGTTACACCATAAGGGCTACCACCAGTACTTGATGACATCAAATCTGGTTCGCTATAGGGCAAGCCCATCAACAGCATGCCATGATGCAACAAAGGAATCATCATAGTGAGTAGGGTGCTTTCCTGGCCACCATGTAAGCTGCCGGTGCTTGTAAATACACAGGCGGGTTTACCAATCAGAGCTCCGCTAAGCCATTCAGATGAACTACCGTCCCAAAAGTATTTCATGGGGGCTGCCATGTTGCCAAAACGGGTAGGGGAACCTAAGGCTAGCCCGATGCATTCTTTCAGATCAGCGTATTCCACGAAAGGAGCCCCCTCGGACGGAACGGGTCCCTCGCTAGCCTCACAAACCGTAGAAACAGCAGGAACGGTACGCAATCTGGCGCTCGCACCGGGAACGCTCTCGATGCCTTCGGCAATCAGGCGCGCCAAATCCTTGGTGGCACCATAACGGGAGTAGTACAAAACTAAAATTTCGTGTTGGCTCATATTCTTCTCTTATGATACGGCGATGCGCATTATTCGTAACCCCCAATTATGGCTTGCTCTGGGCAAAGAGGTCTGGGAGCGCAATCGTGGTCAAAATTTAAAACAAATTGCTGCCAGCTTAGCCTTTACAACCACCTTATCGTTAGTTCCAATGCTAACCGTTGCAACTATCTTAATTGGTTATTTGCCCAGTGTCATTCAAGTAAAAAATGCATTCAGAACCTGGCTCTTAGATACTTATATGCCAGGAGGTATTAACCAACAATTTTTCATCTATCTAGATCAATTTTCTTCTAAGGCAAAAGGTTTAACATTTATAGGCTTAATTGGTCTCGTAATCACAACAATCATGACATTGGCCGTCATTGAAGGTGCCTTTAATCAAATCTTCAGAGTTGAGCAAAGAAGGCCGCTAATTAAAAAGATTGTTATTTATAGTGCAGCAACATTCTTAGGGCCAATGTTATTAGGGCTTGGAATTTATTTAAGTGGTGTTTTATTTAGCGCTTCAGAAGGTTGGATTAAGGCCGTCTCTTTTGGTTTTGGCTTAATGGCAACGGTCGCGCCTATCTGTATGGCCATTGCTGTGTATACAGTGGTTTATAAAATATTGCCTTACACCAAGATACTTTGGGCCGATGCCTTAGCCGGAGCTTTTTTCGCTGCTATAACGTTTGAGGCAATGAAATTTGGTTTTGCTATCTTCCTCAGTCATACCGCCTTCTATAAAACAGTTTATGGCGCATTTGCTATCTTTCCTTTGGGCTTGATCTGGATCTATATGACCTGGTGGATTACTCTCGCTGGAGCTGTTTTAGTAGCAAACTTACCCGGCATTCGGGAAAGCCTGATTAGGGTTATTCGTTACTAAAAGAGAGTCTTAAGTCCTTGATTGAAGCTGACCTTAGGAATATATTGAAGCTATTAATGCTTTGCATTAAATCGCTTTGGAGCTCAAATGAAAGTTCGTGACATTTTGCGTGTAAAGGGTAGCACTCTGTTTACCGCATCCCGTGATACTGCACTTCAAATTGCGGTAATGGTGATGAGCGATCACGATATTGGCTCTTTAGTCATCATGGAGCAAGATAAGCTTGTAGGCATTTTGACCTTCCGCGAAGTCATTGCCGCACTAGCAAAACATCAAGGCAAATTGGATGGTCTTCAGGTTCACTCTGTAATGAATCAATCCCCATTGACTTGCAATATGGAGACGGAGATTGATGATGTTCGCCGCATGATGTTGGTGGATCATGCGCGCTACTTGCCCGTAGTTGATCAAAAGATGTTGATGGGTGTAATCTCTTTTTATGACGTCGCAAAATCCGTAGTTGAGGCTCAGGATTTTGAAAATACCATGCTCAAAGCCTATATTCGTGACTGGCCTGAAGACACCAAAAAGGCTGTTAACTAAAGGTTCTAGCCTAATTTTGCTGACAAATGACATAATGTCGATATGTCAGGAAATACTTTAGGCCTCCTCTTTACCGTCACCACTTTTGGTGAATCTCATGGTCCCGCAATCGGAGCCATTGTGGATGGCTGCCCCCCAGGTATGTCGCTTTCAGAGCTTGACCTGCAAACAGATCTTGATCGACGTAAACCTGGAACATCCAGACACGTTACGCAGCGTAAGGAAGAAGACCGGGTTGAGATTATGTCCGGCATTTTCGAAGGCAAAACAACTGGCGCGCCAATTGCATTGCTCATTCGTAATACTGACCAACGTAGCCAGGACTACGGCGATATTTTGCAGACATTCCGTCCAGGACATGCCGACTATGCATATCACCATAAATATGGCTTTCGTGATCCCCGTGGCGGTGGTCGCTCTTCGGCTCGACTGACTGCACCGGTAGTCGCTGCAGCTGCTATTGCAAAGAAATGGCTCCATGAGCAATATGGAACAGAGTTCTTTGGTTTTATGAGTCAACTAGGCGAAATAGAGATTCCCCTGAAAGATCTTGGTCAGATTGAAAAGAATCCATTCTTTGCTGCCAATGCAGATATTGTTCCTCAGCTAGAGAGTTACATGGACGAACTGCGTAAAACAGGCGATTCTTGTGGAGCTCGCATAGAGGTGCGTGCTCGTAATGTTCCAGTAGGGCTTGGTGAACCTTTGTTTGATAAGCTCGATGCTGATATTGCCCATGCCATGATGGGTATTAACGCTGTTAAGGGAGTTGAGATTGGCTCTGGTTTTAAGTCGATAGCTCAACGCGGTAGTGAACATGGTGATGAGTTACACCTCGATGGATTTGCGAGCAATAATGCAGGTGGGACCTTAGGTGGTATTAGCACTGGACAAGACTTGCGTGTGTCGATCGCGATCAAGCCCACTTCTAGCATCATGACTCCAAAGCAGTCTATTGGCTTAGATGGCAAACCGATCACCGTACAAACCAAAGGTCGTCATGACCCTTGTGTTGGCATTCGCGCAACGCCAATCGCTGAAGCGATGTTAGCTCTCGTGGTGATGGATCACGCTTTACGTCACCGCGCACAATGCGCCGATGTCCAGGTCTCCATTAAACCGATTCCAGCGTCTCGCCCCGGCGCATCCTCTGATTAAGTAATTATTTCAAGATGACGCCTTTGCTTCGTTGGGCCTTCGGGTCCTTTTTCTTTTTATATTTCGCTTATGTTGGTCTAGTTTCTCCATACGCTAGCTTATTTTTCTTAGACCGCGGCTTTGATGTTATTGAAATTGCAGTGCTGATGTCAATGCTGCAGATTACCCGAATTATTGGCCCATTTTCTTGGGGCTGGCTCTCTGACTATTTATCCAATCGAATTGGCATCATTCGCTTCTGTGCTTGTTTAGCTTCACTTGTCTTCGTCTGCATTTTCTTTTTACAAAGCTATATCAGCTTTTTTATCTGGATGTTTGTTCTCCATACCATCTTGAGTAGTTTGATGCCACTGGGTGAGTCGGCGACTGTGCATGCACTATTTAAAGACAATTCATTTGATAAACGATATGGCCGCCTACGCCTTTGGGGTTCGATCGGCTTCATTGCGATGGTATTGGCTGCCGGCGAGCTTTTTCAGCGTAAATCAATCGAGCTTTACCCAATCGTTGGAACCATTGTTTTATTGGCGCTAGCCATAGTGACCTTTGCCTTACATGAGCCCAAGAGGGAGCGCCGCAAAATGGTCAAAGGCGAGTTACTAGTTGTGCTATTGAATCCTGATGTACGTTGGTTTTTGTTGTCGGGATTTTTTATGATATTTGCTCATGCAGCTCTATATGTTTTTTATTCTTTGTATTTGGCTGATCTTGGGTACAACAAATTCCAAATTGGACTTTTCTGGGCATTGGGTGTTTTTGCGGAAGTTGTCTTCTTTTATTTCCAAAGCAAGGTATTGAGTCGTATTGATGCAGAAGTCATTCTGCAAGGTGCCTTTGGTGTGGGTGTTATTCGCTTCATCCTGATCGCTTTTTTACCAATCACCTCAGTATTGATCTTTGCACAAATCTTGCATGCCGGTACATTTGCCGCCCATCACAGCGCTGCGACAAAATTACTCCAACGCTGGTTTACAGGACCTCTGCAAGCAAGAGGCCAAGCATTAATGGCTACAGTGTCCTACGGGCTTGGCGGAACTCTAGGGGGTTTATGTGCCGGCTGGATATGGACGCTATCGCAACCAAGAGATGTGTTTGTGATGTCTGCCTTTGCCTGCGGGATGGCAGGCATGGCAATCCAAAAACTACGGCCCCGTCGATATACTAGTCAATAAAGCAAAAAACACGTTTTACTGAATTTTTGCTTTCGCGCGCAGTTTTTGCATCATTTCAGTGAACTTAGCTTTTTGCCAATTTTGATCTGCCATGATCATCTGCTTGAGCTGCGCTTTGACCTCTTCCATGCTAGGTGCCTTTAGATCACGACTATCAAGTGTTTTGATAATGTGCCAGCCGAACTGAGATTTCACAGGCTTATCAGTAATCTGACCATTTTTTAGTTGCACCATCGCTTTAGAAAATTCTGGTACTAAGCTTTTCTCAGAAACCCAACCAAGATCGCCACCATTAGGAGCAGAGCCAGGATCTTTGGATTTTGCTTTAGCAATTTCTTCAAAGTTACCGCCGGCTTTTAATTGGGCAGTAATTGTCTTGGCATCAGATTCTTTTTCTACCAGAATATGTTCAACGTGATATTCCTTGCCAGTATATTGATCCTTTACATTCTCATAGGCAGCTTTTAGGTCAGCTTCAGTAACACCTTCTCTCTCGATAAAGTCCTCAAATACTGCTGCAACCAATACACCAACGCGGGATTGCTCTAGTTGATCTCTAACAGATTCTTTTTGAATTACGCCGCGTTTATCGGCCTCTTGCAGAATTAATTCACGAGTAACCAGCATTTCACGTGCTTGATCTCTTACTTGTGGACTATCTGCTTGTCCAGATTTTTGAACCAGTTTATCTAATTGCGCCTTAGGAATTGATTTCCCATTCACGATGACCGCATTTTGCGCAAATAAATTCGTAGAGAGCAGGGCGCCGCACAAAAAGGTAGCGAGGCAAAGTTGACGAGTTTTTAACATAAGGATGTATTAATTAGAATGGGTGTTGCATTAAAGGATTAAAGGCCGTATTAGTTTAAATCACCCTCAGGACAGCTCTTGAGGGCTCATGGCAGAGATCGTTAAGGCGTGGATTTCTACTGGAATATGACGGTTTAGAGCTGCATAGACTGCGCGATGACGTGCTAATAGGCTTAAACCTTCAAATTCTGGCGCGACGATAAATACCTTAAAGTGCCCGCCACCAGTGGCTGCACCAGCATGGCCAGCATGTAAGTGGCTCTCGTCTTCAATCTGAAGGCTTTCGACCTTAAATGCCCCGCGCAGATCGGCATCAAACAGTGAAATGCGCTCTTGATTCGTTCTCATGAGGCAGGATGCTCCATGTGGCGAGAAAGCCATACGCCTTGAATGATGACAAAAACAATCAAGAGTCCGGTACTGCCGAATAATTTGAAATTGACCCAAGTTTCTTCTGAATATTCAAAGGCGATATAAAGATTGAGAATGCCCATTAAGAAAAAAAACAGTGCCCAGGCCATATTGAGACGGTGCCACACAGAATGGGCGCTCTCTGGTTTCAGGGTGACTTGTTTGCCCATGAGAACCTGGATCCAGTTTTTACTAAAAAATTGGGCGCTAATAAATAATGCAGCAGAAAAGAGCCAATAGAGTGCCGTTGGCTTTAATTGAATAAATGTTTTGTCATGCAAGAAAATAGTGAGGCCACCAAAAACTAGAATCATTGCTAAGCTAACCCACTGCATGGCATCAATTTTGCGATGGCGATAGTAGACCCAAAGTATCTGTCCAATTGTAGCCACCATGGCAACTATCGTTGCAGTGTAAATATCGCCCAACTTGAAGGCGACAAAGAACAAAATAATTGGGAATAAATCAAATAAAAATTTCATGGGCAGATTATCCAGCTATTTACTGGCAGGTGAGTCATTTAGCCTGCTTTAGTAGGTTTTGCATTGTCGCTAGGCTCAAAGCTAAGAGAGGCTGAGTTAATGCAATAGCGCAGACCAGTTGGTTGAGGGCCGTCATCAAAAACATGCCCCAGATGAGCATCACAATGGGCGCATCGCACTTCAGTGCGAATCATGCCGTGACTGCTATCACGGATTTCTTTAATGGCAGACTCTTGTTCAGGTTGGTTGTAACTAGGCCAGCCGCATCCTGCATCAAATTTAGCATCTGACAGGAAGAGGGGGGTTCCACAGCAAACGCATTTATATCTCCCCTGGTCCCAATGATCCCAATATTTCCCGGTGAAAGGTCTTTCGGTGGCGGCTTCTCGGGTCACGCGGTATTCAATATCGCTTAATGCTGATTTATATTCTTCATCAGTTTTCTTCATGTTATCTCCGGCTTAAGAAGAGCAGCTTACTTCAACGGCAGCTAAGTCTAGTGGTGGTGCGGCTGCGTATTCGGAATTCTCATATTGTTCCGCATAAGGATGCTCTAATATTTTCAATAGTTTAGCAATTTCAGAAAAATCTTTTTGTTGAGCCTTTTCAATAGCATGTTGTGCCAAGTAGTTTCGCAATATGTATTTAGGATTAACATCATTCATACGCTGAGTCCTAACAATGTCATTACTTGCCTCGCTTTGAAGGCGTACTAAGTAATCTGCAAACCATTGATTTATGAGGGGGCGATCTATAAATTGATCTCTTAATGTGATTGATTCAACGGGTGAAGTTGTTTTTAATTGGCTTAAACCGCGAAATAGATTGGTGAAATCTACTCTTGAATCATGCATGGCTTGTAGCAGCCTTTCAATCAATTCGATATCGCTATCTTGGGCAGTGCTTAAACCTAGTTTTGCTCTGAATAAGGCCTGCCAAGACTGTGTGTAGAAGGCTGAAAACTGACCAAGCGCATTACGTAAAAGCTCTTGCGCCTCTTCATCAGCGTGGTTCATTGCTAAAAGCGGGATGAACGCGCTGGCTAAGCATGCCATATTCCAGTGCATGATTTGTGGCTGGCGGTGATAAGCATAGCGACCTCCCTGATCACTATGATTGCAGATGTGATCTATTTGAAAATGATCCAGAAAACCAAAAGGGCCATAGTCTATGGTGAGTCCTAATGCGCTGATATTGTCACTATTGAGTACCCCGTGACAAAATCCTACCGCTTGCCATTGAGCTACTAATTTTGCGCTTCGGGCGCAGATACTCTCAAACAATGCCAAATGAGGATTTTTGTTTGTACTGCATTCTGGATAATGCTCTCTGATTAATAAATCAGCCAACTCTTTTAAGCGAGCGGTATTTTGCAGGGACGCGAAATGTTCAAAATGACCAACGCGCACAAAGCTAGGAGCAAGTCGCGCACAGACTGCGGCAGTTTCCATGGTTTCACGAAATACCGGTAAATCAGATCCTACGACAGAGAGGCCTCTGCTAGTGGGTATGCCTAAAGCATGCATTGCTTCGCTACATAAGAATTCCCGAATTGAAGATCGCAATACTGCTCTGCCATCTCCCATGCGCGAATAGCGAGTTTTACCAGCACCCTTAAGTTGCAATTCTTGACCCGCGATGTCGCCCAATAAAATGGCTCGACCATCACCAAGTTGTCCTGCCCAAACTCCAAACTGATGCCCGCTATAAACAGTGGCAATGGGATTTGAAAAATGATGGGTACCAGCAAGCAATTGATTGCCAGCTAAAACTTGCAGCCATACCTCATTCTGGGGGAAACCATCGGCATTGAGTTCAAGGCCGATCATTTTTGCTGCAGAAGTAGAAATAGCTACCCAGTAAGGCTCTGGGATTGAGGTCGGAGAAATTTCTTGGATGGCGTCATCGCCACTTAAAGTAAAGGCCATATCGCTATTTTAGGTGGATTTCCCAATTGGCGTATAAAGCCCTAAAATCAGAACATGACAAAACAAGTTCAACTGAATCCTCAAACTCAGCTTGCTCATTTGGGTGAAGAATTAAATGTCCCTTTTCTGAAATTATTAGGCGTACGCTGTCTTAGTGCTGAGATGGGAAAAGGAGAAATATTACTTGCCCTGAAACCTGAGCATACGAACACCTGGGCTGTTGCTCATGGTGGCGTATTGTTAACACTTATGGATGTAGCGATGGCAGTTGCTGCAAGATCTGGAGATCCAGGCGATCGTAGCGTAGTTACTATTGAGCTGAAAAACAACTTTATGCAAGCAACTAACGGCGTTTTACGAGTCAAGGCCGATACTGTTCGCAGAACTGCCACGATGGCCTTTTGTGAAGCTAAGTTATATAACGACCAAGGTGAAGTTTGCTGTATGGCAACGGGCACTTTTAAATACTTGAAGCGATTAGCCGCACGTGATGCCAAAGGTGAGCGCGTCGTCAATGACGATCTTCGCTTTGAATAATTAAAAAAATTAAACTGATAGATTAGAGCCGGGAGCAGTAGTTAGGGCGCCAGTAACGACATCATGACCAACGGTTCCAGTTGCGTCGAAACGTCGCTCTACCATTTCAAATTGACCGTCTTTGCGAATCCTAAGGATAGTACTGGAGCGAGTTCCATATGATGGTGTTTTGATAAAGGCGGGGGATAGTGCTTTCTCCCATTCCTTGCTTACACCAGTACTCGGTAGCTCATGATCACTAGCGTGATGTGTATCTGCCAATAACTTAAGGTACTGATCGGCATTAGTTAGCTTTCCACTATCCATCGCCAATGATTGAGCAAAAGCAGCAACACGATGGTTTACTTTGGGCCATGGTGTATCGAGCATTGCATTGGAAAGGCCATATACCCCTGGCTCCAAAGGCTTTTGGGGGAAGACTTTGCGGGGCCGAATGTTTTGCCCCATCATCAAGCGATTACTCACCCAATGCATCTCAGCATTTTCAGGATCACTTAAATCTGCCATCAATAAATTAAAGCCGTTGTATTGATTAAAACGTTTTGCATTAGCATCTACAAATTCTGCAGGTCGGTCTTTACCAGTTAAGTACATGAGAGAAATTTCTCCTCGAGTTCTGGCATCAGGATTTTTTTCGCTAGGAGCTCTCACATTAGTGAGTGCAGCAAACCGACCAGTTTTAGTAAAGCCCAACCAAGTGCCCGGGCTGCCTAAAACATCGGCGCGATCTCTGCCGGCTAATATATGAGGATGCTCAGGCCACCATGAAATCGCTTCTGTATCACGTTCGTAAAACTCATCACGGTTCGCAGCAACTACCAAGGGATAGTCTGGGTGGGATTTCCAGGCGAAGAGGATAAGACACATATTAGTAAAGGTTCAAATTTCGATGAGTGGATAGGGCAATGAATCTATTTTTAACACAGGTCCATTTAGACTACCTAGATGAATTTCCCCACTTTCGAGCGCTTCAAGCTTGCATTCCACTTGCAGATCAATACCGCCGGAGGTAAATTGACTTGGGGCAGCCAATACAACCATTCCAGCTGGTTGGCTAGGGTCTTGGCTATGGAATAGCTCAGTGCCAGGTATAGCTAAATTTGATGAAATTCCATCATCCGAAATATGGCCCAGGAAAAGACGCCTTTTAATGACACCACGATATTGGCTGCGTGCCACAATTTCTTGTCCTGGATAACAACCTTTTTTGAAATCAACCCCATAAACCGATTCGAAATTAATCATTTGGGGAACAAACTGTTCTTGTGTAGCTAATACGATGCGAGGAATAGCGCTCAATATTTCTAAATCATTCCACATTGCAAGTGCAAGGTCGTCATCAATTACATTAATCCCTTCTTGCGCAATGAGGACACGTGCATAGGATTGATGATTGGATAGCACGTCTGGTAAACGTAAGCCAATTTGTGAATCACTAATTGCAAAAGATGAGATTGCATGACTTAATCCAAAGTGTCCTGAAACAGTCCATAGATCAGATACATCAGTAACTTTAACTTTAGAGCGCAATACAAACATCGATAAACGTTTCGCTGTACTTGCAGCAATATCTCTAGAGATGAATAAGGCAAATCGATCATCTGCATTTGCATCTACAGGTATTAATGCTCCCCACGCGCTAGCGAGCAATCTACCTTTGGGGTTGCAATATCCCAGCAGCCTGACGGAATCATTAGAGTGGGCAATTTGAGGCGATAAAGTCCGCTTAAGACCGAGAACAGCATTAGTGAGCTGGTTTTGTAAAAAATTGGCGGCATCCGGGCCCTCAATAAAAATGAGACCCCATTGGGTAAGAGGGGTGAGTCCAGAAGAGGGCGCTTGCCCTTGAATAGGCGTATTTTGTTTGGTATTTGTCATCTCCCTTTTATCATAGCCTGATGCGCAGAAAAATTCAGGGAAGATCATTATTCTCAAGGAAAGGGGTTAAAGGCCTTAGTCTGAGATCTTATTTATTCATTGCCATTGCCTTATTGCTGTTGATCTATGGAACGATCTTTCTCTGGCCTGTTGTACCTGCACAATCTAATCCACTAGATGGATCTACATACAAAGTCAAAATTGCACCCCAATCTAGTTTGGCAAGTATTGCAGGACAGCTTCAAGAGCAAGGTTTATCAACAGGGGTGTTGGCTTTTCAGCTGAGTGCTAAAGCCTTATTCGTAGGATCAAAACTTAAACCTGGAACTTATTTATTGCCAACAAGGGCCAGTATAGGAAATATATTGCTGCAAATTGCTCGCGGTGATCGCGTGCGAGAGAGCCTTGCAATCATTCCTGGTATGACCATCTGGCAGTTGCGTGCACTAGTTGATGCTCATCCAGCTTTAGTTCATCAAACAAAAGGAATGAGCTCTAAGGAATTATTGCAAAACCTTAATTTGAATTACCCTGGTGATGAGGGCATCTTTATGCCAGATACCTATGTTTTTGATCCCGATGAACCCGATTCATATATCTACCGCAAAGCCGCTCAAGGAATGCAAAAACAGTTGCTCCAGGCCTGGGAACTAAAAGCACCGAATACACCTCTGAAAACGCCTTATGAGCTACTGATCTTAGCCTCCATTATCGAAAAGGAGACTGGTCGCGCTGGTGATAGAGGCTTAGTTGCAGCAGTCTTTCTAAATCGACTGAAAAAAGGGATGCCGCTTCAAACAGACCCTACGGTCATTTATGGAATAGGGCCTAAATTTAACGGAAATTTACGCAAAACCGATCTACGTAAAGACAGTCCCTACAATACCTATATGCATAGAGGATTACCCCCAACACCCATAGCGATGCCCAGCAAAGAATCCTTACTAGCGGCAGTGCAGCCTGCAAAAAGCAATGCTTTATATTTTGTTGCAAGGGGCGACGGAAGTAGTCAGTTTTCTCAAAGCCTGAGCGAGCACGAAGAGGCAGTTAATCGTTATCAAAGAAAATCAAGCCCTACACAAAAATAATTATTTATGAATTCAATGTATCCAGGATATTTCATTAGCTTTGAAGGAATCGATGGTGCTGGCAAAAGCACTCATATCGATGCATTTCGTCATTTAATGCAAAAACGTTTCCCCCAAAAAGATATTGTGATGACTCGTGAGCCCGGCGGAACTCCTTTGGGTGAGCAGTTACGAAAGCTCTTGTTAGATGCTCCCATGAATTTAGAAACTGAGGCCTTACTGATGTTTGCCGCTCGTCGTGAACATATTGCCCAAGTTTTAGAGCCGGCTCTTGCGGCTGGAAAAATGGTGATATCCGATCGATTTACAGATGCCAGCTTTGCCTATCAAGGAGGGGGCCGGGGTTTAAGCCTTAGCAAACTGAATACACTTGAAACTTGGGTGCAGGGGCGTCCAGATGGATCACTCTTGCAACCCAATCTCACTATTTTGTTTGATTTGCCTGGGGAGGTTGCAGAGGCACGCCGCTCAAAAGTCAGAGCGCCAGATAAATTTGAAAAAATGAATTTGGATTTCTTTGAAAAAGTACGCCAAGAATATTTACGACGCGCACAAGAAAATCGAAAACGTTTTCACATAGTAGATGCTACCCAAACTCCAGAAGCTATTTGGAATGATTTGGAGTCTCTCGAGATCATCCTTTAAATGAGTGACTTGATGTTTCCTATGGAAAAACATAATCAAGTTGCGCCATGGCTTCAGCCGCTATGGGACAGCCTAGATTTTGAAAAGTTTCCGAATGCTATCTTGCTCCACGGTCAATCTGGGATTGGTAAATTTGCCTTTGCTGTACAGCTTGCTAAGTCTTTATTGTGCGAGGCAAGTAATGTCACGCACAAGCCTTGTCATCAATGTGAAGCCTGTCATTGGTTCAATACTGGTAATCACCCTGACTTTATTGCTCTGGTTCCGGAGACTCATCGAAAACTGCTTCCACAAGCCGATTATGAGGCTGATGATTCACCCAAGAAGACCAAGGCAGCACGTGATGATGCTGATAGTGAAACTAGCGACAAGAAAGAAAAGAAAAATATCTCTATTGAAGAGACGCGAAGCGCTATTGAAAGCCTTTCGATTGGATCGCACCGAGGCGGTAATCGCGTCATCTTAATTTATCCGCTTGAGATGCTGCGTTCAGATTCTGCGAATACATTATTAAAATCCCTTGAGGAGCCGCCAGCAAATACGATTTTTATATTGCTAGCAGATCGAGTGGATCGTGTATTGCCAACAATCCGCTCTCGCTGCCGATTGCTAGCAGCACCCAGACCCGATCGCGACCAAGGTTTAACTTGGTTGAATGCTCAATTGCCGAGCATTTCTGGGATGAAAGCAAGTGATAGTGATATTGCTTCAATTTATGACGAGCAGGGTGGGGCGCCGTATTCTGTTTTGGATTCATTGATTGCTCGGCATAATCAAGATGAGAAGGATGACCTCACGATTGCGATTGCGGCTTCTCGTTTCTTATTGCAATCCATGGCGCAGGGCGGTCGGATTTCTTGGCTAGAAACAGCCGATAAAATACATAAGGCTCAGTATTCTTTTTTGCTAGCCACCATACAACGTTGGGTTTCTGATCTCCAACTGGTATCCCAGGGTGGCAATCCTCGGTATTACCCTAAACATCTATCAACGCTTAAAGGCCTTTCCCAAACCGCCCGCGTTCCCAAACTTTTGCAGTATTGGAAATCACTAGTTCAAGCCCGGCGCACTGAGAATCATCCTTTAGCAAGCCGCATTCAGCTAGAAGCCTTGCTTTCTCAGTATCAGCAAATCTTTGAGGGTTAAACGTCAGATTCAAAGAAGCCAGGCAGACTAAAATGTGAGCATGTTCATCGACTCACATTGCCACCTCGACTTTCCTGAGTTTCAAGCCCGCCTGCCAGAGGTGCTTGAGAATATGAGTGCCGCCAAGGTTAGCCATGCATTGTGTATTTCGGTGGATTTGCCTGATTTTCCAAACGTACTCAAACTGGCCCAAGACCACCCGCATTTATACGCATCTGTAGGAGTTCATCCAGATTACGAGGATACGCCTGAGCCCAGCCTTGAATTCTTGGTGGAAACTGCTTTAAAGCACCCCAAAATCATCGCTATCGGGGAAACTGGGCTTGATTACTACCGCATGGGTGATCGTAGCTACGAATCCATGGAATGGCAACGTGAGCGTTTTAGAACCCATATTCGTGCAGCCATTGCTAGCCAAAAGCCACTGATTATTCATACTAGATCTGCTTCAGAGGACACCATTCGGATTCTGAAGGAAGAGGGCGCCGACAGGATTGGCGGTGTTATGCACTGCTTTACAGAAAGCCTAGAGGTTGCTAAAGCGGCTATGGTAATGGGCTTTTTCATTTCCTTCTCTGGCATTGTCACTTTTAAGAGCGCCAAAGACCTTCAGGAAACCTGTAAGCAAGTTCCTCTGGAGCGCATGCTGATTGAAACTGACTCACCATACCTGGCGCCCATTCCATATCGCGGGAAAATTAATGAACCTGCCTGGGTAGCCAAAGTCGGTGAATTTATTGCCAATCTAAGAGATATACCTTTAGAGCTGCTTGCCAAACAAACTTCGAGTAATTTTTATGAATGTTTTCAATTAGATAAGAAAGCTTCATGAAAATTAGCTTTAATAAATTTCATATCGTAATCTGCTTGATTTTTACTGTATCGAGCTCTTTATATGCTCAGACTGGCGAGCAGGTTAACGACTTCACTAAGGCAGCTAAGTTTGACGATCTTTCCGAGGTTAAATCCCTCATAGCCCAAGGTGTCAGCCCCAATGCAGTTGACCCCAGGGGTAATCCCATGTTGTTATTGGCGATTCGAGAAAAGTCACTCAAAGTTACTGAGTTTTTGATTAAAAACCCCAAAATTGACGTAGATCTCTCCAATCAGAATGGCGAAACTCCTTTAATGATTGCCTCGATTGAGGGTGATTTACCCGTTGTACAGGTCTTAGTTCTGCAGAAACATGCCATGGTTGACCATATAGGATGGACACCATTGCATTACGCCTGTGCAAAGGGTCATCTTGAGGTTGCTCGTTTTTTAATCGCCAATGGCGCGGTTGTCGATTCCTTAAGCCCTGGAGACACCACGCCATTAATGATGGCAGTTCAATCTGGCAATGAATATCTTGTCAAGTTATTACTAGACAAAGGCGCCAATCTACAACTACGTAATGCAGCAGGTTTTTCTGCTATTGATATTGCTGATATTTATAGCAAGCAGGCAATAAGCGAGGGCCTTAAGTCCCGTTGGCAAAAGCTTTATATAGAACCATATCAGGGACCTTTAAAGCTTATCGTTCCTGGGTCCTAGTACATCTTACTGCGTATAATCATTATTATGTCAAATAAGATATTTCTGTTACTAATACAACCTTAAGGAGCTATATGTTCCTCATTGATCTCTTCCGTAATGCCGACCTTCCCAGCTTTCATACCCTGTTTGCAGAAATCAATACCGATATGGGCAATGGTGACATTTGGTTTGTATTGATATTGGCATGCTTGATGTTGACGATGCATGGACTCATCGTTTTGATGGTTGCAGGGGCATTCCATTGGCTGGATCAAAAGCTTGAAAACAGACAAATTTATGGTGCTAACTTTGTCTCTTATTTCATAGCTATTTTGCTGATCATTGCAGCTCATTTAGTCGAAATTATTGCCTGGGCATATATCTGCGTAGCTCTCAAAGTCTTTCCAACAAACCCCCAAACCTTTTACTTTGCTGGAGAAATGTATACGACCGTAGGATATGGTGACTACAAGCTGACAGAGCATTGGAGAATTTTGCCCATCATCATCTCCTTTACGGGCATATTTGCCGTATCCATGTCAGGAGCAGCCTTATATTCAATGATGGGCGCATTGCTGGGCAAAACAAACCAAGCATCTAAATCAGGTGCAGGTATTTGAACCGTTTTAGGAGCCTGCTGGAATAGGATTTTTTTGTTTAAAGACCAGCTCCAGTACCCTCCCGTTAGCCTCTATTGAGCGCATACGGCCAGGTAGCCATTCCAGATCTTTTGCTAACCAGATATCTACTTGACGTTTATAAGGATCAGCCTCGCGTTGCATGAGCGCGTAATGCCGATTAACCGTCTTACCAAGGCTTGGAATATCTTCGTTTATAGCCTCACCATAGCTTTTGAACTGCCACATCTCTAGCGTGTTGTAGTCAACTACCGGGATGGCGCGAATGCTGCCAGCTTCATCAATCTTACTGTCGCCATTGAGTAAGGATGCAAGTTGAAATAAGAGGCTGAAGCGATCCTGAGTTCCCGGAAGAATGCTGGGGGTAAATTCGGGTTTTTCTGAGAAATACATCTGCCCTGCTCCATTGCCATCACGATCGAATCGCGAGTAGCGCGGGGCTCGAGTGCCGCGTTGAGTCCAATATATTGATGGCGCTATTCCATAAGCATCTATTGAACCGCGCGATTCGAAAACAAATGGCCCAACAAAAGCGTAAGGAATATTAATGTAAAGTCGATAATTATTGCCATCGACTCGCCAATCGATTTCTCCAGTTTGGTATTTTTGTCCATCAACATAAGAGTCGTAATACAAGATGCCCGATTCCGGAACTTTAAAAGCTACCCCCTGTTGATTCGATAGTCCGCCCTGCTCTACACCTTCAGCTATAGGATCGATTGTCCCTTTCGCCACACTCTCCTTGGCTACTTTCTTCTTTGTAGCCTTAGCCATCTGAATCTTCTTGGGCGGCTCAGCTTTTAACTCCGTTCTAATAATGAGATCGTCAGAAATGATTGGGCTTGATCCAAAGGATAGAAATGGAATGCCGAAAAAGAGTATGAAATGACCAAGTATTGAAAGCAATAAGGCAATCAGCATCACTCGCAGCGATGTCATGCGAAAAAGATGATTGAAAGCTGGCCGGGTAAATCTCAGCCGCAGAGTGAGCCTTCGAGTAGGCGACTATTTTTGGGGAGGTTTGCAGCCAAAAAGTCCATTTGATCAGCCAAGATATTGCGACCTTTCAGAATCATATCTTCATACAGGCTGGGCTGATAAGGAGCATAAAGCAAGCCCATATTTGCTTGTTCTGGTGTCCGATTACCTTTGCGCTGGTTACATGGACGACATGAAATCACAAGATTCATCCAAGAATATTTTCCACCTCGACTATTTGGAATAATGTGTTCAGCTTCGGCATGGCTTTCGTGAATCGCATCACCGCAATATGCACAGTGGCCGCGATCGCGTTTAAAAAGTTTGTGCTTTGTAATGACTGGTACAACATCAAAAAGATTAATTTTTGCCGTGCCTTTAATGGCAATGATGGAGTGTAGTTCGATGACAGATTGCAATCCACTCGCCCTCGAAATGCCGCCACGCATTCGCATGATCGGATCACCCAAAGTCCAAATTACACTTCGATCAGCGTAATGTTTGGTTGCTTCTTCTGCGTTAACCCAACCCTGGGGAATTCCACCAGCGTCTAATTTCAAGATGCTCAGCACAAACTCTCCTTTCTAGACTAAACCCGATGGGTAGCAGTCATATGAACTATCTTACAAAAGAAATTTGAAGCAATCAATCATCTATTTGCTGATAAAACACAAAACCTCTGGAAGATGATCTCCATAGTCGGCAATGCCATGATCACTTCCTTCTAAAACAAGCTGCTTTGCTCCGGCATAAAAATCAACCATTTCCTTCCAGTCTAATAATTCATCACCTTTTGCGGCAATCAAGAAATAGCGTTCTGGATTTGTAATCCTTTCGATTTGTAGGGCCTTTAATTCATCAATATATTCAGGACGAAAGTCAAATGGCTCATCACTGTCGTAAGCAGTCATCATCCCAACATGGGGAGCGAGTTCTCTTGGAGCGCGAACTGCTGGATTTAAGGCTACTGCCTTACAAGCATATTTTTCAGCTAAATAGTTTGCGTAAAAACCACCGAGCGATGAACCGATGATAATGATTCGATCAGCATGAGATTGGTCAATGAATTGAGTAACCATTTCCATGCTTTTCTTGGGAGATGCAAGCAACTGTGGGCAATACCATTCAATGCACATGCCACCAAGAGACAAGGCCTCAATAGCCTTGCCAGTCATTACGGCTTTGCTAGATCTTGGGGATGAGCGAAAGCCATGTAAATACACCAGCAAGGTAGATTGCATGCCGAAAGCTTTCTAAGCTTTTTGTCCGACTTCAAAGTTAGCCATTTTCTCGAGTGCCTTCACCATAGCAGAGTGATCCCAAGCCTTGCCACCATGCGCTGAGCATGAGTTAAAAAGCTCTTGGGCTGTCGCAGTATTGGGAAGGGCAACCCCTAAAGCGCGAGCACTATTGAGGGCTAGGTTTAAATCTTTCTGATGCAGCTCTATACGAAAGCCTGGATCAAATGTACGCTTGACCATACGCTCACCGTGGACCTCTAGAATCTTTGAGCTAGCAAATCCACCCATTAATGCCTGTCTTACTTTGGCTGGATCAGCCCCAGCTTTTGAAGCAAACAGTAGCGCCTCTGCCACTGCTTCGATATTCAAAGCCACAATAATTTGGTTGGCTACTTTGGCGGTCTGACCATCGCCGTTTGTGCCAACTAAGTTAATATTTTTTCCCATCAACTCAAGGATAGGCTTTACCTTTTCAAATATCCCATCATCACCACCCACCATAATCGACAGGGTTGCATTTTTAGCCCCTACTTCACCACCCGAAACAGGTGCATCTAGATAATCACAGCCTAAGCCATTTATTTTTTTAGCAAATTCCTTTGTAGCAATCGGTGAGATCGAGCTCATATCCACCACAATTTTGCCTTTGCTAAGACCTGATGAAATACCATTCTCGCCAAATAAGACTTTTTCTACATCGGGTGTATCGGGAACCATGGTGAAAATGATGTCCGCTTTTTCAGCAACTTCACGGGGACTGGAGCACTGGACTGCAGCAGAAGAAGCGAGATCAGCAGGGACTTTACTTCTGGTATTGATGAATACCTGATGGCCAGCCTTAACCAAGTGCCCAGCCATGGGGCCACCCATAATGCCTAGACCAACAAAACCCAGTTTTAATGTATTGCTCATGAAATCTCCAATTTTTTGAGTAAATGTTTATTAATTTAAAGTGGCTACCCAAGATAGGCCAGCCTCTGTAGTTGTTGCTGGTTTGTATTCACAACCTATCCAGCCTTGATAACCAAGCTTGTCGAGTAAGCGGAATAAATACGGGTAATTGATCTCACCAGTCCCTGGCTCATTGCGACCCGGATTGTCGGCTAACTGAATATGTCCAATTTTTGCAAAATTGTTTTCAATGGTTTTAGCAAGCTCGCCTTCCATGCGTTGAGCATGGTAGATATCGTATTGAACAAATAAATTATTGGCACCCACTTCAGACAAAATATCAACAGCCTGTTTAGTTGTTGACAAAAAGAAACCTGGTATGTCAAAAGTATTAATGGGCTCTATTAATAACTTCAGATTAGCTTTCTGAAGTTCTGCAGCAGCAAACTGAAGGTTGCTGACAAAAGTCTTATGTAACACTTGACGGTCAACCCCTGCTGGAGCTTTTCCGGCTAAACAATTTAGCTGTGGAACACCTAAGGTCGTTGCGTATTCAATGGCTTTAGCAACGCCATCACGAAATTCATTCACTCGATCAGGAAGGCAAGCAATACCACGCTCACCTGCATCCCAATCTCCTGCCGGCAAATTATGCAGAATCAGTTTTAGTTGGTGTTGATTTAATTTTTCTTTGATGTCTTTTGCTGAGTAGGCGTAAGGAAATAAAAATTCCACAGCTTTGAACCCAGAATGAGCGGCATGTTCAAAGCGCTCCATAAAAGGCACTTCATTAAAAAGCATGGTTAAGTTGGCAGCAAATTGGGGCATGTTTATCCTTTAAACACTGGTAAATGTTGATTGATTTTAACAAAGTAGCTTCATTGCCATCGGGTCCGGGATAAACCCTCCTAGAGGCTTGTAATCAGTAAAAATGAGCTAATATCTAAAGGTGTAACTATACCGATAAGGAACAAAATGAAGGTCAAATTGACGCCCATGGCAGTTGCGATGACAACTCTAATGATTTGCTCGTTTTCAGCGATTGCACAACCCAAACCTACTGGTGCAGGTACTAAACTACTAGTTGTAGATGCTGCCGCTATCGATAATCGCTACCAGCTATACGAAGGTGAAGTAATTAAGATCGATAAGAAAACCCGAACCATTACCTTTAAAAATAAAGAAGGTGAATCTAAATTTGTTGCTGGTCCAGAAATTAATAATTTTGATCAAATCAAAAAAGGTGATCGTGTCAATGTATCTTATGAGACAGCTGTAGCTATTGAGCTCATTAAAACCCAAAGTACAGGTATTCGCAGCAAAATAGAAACAAATACTGTGACTAATTCGAAGGCAAATGAAAAACCATCCGAAACCATTGCTAATAAGACAACAATCATTGCCGATATTGTGGCTGTTGATCATGAAAAGAAATTGGTTTCTGTTAAAGGCCCAAGTGGAAAAGTAACTATAGTAAGCGTCAAAAATCCTACGCTATTGGCAGATGTCAATGTTGGAGAGCAGGTAAAAGTGGTTTACTACGATGCCATGGCTGCATCTATTACCACTCCTAAGAAATAATCTTCATCTGATGCGGCGCCCGTTGTTCAACTTTCGATTGGTTCTTTGCTTTGCCGCTTTCCCCCTACTCCTAGCCTGTGCCAACACTACAAGGTCAGGAGCTGTAGGAGTTAATCGTTCGCAATTTATGGTAGTTTCCTCATCAGAGGTCGACCGTCTTTCTGCTATTAGCTATAACGAGCAAAACCAAAAGGCTAAGGAAAAAAATATCTTAGTGACATCAGGCCCAACGTATGACCGTTTGAAGGCCATTTCCAGCCGTTTAATTTCACAAACAGGGGTATTTCGTGATGACGCTAGACAATGGAATTGGCAGCTCACTCTAATCAATGCACCGATATTGAATGCTTCGTGTGTACCCGGCGGAAAGATTACTTTTTATACTGGGATCATTGAGCAGCTAAATCTGACGGATGATGAGATAGCTGCCATCATGGGGCATGAAATTGCTCATGCCTTGCGTGAACACGGGCGTGAAAGTCTTTCGCAGGCCATGGCGCAAAACGCTGTGACTAATATTGCTATGGCTGCTGCCGGCAGCTATGGTTCTGCAATCAGCGTTGCTAATCAAGCGGCCCAATATATATTGGTTCTACCAAACTCAAGGCAGAATGAATCTGAAGCGGATGCTATTGGTATTGAGCTATCAGCGCGTGCCGGTTATGATCCTCAGGCAGCTATTACTGTTTGGCAAAAAATGATTAAGGCCAACCAGGGTAAAAGCCCCCCAGAATTTTTATCAACACATCCTTCTGGAGAAACGCGCATTGAGCAACTCAGTGCCCTGATGCCGGCTGTTGAGCCTCTTTATCAGATTGCCCCAAAGCCTAAATCTAAGCATTAGAGAAAATCTTAGTTATTCAGGTTTGTGGGGGGGGGGATTTTTTAGCAACTCACGAATCTTGTTGTCACCTTCGACCATTAACTTGAAGCGTGTCTCGCTAACTAAAATAGCCATTTTTGCGTTGTACTGCTCTCTACGCAGCCACTCAACCAAAAAGCAAACAAGAAAAGTATACGTTCCGTAAGCTATTAATAAAGAGACATCTCTTGCATCAATGACGGTAAATTGATCAAAAGGCGCCATAAAGAAATATGAGATTAGAGGAATACTCAAGACAACGGTAAGAATGGCTGGACCCGTTCCAAATAAGAACGCAATCACAATCGTATTAATTTGAAAGAAAAATAATGGAAGCGCTGCCTCAATATGGGGCTGCAAACTAAACCGTACGCAGAAAGCAAAAAATACACCAATGATGGCATTCAAATAGCCCCAGCTTTTTGAAGGACACCATCGATACGCATTAAGATTGTGTTTCATTGTTACCTCGGACAGTGTATGCTTTAAGCCATACTGATAATAGAGACAGTGTAAGACATGCTCCACAAGAATGACACAGAAAATCTAAAAAATACCATTACTATCCTACTTCCAGGACTCAATGGTGGCGGCCTTGAGCTGGGTCAATTACCGAGTTTTCTGAGTTCAAACGGCTTTAAAACCCTCATTCCTGAGATCAAAGGCTACCTCTTTGGTTCTCCCGCGGACCATTATGACAGTTGGATGTCTCAGGTTCATCGTGCTATTGATGAAGCAAAACAGCAGTATGGCACGGTCAATCTCGCCGGTATCAGCATGGGCTCTACCCTCGCTCTAGCAGTTGCATCACAAAGGTCAGACATTTCATCAATTGCCCTAATGTCGCCGGTATTGCGCTATGACGGTTGGTCGGTTCCATGGTATCGATTTATCTTGGATATTGCTTATAACCTGGGTATACGCAACTGGGTGTACTCAGAGCGTGAACCTTTTGGCATCAAAAATACCGATCTCAGAAGGCGTATTCGAGATAAATTCTTGGCCAATGAGATTTCTGAGGTTGGCGCTCCAGTCATTACCGCTAGGCATTTGCACGAAGCAAAGAAACTCATGTCCTATGCCACAAAGAATCTGGATTCAATTACCTCAAGACTTCTTCTTATTCAGTCAGTTGAGGACGATACTTGTACGATCTGGTCTGCAGAGAAAATATTGGCCGAATCAAAATCAGACCTACGAAGAACAATCTGGCTAGGAAATAGTTATCACATTGTGACTATCGACAATGAGCGAGAAATTGTTTTGAATGAGGTATTGCGTTTCTTTTCCAGGGCTGCGGGTGGCAATCTTGGTTTAGAAAACTACTATTCAGATATGAGCCCCAAGGCACTTCGTACCAGAGCTGCTTAATCAATGAAAAATAAAAAAGCCCCCCAATAAGGGAGGCTTTTAGAATTTGGCGGAACGGACGGGACTCGAACCCGCGACCCTCTGCGTGACAGGCAGATATTCTAACCAACTGAACTACCGCTCCAATAAATAACGAGTAATACTACTTCTTACATTTTGCTGCTACCAGAAGAACTGGCGTCCCCAGGGGGATTCGAACCCCCGTACTCACCGTGAAAGGGTGATGTCCTAGGCCTCTAGACGATGGGGACCTGGACTACAACAAATAACCATGATTTTGAATGCTTGGTGGAGATAAGCGGGATCGAACCGCTGACCTCTTGCATGCCATGCAAGCGCTCTCCCAGCTGAGCTATACCCCCGAAATCCCACGATAAAACTGCAAGACATTCAAAACAATCCAAGATTTTAGCCTATTTTTGTGTAAGCGCGCAAATTGCCTACTGGATGACATTGGAGAGCCTTTTGATAGCCTCTTCCTTACCCAATACCACTAAGACAGAATCGATAGCCGGGGTCTGTGTTGTGGCAAATAATGCATAGCGAACAGGCATCGCAAGGGCCGGCATTTTTAACTGATGCTTAGCTAAGACTTGTTTAAAAGCGGCGCTGTACGCCTCCTTATTTGGATCGGATTCTTTCAAGAATTCAATGAGATCTTGAATAGCAGGAATCGCAGTAGGCGGTATATTTTTTGCGAGATCTTCGCTGCTATGAGCAGGGGCTGGCAGATAAAATAATTTTGCACCCTCTGCAATTTCGATCAGAGTATTCGCGCGATCTTTCAGCAAGCCAACCACTTGGACAAAGTCAGGACCATGCTCTGTATCAATCCCTATTTGATGTGCAAAAGGTTTAGTCAATTCAGCTAATTTTGTAGGTTCTGTATTTTGAATATACTGATGATTTAACCAAAGCAATTTCTCGGGATTATGTTGCGCTGGCGAGCGCCCTAAACTTTCTAAGTCAAACCAATCTACGAACTGCTCCTTGGTAAATAGCTCGGCATCACCATGCGACCAGCCTAGTCGCGCTAAGTAGTTGAGGATCGCTTCAGGCAAGTACCCTGCTTTTTGATAATCGCGCACACTCATAGCGCCATTGCGTTTACTCATTTTCTCGCCAGCATCATTGAGAACCGTTGGCAAATGGGCATAAATTGGGGGTACACCGCCCAAGGCCTTCATGATATTGATTTGCCTTGGGGTGTTATTAACATGGTCATCGCCACGAATGACGTGAGTAATTTTCATATCCAAGTCATCTACAACAACACAGAAGTTATAGGTAGGCGTCCCATCGGGACGCGCAATTACGAGATCATCGAGCTCATCATTGCTAATTTCAATTCTTCCTTTTACTGCATCTTCCCATATGACTGAACCGCCAAGGGGATTTTTAAAGCGAATCACTGGAGTCACATCAGGTGGAATGGCGGGCAATGTTTTACCGGGTTCTGGACGCCATAGGCCGTTATAACGAGGCTTCTCTTTATTGGACATTTGCAGATCACGTAATTGGTTAAGATCAGCTTCACTCATATAACAGGGATATGCTAAGCCCGCATCTAGCATTTGCTTGACCACTTCACGATAGCGATCAATACGCTGCATTTGATAAATTGGACCCTCATCAATATCCAGACCCAACCATGCCATACCCTCAATAATCACATCGACCGCTTCTTGGGTGGAACGCTCCAAGTCGGTATCTTCAATCCGCAGAATGAAATCACCTTTATTGTGGCGTGCAAAGGCCCATGGGTAGAGGGCGCTACGCAGATTTCCCAAATGAATGAAGCCCGTGGGGCTCGGGGCAAAACGTGTACGAATATGCATAAACGCCATTATCTCAGGTCAGCCAAATTGGCAGCAAAAATGAAAAAAGTGGATACTTTGCCTTATGAATGAATTACTTGTATTTATGTGTGATGGCGCCCCAGTTCGCGGGGAAATCGTCTCTATTAGCAGTGCTTGGCAGGCCGTTTTAGAGCGACGCAATGATCCCCCAGCTGTACGGCAGATCTTAGGGGATTTTGTGGGCGCCGCTACCCTATTGAGTGCTAGCCTCAAGTTTGATGGGACCCTGATTATTCAAGCCCAAAGTAAAGGCCCTGTTCAGTTACTAGTCGTTGAATGCAAGTCCGATTTGTCCATGCGGGCAACCGTAAAACTTTCTGTCGACCCCAAGTCAATTTCCCCTAGCGCCACTCTTGGGGAGCTGCTAGATGCAGAACATAGCGGTAGATTAGTGATCACCCTAGATCCAGCTAATCGCGAACCTGGGCAACCTCCTTATCAAGGTATTGTTGCACTTCAAGAGCATGATGGCGAAAAGACAAAAGCTGTCTCGAGTGCGGCCGAAGCGATTGCTCTATACATGCAAAATTCCGAACAACTTGATACGCGCATCTGGCTGACCTCAAACGACACTCATGTTGGTGGTTTACTACTCCAAAGACTGCCTGACTCTGGCGGCCATGCGCACTTAGACCCAAAAACTGCTGCCGAGGGTTGGAAGCGGATACAGACACTAGGTGAAACGATTACCAATGAAGAGTTACTTTCCCTGCCTCCAGAAACGATCTTAAGAAGATTATTTTTAGAAGAATCTGCTGAAAATGGGGTACGAAGTTTTCCTGTAAGACAAATTCGGTTCTCCTGTACATGCTCACGCACAAAAGTAGCCGATGTTTTGAGAATGCTAGGCGAGGAGGAGGTACAAAGTATTTTGACCGAACAAGGCGCTGTAGAGACGATTTGCGATTTTTGTGCCAAACCCTATCGCTTTGATGCAGTCGATTGCCTGCAGGTATTCAAAACTGATCTGTTAAGTGACGCTACCAGACCGCCTTCAAGCGGTCATTAAGCAAGCTATTGCTTAATAGCTGCAGCTGAGCTTGGGACCTTATCTGCAGGCAATATTTGCACAAAAAACTCGCCTTCCTTAATGAGTCCATGTTCTACTCTGGCGCGTTCCTCAATTGCTCGGGTGCCATCTTTAAGATCTTTTACATCACCAGCCAATTTAGCGTTACGCAAAGCTAAAAGGCTATTTTTAGCCTCTTGAAGCTCTACTTGCTTTTCCATCTCATACACCTTAAACCACCCACCTTTACCCAGCCATAGTGGGTACTGGATTGCGATGAGCAGCAAGAGCATGGAGTAGATGATGATCCGCATACGCTAATCGAATTTCAATGAACTAACGTTTGAGGTTATAGAAAACCGATTTACCTGGGTAACTAGCAACATCCCCTAAGTCTTCCTCGATACGTAACAACTGGTTGTATTTTGCAATACGGTCAGATCGTGAAAGCGAACCTGTTTTGATTTGGCCTGCATTAGTGCCTACCGCAATATCAGCAATAGTACTGTCTTCAGTTTCTCCGGATCGATGAGAGATCACTGCCGTGTAATTTGCTCGCTTAGCCATCTCGATAGCTGCAAAAGTCTCAGTCAAGGTGCCGATCTGATTAATCTTGATGAGAATGGAATTGGCAATACCTTTTTCAATGCCTTCTTTAAGGATGCGGGTGTTTGTCACAAAAAGATCATCACCAACAAGTTGAATTTTTTTACCTAATTTTTGTGTAATATCAGCCCAGCCATCCCAATCGCTTTCATGCATGCCATCCTCAATGGATACGATCGGGAATTGATCCGCTAAATTACCTAAATAGTCAGAGAACTCACTAAAGCTCAATTGCAAGCCCTCACCTGAGAGATGGTATTTTCCATCCTTATAAAACTCGCTGGCGGCACAATCCAAAGCCAAGAGCACATCTTCACCAGCCTGGTAACCGGCACCCTCAATTGCCTTCATGATCGTTTGTAAGCACTCATGGTTACTTTTAAAATTGGGTGCAAAGCCACCCTCGTCACCAACCGTAGTCGGCATGCCCTGAGCACCAAGAATTTTCTTAAGTTCATGAAAAATCTCAGCACCACATCGCAAAGCATCACGGAAATTTTCTGCCCCAACTGGCATCACCATGAATTCTTGAATATCTAAGCTGTTATTGGCATGTGCGCCACCGTTCACAATATTCATCATAGGAACAGGCAACTGCATGCCACCAGAACCGCCAAAATAACGGTATAAGGGCAAGCCCGCTTCCTCGGCAGCCGCCCTTGCAACTGCCATTGAAACAGCCAAAGTTGCATTCGCACCAAGACGAGCTTTGTTATGGGTGCCATCCAAGTCAATTAAAGTGTGATCCAAGAAGGCTTGCTCGCTGGCATCCAGACCCAGAATGGTTTCAGCAATCTCAACATTGATATTTTGAACAGCCTTCAATACACCTTTACCTAAATAGCGTGATTTATCACCATCACGCAGTTCAATTGCTTCGCGAGAACCTGTCGATGCACCCGAAGGTACCGCTGCACGACCCATGACTCCAGATTCAAGCAAGACATCGCACTCTACAGTGGGATTGCCGCGGGAATCTAATACTTCTCTACCGATGATGTCAACAATGGCGCTCATGCACCTTCTCCTTAAAACAATATGAAATTGGGTTTACTAAAATGCCTTACTTAAAGCTATTTTCTAAGAATGATCCGGTAGATTTAACGGCAACATCAATTGCCACCAATGATTCCAGCAGTTCTTTCATGCGACCCAAAGGAACAGCATTGGGACCATCTGATAAAGCTTTGGATGGATCTGGATGGGTCTCCATAAACAGGCCGCTGATACCTACAGCTACTGCAGCCCGAGCCAAGACCGGCACAAACTCTCGCTGACCACCGCTAGAGTTGCCCTGCCCCCCAGGAAGCTGAACAGAATGGGTGGCATCGAATACTACTGGCGCATGAGTTTCACGCAAGATGGCTAGGCTACGCATATCCGAAATCAGATTGTTATAGCCAAAAGATGCGCCACGTTCGCAGACCATAAATTGGTCCGCTAGATTAACTTCTTTGGCGGCAGCTCGCGCCTTCTCAATGACGTTTAGCATCTCATGTGGTGAAAGGAACTGACCCTTCTTGAAGTTCACTGGCCTACCACTTTGTGCACAGGCGCGAATAAAGTCGGTTTGCCTGCATAAAAATGCGGGGGTCTGAATAACATCTACTACCTGAGCCACCTCTTGAATCTCGCTGATATCGTGCACATCTGTGAGAATTGGAACGCCCACTTCTCTTTTTACCTTAGCCAAAATCTCCAAGCCCTTCTCCATTCCTAAGCCACGAAATGAACTTCCAGAAGAACGATTTGCTTTATCGAAGGAAGACTTATAGATAAAGGGTATCTCGAGGGCGCTTGTAATTTCTTTTAATTGACTTGCAACATCAATAGCAGATTGCTCTGACTCTATAACGCAAGTGCCCGCAATAAGAAAAAAACGATGATCCAGGCCAACATCAAAACCGCATAATTTAAATGTGCTCATGATGTCCCCTAAGCGACTTGTTTTAAAGCTAGGTTTTGATGCATGAGTGCAGCGTTGATGAACGCCGAAAACAAAGGGTGTCCATCACGCGGTGTTGAAGTGAATTCTGGATGAAATTGAACACCAAAGAACCATGGGTGCATGGTATCAGGCAATTCCATCATTTCCGGCAAAGATTCGTTTGGAGTTCTTGCAGAAATAATTAAGCCGGAGTTTTCTAGTTTAGGTACATATAGATTGTTAACTTCATAGCGATGGCGATGACGCTCATTCACCTCAGCTCCATAAATTTGATGCGCTAAGGTACCTGCTTTAACAGGGCAACGTTGCGAACCTAAGCGCATTGTGCCACCAAGATCAGATTCATTAGTTCTTTTTTCAACACGACCTTCACGGTCAAGCCATTCAGTAATTAATGCTACCACTGGATTTTCTGACTCAGGATCAAACTCGGTGCTATTGGCATTTGTAATATTGGCTACATGACGGGCAAACTCAATGACAGCCAACTGCATGCCTAAACAGATGCCTAAGTAAGGAATCTTATTTTCACGGGCATAACGAATTGCCGCAATCTTTCCTTCGGTGCCGCGTTTGCCAAAGCCGCCTGGAACTAGAATGGCATCTAATTTCTTAAGGCAGCTTATGCCATCCTTCTCAATGACTTCAGAGTCGATGTAATTAATATTTACGCGCGTATGGGTATGAATACCTGCATGACGTAAGGCTTCTATTAAAGACTTATACGATTCGGTTAACTCAACATACTTGCCGACCATACCAATCGTCACTTCATGTTGTGGATTAGCCATTTCATAGACTAGGTTTGCCCAAACTGACAGGTCTGCAGGTTTTGCATTGATCTCTAATTCTCGGCAAATCAAATCGTCCATGCCCTGAGCATGGAGCATTTCAGGTATCTTATAAATCGTATCAACGTCCCAAACCGAAATCACCGCTTCTTCTCTTACATTAGAGAAAAGAGAAATCTTAGCCCGCTCATCCTCAGGAATTGGTCGATCAGCTCGACATAACAATACTGTTGGCATGATGCCGATCTCACGCAGCTTTTGAACTGAATGTTGAGTTGGCTTAGTTTTAAGCTCACCAGCGCTGCTGATATAGGGTACCAAAGTCAAGTGGACAAAGGCGCAACTGTGTAAAGGTAGCCGCAAACTCATCTGTCTTGCGGCCTCTAAAAACGGTAGTGACTCAATATCACCAACTGTTCCACCGATTTCGCAAATGGCAACATCAGCCTTGCCATCATGACTTGCTTTTGCGCCACGTTCAACAAATGCCTGAATCTCATTAGTGATGTGCGGAATGACTTGCACAGTCTTACCAAGATATTCACCGCGACGCTCTTTGCTAATGACAGATTCATAAATCTGGCCAGTAGTGAAATTATTACTCTTGCGCATCTTCGCTGAAACGAAGCGCTCATAGTGACCTAAATCCAAATCTGTTTCAGCGCCATCTTCAGTCACAAAAACTTCGCCATGCTGAAGCGGGCTCATCGTACCCGGATCTACGTTAATGTAGGGGTCTAATTTTAGGAGGGTGACTTTCAGGCCGCGGGATTCGAGAATCGCGGCAAGCGAGGCAGCTGCGATTCCTTTCCCTAAAGAAGAAACCACACCACCAGTGACAAAAACGTATTTAGTCATCGCTTAAGCTCTGTTGGAAAAAGTAATTATAACGATAGCCAACGGTCAGATGAAAAACGGTAATAATTAGCAACCCGATAAGCCAAAAAGACAAAAATCCCTTTGAAAATAACCCTAAATTCGATATTTTCCAGCCTCTTACCTTTGACTCTAGGGCTGGTGCTTGCCACCCCAATCCAAGCACAGTCGTTTGATCCCATAGTTGGCACCTGGAAAAGCTACGATGACGAAACCAAACAGCCAGCAGCCATGGTTGAAATTATTGAAAAAAATGGTGTTTTTTCTGGTGTAGTCAGTAAGTTATTGGATCCAAATGCCCTACCTACATGTATTAAATGCACAGATTCTCGCAAAGGTAAGCCAGTTGTGGGCATGGAAATACTGAGCGGATTGAAGAAATCGGGAGATTTTTATAGCGGAGGTCAAATCTTGGACCCTGATGACGGAGAAACCTACCGGGCGGAGATGAAATTGAAGGATCAAGGTACCAAATTAGACTTGCGCGCCTATATTGGTATCCCCTTGCTAGGTAGAACTCAAACTTGGACCAGAGAAAGGTAGCTCCATGCGACTCCTATTTGCTGTACTGATAACCCTGCTTTCCTTATTCTATTTCCTGCCTTTTGCCATCGCATTTCATAAAAAGCGGACAAATACCGGTGCTATTTTTGCGTTAAACCTATTTTTAGGCTGGTCTTTGATTGGATGGGTAGTAGCACTAGTTTGGGCCTTAAAAGATGAGCAAATTATTTGAGTTTTGAACCCAGATCGCCCCATACAAGCTCTTTTTAAGTCTCAACTCTTATATAAGACTCAATTAAACAACTATAATTGGGGAAATCGGGGGAAAATCCCATTTTGGCCTTTCTATTGAACACTTTTATCGCATAGGAAACACCATGTTAGAAGCCTATAACGCCCATGTTGCAGAACGCGCAGCTCTTGGCATTCCTGCACTACCTTTAACTAAAGATCAAACCGCTGAGCTGGTGAAATTACTCAAGAGCCCGCCAGCCGGTAAAGAGTCTGAATTGGTAGAGCTCATTACGAATCGTGTTCCAGCTGGCGTTGATGAGGCTGCAAAGGTCAAAGCAGAATTTTTAGATGCAATTGCTAAGGGTGCAGAAAAATCTCCATTAATTTCTCGAGTGAAAGCAACCGAGTTACTCGGCACCATGCTTGGTGGTTACAACATTAAACCTTTGGTTGAGTTGTTAAGTGATGCAGAGTGTGGAGCAGCAGCTGCCACTGCCTTAAAGAAAACATTACTGATGTTTGACTACTTTAATGATGTTAACGAATTGGCTGAGAAAGGTAATGCCAATGCTCAATCAGTCATGAAGAGTTGGGCTGATGCTGAGTGGTTCACCAGTCGCCCCGCTGTTCCAGAAAGCATGAAGCTTACCGTATTTAAGGTGGCCGGCGAAACCAATACAGATGACCTTTCACCAGCTCCTGATGCATGGAGCCGTCCAGATATTCCTTTACATGCAACCATCATGTTAAAAAATCCCCGCCCCGGTATTGAGCCCGATGAATCGGGTGTTCGCGGCCCTATGAAGCAAATTGCCGCCCTTCAGAAAAAAGGCAACCAAATTGCTTATGTTGGTGACGTTGTTGGTACTGGATCTTCTCGTAAGTCAGCAACAAACTCTGTCTTATGGTGGACAGGTCAAGATATTCCGTTCGTACCAAACAAACGTTTTGGTGGTGTTTGCCTGGGAACCAATATTGCCCCGATCTTCTTTAATACCATGGAAGACTCCGGAGCATTACCAATCGAGTTAGACGTATCTCAAATGAATATGGGGGATGAAATTGAGTTACGCCCATACGAAGGTAAAGTATTTAAGAATGGTCAAGAGATCACCAGCTTCTCACTGAAGTCCCCTGTCATCTTGGATGAAGTTCGTGCTGGTGGACGTATTCCTTTGATCGTTGGACGTGGTCTGACCACCAAAGCACGCGCTGCCTTGGGATTGCCAGCCTCAACAGCATTCCGTGTACCAGTAAGCCCTCCTGACAACAAAAAAGGATTTAGCCTGGCGCAAAAAATGGTTGGACGTGCATGTGGTTTACCAGAGGGTCAAGGCGTTCGTCCCGGTACTTATTGTGAACCGCGCATGACAACAGTTGGGTCTCAAGATACAACTGGTCCTATGACTCGCGATGAATTGAAAGACTTGGCTTGTTTGGGCTTCTCTTCTGACTTGGTGATGCAGTCTTTCTGTCACACCTCTGCCTATCCAAAACCTGTTGATATTCGTACCCAGCATGAGTTACCGCCATTTATGACCAATCGCGGCGGCGTTTCATTGCGCCCGGGCGATGGCGTGATTCATAGCTGGTTGAATCGCTTACTTCTGCCCGATACCTGCGGTACAGGTGGCGATAGCCATACACGTTTCCCAATTGGCATTTCATTTCCTGCTGGCTCTGGTTTAGTTGCCTTTGCCGCTGCAACTGGTGTGATGCCATTGGACATGCCTGAATCTGTATTAGTTCGCTTTAAAGGCAAGATGCAGCCTGGCATCACCTTGCGTGACTTAGTCAATTCAATTCCCTTGTATGCAATCAAAAAAGGCTTGTTAACTGTAGAAAAAAAAGGCAAGAAGAATATCTTCTCTGGCCGCATCTTAGAAATCGAAGGATTGCCAGATCTCAAGGTAGAACAAGCCTTTGAGTTATCCGATGCATCAGCAGAGCGATCCGCTGGAGGCTGCACCGTTCATTTGAACAAAGAACCCATCATTGAGTACATGCAATCAAACATTACTTTAATGAAGTGGATGATTGCCAATGGATATGAAGACAAGCGCACCCTTGGTCGCCGCATTAAAGCAATGGAAGCTTGGATTGCAAATCCACAACTCCTCAAAGCTGATGCAAATGCTGATTATGCAGAGATTATCGAAATCAACATCGATGAAATTAAAGAACCTATCCTTGCATGCCCTAATGACCCGGATGATGTCAAAGTTTTATCTGAAGTTGCTGGTGACAAGATAGATGAAGTCTTCATTGGTTCTTGTATGACCAATATTGGTCACTTCCGTGCAGCTGGCCAGGTTCTTCAGGGCAAGAAAGATATGCCAACTCGTCTTTGGGTAGCCCCTCCAACTAAGATGGACGCCATGATCCTGATGGAAGAAGGTTACTACGGCATGTTAGGCGCCGCAGGAGCACGAATGGAAAGCCCTGGCTGTTCTTTATGTATGGGAAATCAAGCTCAAATCCGCAAGGGATCTACAGCGGTATCTACGTCTACCCGCAACTTCCCGAATCGCTTAGGCATTGATACTAGAGTCTATTTAGCCTCTGCCGAGCTAGCGTCTGTAGCAGCACTTTTAGGCCGCCTCCCTACTCCAAGTGAATACTTGGAACAGGTTCAGGCACTGAATGCCAAGGCTGGTGAAGTTTATAAGTACATGAGTTTTGACAAGCTCAAGTCATTTAGCGATGTAGCGGATACCGTTACTGTTTAGACGATATGACCTAGGTATCAACTATGAAAAAGGCGATCACTTGATCGCCTTTTTTAATGCAATTTCGTAAATCAAATACAGAGTTTGAATTCTTGTCTGGCATTTGCTCGGCTTAAACCTGCTACCCATTTTGTAGTAGGTAGATCAGTGCACTCTTTTAGCATCTTTGCTCGGGCGGAGACTTCTCGCCATTCGGCCTCTAGTGTTGGACCTTTAAATGCAATCGCTACAACATTGCAATCATGAGATTCCGGAAATAATAAAACCCGATCATTAAAGGCCTTGCAGATATTTTTAAGATTGATTTCAAAGCTTTTATGACGTGAAAATAAGTTGACAGTCATCACGCCCGGCTCTTTAAGGATGTTGAAGCAACCTTTATAAAACTCTAGTGAGCTAGCTGCCGGCCCATCACAAATAGCATCATATAAATCTACCTGCAGCGCATCAAATATATTTCTGTACTGAGGGCTTTTAACAAACCGCTTTGCATCAGTCTGCATTGTCTCCAGCCTTCTATCGTCATCAGGCATTAAAAACATGCTGCGCGCGGAAACAATCACTGCAGGATTGAGCTCTACAACGGTAGACTTCACTGCGGGACAATGTAGATGAGTAAATTTTGTAAGTGCCCCGGTGCCTAAACCAAGTTGCGCGACACGCATGCCAGGCTTTGTTGCTAGAAAGAGTAACCAAGCCATCATTTGCTGGTTGTACTCGAGATAAATCTCATTGGGGTCGCGGATTCGCATAGCACCTTGAATCAATTCACTACCAAAATGCAGATAGCGAATTCCACCGCTCTCAGAAAAAGTTACCGGCTCCATAGCTTGTTCGTTAGGATTTAACTTGCCCAACGACGTGCATTTCGGAATAAGCGTAACCAGGGACTTGCGCCATCAGGAATATCTAACCATTCTGGCGGACACCAACTCATCTGCGCAGCACGGAATACACGCTCTGGATGCGGCATCATGACTGTAAAGCGACCATCTAAGGTCGTAACACCCGTTAAGCCATCAGGAGATCCATTTGGATTTAGAGGGTAGACTTCAGTATGTTTGCTATGGTGATCCACAAAGCGCATTGTTGCTAATTCTTGCTTCTTTAATGCCTCGTAATTACCTTGCTGGCTAAAATTAGCAAATCCTTCGCCATGGGCAATCGCGATCGGCAAATGACTACCTTCCATACCTTGGGTAAAGATAGATGGAGATGGCAACACTTCTACCATTACTAAACGCGCTTCATATTGCTCTGATTGATTGCGTGTAAATTTCGGCCAAGCTTGTGCGCCAGGAATGATGTCAGACAGATTACTCATCATTTGACAACCATTGCAGACACCTAAAGCAAAACTATCTTGGCGGTTAAAAAATTCGGAGAATTGATCTCTTAATTGCTGATTAAAAAGAATTGTTTTAGCCCACCCTTCACCCGCCCCAAGAACATCACCATAGCTAAAACCACCGCAGGCAATGAGGCCTCTAAAGCCATCCAATTTTGCTTTGCCAGCTAATAAATCAGACATATGAACGTCATAGCTATCAAATCCTGCCCAGTTGACTGCATAGGCCATTTCTACATGGGAATTAACCCCCTGCTCTCGCAAAATGGCAACTTTGGGACGGCTATTCTTTTGAATAAAAGGAGCGGCGACATTATCAGTTGGATCATATGTCAGTCTTGGAGACATGCCAGGATCTGCAATGTTGTCCAGTAAAGAGTATTCGCTATCAGCGCAGACTGGGTTATCTCTTAAGCGAGCAATTTGATAGCTTGTATTAGCCCACATTTTTTGTAGGACCTCACGAGGCTCTGAAAAAATATTTTTTGCATCACGCCAGATTTCAATGCGGCCATTCGTATTTGGTTTTCCAATCACATGACTAAATGCACTCAAGTTCAATTGACGCAATACTGCAAATACTGCATCACGATCTGCTCTACGAACTTGAATAACCGCTCCGAGTTCTTCATTAAATAAGGCGCGCATTGTTTGCTCATGGCGACGACCTGAAACCTGTTGAGCCCAATTTTTAGCATCACCATAATCAGGCTCTTGAACAGCATCGACTGCAATCATGTCGACGTTGATGGAAACACCACAGTGACTTGCAAAGGCCATTTCAGAAACACAGGCTAATAAACCACCATCAGAACGATCGTGATATGCCAGTAATTTGTTTTCCTGGCGCAACTGGATGATGGCCTTAGAAAGATTCTTAAGATCTTCTGGATGATCTAGGTTTGGGGCCGTTCCACCTGACTGGTTAAGAATCTGGGCCAAAATACTACCTGCCATACGGTTATGGCCATGACCTAAATCAATCAAGATTAATTCAGTCTCTAGGGTTGAGCCATCTTGATTATGGAGTTTAAGTAAAGGAACAGTTGTTTTGCGTACATCTTGAACTGCAGCAAAAGCAGAAATAATTAGCGAAACAGGTGCAATCACCTTTTTATCCTGCCCTTTATCCTGCCATGCAGTGGCCATTGATAAGGAATCCTTACCAACTGGAATTGAAATTCCTAAGGCGGGACATAAATCCATACCAACCGCTTTTACAGAGTCGTAGAGTTTGGCATCTTCCCCTGGGTCACCACAAGCAGCCATCCAGTTAGCCGAGAGTTTGACATCTTCTAGACGGCGTATATCTGCTGCCAATAGATTGGTAATAGCTTCTCCTACAGCCATTCTAGCTGCTGCTGGTGCATCAATTACCGCAACTGGAGTTCTTTCACCCATGGCCATCGCTTCACCGCGATAACCCTGGTAATCCATCAGTGTGACAGCGCAGTCTGCAACAGGCACCTGCCAGGGCCCTACAAATTGATCGCGTGCATTCAGGCCCCCAACCGTTCTATCGCCAATGGTAATCAAGAAAGATTTGCTAGCAACTGTAGGCTGTTGCAAAACCCAGGCAATAGATTGGGCAAGGTCTGCATCAGTTACATCAAGTTCTTCAAAAGACTGCTTTACACGTTTGACATCGCGATGCATACGGGGTGGCTTGCCAAGTAACACTTCCATTGGCATATCAATAGGCATAGCAGCATCTGAATCTTTGTTTTGCTTGGAGTCATTTAGTTGTAGCTGACGTTCTGTTGTTGCTTCGCCTACAACGGCAAAAGGACAACGCTCACGCTCGCAGAACGATTTAAAGAGATCTAAATCTTGAGGTTCAATTGCCAGCACATAACGTTCCTGAGATTCATTACACCAAATCTCGGCAGGACTCATCCCGCTCTCTTCAAGAGGAATATTGCGCAATGTAAATTTGGCACCCAAGCCTGCTCCATCAGCAAGCTCAGGAAAGGCATTCGAGAGTCCGCCTGCACCAACATCATGAATAGAAACAATGGGATTTTTATCTCCTAATGCACGACATGCATTAATCACTTCCTGCGCGCGTCGCTCCATTTCAGGATTACCGCGCTGCACAGAATCAAAATCTAGATCGGCAGTATTGGTGCCTGTTGCTACTGAGCTGCCAGTTGCTCCGCCCATACCGATGCGCATGCCTGGGCCACCAAGTTGTATGAGCATGTGTCCAGACTGTATTGCTTTTTTCTCTGTATGAATAGAATCAATACTGCCGATACCACCTGCAATCATGATTGGCTTGTGATAACCGCGACGTGCACCATCTAAGGTTTGTTCAAAAACGCGGAAGTAGCCCCCTAATATGGGCCTACCAAATTCATTATTAAATGCAGCTCCACCCAACGGTCCTTCAATCATGATCTGCAAAGGAGTTGCTATGCGCTCCGGCTTGCCATATTTTTCCGCTTCCCAAGGAAGTTGTGTGCCGGGAATATTCAGATTAGAGACGGAGAATCCTGTTAAACCTGCTTTAGGGCGTCCGCCAATACCAGTAGCACCCTCATCACGTATTTCACCGCCAGCACCTGTGGAGGCTCCTGGAAACGGGGCAATTGCAGTTGGGTGGTTATGCGTTTCCACCTTCATGAGGGTGTGAACTAAACGGGTCTCTTTTTCATAGCGATGATCAGAGCCTTGAGGTACCCAAGTTTCGGCCTCACAGCCAACCATCACTGCAGAGTTGTCTGAGTAGGCAACAATAGTGCCCTCTGGTTGAAGCTGATGAGTATTGCGAATCATGGCAAACAAGGAGCGATCTTGATCGTCACCATCAATTGTCCAGCTTGAATTAAATATTTTGTGACGACAGTGCTCGCTGTTTGCCTGCGCAAACATAATGAGCTCTACATCACTTGGATTGCGCCCTAGTCGCGTGAAATTCTCGGCAAGATAAGCAACTTCATCATCAGAAAGCGCTAGACCTAAGTCCTGATTCGCCTTATCTAGTGCACCTCTACCCTCTGTCAATACTGGGATACGGGATAGCGGGCGATCATCTAAGGTTCGGTACAAGTCTTGCGCTTGATCAACAGATTCAATGACAGCCTCAGTCATGCGGTCATGTAATGCAGCAACAATGAGATTGCCATGCTCCTCACTTAGTGCCTTTTTACTTTTCCATGCAAATTGCACGCCGCGCTCGATACGTAAGACATCTAGACCACATTGGCGAGCAATGTCAGTGGCTTTACTTGCCCACGGGGAAACAGTTCCTATACGTGGAATGACAACGACGCCGGGGTCTTTATTTGAGCTATGAAAAGGCTGGCCATAAGTGAGGAGGCTAGACAATACCTCTTGATTTTTTTGACTGAGCTCTTTGTCTGCCCAAATGAAATGAATATATTGCGCTTCAATCAGCTCTAGGTCGATACCTTGGCTTGCTAATGAGGATAAAAGTCGCTGTTGACGAAAGGGGGATAGCGCGTTGGCGCCGGGCAAAAAGTGGAAAAAAGACATCCCTAGATTATAAGGTTTTGCCTACAGCAATTTGCCGCCTAAAATCCTCAATTGGCGCTGGCACCGGCCAGCCAGGGCTGGATCGTGGGTGACCAGAATTAAGGTCGAATGGTTAGTCTCATTGAGCTCAAAAAGCAGGTCAATTACACGATGTCCGCTGGCCTCATCTAGGCTTCCCGTGGGCTCATCAGCAAATAGGATTGCTGGTTTGCCAATAAAAGCCCTTGCCAGTGCGACGCGTTGCTGCTCACCTCCCGATAAAGTCTTGGGGAAATGGTGGGCACGCTCACTTAACCCCACCCTCTCGAGCCATACTCCAGCTTCATCCCTTGGATTTTTGAGGCCATTAATTTCGGCTGGCAACATAATGTTTTCCAAGGCTGTTAAATGCGGAAGCAGCTGAAAAGACTGAAAAACAAAGCCTACCTTCGAGCCCCTTATTTTTGCTCGGCCGTCCTCATCTAGCATATTCAAATCCTGCCCCATTAAGGTGACACTACCAGTGCTTGGGGTATCAAGTCCGGCAAGAAGTCCTAACAAGGTACTTTTTCCAGATCCTGAGGCGCCAGTAATGGCTACACTTTCACCAGCCGATACATCAAAGCAAATGTCGTGCAAAATGCTTAAAGTACCTTCGCTAGAAGCAACGCTCTTGCCAAGATGATTTGCACTAAGGACAAGCATTGAAGAACTCATATAAATGGTTACTTAATTTTTATAAATGATGAAGCTAGACATTCAATTCTGCATCTTGCTAAAGAAGTCTGTACTAATAGGAGTATTTTGCCTGTTTATAAGCAATCTCACAGAGGCGCATGCTAATCCTGTTGTATTGGTCATGGGCGACAGCCTTTCGGCTGAGTATGGGCTGCCCCGCGGTGCTGGCTGGGTAAAGCTCTTAGAGGAGCAATTACGTCAAGAAGCAAGTCCTTGGATAGTATTTAATGCCAGCATTAGCGGTGAAACTACTGCTGGCGGCCTGACCCGCCTATCGGCCCTATTGCAGCAGAAAAAACCCGGCATCCTACTTATTGAGCTTGGTGCCAATGATGCACTCCGAGGTTTATCTATCGATGCAACAGAAAAAAATCTACTGAAGATGATTCAACTAAGCAAAAACTCTGGCGCAAGAGTACTGCTCTTTGGTATGCAAATCCCACCAAACTATGGGCAGGAGTACACCAAGAAATTTAAAGACTTATATTCACGTCTAGCTACCCAAGAAAAAATTGAGTTGTTGCCATTTTTCATGAGTGGTATTGCAAGTAATCCAGACCTCTTTCAAGCAGACAATATTCATCCTAACTCAAAAGCACAGCCACTACTTTACAAAAACGTATGGGGCGCTATGGCCCCATATTATGTCATTCTGAAAAATACTAAAGTAAATTAACTACCAGATCCTGAATTCATTGGCTTTAGAGGGTTAATGATCTTGACACCAGCCGAATCACGCCAGTAGGCCATAAAACCAGCAAACTCTGACTGTGCTGCCAATGTTTGTATTTGTTGAGCTTGCGCTTGATGTACCTTTGCATCAGCAGCACCAGGTTGGCGTACTTGATCAACGCGATACAAGATTGCACCAATGCCAGGATTATTTACAGAAATGACGGCTGGTAATTTATCTTGCTTAATCAACATGACATCATCTAAAGCTGTACCTATCAAGTTAGCTGGCTTATTCCGTGAGACCCATATTGGACTCGCAAATCCATTAGCATTTTTAGGATCCTTTTCTAATTCAGCAAGACGCTGGGCAGCAGCGGTCAAAGCTAATTTTTCTGCAGCCCGCTGGCTTACCTGTCGCTTAACTTCGGCAGCGACATCTTTAAATGGCAGAATTTGTGCTGGGTGCAAAGTAATTACCCGAGCAGATATAAAAACACCTGGACTAGTTTGTACCGCCTCAATATTGCGTTTATTTTTTATTGCTTCGTCACCAAATAGAGACTGCACAACCTTTGGATTTGCAAGAGGATGATCTTTCCCAAGGCCGGCTGGACCTGAACGGGTCAAGCCCTTTTGAGACTGTATAGAAAGCTTTAACTTATCGGCAGCAGGTTTTAAGCTATCAGACTGGTCATAAGTCATATTGGCAAATTGATCAGCTCTTTCGTTAAAAATCTTTGCGTCTTCCTTAGGATCAGCCTTTAGAACGATGTACTCGACATCAAGGTACTCCGGGCTCTCAAAAAGCTTGGCATTAGCACTATAAAAGGCCTGTAACTCTTCCTGAGAAGGATTCACTTTAGCTAAATAATCCTTCGCATCAAACTGAAGTGCCTGAACTTGGCGCTCAGTTTCATAAAGGGTTGAAACAATTTCAGAGAGTTTTGGGGTGGCAATTTCAGTACGAGCTACTGAACTAACCAATTGGCCAATTTTCAAATCAAATGCTTGGCTAGCGTAGAACTGCTCCTCATTTAAACCGTTACTAGCCAGTAGCTGCTTAAAGCGGGCATCATCAAATGAGCCATCTTGTCTATATAGGGAGCGAATTTGAGGGATGTTTTGCAAACTCTTTACAAGCGCATCTTTACCAACCTGCAGTCTGAGGTTGGAAACTGCAAAACCTAAAATACGTTGCTGCAAAAGCTCATTCAAAATGGCCTGTCTAAATTGAAGGCTTTGAGCAATCTGCGCATTACCACCTACGCGCTCAGCTTGACGTTTCGCAGCCATCTCCACTTCTTGCGCGGTGATCGATTTTCCGTTGATTTTGATCAAATCAGTTTCTTTATCCATGAAACCTGAGTAACTGGATATCCCAAAGAAAGCAAATGACGGAACAATGAACAGCATCAACAGCAGCTGGATAATCTTTTGGTGCTTACGGATGGTATCAAACATGAATAAATTGGCTAGTAATAAATGTCATTCAAAAGTGAATATGACAAGTGTACTAGGAGGCAGTATCTAAGGAATTGAAATGCCCATAAAGGGCTGAGAATGTAAAACTTTGGTGGGCGCTGAGAGGCTCGAACTCCCGACATTCTGCGTGTAAGGCAGACGCTCTACCAACTGAGCTAAGCGCCCCAAAATATTACAGGTGAAATTGTAACCCAAAGGCCCGATTAAAGGCTTAAAGGAGCTATGTTCACCCGGATTTGGCCGGGTGAACTAGGCAAAAGACCTTGATTTCAGTGCTTCAGAACGTCTGCTGTAGAAACCTTTTCGCTAGCCTTGCTTGCTTCAGCAGCCTTTTTGGCAAGCTCCTCTGCAGTTGGTTCCGGTAATGCTTCAGGCATCCGCTCTAAGGCCAGCTCAAGAACTTTATCAATCCAACGTACTGGCACGATTTCAATTGCATTCTTGACGTTATCTGGAATATCAATCAGATCTTTGACGTTTTCCTCAGGAATTAATGCCAGCTTAATGCCACCACGATGCGCAGCTAATAGCTTCTCTTTTAAGCCACCAATAGGAAGAACTTCTCCTCGTAAGGTAATTTCTCCGGTCATTGCAACATCTGACCGAATCGGAATACCCGTAAATACTGACACTAAAGCAGTCGTGATCGCTATACCTGCAGACGGACCATCTTTAGGTGTAGCGCCATCTGGGAAGTGAATATGGATATCTTTCTTCTCAAAGGCTTCGTCTGTAATACCCAGTCTTTTTGATCTGGAGCGCACGACCGTACGGGCAGCCTCTACCGATTCTTTCATGACATCACCGATAGATCCAGTGCGCGTTATCACGCCCTTGCCTGGCATAACGGCCGCCTCAATCGTTAAGAGATCGCCGCCGACTTCAGTCCACGCTAGGCCAGTGACCTGCCCCACTTGGTTTTCTTTGCCAGCCAAGCCAAAATCAAACATACGCACCGACAGGAACTTGTCTAAATTATCAGCATTTACAACAACTGGGGCAGCCTCTTTCTTGAGCAGTAAAAGTTTGACAACCTTTCGGCAAATCTTGCTAATTTCTCTTTCTAAAGAGCGAACACCCGCTTCACGCGTGTAGTAACGAATGATATTACGTACTGCGCTCTCCTCAATTTTTAGCTCATCCTTTTTTAAACCATTATTTTTGATTTGTTTTGGAATCAAGTAATTGACGGCGATGCTAGTCTTCTCGTCTTCGGTATACCCAGCCAAGCGAATAATTTCAAGGCGATCCAAGAGAGGGCCAGGAATATTCAATGAGTTTGATGTAGCAACAAACATCACATCAGAAAGATCAAAATCTACCTCAACATAGTGATCCTGGAAGGTATGGTTTTGCTCTGGATCCAAAACCTCCAGCAATGCACTCGCTGGATCTCCCCGGAAGTCCATACCCATCTTATCCACTTCATCCAAGAGGAATAAGGGGTTACGAACTCCAACCTTAGTCAAGCTTGTCAGAATCTTGCCGGGCATAGAGCCAATGTAGGTGCGACGATGACCACGAATCTCGGATTCGTCACGCACACCGCCCAAAGCCATCCGGACAAATTTACGATTGGTTGCTCGTGCAATCGATTGACCCAGCGAGGTTTTACCTACACCAGGGGGTCCTACTAAACACAAAATAGGTGCCTTGACACGATCAACGCGTTGTTGAACTGCAAGGTATTCCAGAATGCGTTCTTTGACTTTATCTAAACCATAGTGATCCTCGTCCAATACTTTCTCAGCATTAGTCAGATCATTATTAATTTTAGTTTTCTTTTTCCAAGGAAGATTGACCAAGGTATCAATGAAGTTTCTAATCACAGTCGCCTCAGCAGACATTGGCGACATCAGCTTTAACTTCTTCAATTCGGATTCAGCTTTCTTCAAAGCTTCTTTTGGCATCCGTGCGGCTTTGATACGCTTCTCGAGCTCCTCAAGATCAGCACCCTCCTCACCTTCGCCCAATTCTTTCTGAATTGCCTTAACCTGTTCATTCAGGTAATACTCGCGTTGACTTTTTTCCATCTGACGTTTGACACGCCCACGGATTCTTTTCTCAACTTGCAAAATATCAATTTCACTCTCAAGATCAGCCAAAAGACTTTCTAGTCGCTGCACGACATCTGTCATTTCAAGCAAGCGCTGTTTTTGCTCTAGCTTCACTGGCAAATGGGCGCAGATAGTATCGGCCAAGCGACTAGGATCATCAATGCCGCCAAGTGAAGATAAGATTTCTTGCGGAACCTTTTTATTGAGCTTGACGTATTGATCGAACTGAGCCATGATGGCGCGGCGCAAAGCTTCGGTCTCGTGTGCATCAATTGCATTGATCGCAGTCGGCGTTGCCTCACAATTGAAGTAGCCCATGCTATCTTCGATTTGACTTACTTCAGCTCGCTGAACACCCTCTACCAAAACTTTCACAGTGCCGTCAGGCAACTTCAGCATTTGTAAGATGTTTGCAATGCAGCCAACTTCATAGAGATCTTCAATAACAGGCTCATCTTTAGCGGCTGTTTTTTGGGCCACTAAGAGAACATTTTTACCCGTCTCCATAGCAGCCTCTAGGGCTTTAATAGATTTAGGACGACCCACAAAAAGAGGGATCACCATGTGAGGGAAGACAACCACATCCCTCAAAGGGAGCAAAGGTAGCTGAAGCGGTTCAGAGGGTAGTAATAAATGGCCAGGCATAGGGCAAATCCTCCAAAGTAAAGAATCCTCAATCGTCCTTATTTAGTGCTAATTTCATCCTCAGGCACTAAATACAGACATTATTCATGAGTAGCATACTACCTATATGGGAGCCACTTGATAAAAAACAAGAGTGAAAAGTGCAAAAAAGGGGTAAAAATACCCGGAAAATGGCGAAAACCCTAAGAAATTAGGCTTTTTTGCCGATATCAGCGTGGTCTAAATCTTGTTTATAGACCAGCAAGGGCTTTCCACCCTCCGCAATACTCGAATCATCGATCACAACCTTCTGAACATTTTTCAGGGACGGCAAGTCGTACATAACGTCCATCAAAGAACCTTCCAGAATAGATCGGAGGCCACGTGCCCCAGTTTTACGGGCGATGGCTTTTTTAGCAATGGCAGATAAAGCCACACGACGCACCTCGAGCTCTGCACCTTCCATCGTCAACAAGGCTTGATATTGTTTCACTAAAGCATTCTTAGGCTCTGTCAGGATTTGAATCAGCGCTTCTTCATCGAGCTGAGCCAAGGTTGCTACAACTGGCAGGCGCCCAATCAACTCTGGAATTAATCCAAACTTAATCAGATCCTCTGGCTCTACCTCAACCAATAAGTCACTAATGCCACGGTCATCTTTACCAGGTACTGTGGCATTAAAACCGATACCTGTTTTAGCGGTACGTTGTTGTATGACTTTTTCTAAGCCGTCAAATGCTCCGCCACAAATAAATAAGATATTGGTTGTATCAACTTGTAAAAAATCTTGATTAGGATGTTTGCGTCCGCCTTGAGGCGGTACGGAAGCCATCGTACCTTCTACTAGCTTCAATAAAGCCTGCTGCACGCCTTCACCTGAAACATCTCGAGTAATCGACGGGTTATCGGACTTCCGAGAGATCTTGTCGATCTCATCAATATAGACAATACCGCGCTGCGCTTTTTCAACGTTGTAGTCACAGGCCTGCAATAGTTTTTGAATAATATTTTCAACGTCTTCGCCAACATAACCTGCCTCAGTTAAGGTCGTTGCATCTGCCATGACGAACGGCACATCTAACATTCGCGCTAAAGTCTGTGCCAGTAATGTTTTACCTGAGCCTGTGGGACCGATTAACAAAATGTTACTTTTGGCTAGCTCGACACCATCAATCATGGCTTTAGCTGGAACTTTAGATTCTTTTTTATCTTGCGCCTCGACAGGCTTACCATCTTTATCGAGCTTCTCTTTTTTCGGCTTTGGCAAGTATTGCAAGCGCTTGTAGTGGTTATATACAGCAACCGCTAAAGTCTTCTTCGCATGATCTTGACCGATCACATACTGGTCTAGATTCTCGCGAATTTGATGAGGTGTTGGCAATGAGTCATCGCCATTTTCTTTGGGTAGCTTCGAAAGCTCTTCTTGAATGATGTCTGTGCATAAATCAATACACTCATCACAAATGAATACCGATGGGCCAGCAATCAGTTTTTTAACTTCATGCTGACTTTTGCCACAAAATGAGCAATACAGAACTTTATCTGCTGAGTTGGTGGTTTCGCTCAAGATCTGGGCTCAGTTCTTACTATGATAGGTGAAATTAAGGGCGCTTCTCAATGACTTTGTCGATCAAACCGTACTCACGGGCTTGGTCAGCAGACATGAAGTTATCGCGATCGGTATCTTTAGCAATGGTTTCAATTGTTTGGCCGGTGCGATCAGACAGAATCTTATTCAAACGCTCACGCAAATACAGAATCTCACGTGCCTGGATTTCAATATCAGATGCTTGACCTCGAGCACCGCCTAGAGGCTGATGAATCATGACTCTAGAATTAGGCAAGGCGTAACGCTTGCCTTTCTCTCCAGCGCACAATAAAAATGCACCCATACTTGCAGCCATACCCATACATAGCGTGCTCACATGGGGCTTGATGAACTGCATGGTGTCATAAATCGCTAGACCTGCAGATACAGAGCCGCCAGGGGAATTGATATAGAGAGAAATCTCTTTGTCTGGGTTTTCACTCTCCAGAAAAAGCAACTGAGCAATCACCAAGTTGGCTGTTTGGTCATTCACCTCACCTACCAAGAACACCACACGCTCTTTTAACAGTCGTGAATAAATATCGTAAGCGCGCTCACCGCGACCAGAGGTTTCGATCACCATCGGAACAAGGCCTAAAGCTTGAGGTTCTAAGCTTTCTGACTGGAGATGATTCTGGTTCATTATGTGGGCCCTTATTGAAAAATTGATTACGACAATAGACTTAGTTTAGCTTGCTCAGTTCTTCAAAGCTTACGGCCTTATCACTTACCTTGGCAAGCGATGTGAAATGTTTAATGACATTGTCTTCGAGCACCAGGTTTTCAATATCCTTCAGGCGGCTGGGATTGCTATAGAACCAACGCACTACCTCTTTAGGATCCTCATAGGTCGCTGCTTGCTCTTCGATTTCAGCCTTAATTTGATCTGCAGTGGCAGCCAAGTTTTGCTTTTTCACCAATTCACTCAGAATCAGGCCCAAACGGACGCGTTTTAAGGCTTGTTCAGCAAAGATTTCTGCTGGGATGGGTGCATCCTTAGCATTGGGAACACCGCGCTGTATGAGGTCTTGGCGTGCACCCTCTGCTAGGCGCTCTTGCTCTGAAGCAACCAATGACTTAGGTACTTCGAGTTCGCATAAGCTATTTAGCTTTTCCATCACTTCATTTTTCAATAAAGAAGTAATGCGACGTTTTACTTCACGATCAAGGTTTTCTTTTACTTCTGCACGCATTTTTGCAACGCCGCCTTCAGCAACTCCCAAAGATAAAGCAAATGCATCGTCAACCACTGGTAAATGCGCCCAATTTACAGACTTCACAGTGATTGTGAATTCAGCGGTTTTACCGGCAACATCTTTACCGTGGTAATCAGCAGGAAAACTTAATGGGAATGATTTACTCTCACCAGCCTTCAGTCCTAATGTTGCAGCCTCGAATTCTGGCAACATGCGGCCTTCGCCTAATACGTATTCAAAGTTTTCAGATTTACCACCAGCAAACTCAACACCGTCTATCTTGCCGACGAAGTCGATCACTACTTGGTCACCATTTTGAGCGGCTGTGTTAGAACCGCCATCGCCATGAGCGCCAGCCTGGCCGCGGGGATGGTAGTGCACTTGCTGCTTACGCAGAACATCTAATGCGCGGTCAATTTCAGCCTCACCAATGTCAGTGGTGTACTTTGTTACTTCTGCTTTGCTGAAGTCGCCAATCTTGACTTCTGGCAAGACTTCAAAATAAGCATCGAAAATAATCTTGTCAGCATCTAGTTCGCTTTTAGGCTCAAGGCGTGGTTGACCTGCCAAGGCAATTCCCTCTTTTTTGCTGTGCTCATAAAATAATTCGGAAGCCTTGTCGAACTGAAGCTCGAAATCCACTTGCATGCCGTATTGTTTTTCGACCATATTTTTAGGAACCTTGCCCGGACGAAAGCCGGCCATTTTCATAGTCTTGCCTACTTTATCCAAACGCGCCTCGCGGGCTTTTGCTAAATCAGCACGAGCGAATTCCAAAGTCATTTTGCGGTCTAATGGACCTAAATTTTCTATCTGCACAGCCATTCTCGTCTCTTAAATGAAAATCAGGATATGTGAAGTCCAAGCCAAGTAGCAATCTTGTGGTGCGAGGAGGGGGACTCGAACCCCCACACCATTTCTGGCGTCAGGACCTAAACCTGGTGCGTCTACCAATTTCGCCATCCTCGCGAATATCCGCAAACACTGCCAAGCTTAGACTTCACTCTAAAGACCATAATTCTACAATGCTTAGGGTTTTAGAGGCTTTTTAGGCCTTGTAGAGCAACGCTACTGCATGCACGGCTATGCCCTCACCCCGCCCCAAATGGCCTAGGGATTCGTTGGTCTTTGCCTTCAGGTTCACATGGCTTGGGGTAACAGCCAAATCAGCGGCAATGTTTTTGACCATTTCAGGCAAAAAATCGGCTAATTTGGGTTTCTGGCAGATGATGGTGGCATCCACATTGCCAACATGATAGCCAGCAGCTTGAACCTTCTGCAATGCAGCCCTCAATAGGATTCGGCTATCCATATCTTTAAATTGGGGGTCGGTATCTGGAAATAGCTGCAATATATCATTCAAAACTGCATGCACCAATAAATCATCATTTAAGGCATTAAAAAAAATATCAGCGTAAGAGTGGCCCAATATTCCTTTTTCGTA
>CANGHN010000010.1 GCA_947453825.1 Betaproteobacteria bacterium
AAAATCGTGCCACGATTAGCAGCAACTTGTTTTGCAAATTTCAGGGCATCCTGAAACATTGGCAATGTTTTTTCCAAGTTGATGATGTGGATCTTATTGCGATGACCGAAAATAAATGGGGCCATCTTTGGTGACCAGAAGCGCGTTTGGTGGCCAAAATGGCAACCGGCTTCCAGCATTTGACGCATAGTTACTGACATAACTTCTCCTAAGGGTTGGTTCTAAAATTGAGTCCTAGCTGCGCTAAAAAACGCCACCCTGGAAGGCTCAACTCGCGATTTCAAGTCCAAAATAGACCTGAGACCAAAATTATAGCTTAAATATCAATGCTCTAGCTAGCCCCACCCTACCGCCAGACAAGGGAAAGAGGGACAAAAGAGGCTCTAGAAGCTATCCAAATAGGGTAACTGCCTAAAATTTAGGCAGTTAGAGTAAGCCAAACTTCTCCAAGTCGTTGATAATCAAGGCATGAATAGTGTATTTACCGCAGAAAAAGACATCCTCGGAATGCGAGAGGCTGGTCGTTTGGCTAGCGAAGTTCTTGATCACGTAACACCCCATGTCATTACTGGAATAAGCACTGGTGAATTAGACCGTATATGCCATGAATATATGCGCGATGTTCAAAAGACAATTCCTGCGCCGCTCAACTATCAACCTCCAGGCTATCCACCCTTCCCTGCATCCATTTGTACCTCAGTCAATGATGTTATTTGCCATGGGATCCCAGGAGATAAAGTTCTTAAGAATGGTGATGTCGTCAATTTGGACATCACCGTAATTACTCCCGACGGTTACTACGGGGATACCAGCCGTATGTTTATGGTCGGTGAAGTTTCTGTCATGGCAAAACGTCTGACACAAATTACGTTTGAATGCATGTGGCTAGGTATTGCGCAAGTCAAACCTGGCGTATCACTGGGCGACATTGGTCACGTAATTCAAACGCATGCAGAAAAAGCGGGCTACTCAATTGTGCGTGAATATTGTGGCCATGGCATTGGTAAAGTCTTCCATCAAGACCCCCAAATTCTGCACTATGGTCGTCCAGGCACCGGTGAAAAATTAGAAGCTGGCATGACGTTCACTATAGAGCCCATGATTAACGCAGGTAAGCGAGATATTCGCACGATGCCTGATCAGTGGACTGTAAAAACAAAAGATCGTAGCCTTTCTGCGCAGTGGGAACATACCCTACTGGTTACGCAAACTGGCGTCGAAGTTTTAACTTGGTCAGAAGGCAGCAACCCTCCTCCAGATTGCGTAAAAGGGCTCTCTTTTAGACCCTCTTTAGCAAGCGTATAAACCCATGAGCAACTCGCAGCAGGCAATGCAGATCACAGATGCGACAAGTCTGCGTGTTGCTCGTGAGACTGCTTATGCAGAGTTTAAAAAATCTCAAGCTGTTGGCAAGCTCACTAAACAGTTAAGCAAACTCAGTGACGAGTTATTGAGCCACCTTTGGAATAGTTGCGAACTCAATCAAGATGCAGCACTGGTCGCAGTTGGTGGCTATGGCAGAGGCGCTCTACTTCCTTATTCTGATATTGATATATTGGTACTGCTGCCAGCGGACGAAAAATTAGCGCGGTCACTATCTAAAAAAGTAGAGCAATTTGTTGCTAGTTGTTGGGATACCGGTTTAGAAATTGGCTCTTCTGTGAGAACCGTATCTGAGTGCATCTCTGAGTCAGAACAGGACATCACAGTACGAACATCACTACTAGAATCTCGCCTAGTTTGCGGCAAAAAACAACTCTTTAAAGAATTTGCTAAAGCGTTTGAGTCGGCCATGGATCCAAAGGCCTTCTTTCAGGCAAAGTTAGCCGAGCAAATTCAGCGTCACTATAAGTATCAAGATACGCCGTACTCGCTTGAGCCAAACTGCAAAGAAAGCCCTGGCGGATTGCGTGACCTACAGGTTATTTCTTGGGTGAGTAAAGCGGCACTACTTGGTAATACCTTTAAAGACTTAAATCAGGCTGGCTTAATTACGCAGCGTGAGCTAACGGAGCTTAATCGTAATCAGCGCTTCCTAGAAACGCTGCGAGCCAATCTTCATTTGCTTGCCGGACGTCGCCAAGATGTTCTCGCCTTTGACTTGCAATCCCCCTTAGCCTCCTCAATGGGCATTGAAGAGGAGTCATCACGTCAGGCCAGTGAAGCCATCATGCGTCGCTATTACTGGGCAGCTAAAGCTGTGACGCAATTAAATGATGTGCTCTTACAGAATATTGAAGCCCTTCTCTTTCCGAAAGAATCAAAGACCACTCGCCCTATTCCTGGTGAAGGCAATGAGTATTTCATTGAGAGGCAAGGCGTCTTAGACATCACTGATCCGCAGCTCTACCAAAAATATCCAGAGCAAATTCTACGTACTTTTTTAGTCTTTGCTCAAACATCGAATGTCAAAAGTCTATCTGCTACGATTTTTAGGGCGCTATATAACGCTCGTCAAAAAATGGATGCAAAGTGGCGCGCCAACCCTATTAATCGAGCCCTTTTCATCGATATCTTAAAAGAGCCTGAGGGTGTCAGTCGCGCATTTCAACTAATGAACCGCAGTAGCGTCTTGGGTCGCTATCTGCCTGCCTTCCGAAAAATTGTTGGTCAAATGCAGCATGATTTATTTCATGTCTACACCGTAGACCAACACATCTTGATGGTATTGCGCAATGTTCGCCGCTTCATGGTGGTTGAACATACCCATGAGTTTCCGTTCTGCAGTAGTCTCATTGCTCACTTTGAGAAACCTTGGTTACTAGTGATTGCTGCACTCTTTCACGACATTGCTAAAGGCCGTGGTGGTGATCACTCACAACTTGGCAAAGCAGATATGCGTAAGTTTGCCAAAGATCATGGTCTAGATAAAAAAGATACTGAACTCTTGATATGGCTGGTCGCTGAGCATCTTAATATGAGTCAGACGGCTCAGAAACAAGACATCACCGACCCAGACGTCGTGAGAGCTTTTGCCAAAAAGGTAGGTGATGAGCGCCATCTCACTGCGCTCTATTTATTAACTGTGGCTGATGTTCGCGGCACTAGCCCCAAAGTTTGGAATGCCTGGAAAGGCAAACTGCTCGAAGATCTTTATCGTGCAACCTTACGCGTATTAGGAGGCGCCAAACCAGATGCCTCTTCAGAACTAGCGCAACATCAAGAAGAGTCGCGCGCAAAATTACGTCTTTATGGCATTAACGATGAAGCCTATGAAGAACTTTGGCAACAACTCGATGTTGCATTTTTCCTAAGACAGGATTCATCAGACATTGCCTGGCTTACGCGACATCTTTATAACAAGGTCAGTAGTGGTGATCCCATTGTTCGGGCCCGCCTATCCCCTATTGGTGAAGGATTGCAAGTTGCCGTCTACGTAAAAGATCAAGAGGATCTCTTTGCCAGAATCTGCGCTTACTTTGAGAAGCATGGTTTCTCGATTTGGGATGCCCGTATTCATACGACTCGCCATGGCTATGCGCTCGATACTTTCCAAATCTCTGGCAGTAATTTAGTTGATGAGGGTGGCAGCTATCGTGACATCATCCAGCTGGTGGAATTTGAATTAACTGCCGCATTGACTAATGCGGCACCCCTGCCAAATCCAAGCATGGGTCGCCTCTCTAGACAATCGCGCACTTTCCCGATTCAACCTCGTGTACACATGGTTCCAGATGAGCGCGGCAGATATTACACACTCGCACTATCAGCCAGTGATCGCACGGGCTTGCTCTATACGATCTCTAGAGTACTCGCTAAGCATCAAGTCTCCATTCATACGGCACGTATTAATACCCTAGGGGAGCGAGTAGAAGATATATTGCTACTCGATGCTGCTAACCTAGGCAAGAATCCAAAGCTACAAATCCAGCTTGAGACAGAGTTACTAGAAGCTTTAGGGGCTTAATGAATCTCTAAAAGAAAGAGCCCAGGTTTTAAGCTGGGCTCTGGTAATACAAACTTCTTGAATGCTTAGTCTAAGAGACCGGCCATTTGTAAGCCTTCACGACCAGCTGGGTGACGACAATCAACCTCTTCAAACTCATTGATATTGTCAATCTCCATGCCCATCGCAATATTGGTTACCTTCTCCATGATCACCTCTACTACTACTGGCACCATGAATTGTTTAGCCATCTTTTGCGCTTCAACTAAAGCAGCATTAATCTTGGCAGGATCGCTCACACGCAGTAATTTGCAGCCTAAACCTTCAACGACTTTACCGTGATCGACGCCATAGCCTTTAAGGGTTGTATCGTCCACGTTAATATTGTCAAAAGCTAACTGTACACAGTAGTCCATATCAAATCCACGTTGCGCCTGACGAATTAAGCCAAGGTAACTGTTATTTACCAATACCATCACTAGCGGCAATTTAAATTGCGCACCCACAGCCAACTCTTCAATTAAGAACTGGAAGTCGTAATCGCCTGATAAACCGACGACGGTACGAGTAGGATCAGCAGCCAATACACCCAGAGCAGCTGGAATAGTCCAACCTAATGGGCCAGCTTGTCCGCAGTTAATCCACTGGCGATCACCATACACATGCAAGAACTGTCCGCCTGCAATTTGCGATAAACCAATGGTGGTCACATAAATAGTGTCGCGACCAAATGCAGTATTCATTTCCTGATAAACACGTTGTGGTTTGACTGGAATGTTATCAAAATCAGTCTTACGTAACATGAGCTTCTTACGCTCTTGGCAACGACCTACCCAATCACCGTAATTATTAAGTTTGCCTTTTGCCTTCCAATCTTTAGCAACTTCAACAAATAACTCAAGAGCTGCTTTAGCATCGGAAACAATTCCATAGTCAGGCGTAAATACGCGACCAATTTGGGTAGGCTCAATATCCACGTGAACAAACTTACGGCCTTTGGTATAAACATCAATTGAACCAGTGTGGCGGTTAGCCCAACGGTTGCCAATACCCAATACAAAGTCGCTTGCTAGCATCGTGGCATTGCCGTAGCGATGCGAAGTTTGCAAACCAACCATACCAGCCATTAAAGGGTGGTCATCTGGGATTGATCCCCAACCCATTAAGGTTGGAATTACTGGAATGTTCATTAACTCGGCAAACTCTACTAATAACTTAGAAGCATCTGCATTGATAATTCCGCCACCAGCCACAATCAATGGCTTCTCGGCAGTCATTAACATTTCCATCGCTTTTTCGATTTGCTTACGGCTTGGTGTCGGTTTGTAAACCGCTAATGGCTCGTAAGTATCAATATCAAATTCAATCTCAGCCATCTGCACATCAATTGGCAAGTCGATCAATACTGGGCCTGGACGTCCAGAGCGCATGATATGGAATGCCTGCTGGAACACGCGTGGCACTAAACCTGGCTCGCGAACGGTAACAGCCCATTTAGTCACAGGCTTAGCGATGCTCTCAATATCAACTGCTTGGAAATCTTCCTTATACAAACGTGCGCGCGGCGCTTGACCTGTAATGCAAAGAATTGGAATGGAGTCAGCACTGGCTGAATATAGACCAGTAATCATGTCGGTTCCAGCAGGGCCAGAGGTGCCGATACATACACCAATGTTGCCGGCCTTAGCACGTGTATACCCTTCGGCCATGTGCGATGCACCCTCAACGTGGCGTGCCAAAATATGAGTAATAGACTGACGCTCGCGTAGTTGAGCGTAAAGTGGATTAATTGCAGCACCGGGAACGCCGAAAGCAGTAGTAATGCCCTCTTTTTCCATCACCAAAACTGCTGCCATTGCTGCCTTCATTTTTGCCATGATTTGCCTCCCAATGTTGTTGTAGCGCAATGATCTTGAAATTTGAGCTTTTTGAGAAGATCAGCAAATCTATATCTAGTATTCCACCATGGAATAGTGTAAAAATAGTGCATCTAAACCATTAAAAATCACTATGGATCGCGTTCAAGGCATATTTCTGTTTGTCAGAATAGTTGAAACAGGCTCATTTAGTAAGGCTGCTGAGGATCTCGGCATTACTCAACCCACCGCTACAAAGTTTGTAGCCAGCCTAGAAAAACGTTTAGGCACTCTATTGCTGCATCGCAGCACGCGTGGGGTTACAGCGACTGAAATTGGAAAGCTCTACTACGAGAAATGCAAAATCATTTCCCAGGAAATTGAAGAAGCCGATGATTTAGCCTCTTTGATGCAATCGAAGGTTCGCGGCAAATTAACCATTAGCTCTTCGGTTGCCTTTGGTCGCCGGGTGCTCACTCCTTCGATCTTAGAGTTCATGTCGCACCATCCAGAGCTAGAGGTAGATTTAAGCATGGATGATCGCTACATCAATTTGGTTGAGCAAGGAGTTGATTTGGCAATTCGAATGAGAAGCCTGCCAGACTCCTCGCTAGGATCCCGATTTATAGGAACAAATCCCTGGATATTGGTTGCCAATCCTAACTATCTTCGAGAGCGCCCAGCCCCTAAGGTGCCTGAAGACATCAAAAAACATCGCGCCCTGATCTACACAACAGCACAAAGTGATCATCGCTGGAGTTTTACGAACCCGCAAAATCAAACTGAAATCGTTGAAGTAAAAGGACCGTTTATTTCTAATAATCTTTCTTCTATTCTCGCTGCGGCCAGAACAGGCATGGGCTTGGCGGCGCTACCATGCTACGTAGCACACCAATCTATTAAAGATCAAATACTGCAACCTGTGATGGAGGATTGGTTACTACCAAGCCAGGAAATTCATGCGGTATTTTCATCACCTAAACACGTGCCCACTAAAGTAAGTCAATGTATTGACTGGTTACAAGGCCAATTTAAAGGAGAGTGGTGGAAAGGTCTTCCCCTAGAGAAAATTGAATAAAAAATCCCCAATGCCTGGGGATTTTAGGATGGATGCAGGGGGGAACTAGTCACTCCATAACTTACCTGCAGTAGCCCAGTCTGATTTTTTGACATCTTGATATATCACATCTACAGACTCAGCAGAGCAGCCCATGATTTTGACAGCAGCCTCCGTAATGGCTTTCGCATATTCACGCTTCACGTCATCTGTACGGCCTTCAAATAATTGAACTTGAATTAATGGCATGCTTTTCTCCTATTTGCTATCCATAAACATTCTTTGATATGCAGGCCATTCTATCTGACCCTCATCATCACCATCACTACACAATTGCCTATAGGTTAACTGACATATCTCAGAATCTGGGAGGATAAGTCCCTCAAGAGATCCAGTCAGTAGCTGAATTTTGCAAGCCCTCTCCAGAACATCCATTAAATAAAACGCTTGCTGAATAGATGATCCGCAAACAATACTGCCGTGATTATGCAAAAGCATCGCCTTCTTCTTACCTAAGTTTGCGATTAAAGAAGTTTGCTCTTGTGATGAAAGCGCTAAGCCCTGGTATGGGTGATAGCCCATATCTTGATAGAAACGCAAAGCATGCTGAGAAATTGGTAGTAGCCCTTTTTTCTGGGCCGATACTGCAATCACAGAGTCTATATGCAAATGGAATACACAATGCGCGTCTAACCTTGCTGCATGTACAGCTCCATGAATTGCAAAGCCCGTTTGATTCACCTGACCCTTGCCAGACAATATCTGTCCATCGATATTGACCTTCACTAAATTTTGCGGGGTAATTTCATTAAAGCGCAGTCCAAACTGATTCAGCAAATAGGCGCCCTCTTCACCGAGTATCGCTGCAGAAATATGGGTATAGATTCCATCGTCCCAATTTTTGAGATACGCTAATTGATAAGCCGTTGCCAAATCAATGCGAACTTGTTTTTCTTGATCAGAAATCGGCTCTAATGAAGCCCAATCTTCTGAATTAATATGAAATTTTTGATTCAATGAGCTCATTTTGAAACTACTTTAGCAAATCTAGCATTGCTTGTTCATCAATCACTGGCACACCCAACTCTTCAGCCTTAGCCAGCTTACTCCCTGCATCAGCGCCTGCTACAACATAGTCTGTTTTCTTGGAAACAGATCCTGCTACTTTGGCCCCTGCTTTTTCGAGCAGATCTTTTGCTTCATCGCGGGTCATCGTTGGGAAAGTGCCAGTAAGGACAAAAGTCTTGCCTGCTACAGCTGCACTAATCATCTTTTCTTCCACACTAAGCTGCATACCCGAAGCTAGCAATTGCTCAATGACCTCGCGATTATGGGATTCTTGCATAAAACTCACAATGGAGTCTGCAACTACTGGACCCACATCCTTAACACTCAGAAGATCTTGCATGCTAGCATCCATCAACGCATGCATAGACTGATAGTGATTAGCTAAATCCTTGGCAGTAGTCTCGCCAACATGACGAATACCTAAGGCAAAGATAAATCTTGCTAAGGTTGTATTGCGGGATTGATCGATCGCCTGAATGAGGTTGTCAGCAGATTTCTCGCCCATACGTTCGAGATTAGCAAGGGCAGTAAAACCTAATCGGTAGAGATCAGCCGGGGTTCTCACCAGATTGTAATCCACCAGTTGATCAACAATCTTCTCGCCCAAGCCCTCAATATCCAATGCTCTTCGATGTGCAAAATGAATGAGTGCTTGCTTGCGCTGAGCTCCGCAAAATAAACCACCGCTACAACGCGCTACAGCTTCATCAGCTAAGCGCTCAATATGAGAATCACATACAGGACAACGAGTTGGCATGACAAATTGAGCTGCATTGACTGATCTACGTTCCTTGATCACAGAAACTACTTCTGGAATCACATCTCCTGCTCGCCGAACTGAAACCGTATCACCAATACGCACATCTTTGCGTTTGACTTCGTCTTCATTATGCAGCGTAGCATTTGTGACTGTTACACCGCCTACTTCTACTGGTGCCAATCTAGCTACTGGAGTAATTGCGCCCGTGCGGCCTACCTGCACATCGATACCTAAAACAGTAGTGAGTGCTTCTTGTGCCGGGTATTTATGGGCTAATGCAAAGCGTGGGGCTCTGGATACAAAGCCTAACTTAGCCTGCTCTGCAAACGAATTGACCTTATAGACTACGCCATCAATGTCATACGGCAATGAATCACGCTTAGATCCAATCTCTTGATAAAAATTGAGAATTTCTTCTACAGAGTGCAGCACTCTTCGCTCTGAGCAAACAGGCAAGCCCAGCTCTGCATAAGCATTGAGTAATTCTTCATGGGTTTTAGGCAACCAAGATTGCGGCTCTAATGCGCCTAAGCCATAAGCAAAGAACGATAGTGGCCTTTTGGCAGTAATCTTGGAATCTAATTGCCGCAAACTACCGGCCGCAGCATTTCGGGGATTAGCAAACTCCTTCTCTCCCAGCTCTACCGCCTGCCGATTCATTTTCTCGAAATCCTTAAGATACATAAAGACTTCGCCACGCACTTCTAATACCTTAGGAATATTCTTGCCAGTCAATTTGAGTGGAATGGCGCGAATAGTTTTAATGTTGGCTGTGACATCCTCACCGCTAGCACCATCACCTCGGGTTGCCGCTCTCAGCAAAGATCCATTTTCATAACGAAGAGAAATCGCTAGGCCGTCAAACTTCAACTCACCCGCATAAACAACATGATCTAGATTGAGGCCTTCTCGACAACGACGATCAAATGCAACAAGTTCGGCTTCTTCAAAAGCATTGTTGAGAGAAAGCATCGGCACTTCATGGGTAACGGAATCAAATTCTTTTAATGCAGCACCGCCTACCCTCTGTGATAAAGATTCGGAAGTAATCCATTCTGGATGTGCTGCCTCAATCTCTAATAATTCACGATAGAGGCGGTCATACTCAATATCTGGTAGCAGTGGGTTATCGAGCACATAGTAGGCATGCTCCAGCCTGGCAAGCTCAGCCTGCAAAAATACATAACGCTCCGCTAAATTTGTCGGACTATTAGACGACAAGGTAATTTCCTAGCTAAAGAGTCTGCTAGCTGTAGAAGACCCAGCGGGAACGCCGGACTTCTCAAGATTGGCATACAGAATATCGAGGTGTTGGCGAATGCTAATCACCGCTGCTTCGCTTAGGTTAATACCATTGTCATCAACTAGGCGTCCATGCGCAGCTTGGGCAATCTCCATTCCTTCAGCGAGCATTCTTTCAAAAGCACGCTCTTCTTGTGGAACTAAGGGAACTTCTAACAGCAAGGTGAGTTGAGTTACGGATCTATTAGGATCTGTATCAGCACTATTGAAAAGTACAAGACCTTTGCTGAGGTATTCATATTGTCTACCATTGCGAGCTAATTTAAATCCTCGTTGACGCATCAGAGCATCAAAATTACCCCATGGACAAGGCTCATCGAATAGGACATTAATACTAAGTTGAATATCACTTTCTACTGCCATCGCATCCAATTCTTTGGCGCTCTCTAGCATCGTACTCACACTCGGCATATCAATTTGGGAGCCCAAAGTCTCTGCTAATGTTTGAGCTCGCGAACAAAAATCGGATAGCTCCAACACGCCAATGGGGCCCCGACGGCTAGCCAACTGGATCGCTAGCTGCAGTTCTGAATAGCTCGAATCTGACCTCAACTCCTCCCAATCTTCTGCAGAATCCTGATCTGCATTCAAACCTTCACACATCCACTTGGCAGTAGATTGTGCTTGCAAATCAGTCCATGCATGAATTTCTTCCAGAATTTCAGAGCCGCTAATACCTTCATCAAAGCGAAGTGTGATCACACAGTCGACTCGAGGATCGATCCCCAGATTTGCAGGGGCAGAAATGGTAGCCAGGACGTCACTAAAATTAGGTTCTGTGCGGTCACTGAGATCTGTATCGGCAAACCCAGCATTAAAGCTTGGCTCGTGAAATTGCTCTGCAGAAGCAGCTTCTGCCTTACGGCGAGTGCGTGCGTATTTGAAATTCAGAATGACTACTGAAAGCAAAACCAGAATACCAATAACAGCCAAAGCAAGTTGCAAATCAGACAAACCCAACATCGTCATGATTTGTTCTACGTACACTTAGGCGGCCTCCACCATCGAAACTGCAGATGAAATATCAACAGCCACAATTCGGGAAACACCCTGCTCTTGCATGGTGACACCAATTAATTGATGGGCGATTTCCATAGTGATCTTGTTATGTGAAATAAACACAAACTGTGTCTTAGCTGACATTTTGGCAACCATCTTGGAATAGCGCAAGGTGTTTGCATCATCTAATGGGGCATCCACCTCATCGAGCAAACAGAATGGGGCAGGATTTAAGAGGAAGAGTGAGAACACTAGGGCAATCGCGGTTAATGCTTTCTCACCACCTGACAAAAGATGAATAGAGCTATTCTTCTTACCTGGAGGCTGTGCCATCACCTGTACACCAGCATCTAAGATCTCTTCACCCGTCATCACGAGTTCTGCATGACCGCCACCGAACAATTCAGGGAAAAGTTGACCGAAATGAGTGTTGACTTGATCGAAGGTGCCTTGCAATAAATCACGTGTTTCAGCATCGATCTTAGCAATTGCATCAGTCAAAGTCTGCATCGCTTCATTCAAGTCAGCAGATTGAGCATCCAAGAACTGCTTACGCTCACGTGAACTTGCCAACTCATCAAGAGCTGCCATGTTGACTGGGCCTAATGATTGGATTTCAGTATTGAGGCGGTTGACTTCACTTTGTAATGCACCCACTTTCAGGTCTGGGCTGAAACTCGCCTCTAATGCGGTAAGGTCAGCCTCCGCATCAGCCAACAAAGTAGCAAATTGTTCAAAATTTAAACGGGCAGCTTGCTCACGCAATTGCAGATCAACTACTTTATCGCGCATTGGCTGTAAACCACGCTCAATTTGCATCCGAGCCTCATCTGCTTCACGCAATTGATGTAATAAGGCATCTTGTTCAGTGCGGGCATTTGCCAAAGCAGCTTCACGTGCACTTCGAGCCAAAAGGAGTCCTTGCAACTTATCTTGCGCCTCTTCATCACTCAATGTTGCCAACTCTTGAGTCGCTAAATCATGCTTATCCTGAATCTCCATGATCTGCGTACGTGCGGTACTTTGATCTCTCTGTAAATCGGCAATACGTTGCTGCAGTGAACGGGTTGCAAAGGCCGCTTCTTGCGCAGCCATCTCAGCAGCACGCAGGGATTCACGTAAACGATCACGCTCTTGTGTGGAGAGCTCCAGTTTTTCTTGGGCAACGCTTAAACTTGATTGTTGATTCTGTTTAGACTCTTCTGCTTGTGCTAACTCAGTTCCAGATTGTGCTTGGTTAGCACTTAATTGTTCCATTTGCTGACGCAATTCAGCCAACTCATTCTGAATCTGTGCCGCACGTTGACTGTATTGCTCTTCAGCCTGAGTCAATTGCATTCTTTCCACTTCAAAACCATGGGCTTCCTGAACTGCGTGCTCAGCATTGATGCGCGCTTGCTCTGCAGCTTGATGTGCTGCCTGGTAATTAGCGACACATTGATCCAACTCGCTCTGCAACTCACTTTGCATCAGCTTTTGTGCGCGCAATTGCTTTTCAAGACTTTCCATCTCTTGTGCACGGGCCAACATGCCAGCCTGCTCAGAGTCTGCCGCATAGAGCTGAACACTGACGCGACTGACTAAATGACCTTGTTGAGTAACAAAGGCACCACCAGCTGGTAATTTTTCACGACGATGCAAAGCATCTTCTAAGCTAGTAGCAATATAAATATTATCTAACCATTCTTGTAATACTGAAGTTAAGCGTGCAGCGCCAGCACTTTGCACACGACTTAACAAAGGTGTGAAATCAGCTGGTATAGAAGTATGCGCAGGGGTAATTTCTTCGGTGAGCAAAATTGCTAAACGACTTGGGGGCGCATCATTAGCCAAAGCCAGAGTATCTTGAACGCTCTTGGCAGTTACCGCAGCCAAGCGCTCACGCAATACAGATTCCAAAGCAGCTTCCCAGCCACTCTCTACCTTCAGCTCCTGCCAAAGACGCTTACTCTCTTTAAGACCCTTGCTTTCTAACCATGGACCAATCTTGCCTTGAGCTTGTACGCTTGCCTGTAGGGCGGTGAGAGCGGTCAGCTTTGCCTCTGTTTGCGCAAGATCTTGGTTCGCAGTCTGAATTTTTTGTTGGGCGCCATTACGTGCCTCATCAGCCGCAGGAACGCGCTGCTGAGTTTCACTAGCACGTTGCTTTGCCTCATCGACCTTACGCTGTGCCATTACCTGACGATCCATTGCCATCTGTAATGCTTCTGCGTCCGGCCTACGCATACCTTCTAATTCGCCAGTAAGGCGAGCTTCGCGCCCCTTGAGTTCATCAGATTGTGCAGACATCGCCCGTATGCGCTCACCTAAACTAGCAAGTCGCTGCTCAATAGACGCCAAAGTTTCGCGTGCGCTATTTAAATCGCTTGATGCAGTTTGGTAAGTTGCTTCACAAGCTGGCATTTGCTCTTGCAAACCATTTAAATCAGTTAATAAGTTTTGCTCTTTTTCAGAGGCCTCACTGAGATCATGTTCAGCAGTGCGTTGAGCTTGTGCTGCATCGGTTTCTTGTACGGTCCAACGTTGCAATTGCGCTTGTAGATCTTGTGTTTGCTGTTGTAAACGTTGACGCGCTTCTTGCACATAATGAATCTGTGATTCAACCTGACTAACGTCAGAGTTAGTTTGATACAAATCACCTTGCGCTTGTGAAACCTTATCTTGCAATGCGTACTGCTGGGTACGCATAGTCTCTAGCTCAGACTCGGCATGACGCAGTTTAGCAGTCTGCTCTTCTAGATTCACCTGGGTATCACGAATACCATTGGCATGGCGCTCTTGCTCTTTACCGGCTTCGGTCTGACGCACAAACCAAAGTAACTGTTGCTGCGATTTCATTTGTGTTGAGAGCTCTGCATGACGCTCAGCAACGGTAGCTTGTTTTTCTAGACGCGTTAATTGCTGATCGAGCTCACGCAAGATATCTTCAACGCGCGTTAAGTTTTCTACAGTGTCTTCTAGACGCGATGCGGTTTCTTTACGACGCTCTTTGTACTTAGAAACACCCGCAGCCTCTTCCAGGAACACGCGCAACTCTTCTGGTTTTGCTTCTAAGATGCGATTGATCGTCCCTTGTCCAATGATCGCGTAACCTCTTGGACCCATACCAGTACCCAAGAAAATATCTTGAATATCTTTACGACGTACCACTTGATTGTTGACGTAGTAACTAGAGTTACCGTCACGAGTCAAAACACGCTTCACACCTAATTCAGTAAATGCACTCCATTGACCATGGGCACGGCCATCTGAATTATCAAAAATGAGTTCCACGCTGGCACGACCAGATGGTTTGCGCAAACCAGAACCGTTAAAAATGACATCTTGCATGGATTCGCCACGTAACTCGCTGGCACGAGATTCGCCCAATACCCAGCGGACGGCGTCAATAATGTTCGACTTTCCGCAACCGTTAGGGCCTACAACGCCAATTAATTGGCCAGGCATTTCAAAATGGGTTGGGTCAACGAAAGACTTAAAGCCGGAAAGTTTGATCGATTTCAGTTGCACGGCGTACTTTGCAGGGAAAAAAGGGGTTTAAATAAGGGGTAAAAAATTTACAGCTAAAGTGGGAAGATGATAGCAAGCTTGGGACTCCTTAGACGCGTTTTTTCCCCATCTATATAATGATAAATCTACCTCCAGGGACAAAATCCCTTAACAATCTGATAGTTAACTAAAAAGCATGAGCCAATCACCACAAAGCATCATCGAACAAGCCTGGGAAAACCGCGCAAACCTTTCACCAAATAGCGCTCCGGGCGAAGTCCGTAGCGCCGTAAATGCCGTCCTAGAAGGCCTAAATGCCGGCACTATCCGCGTTGCAGAGCGCCGCAGTGTTGGACAGTGGGAAGTCAATCAGTGGGTTAAAAAAGCCGTTCTGCTGTCTTTCCGCCTTGAGGACAATATCCCGATGAGCGCTGGAGGCTATACCCAGTTTTACGACAAGGTTCCAAGCAAATTCGAAGGCTATACCGCTGCTGACTTCGCTGCCGGTGGTTTTCGGGTCGTCCCCCCTGCAATAGCCCGTCGTGGCTCATTTATCGGCAAAAATGCCGTTTTGATGCCCTCTTACGTCAATATTGGTGCTTATGTTGGTGAAGGCACTATGGTCGACACCTGGGCAACCGTAGGTTCTTGCGCCCAAATTGGTAAAAATGTTCACCTTTCTGGTGGCGTAGGAATTGGTGGTGTTTTAGAGCCTATTCAAGCCGGTCCAGTCATTATTGAAGATAACTGCTTTATCGGTGCCCGCTCCGAAATCGTCGAGGGCGTTGTAATTGAAGAGAATGCCGTTCTCTCAATGGGTGTCTATATTGGCCAAAGCACCAAAATTTATGACCGCGAAAGTGGCGAAGTGCATTACGGCAGAGTTCCAGCGGGCTCAGTAGTGGTTCCAGGCTCGCTCCCTTCCGCTTGTGGCAAATACAGCTTATATGCTGCAGTAATCGTGAAAAAAGTAGATGCTCAAACAAGAGCGAAGACTGCAATCAACGAACTCCTGCGCGACTAAGTAAAAAATCTATGGGCGCCACTCTCGAGCTTACCCAAGCCCTAATCGCTTGCCATTCCGTAACGCCAGCTGATGGCGGCTGCCAAGAGCTGATTGCAAAGCGCTTGCAGGCGATTGGTTTTCATACAGAGAGTGTTGTGAGTGGACCTGACAATTTTCAAGTGACCAATTTGTGGGCAATTAAAAAAGGGAAGTCTGGCGATCAAGGCAAAGTTCTGATGTTTGCCGGGCACACCGATGTTGTCCCTACTGGTCCATTAGAAAAATGGGATAGCGATCCCTTCACCCCCAGTATTCGTGATGGCATGCTTTATGGTCGTGGCGCAGCTGATATGAAAACTTCGCTTGCTGGTTTTGTGGTGGCTACAGAAGAATTTGTGACTGCCCATCCAGATCATGCCGGGTCTATTGCCTTCTTAATCACCAGTGATGAAGAAGGTCCTGCGAATGATGGCACCGTCATCATGTGCGAGCGTTTACAAAAGCATGGGCAGCGCCTGGACTATTGCGTCATTGGTGAACCTACATCAGTAGATCAATTAGGCGACATGATTAAAAATGGTCGTCGTGGTTCTTTATCTGGCAAGTTAAAAGTAAAAGGTATACAGGCACATATTGCCTACCCCCATTTAGGGAAAAATCCTATTCATCTTTCAGCGCCAGCGATTGCTACTTTAGTAGAGACCGAGTGGGATAAAGGTAATAAATACTTTCAACCGACTAGCTTTCAGATCAGCAATATTCATGCTGGCACAGGCGCAAACAACGTCATCCCTAATGAACTAGTAATTGACTTCAATTTTCGCTTCTCGACCGAGAGCAAGCCCGAGCAACTGCGCGAGCGTCTAGAAACAATTCTTAAAAATGCAGGTCTTGATTTTGAGATTGACTGGGTCTTGGGTGGTAGCCCTTTCATTACCGGCGATGGCGCCCTAGCTGGAGCATTGCGAGATGCCATCACAGCAGAAACTCAAATAACAACCGAACTCTCTACCACTGGTGGTACAAGTGATGGCCGTTTCATCGCTAAGATCTGCAAAGAAGTAGTTGAGTTTGGCCCCCTCAATGCCACTAGCCACAAAATCAATGAGTGCGTTATTGTTGATGATGTAGAGCCACTCAAAAATATCTACCGCAAAACACTTGAGCTGCTCATCGCTTAATTGTTGATCTATTTTTTCTCATCCACTCCTCTCCATCATGGACCCTGAGCCTCAGCAAGTCATTACTGTTAATCAGTGTATTGATCAAATTGCGCAAAAATTAGCAGCAGCAAATCTACACTATGGTCATGGTGCAATTGATGCGCAAAGTGAAGGCCTGTGGATCACCAGCAAACAATTAGGTCTTAGCCCGACTGAGGCACTAGAACATCTAGAAAGTCTTATTACGAGTGAGCAACACCAAAAAGCATTGTCTATTGCTGATGAACGCATCAGTTCTCGTAAACCACTCGCCTACATCTTAGGTGAGGCATGGTTGATGGGCGTACCGTTTTTTTGCAGCGAACAAAGCATCGTTCCACGTTCTTGGATTGCAGAACTGATCGTCGATGGATCGCTCGAATCTTGGCTACCTGCAGATGGTAAGGCGCTTGACCTATGCACTGGTAACGGCTCACTGGCCATTCTCCTGGCGCTATCCTGTCCTGATATTCATGTGAGTGCTTGCGATATCAGCATGCCAGCCTTAGCACTCGCAGCACGCAACGTAGATCGTCATGCCCTTAATTCACAAGTGGAATTATTTGACGGTGATTTATGGGAAGCCCTTCCAGAGCCCAATGAAGATAATCTCTTTGACCTCATTATTTGCAATCCACCCTATGTCAATGCTCAGTCAATGAATACACTGCCTTCGGAATATCATGCCGAACCTGCTTTAGCTTTAGCAGGTGGCGATGATGGCATGGATCTCATTAGAAAAATTATTGCGCAAGCACCAGACTACCTCTCAAAGCGTGGAGCTATTTTGATTGAGATTGGTAATGAGTATGAGAACTTTAAAAAAGCCTTCCCACAAATTCCAGTAATCTGGATGGAAGTTTCTGCTGGCGAAGAGCAAGTGCTCCTCATTCAAGCTGAAGATCTTCGCTAGCAGTACTTTTTAGCTTTAACTCTCTCTATAAACCATCGAACTCTCGATGGCTGCGATATTAGCTGTACCCATTTGCTGCATGGTTCCCATAAACTCTGTTTGCAAGATCTCCATGACACGCTCAACGCCTGGCTGACCAAAGGCACCCAAGCCCCACAAATAAGGGCGGCCGACGCATACTGCGCTAGCACCCAAAGCCATTGCCTTGAAGACATCGCTGCCCCTACGAATACCGCTATCAAACAAAATAGGCACCTTACCCTTAGCGACCTTAGCAACTTCAGGCAGACATTCAATGGAACCTCGTCCGCCGTCCTCACTTCTGCCACCATGATTAGAGACGTGAATACCATCAACACCATACTTAAGACATAGTCGCGCATCTTCTTCAGTCAAAATACCCTTAATGATGATTTTCATTTTGGTAGTGTCGCGAACTTGTTTTATAAATTCCCAAGTCATATTATTTGATGTCAACTTCACACCTGTCATATCAATGCCATCATAATTTGGCCTCTCTTGCGCGCTTCCAAAGCCATGCACGTGGCATCCAGCACAATTTCTTGGGTCTAATTTTCTGAGGCGCGCAAATGTTTCCTGGTTCCTACCACCATTTCGGTCAACCGTGATTTCTAAAACAGGGGCACCCGCTCTCTCAACGCGGCGTATCACCTGCTTAGCTACTTCAGGGCTAGATGTTGCATATAACTGAAACCAAACCTCACCTTGACGCGCAGCAATGACGTCTTCAATTGTCGAAGCACCCGCATTAGAAAGAATATTCAAAAAGCCGCCTGCACGTGCAGCCCTTGCAACAGCAACCTCACCTTCTGGGTCATATGCTTTATTGCCACCTGTTGGCGCAATGATGATAGGAGACTTCCAACGCGATCCAAATAAAGTCACTGAAGTATCAATTTTGCTCACATCCCTTAAGCGCCGTGGTCGTAATTGGTACTTCAAGAAAGAACTGCGATTTGCACGTAAAGTGACTTCATCATCAATACCAGATGCCATGTAAGCAAAATGGGCTGGGGGTACTTTTGTAAATGCAACTGGCTCAAAGTCAAAAACATTAATTGCTTCCTTTGGATTGGAAATTAAATCTAAAGGCGTATTCGGCGCCCAAATCATTGGATCCGGACGCTTAGTCACGTTTCTGACCAATTCTTTTGCCTCGTCCGCAAAAACACTCTGATTTCCTGCAAGTGCAAATAATGGGCTTGCTGCAAGCCATGTCAAAAGTTGGCGACGCTGTTCATCTTGATAATTATTGTTATCCATATCTCCTCCAGTATTGTTTACTTCAATGCCTGTAATACTGCTTTAGCCATTGAAACCGTATTGCCCTTACCGTTAATATCCCCTGTTCTGGCATTTGGATCCGCTAAAGCTATCGTAGTTGCATCAGACATGGACTTAGCCATTGCGACTGCCTCTGGAATATGACGACTATGCCCTAGCCAATCAAATAACATCCGTGTTGACTCAATCATTGAATACGGATTCGCAATCCCCTTGCCTGCAATATCAGGCGCAGAGCCATGGGTAGCCTGTGCCATAACCACATCGCCATCACCAATGCATAGCCCTGGAGCCATTCCTAGTCCACCCACTAAGCCAGCCGCCTCATCTGACAAGATATCCCCAAACATATTGGTAGTGACAACAACATCAAAGTTTTGGGGATCGCGTACTAAACGCATTGCAAATGTATCCACGATGACATCATCAACCAATACATCTGGATATTGGGCAGCAAGTTTTTTACACTCTTCAACAAACATTCCGCAACCTAACTTAAACACAGTATCTTTATGTACATAAGTTAAATGCTTACGGCGTTGACGAGCCAACTCAAAAGCAGCTTGTGCAACCCGGCGACTACCCGTCCTGGTAATAACACGCACCGACAAAGTGATTTCATCACTAGGACGAAACTCTCCACTGCCAACCAACATATTGCGATCTGGCTGGAATCCTTCATTGTTTTCACGCACAATCACCAAATCAATATCATCCCGAATACATCCAATATCGGGATAAGACCGAGTGGGCCTTACATTGGCAAATAAATTGAATTGCTTACGCAAAATAGGATGTGGATTAATTGCATTTGCTTGTTTTGGATAAGCACGATGACCAATAGGACCCAAGATCCAACCATCTAGTGTGCCCAGTGTTTCCAGGGTTTCTGGTGGCAAGGTATGCCCATGGGTATCTAAAGCTCTACGACCAATTGGTAGGGGGATCCACTCAATAGCGACTTGATGAAGTTTTGCTGCAGCTTTTGCCACCTCTACTGCAATGGGTACTATTTCATGCCCAATATCATCACCCTCTAAGACTCCTACCCGTAATTTTTTTGACATACCCTTATTCTTCCAGTTGAATATTTCTTGCTTTAGCTAATGCAGTCCAGCGCTTAATTTCGTTTTTTATAAATTGACTAAATTGTTCAGGAGACATTGGCATGGGCTCAACAGCCTCAATTGCTAATTTCTCACGCATCTCTGGTAACTTCAAAGTTGCGACTTGCGTTTCATTTAAACGCTTGACGATATCAGCAGGAATACCCAAAGGTCCGACGGTCCCATACCACTGCATAGCATCAAAACCTTTGAAACCCAGCTCTTCCATAGTTGGCACATCTTTTAGCACAGGACTTCGCTTAGGCCCAGTCACAGCTAAGGCGCGGACCTTACCAGACTGAATATACTGAAGGGCAGCGGCTAAACCAGGGAACATGGTCTGTGTCTGTCCGCCTAATAAATCATTAAATGCTGGAGCAATACCACGATAGGGCACATGAAGAATGAATAAACCGGTTTCCTGTTTAAATAACTCCATCGTCATGTGTGTTAGCGAGCCTTGACCAGCAGTCCCATAACTTAACTTCCCAGGATTTTTCCGAGCATAGTCAATAAACTCGCGCATATTTTTTACTGGTACCTGACTATTCACAATCAGTACATTGGGTGTAGCGCCAATCATCCCGATCGGCGTGAAATCTTTAATAGCGTCATAAGGAACTTTTCTCGTTGCTGGAGTTGTCCCATGGGTAGCAACATATCCCTGCATTAGGGTATACCCATCTGGTGCGGCACGCATTGTTGTCTGACAAGCAATTACTCCACCGCCACCACTTTGATTTTCAACTACAAATGTTTGACCAATAATACGTCCCCATTTTTCTGTAACAACACGGGCAATCATGTCGTTCCCACCACCAGCAGCTACAGGCACAATATAGCGAATCGGTTTTGACGGAAACGTTTCATTTGCCCAGAGGGGCATTGGCATTAGCAAGGAACTGGTAGCGCCAATGAATTGACGACGATTCATGATCCCAAACCTATCAAGAAAATATTAAGCATTCTGCAATTAAAAGGCCCCGCTATGGGGCACTTTTTAATTGAGTTTTCGAGGATTTCCGAATCGCCCTTCTTTCGGATAAATAGAAGTTGTTGATACCGGGCCCATGCCTATAATTTGAATCTCTGTTGCCCCTTTAATAGCACCATCAAAATGAACTACTCCAGCAGGATGAAACATCATGCTGCCAGCAGGCAATCCAACTGTCGTTGCAGGATCCCAGCTAGCATCTGTTCCCGCGTACCAGGTACCCTTAATGACGGTCACAAAACGGTCTTCCGAATGGAAATGAGGTGTACTCATAATTCCTTCAGGAAAAATATTTCTGACAACATACATCCCAGGCTTGTTAGGATCTCCAAACAAGACTGCTGTCTTGACCCCTGCTGGAGCATCTCCCCAAACTACCTGATCGGGCTTCACTACAACAAAGTCTTTTGTGCTGGACTGGGCATGCACTTGAAATGCCAATGAACCTAAAGCTGTAAAAACTAATAAGAATTTCGCTACGCTATTGGCCCTCATGATTGTCTCCGTAATATTTGAATTATCTTTATCTGTTGCAATCTAACATGTTGACTCTCAAAGCTCTCTAAGGGATAACCCCAAAAATAGGCACTCTACTTACTATTGCAGAGTAAGCTTCAATCCATAAAACAAATAATCACTGGAAGATAAGAATGAGACTGACCCTATATGGTATTGCAACACTTTTCATTTGTACTTCACTAGCAGCCCAGCCCAAAGTCAACCCGACTGATCCTCAGCCCACTTGTCATATGTGCCCTGGGACATTTATCCCAATCGATGAACTCAATGCCTATACCAAAAAGGCGATAGCTGAAAAATTGATTGATCAGCAAGTGCGCGATATTGATATTGGTAAAGCTAGGGTTGGCATTGGCATGGTTTATCGTGGCAAGCTTGATGCACCCTACCCAGACTCCGTAGCTGAGCATGATCAGATTAGTGAGGTTTATCACATCATCTCTGGTTCAGGTACCTTGGTATTAGGGCCAGACATTACCAATCGCCAACGCCGACCAGCAACACAAAAGACAGTGGTTGAGTTTAATGGCCCAGGTAATAACGGCAGCGAAATTCTCAATGGCATCTCGCGCAATCTTCAGCCAGGCGACGTTGTTGTTATTCCAGCAGGAACAGGCCATTGGTTTACTGAAATTCCAGATCATATTAACTACTTAATGATTCGCTTTGATCCAGATAAAGTCACACCTCTTAAAAGTGAGGCTCAATCACTTAATTATTTATCTAAACCTGCTACCCGCTAAGGAGTACAACATGACTAAACTTATTCGCAATAGCTTTCTCATCTTATTACTGTCCCTTAGCAATCTCTGTTTTGCACAAGCTCCAGTTACAGGAAAAGCACCTCAATACAAAGTAGATCCCTATTGGCCTAAGGCTCTGCCAAATAATTGGATCTTAGGCCAGGTTGCTGGTGTCACTACAGATAAAAATGATCACATCTGGATCATTCATCGTCCTTTGACTGTGACCGATGATGAAAAAGGTGCAACGCTTACTCCCAAGAGATCGAAGTGCTGTATTCCTGCCCCACCCGTTCTTGAATTTGATAAGAGCGGAAACTTAATACAAGCTTGGGGCGGACCTGGAAGCGGCTATAACTGGCCTAAGAATGAACATGGGATCTATATCGACCCCAACGGCAATGTTTGGGTTGGTGGTAACGATAAAACCGATCACATGATTCTGAAATTTACACCCCAAGGGAAATTTCTATTACAAATTGGCTCACCTGGCGAAAGCCTAGGTAGCAATGACAAAACTCAGCTAGGTCGACCTGCTCATATGAATGTAGATCCTGTTGCCAATGAGATTTATATTGCTGATGGCTATCTCAATCAACGCGTGATCGTTTTTGACTCCAATACTGGAGCTTATAAGCGTCACTGGGGCGCTTATGGCAATGTTCCTACGGATGAAAAGATTCCCAACTTCAATCCTAGCTCTCCTCAATTTGCTAATCCGGTCCATTGTGTGCGTCTCATGAAAGATAACACGCTGTTTGTTTGTGATCGCGCCAATAATCGTATTCAGGTTTTCGAAAAGAGTGGCAAATTTATTCGTGAAATGGCGTTTGAAACCGAGACTAAAGGTTCGGGCTCTGTTTGGGATTTAATTCCCTCTGATGCAAGTCAGAAATACATCCTGATTGCCGATGGCACTAACAATGAAGTATCTGTCATCGTCCGCGAGACAGGTCAAAAGGTAGGCTCATTTGGTAGAAGCGGTAGAAATGCTGGCGAATTTCATTGGGTGCATAACATTGCCGTTGACTCTGAAGGTAGCGTCTATACAACTGAAGTAGATACCGGAAAACGTGCTCAACGATTTACCAAGGTGAAATAAACCTTATGCGACGTCTTTGTTTATGCATCATCACCCTACTTTTTAGTACCACTGCTATGGCACAACTTGAGGTAATGATTTCCGGTGGCTTTCAGGGGCCCTACAACCAGATGCTGCCCGAATTTGAAAAGATGACTGGCATTAAAGTCACTACGAAATCGGGTGCATCCCAGGGTTCCGGGCCTCGTACCATCAAGGCTCAACTGGCTGCTGGCACTACTGCTGATGTAGTAATCCTATCTCGTGAAGGCCTTACTGAATTAATGTCCATGGGCAAGATCCTTTCTAAATCTGATGTGGATTTGGCCCAAGCTCCTTTAGGCCTAGCGGTGCCAGCAGGAAACCTAAAGCCAAATATCGCTACGGTTGAATCATTTAAGAGCGCACTGATTCAGGCTAAAAAAATTGTGGTGCCCGGGAGTACTAGTGGTATTTACTTGACTGCTGAACTATTTCCGCGCTTAGGAATTAGCAATCAAATCAGCGTGCAAGTCACCGAGCGAGGATCTCAAGCAACGGGAGCATTAGCAGCAAAGGAAGCAAACATTGCCATTCAGCCTAGTAGTGAGTTGGTCAACATTGCAGGGATTGATTACGTTGGTGCCCTACCAGAACAAATTCAGTTGATTCAAACTTTTGCAGCCGCAATTGTGATCAACTCACCCCATCAAGAAGCCGCCAATAAGCTAATTGAATTTTTGAGCTCACCCAATGCAAAGGGTGCAATTCAGAATAGCGGGATGAACCCAGTACGTTGATGGATCCGCATTAGAAGAAATATCAAGACAATTTTGGAAAATCTGATGCCTGATAAATTGGCTCTTTAAGTGGCATCTGTAGAACTAACAATTCAGCATAACTATCTAATGTTTTAATTTCAAAAACTTCTTCTGTGGCTGAGATATAAATATTCTGCTTAACGCCGATAGGAACATCACCAGCATCAATCGAACCACCAATTACCACTAAAAAGATACCTTCAGCTTTATCTGCGGGTTTGAATGAGTAAGAAGTTTGGCTAGGCATCTTCAATAATCCAATACCAAGACCAGTGCTGGGCTCAATATGATCCCAGACAAATTCAGGCACCTTTAGCTCCAAAATAGATGCGGGCGTGGATGGTAAAAATTGTCTACTAGTAAAGTGATGCTTTGGACCCCGAATCAATTTATCCATTGTTTCGGGTAAAAATTTTGCCCCCGGATCATGCATAGCCCGAAGCGTTAAGTAATCCAGCCCTGATGGGCCAGCCACTATAGGTCCATATCCTGTATAGGCTCCAGCATAATGAACAATATAAGGCTCTATGGTATGGCGCCCAAAAACTCCAGAGCCCTCTATGAAAACCTGGAACTGGTTTTGCACATGAAAATGTAGGGGATTGGTGATATTGGGTAATTGTTTAATTAAATAAGATTGAGGAGACTGACTGTCATCAGCCTCCCTCTCAAAATAATCTTGCCGATAATATTTGAGGCCATTAGGATTCTCATGATACGAAAGAGCCTCCTCTTGGTTTGCAATCTTTACCATCAGTATGCTTTCAGGGCCTTACTCAATCTTGGCACCAGAGTCTCGCACTCGCTGCCCCCACTTCACATACTCTGTCTGAATAAATGCAGAAAATTCAGTTGGATTGTTGCTCTTTAAAGGCTCTGATCCGAGTTCATACAAACGCTTAATAACATCGGGATCATCTAAGATGGAATTTAACTCTTTATGTAACTTATCAACGATAGGCTTAGGAGTTCCTGCAGGCGCTAAAAGACCCAGCCAGGCACCGCCATTAAACCCTTTTAGACCCTGCTCATCAAGGGTGGGCACATCTTGAGCAAACTGAGAACGTGTAAGACCGCCCGTTGCTACAGCCTTCAATTTTCCAGCCTTGATATGTGGCATCAGAGTCAACATCGTATCAAAGGTCATATCAACCTGTCCTGATATTACATCTGTCTGTGACTGTGAGCTTCCTTTATATGGAATGTGCGTTACATTAATGCCCGCTTGACGCGTCAACATACTCATCAATAAGTGGCTAGTGCTTCCATTGCCAATTGAAGCGTAAGTAAGTTGCCCAGGATTCGCATTAGCTTTTTCAGTTAACTGCTGAACTGTATTGATTCCTGTTTTAGGATTCGTCACAAATACATAAGGAAGCCATGCCACTAAACCAATAGGTGCAAAGTTCTTACGTGGGTCATAGGTAAGATTAGGATACAGATTAGGGTTAATTGCCAGCGGAGCTGTAGCGCTCAGCACTAGCGTATAGCCATCTGGCGCAGCCTTAGCAACAAAAGCTGAACCCATGCTGCCACCTTGTCCTGCCTTGTTATCAACAATAAATACCTTGCCAAATTTATTAGTGAATCGCTCTGCCAAAACACGGGCAACAGTATCAGTTGCGGTACCTGGAGGGAACCCAACAATGATAGTGACTGTTCTATCAGGATAATTTGCTACAGACTGCGCTCCAGCATTACCCGTGAACCAAAGAATGCAGCTGATTACTGCAAAAGATTTCAATAGCTTCATTTGTCTCCCCTTATTTAGGATTTTATTTACTCTCTACTATCGCTACCACTTGCCCTTCAGCAACTGCATCTTCTTCGGCAACCCTTAACTCAATCAACACTCCTGAATCTTCGGAAATTACAGGTATTTCCATTTTCATAGATTCCAGAATCATGACAATGTCACCCTCCAAAATCTCTTCGCCGATTTGTTTTTTTATTTTCCAAACCGAACCAGTTACTTCAGAGCATAATTCATTTTTTTTCATCACATCTCCTTAATTGTTATTTTTAGACATAATTTCAGATAGAGAGCTAGTGTGAATATTTCCCTCCTTAAATTCACTAGAATTTAAGATCTGCAATAAAGCAGGGATATTATTTTTAACACCCTCAATTTCAAAGAACTCTAATGCTTCTTTTAGACTGTCTATTGCCCCAGCCCTTGTTTTTTCATGTGCAATCACCTTAGCAATCATTGGATCATAAAAAGGGGTTACATCTCTACCTTGTGCATAACCAGTCTCGACTCGAATACCTTTGTTTGTAGGAGGCCTAAAAATCGATAACTTACCTGGGGATGGGAAAAAACGTTTCGGGTCCTCTGCATACACCCTCGCTTGTATTGCATGCCCCTGAATAGAGATGTCTTTCGGTAAAATATCATCCAATCTTGCCCCTGCAGATAGAAGTATTTGCGATTGCACTAGGTCTACGCCAGTAACTTCCTCTGTAACTCCATGTTCCACCTGAAGACGAGTATTCATCTCTAGAAAAGCGAAAGACTGATCTTCGCCCATCAGCATTTCTACAGTGCCAATGTTGTCATACTGCATTTCGCCCATGACGCGAGTGACATTATCGGCAACCAAATCCAATACCTCTCTTTTAATTCCTGGAGCGCCAGCCTCTTCGATAACCTTTTGATGTCTTCTTTGAATAGAGCAATCACGTTCACATAAGTGACGCACTGAACCATATTGATCACCCAAGATCTGTATTTCAATATGTCTTGGCCGCTCTAGTAGTTTTTCTAAATACACTTCGGGATTAGAAAAGCCTCTTTCTGCCATTGATCTTGCACGCTCTACTGCCTCAAATAATTGAACTTCATCATAGGCTGGGAGCATGCCAATACCGCCACCGCCTGCGGCTGGCTTAACTAAAACTGGATACCCAATCTTGCGAGCTGCTGCTGCAACCTGAGCCTGGTCGGCGGGAAGTACCTCTGATCCTTGTCCAACAGGCAGTCCATATTGCCGTGCTAATTCTCTTGCTTTTGTCTTATGCCCCATTGCCTCGATCCATTTTGGACTAGGCCCTATAAATACTTTGTCTAGAGCAAGCACACTAGAAGCAAATCCAAAGTTCTCTGATAAAAAACCATAACCCGGATGAACCGCATCAGCATTTGAATCTTGCAAAACCTTTAAGATGCGCTCCTGATTGAGATAACTCTCTTTGGCGGGTGGGGGCCCAATGCAATAGGTTTCTGATGCCCAGGCTAGATACGGCGCCCCAGCATCGGCTTCAGAGTAAACGGCAACCGAAGGAATAGACATCTCATTTAATGCGCGCAACACTCTAGCGGCAACTGCGCCTCTATTAGCAACTAGGACTTTATTCAATGCCATGAATTAATAAGTTGTCGGCCAGGTACGCATTAAGTGCTCACCTACACCATTACTTAAACGCATACGATGCACTTCGAGCATGCGAATCAGATAATCACGGGTTTCGCTTGGCAATACAACTGATTGGACTGCATACATAGAGGCAATATCCCAAACATTGCTACCCTTAGCCATCTCAGCAACAGCCTCTTCATAGCCCTCATCCCCTGGATTTAAACCATGGACAATGCTAGTCGCAAAATTAGGGTCCATAAAACTGATCTCGGCGGTTGGCCAGGCTGCAAATTCATCAGAATTCCTGCCGCCCCCCATATTTAGATAAGCCTGCCCATAACTCTTACGTAATACCACTGTAATTTTAGGAACCGTAGTGAGAGATACTGCGCTCATAAAATTAATAATCTTTCCTGGTGCGCGTTTACGTTCAGCATCTAAGCCAATAATGAACCCCGGGGTATCAACTAGCATCACAATTGGGATGTTGAAGGAATCGCACATTACGATAAAATTCGTTGCCTTCTCGCAAGCTTCGGTATCCATCGCCCCACCCTTCACCAAGGGATTATTTGCAATGACTCCAACTGAATGGCCATTTATACGCGTCAATGCAGTAACCAAAACCTTGCCAAAACGGGGCTTTAACTCAAAATAGCTATCAGTATCAATAATCGTTTGAATGACTTTACGAACGTCATAAACCTGAGTTCTTTTTTCTGGCAGCAAATCCAAAATATTTGCCATTTGACGGCCAGAATCTTTGGGTACCGGATGAACCGGTGGAGCTTGCTTATGATGCGCTGGCATATAAGATAAAAATTCTTTGATCGCATCCAAAGCCTCTTCATCTGTATCAAACACTCTATCAATCAGTCCAGTGGTTTCACTATGCAGCTTCCAACCACCAATTTCCTCTGGGTCTACTTGCTCCTTAATTGCTAGCGAGACTAATTGAGGGCTAGATACCGCCATAATGGCACCCTTGCGCATTACGCTAAAGTCAGAATATCCGGTATACCAAGTAGAAGATCCGTAGCAATAGCCCAATACCGCACTTGCCCAAGGCGTTTCACGCATTCTGCGATATTGCGTTGGATCATTACCTAGCATAGAGCCCATGCCCTTTGATCCCATCGTGTCCGGCATTCTTGCGCCCGATGACTCACCGAGAAAAACAATTGGCAAGCCTCTTTGGGTTGCCACTCGCTTCATCTGTCCAATTTTTTTTCCATTCGTGGCACTACTAGAAGCGCCCTTTACAGTAAAGTCATTTGATACTACGGCAACATCTCTACCGTCTATTTTGGCGTATCCAGTAATCTTGCCATCCGCTGGAGTTTTTTCCCTATCCGCCTCAATTGCTGATGATGTTCCAAAGAGACCAGACTCCAGAAAACTATCAGGATCTACCAAATAGGAGATTCTCTCTCTTGCATTGAGAATGCCATTCGCTTTTCTCTCCGCTAGCTTTGCAGCTGACCCCATAGCTAAGGCCTTCGTTTTTTTCTCGTTATATTCTTGTAATATATTTTCAAATGCCATCGCGTTGATCCAGTTCTACGTTAATTTTTATCTACAAAAATAATATGATTTTCTTGGAGGCGGGCTAATTCTTCTGGTGAAAAATCACCTACCTTGGCCAGAACAGAAAACGTATCTTCACCAATGCGCTTGCCCGTATGTCGAATTTCTCCAGGAGTTCTTGAAAGTCTGGGCACCGGAGATGCCATAGCAACCGCTCCCAGCTCCTGATCTCCTACATTTGATATCGCCTCTCTTGCCTTGTAATGTGGATCCTGGAAAATATCGGCCATATCAAAAATACGTATTCCCGGAACACTTGCTGAGTTGAGTTTTTCCTCAACAGCCGTAATGTCCAAACTACTAGTCCATTGATTGATCATGCGATCAAGCTCCACATAATTCTTGGAACGCTCTATTGCATTATGAAAACGAGGATCGTTTACTAACTCTGGCTGCTGCATACAATCTTCAGCCAATCTTTTAAACAAAGAGTTGCCCATTGCTGTGATATGCACAAAGTGGCCATCATTGGTTTCGTATAAATTGTTTGGAGTGCTACCTGGCAGGCGCGAGCCCGTTCTGTTGGCTATAACGCCTAATTGATCAAATGCTGAAATATGAGGCTCCATAAAACTAAAAGCACATTCATATAAGGCGGTATCGATAGACTGTCCCTGCCCATCTTTCGCTCTCGCTATCAGCGACATCACCACACCAAACGCTGCATAAAGACCCGTGATGTAGTCCGTCAAAGAGACTCCAACTCTAGTTGGTGGACGGTCAGGGTCTCCAGTAATATGCCGTAAACCACTAAGTGCTTCCCCAATCACGCCGTATCCAGTGCGCTGACTATATGGACCTGTTTGACCAAATCCGCTGATCCTTGCCATGATTAATCCTGGATTGATGGCCTTTAAGTCTTCATAACCCAAGCCCCATTTTTCTAAGCCGCCGGGCCTAAAGTTTTCTACGATGACATCAATCTTAGGAATTAATTTGCGAATTACTTCCTGACCTTCGGCAGTTCTTAAATCAACCGAGATCAGCGACTTATTTCTAAAAATACTCGATGCGTATAGCGATTTATCTTTAACGTGATGCCCCATCGTACGAACTGCATCACCCTCAAATGGCTCGACCTTAATGACCTCAGCCCCAAAGTCGGCTAACAATCTACCGCAAAAGGGACCCGCAATAGTCGATCCCATCTCCAGGACTCGATATCCCGATAATGGTCCAGAAGCTTGATCTAACTTAGTCATATAGTCGCCTACAACACAAAACTTTCATATCGACGCAATGCGTCCTTAGCACTGCGAATATTTTCTCTTCTTAATTGCTCGGCTAGATCAGCATTGCCACTGCGCATAGCATCTAGAACAGCTTGATGCTCCTTGAGGCCAATGGCAGCTCGTCCTGGCAAAATCAGAATTCTGCGAATAATTGCTTGGGTTTTTTCGTAAACCATATCGAGCATATTCGTTAATACTGGATTATTAGCAGCTAATAACATTCGCCTTCTAAATAATCCATAGCCCGCTAAAAAGGATTCGTAATCATGAGTCTCAATGTACTGCTTCATTCTTCCATTAAATAAATCTACAAGGTCTTGCCATGAATCCGGTGAAACATTTTGGGTTGCCAATCGAGCACATAGCCCCTCTAATACTTCGCGAGCGTCATAGATTTCAAAAACTTGTGAAAGATCAAGGCGGATAACAACCGCGCCTCGATTAGGAATGCGCTCAATTAATTCGCGCTGCTCTAAACCACTTAAAGCCTCCCGAATAATATTGCGTGGTACCGCAAACTCATTGGCCAGTTCGCTTTCACCGAGCTTTGCTCCTGGAGGAATCTCTTGCTTAGCAATGCGATCACGTAAGATATTTTGAATATCCAGGCTTCGTTTGCCTGAAGCAACTAGACCCAAGGCCGGCTTCGTTTTCTCTACTTTTTTAATACCCTGATTACTCTTGAGTTTTAGATTGGCCATTTGCATTCCTTTTGACCACTGTAATATTTTGATAACAATATTGTCAACAATTTTGTTTATATTTAAAAAGGATGAAGAGATACCTAATCACCAAGGGAATCGAATATAAGTCTTTGTTTTTAATGGTTTTTTCGCCCCCCACCCCAACAACATAGGGCTGACAGGCATTGACACTACTTGAGCTCCCAAATACTCCAAGTCAGGGATGGTGGTGAGGGCTGAGTCCATGACACCGGGTATTTTCTTACCCCAACACCCAGTCGACTCCAAACGTAGGCGACGATGAAAATAGCAGTGACACCTACAAGAACGGTAATACCCAGATGAGTAAAGCTGGCATGCGCCTGAATCATGATTAAAGGATTTGCCCCGGCAGGCGGGTGAATACATCTCACCAGCAACAAAACTCCAATCGTAGCAACCAAGGCAATCACATATACCCAAAAAGCATCACCAAATAATTGATACGCTACGATTCCGATCAAACTCGCAATAATATGTGCGCCAAATACTGCCCTTGGTTGGGCAGCTGGTGCAGTCGTCAGAACAAAAAGAAATAAGGTCGTACCACCTAAAGATGCCAAGAGTAGTGGAGAGTTCGCTTGCGTCACCCACAAGGCAAGACTAATGGCAACAAATGAACCAAACAATACCCAAAGCAAACGCAATATGACCGTGCCCATACTAGACACCTAGCCAGGTAGTAAATTCCTCTGCACTCACTCTAGGTGTATGAAAGGTATTCACAATATCGCTCTTATCGGCATGGCCCAGCGCCATACCGCAGACTAGCATCTCATGATCACCAGCTCCGACAAACGGCAAGATAATTTTAGAATAGCTATTCCAAGCGGCCTGTGGGCAAGTATGCAGACCCTCGCCTCTGGCAGCAATCATGAAGTTTTGCAGGAACATGCCGTAGTCAAGCATCGACCCTCTTCCAAGCTCTTTATCAATCGTAAAAAATATTCCGACTGGCGCTCCAAAAAATTCAAAGTTTTTGCGATGCTGTGCATGCATCTTTTCTTTTTCACCCTTAGCGATACCAAGCAAGCCATATAAGCTCCAACCATTTTCGCGACGGCGATCAATGTAAGGGCTAAACCATTTACCGGGGTAATAGTCGTAATTGGGTTGGTATTCTTTTTCTAGCTCAGGATTCTTGGCAATGCTATCGTAGGTAGAGCAAACCTGCTGACATAAATCTTGCAATAGCGCGCCCTCTAAAACATAGGCTTTCCAAGGTTGTGTATTGGTTCCAGAAGGAGCGCGTGCCGATAAATTTAAGAGCTTGGTCACTATCTCTCTAGAAATAGGCTCTTTTGTAAAAGCCCTAACTGACATCCTAGACTGAATAGCACTTTCAACAGAATTCATTTTTCTTTTTTTCCCTCTCAATATGATCTAGCACTTGGATCAGTGCTATTGAATCATTAGCCCATTGATAGGCAGCTTAATTACTTAATAAAGCGGATCTGTTCATTAATTCTGCTCAGGATAGGGCCCTTCTTCTCATTGAAGACTTTCTTATTCTCTTCAATCAAGTTTTTACCTTTGGTATCAATCGAGATGATGAGTGGTCCAAATTCTTTGACGCGGTTTACCCAAAGAGTTTCGGGCATACCCAAATCTGTCCACTCCGCACCTTCAATTTTTTCTACTTTGGTTGCCGCTAGTACCGCACAACCACCAGGAAAAATCGCATGCACTGCTTTATTCTCAATACAGCCTTCTTGAGTTTCGAGACCCATACCGCCCTTACCCACAATCAGCTTTACACCAGTTTGTTTAATAAATTCTTTTTCAAACTTTTCCATACGCATAGAAGTGGTAGGTCCAATAGATACCATTTCATATTCGCCATCATCTTTTTGGCGCACAATCGGACCCGCATGAAAAATAGCGCCACCCTTTAAATCAACAGGTAATTCACGGCCGAGTTCAATTAAACGACGATGAGCAACATCTCGACATGTCACTAAAGTACCGGTAAGGTACACGACATCACCTATATTTAAAGCCTCTAGATCTTCATCTTTAATTGGGGTATGTAATATTTTTCTCATACTTTGAATCCCTCATGGGAAATCACTTCATAAGACATGTCGGCATTGACCTTAATCTTGCCGCGGCGATGTGCCCAGCAACCGGTTGATACCGCCACACCAATGGTAGATGGGTGGCGAGCCGATGATTCAATATTCACGCCCATTACACTATTAGCACCTGTTAAACCCTGCGGCCCAAGGCCTAATTCATTTAAACCATCAGTTAAGAGTTGCTCCATCAGGGCAGCACTCTCATTAGGATGACTTGAAGTAACTGGGCGCAAAATGGCCTTCTTAGATAAGCGGGCTGCAGTCTCTGCCGATGTAGAAACACCTACACCGACCAATAAAGGTGGGCAAGCATTAACTCCGCGAGAAGTAATCACATCGAATACAAACTCAGCCACACCTTCGTAACCTTGCCCCGGCATCAATACCTTTGCGGCACCTGGCAATGTGCAACCGCCACCTGCCATATATACGTCAACGATGCAGTGATCGGCACCAGGAATAATTTCCCAATCTAACCATGGAATCTTAGAACCTGTATTGGTGCCTGTATTTTTTTCTTCAAAGGTCTCAACTGCGTTATGACGCAAAGGCCCTTCTTTAGTAGCCCCCTTAGTAGCATTTAGCAGGATGTCTTCTAATTCACCAAGCAATGGAAAGTTGGAGCCAGCAGATAGAAAGTACTGAATCACGCCAGTATCTTGACAACTTGGACGATCAAGCTTGTCAGCGAGTTCTTGATTCTCACGCATCGATTCGAATACCTCTTTTGCCAAGAAGTTCACTTCTTTGCTACGTAACTCGCCCAATTTAGCGGTGACGTCAGTTGGCAAGCGTTTACCGATATAGGAAGTGAACTTCGCCAACACATTCGTTAAGTCAGCTACGGCTACCTCTTTATCTGCTACAGATGATTGTTTATCCACAAAAATACTCCTTTGATGATGAATACTAAGGGATTATTGAAATTCAGTCCGATTCTCCTGGGAAGATTGGCCATTTCTACCCCAAAAGCCCAGGGTATGGCCTCTACTAGAGGGCTCGCCATATCAATTGCTGGTTGTCATTCGTAAATTCCCCGGACAGAATTTGCCTCAGTCCGGCAGTCTCCAGGCGATATAAATAAATCCATGCTGTCAGGGTCTGTCCGCCCAATTGCACTGGCGCAAGTACTCTCTCGTACTCATGAGGCAAGGGGCTCTGGGGAGCACACTCTTCATATTCATCCAAAAAAGAAAATGCTTGCTCGGGTCTGTGTAATTGCCAAACTTCACCCAAGACATATTCTGTTTTGATAGCGGAAGGAACTGCACCAGGATAGTTACTGACAAGATATAAACGCCCCTGCCAGCAAGCATGTCCTAGTAAATGCGCATGTTGATGAAAATTTTGGGCATTGGCATTCATTGCATCAGACTTGAGCGTGCCATATACAAAGAGATAAGGGCAATTCATGCCAAGAATGACTACAAAGCGGCAGAACCGCTCTCTCCAGTGCGAATACGCACTGCCTTGTGTAAGTTACTAACAAATACTTTGCCATCACCAATCTTGCCGGTATAGGCTGATTTTGCAATTGCATGCATCGCTTCTTGTAAGCGCTCATCTTCCACAGCCACTTCGATCTTGACCTTCAATAAAAAATCAATCACGTACTCTGCCCCACGATATAGCTCTGTATGCCCCTTTTGTCTTCCGAAGCCTCTGACATCACAAGTAGTCATGCTATTGATACCAATATGCGCCAAAGCCTCATGGACCTCATCCAATTTGAAGGGCTTGATGATGGCAGTAATGAGTTTCATATTGAATTCAGAACCTAATGGTGCATTGCACAAGACATTGATTGATCCCATTAAACGACATTCTTAGTCGGCACATAAAACCAATTGCACTAGATGGGTGCCAGAAATCAGTTCATACCCTTTAAAAACGCTGCAAAATGCGCTTTTTAGAGGCCTGGTTGAGGAATTCTCAAAAACCCATTAATGGTGCATAAATTTTTCTAAATTGTGCGCTCTTGAATGTCGTACTAATTTTTGGAACTTAAGATACTGCATGCGTATCAAAATTACAAAAAGCCTCGTACTAAACGCCCAACCCCTCAACACTGATCATGTGCCGGAAGCCCTCTTTCCGGAAGGAGAGTATCTTGCTAATTTCACTCCCGACGGCAAGATTGAACTGATCAATACCAAAAAAATTAAGGCCTTATTTTCTTTTTCCCAATTTAGAGAAAAAATTTCTCAGGGTGATTTCGTTGTAATGGAAGCCTAAAAAACTAGTGCGTTAAATCCAAACTCTGGATCAAGCTTGCAAGCTTAACGACGGACTCAAATACATTGGGATTGCTTGCCTCAACATCTAAATTCTCCCAATTAAACTCCAAGGAGAAATGTGCTGACTCCAGAATCAGCTCATAACTCGAAGATGCCTTATGTTCTGAATCAGTCTGGAGTTCTTGTGCCATAGGAACCTTCAGGACTTTAATCGCCTCAAGCAACATACTGATTTCAGTAGTATTGAGCTCTCTTACATGCAGCACATCATCAGTTCGCTTGATCGATATCTTAGAGACCTCATCAATCACCAACTCATACTGATTCAGACCCAAGTCAAACCACACAGTTAATTCAATGGCAATTGGATAGGTTTTCATTGAATCTGCCTCTTTTGTGTTGTCTGTAAAAGATCTTACACCCCATTGAAGCAGATATCAGCAAGGCACCCATTTGGGTTGATAATTATGAAATGACTTCACAGGATACCAACATGGGCCTACTGCCTTGCATTGAACTACAAACCACACCTGATCCCACTTCGGCAGTCATTTGGCTGCATGGCTTGGGTGCGGATGGCAATGACTTTGTTCCCATCGTTTCAGAATTGGATTTGACTGGATGTCCTGGAATTCGCTTTGTTTTTCCAAGCGCACCCAGCATGCCAGTAACAGTGAATGGTGGTTATGTCATGCCCGCTTGGTACGACATTATTGGCAGAGGCTTAACAGATCAAGAAGATGCTGCTGGCATAAACCGCTCTGCTGCTGCCATTATTCAATTGCTTGAACGCGAAGTGAGTCGTGGCATCGCTTATGAAAATATTGTTTTGGCTGGTTTCTCGCAGGGATGTGCAATGGCACTGCACATCAGCTTACGCTTATCCCATAAACTTGCTGGTATTGTTGCGCTCTCTGGTTACTTGCCTCTTGCGATAACCCTTCTCACAGAAAAAAATGGCGCTAATCAAAATACACTTATCTTTATGGCGCACGGAGAATATGACACTGTGGTCATGCCAGAGCGAGCCCAAGCTTCTTATGCCATGCTAGAAAAAATGGGTTATCAGGTAGATTGGAATGAGTATCCGATGGAGCACTCAGTAAACCAGGAAGAGCTGATGGATATCTCGCGCTTCTTACAACAGGTTTTAATCAAACCACAAGCAAGCTAAGCTACAAATAAATAAATGGCTGCCATCGCCATAAACCCTGTGGCAGCCCAACCAAATAGCTTCATGCTTAAAGTAGCCACATAAGGCCCCATCACAGAGGTCTTAGAGGATAAAACCATAATCGCCACCATCAAGGGCACGGCCACTACTCCGTTAATCACTGCGCTCCAGAAAAGTGCCTTCATTGGGCTAATTGGTGAATACTGAATTGCTAGCGCAATGAGTACACTCAACGCAATAATTGAATAAAACTTTCCTGCCTGGGTAGCACTGTCTTCCAGACTAGAACGCCAACCAAAAACTTCAGATAAGGCATATGCTGCTGACCCAGCTAATACTGGAACGCCCATCAAGCCCACACCCAAAATACCAAGCGCAAATAATAAAAAGGCAAACTCACCAGCAAGCGGTCTGAGTGCTGATGCTGCTTGAGCGGCAGTATCAATGTCATGTACACCTGTAGCATGAAGGGTAACTGCTGTGGCTAAAATTATGCAGTAGGCAGCCACATTGGAATACAGCATGCCACTCCAAGTGTCCCACTGGATTCTTCTCAGCTCCGCCTTAACCTCTATCTCGCCATCCTTTAGCAAGCTATTTTCATGGAGCAAGTTCATATCCTCAACCTCTTGAGAAGCTTGCCAAAAAAATAAATAGGGGCTAATCGTAGTGCCAAAAACCCCAACCACTACTGCCGCTGAATCTGCATTCCAAACAATGGTTGGAAAAAAAGTACTCCACACAACCTCCCCCCAAGGCACATGCACAGTAAATAGAACTGCCCCATATGCCAAGAGCGACAGAGAAAGCCACTTTAAAAAGAATACGTAATGCCGATAGGGAATCAAAATCTGCAAGGCCAATGTCAGCAACACAAATACGCCCGTCATAATGTGCCAGTTAATACCAGTCACTAGTTGAGCCACCTCACCCATCGCTGCAATATCGGCAGCAATATTGAGGACATTGGCAGTTAAGAGCATTAGTACTAAAGCAATCAAGACTCCAGGCGGAAAGGCTACCTTCATATTGGCAGCAAGGCCGCGGCCCGTCACCCTACCTATACGTGCACAAAGCACCTGAATGGTAGACATCAAAGGATAAGCAAATGGCATAGTCCACAGCATATTGAAACCAAACGCTGCGCCTGCTTGAGAGTAGGTGACGATGCCACTGGGATCATCATCTGCTACGCCAGTTACTAAGCCTGGACCCACCCTAGATAATGGGTGCTGTTTAATACGCGTCCAAATAGCAGAGAAATTCATTGCTTCAGTGTAGCGCTTAATAAAAAAGGGCTCGTCAAGAGCCCTTTCAGTTTAGAGAAACGTCGTACTTAGAGCTTTTTATTAAAGCTGTATTGTGCAAATGCCTGCTCCGCTACACCAAACCATTGCGCCTCCATATTTCTGAAGACGCGATAGTCATCAAAGATCTTTTTGAACTGTGGATTTTTCGCAGACTCTTCAGCATAGGTATCTTGAGTAGCTTTAAAGCAGGCATCCATCACTGAAGTATTGAACTTCCGTAATACCGCCCCATTCTGGATCAAGCGCTGTAATGCAGGTGGATTAAGAGCATCATATTTCGCACACATATCCACATGCGCCTCAAAGCACGCAGCCTCCCAAGCTGCCTGATAAGAGGGTGGCAAAGCATCCCATTGCTTCTTGTTTACTAAGAATGATAAGCCTGCAGCTCCTTCCCAAAACGCAGGGTAATAATAATTTTTTGCTACTTTTGCTAAGCCCAGTTTTTCATCATCATAAGGACCTACAAATTCAGCGGCATCAATCGTGCCTTTTTCCAGAGCTGAGTATATTTCCCCAGCAGGTAACTGCTGTGGCACTACGCCCAACTTTGCAAGCACTTGCCCAGCAAAACCAGCGATACGGAATTTCAGACCCTTAAGGTCCTCAGGAGACTTAATTTCTTTGCGAAACCAACCGCCCATCTGTGTGCCTGTTTGTCCACCCAAAAAATTCACGATGTTATAACTTGCATAGAGTTCACGCATAAGCTTCATGCCATTACCCTGCAGCATCCAGGCGGTTTGCTGGCGTGCTGTCATACCAAAAGGAGCAGCAGTATCGAAAATGAATGCACTGTTCTTACCTAAGTAGTAGTAGCTTGCAGTGTGCCCACATTCCACAGTGCCATTTTGTACGGCATCCAATACCTGTAAGGCTGGCACCACTTCCCCGGCAGCAAATACTTTGACATTAAATTTTCCGTCAGTAGCTTTTCTTAATGAGTTCGCAAAAACTTCAGGTGTGCCATATAGAGTATCTAAAGACTTAGGGAAACTGGAAACTAAGCGCCAATTGAGGGTTGGCAGACTTTGCGCAATAGCTGGTGCACCTAAAGCAGCTGCGCCAGCGCCAATTGTGGCCTTCTTTAAAAATGAACGTCTTTGCATAGCAGTCTTCCTCCAATAGCAATCAATTTTTATATCAAATATTTAATGATTTTGCCTAATTCTATTAGCAGAATTACTTTCCGCCTACGGTCATTGAGCCAATCAAAATAGAACCCGTCTCTTTGGTACCCCGAATTAAGGTATCGGTACCGATGAGCTCAATATCCAAAAGCATCTCACGCAAGTTTCCGGCAATCGTAACCTCCTCTACTGGGTATTGAATCTCGCCATTCTCAACCCAGTAACCAAAAGCCCCACGTGAGTAATCACCGGTGACATAGTTGACACCTTGCCCCATCAGTTCGGTCACTAACAAACCAGTGCCCATTGCTTTGAGTAGGGCAGGTAAACCACCTTTAGGTGATCTTTTACTCTCGAGAGTGAGATGATGAGAGCCGCCAGCATTACCGGTAGTCTTCATACCTAATTTGCGCGCGGAATAAGTCGATAAAAAATATCCTTCTAGAGTCCCTTTATCCACCACTGTACGAGCAGATGTTTTGACACCCTCCTCATCAAATGGCGCACTACCTGTCATTGACTTGAGGTGCGGATTTTCAAAGACGCTAATATGTTTTGGGAGTACCTGCTTACCCAGACTATCCAATAGGAAGCTGGAGCGGCGATAGAGCGCGCCCCCAGAAACTGCCTGCACTAAGCTACCCAGTAGCCCAGCAGCTAAGGGGGCTTCAAAGATGACAGGGCAACGACGAGTGGTCAAGGATCTCGCTTTTAAGCGCGATAAAGCACGCTCAGCGGCATACCTTCCAATGGATGCAGGATCTGCTAACTCTCCAGGGATGCGTGAACTAGAGTACCAATCATCGCGCTGCATATTCGCTTGCCTACCACCTGCACTCGCAATCGGTGCACAAGAAATGTAGTGGCGTGAAAATGGATAGCCGCCCATAAAACCCAGCGTGGTGCCCATCATGAAGTGAGCGTGGTGCGCAGATACAGAAGCACCATCGCTATTTTGAATTTGTTTACTCACGGCAAATGCTGCGCCTTCTGCGGTACGTGCAATCTCAACTGCATGGGCTGTATCAATATTCCAAGGATGAAATAAATCTAAATCGCGAGGATGTTTTTCTAAGAGCTCTGGCTCAGCAGGCCCAGCACAAGTATCTTCGGCCGTATGTTGTGCAATGTGATACGCGGCATCTACGGTAGCTTTTAAAGATGCTTTTGAAAAATCACTAGTACTAGCATTGCCACGGTGATGGCCTAAAAATAAGGTGACCCCAACTTGCTTGTCTAAGCTTTGCTCAATAGTCTCGACCTCTCCTTTGCGCACCGTTACGGAAAGGCCCTGTCCCTCAGATACCTCGGCAATAGCATCGGAGGCACCCCTTCGTTTGGCCTCTTTGAGCATGAAATCAACGATTTCTTGAAACTGGTTAGATGTATATGTAAACATGCCCTAATAATAGCTAGAATAGAAACATGAAGGATACCGAAACTCAAAACCGCAATACGCCAAATGAAATCAAGATTGGCCTAATCTCGATCTCTGACCGGGCTAGCAAGGGCGTCTACCAAGATGAGGGTATTCCAGCTCTACAAACCTGGCTCATGAAGGCGATTGGCAACCCATGCACCTTCCATGAGCGCCTCATTGCTGATGAATCGGAAATCATTACTGAATCCATTATCGAGCTGGTGGATGAGCTTGGCTGTGACCTCGTTCTCACCACTGGTGGCACTGGCCCGTCTCGTAGAGATGTCACCCCAGAAGCCACACTCGAAGCTGGCACCCGGGAGATGCCTGGTTTTGGTGAGCAGATGCGCCAAATTAGCCTGAGTTTTGTACCAACCGCTATTTTGTCTAGACAAACTGCTGTTTTGCGAGAGATTGATGGTCATACAGCTTTGGTGATTAACCTACCCGGCCAACCTAAAGCAATCGCAGAAACACTTGAGGGACTCAAAGATGCTGATGGCAAAACAATTGTCTCGGGGATTTTTGCAGCAGTACCCTACTGCATTGATTTAATTGGTGGCCCTTATATTGAAACCAATGAAGCAGTAATTAAAGCCTTTAGACCCAAGAGCGCAATCAAAAAATAATTGCGAGCCGATTATTCTGGTAACGGCACGATAAATTTATCGCGGTAGTACTTTAGCTCTTCAATAGACTCTTCAATATCTGCTAAAGCAGTATGTGCCTGGTTCTTAGTAAATCCTTTTACCAACTCCGGATGCCAGCGTTTGCAAAGTTCCTTCAAAGTCGACACATCGATACTGCGGTAATGAAAGTAAGCCTCTAACTTGGGCATGTATTTCGCCATAAAACGGCGGTCTTGACCAATCGTATTGCCACACATTGGAGCAATACCCGCTTTAATGTATTTCTTTAAAAAGACAATGCACTCCGCCTCAACGGTAGCCTCATCCATAGTGGAGGTCTTTACCTTCTCAATCAATCCCGAGCGCCCATGAGTACCTTTGTTCCAAGCATCCATAGCATCTAGAACAGCATCATCTTGATGGACCACCCAGACTGGAGCAGTTGCAATCGTATTGAGGTGAGCATCGGTAACAATGATGGCGATTTCTAAAATTCGCTCTGTTTCGGGGTTTAAACCCGACATTTCCATATCCACCCAAATGAGATGCTCACTGGCTGGAGCCACTTTACTTACTGCCGTGTTGGTTTGTTCGCTCATATCTATAATGATCTCATGACATTCACAATTGTTTTTCTAATCGCCTTTATTACCAGTTTTGGCCTACGCCACTGGCTGTCCCAACGCCAAATTCGCTATGTTGCCCAGCACCGATCTGCGGTCCCAGCAGAATTTGCTGAAAAAGTAACTTTAGCCGAACATCAAAAAGCGGCTGACTACACTATCGCTAAATTACGCCTTGGTATTTTTGAAAATGGGGTCAGCGCCATCATTTTAATTGCCTTCACCTTATTAGGGGGTCTGGAGATTCTCAATCTTGCCTTATTGCAATTATTAGGCTCCGGTACTACGCAACAAATTGCTTTATTGGCTTCCGTAGTTATTATTTCCGGAATAATTGATATTCCCTTCTCTTGGTACAAGCAATTTCACCTAGAGGAACGCTTTGGCTTTAATCGCATGGATAAAAAATTATTCTTTGTGGATATGATGAAGGGTATTGCTTTGGGCGGTGTCATTGGCATCCCTTTACTGTGGGTCATCTTGACCTTAATGGCTAAAGCTGGTGACTTCTGGTGGTTGTGGGCTTGGGCAGTACTCACTGGATTTAGTTTATTAATGCAATGGATCTTCCCTACCTTTATCGCACCTCTATTCAATAAATTCCAAGCATTAGAGGATGGTCCATTAAAGACTCAAATCGAAGGCTTACTGCAACGCTGTGACTTTGCGAGTCAAGGCCTATTTGTGATGGATGGTAGTAAGCGCAGCGCTCATGGCAACGCATTCTTTGCTGGCATGGGTAAAGCAAAGCGCATTGTGTTTTTTGATACCCTAATTGAAAAACTCAATCCTGGCGAAGTCGAGGCTGTACTTGCGCATGAGCTAGGCCACTTCAAATGTAATCATATTCGCAAGCGTCTCTTAGTTTCCTTTGCTTTGAGCTTTGGCATGTTTGCCCTTTTGGGCTGGATTAGCACCCGAGTTTGGTTTTATACCGATCTAGGTGTTATGCCCAACCTCAATGGTTACAACGGTGGCCTAGCCCTAGCACTCTTTATGCTGGTGTCACCCGTCTTTAGTTTTTTCTTTACGCCCTTAGCCAGCCTTGCGTCGCGCAAACATGAGTATGAGGCTGATGGCTTTGCTGCTCAAAAATCTTCCGCAAAAGATTTGATCTCTGCCCTGGTGAAGTTATATCAAGACAATGCTTCAACCTTAACGCCCGATCCAATCTATACCGCTTTTTATAGCTCGCATCCGCCTGCACCATTGCGAATCGCCAATCTTCAGCGTTTTCATTAATTGATGGAACAATTCCGCGCGCTACTGACTGCTTCTTATGGAAGACACTATTTAGCGCAGCGCTTGCAAACTGATGCTCAGGATAATGAATCTCCTGGCGGCCCATTAATTCAGGTCAGTACACCTGCCAAGCAACACGTTGGCGCAGTAGGTGATCGTATGTTGCTGGAGATGACCTCTGCAGATCAAGCCCGCATCATTGAGATTGAGTCACGGGAAAATATTCTGTATCGCTCAGATGCCTTTAAGAGCAAGATTATTGCCTCTAATGTCGATCAAATCTTAGTTGTACTAGCTACTCAACCTGCTTTTTCTCCCGATCTTTTAGGTAGAGCAGTGGTTGCTGCCGAAGCCAATCAAATTGGTTTACATATTTTGCTCAATAAGTGCGATCTTAAAGATAACTTAGAGCACGCTCGCAAAATCATTGCGCCCTATGCACGTATGGGCTATCCCGCAAGTGAAGTCTCTGCCAAGTTTGATCCCGCATCGATAGAGGCACTTCGCCCGGCCCTACAAGGCAAAGTCTCTGTCTTTGTGGGTCAATCCGGCATGGGCAAATCTAGCTTACTGAATGCCTGGGTGCCCAATGCTGCCGCCCTGACCCAAGAATATTCAGTGCGCTTAGATACCGGTAAGCACACGACTACGGCCTGTCGCTATTTTGAATTACCCAACACCTGGGGACGCAGTGAATCTGGAAAACTAGGTGCACTGATTGACTCCCCTGGCTTTCAGGAATTTGGCTTAGCCCATATGTCAGTCAGTGAATTGCAACATGCCTTTAGAGAGTTCAAAGACTTATTGGGTAAGTGTCGCTTTCATAATTGTGCCCACCAATCAGAGCCGGATTGCGCAGTTCGTGATGCTGTCGACAAAAATGAAGTAGCGCCAGAAAGACTAGCGCTATTTAGACAACTTCGTTCAGATTCAAAAACAGCTGATACGCAAATTCAGGGGATTAGCCAAGCCAAAGAGCGATGGTCAGCATTAGCAACAAAGCCATCCAAGCGATAACTAAACGCCATACCAAACCTACTGCAGAACGCATAGAACGCTCGGTAGGCTCAAGCCCTACCTCATATATCAGAGGCTCACCAGCTTCAGCCATTCGTAATGCTTCGTCACTCTCAGGCTCGCTCAAAGGCTCACCCAAGCGAACACCAAGAGCACCACTACCTGCAGCCAAAATCACAGCAGATAGAGGGTCAGCCCATTTTTGAGTGAGATAACGCCATGCATAAACCGCGCCCTCAAAATTACCGACGATTGCAAATCCCATTGCAGTAATGCGCGCAGGAATCCAATCGATGACATAAAAGAAGTGGCGTGAAGCTTCGCTTAAGTTGAAATCACCGCGCTCAGACCAACGCTGCGCCGCAAGATCTGCCAAACGATAAAGCACAACACCTGCAGGGCCCATTGGCATCATGAACCAAAAGAGTACGCCAAACACATGACGATGCGAACCAATAATGGCACGCTCAAGGGCTAAAGAAATCACTTCGGCTTCTGAAAGATCGGAAGTATCTAAATCGGGGCCATACCACTCACCCAGAGCGGCACGTGCTGCAGGTAAATCATGCGCCTCAATCGCCTCATGTACGAGCGTAAATGAATGACTGAACTGACGAAAGCCAAAAAACAAATAGGCAATGACGACGTTCCACAAGAATCCTAAAATGGGGTAGGTCACCATGCAGGTGACATAAACTAGGAATACAAAGAAAGTAGGCAATACAAAAGCTACTAAACAAGCCATACGGGCACCAACGGGGCTTGCACCTTCCTCAGTCTTACCGCCAAATTCTCCTGCAACCCAATCTAACCAGCGCGCACAAACCCGCGCAATCCAATGGCTAGAAGTTACTGGGCGATATTGCTCAGCAATCAAGGCGAAGAGAATAGAAAAGAAAGTCATACTTTTAATAAATGATATAGGTTACGCAACATTCCCGCAGTGGCACCCCAAATAAAGCGGTTCTCATAAGGCATTGAATAAAAGCGACGGCCACCCTGCTCACTTTGCCACAGTCTAATCTGATGATTGGCTGGGTCAAGCAAAAAACTCAGGGGGACTTCAAATACATCTGCTACTTCAAATGTATCTAGGACGTATTCTGCCTGAGGTTGGACAAAGCCAACTACGGGAGTAACGCTATAACCAGAAACCGTTAAATATTGAGGCAAATGACCAATAATCTCGACTCGATTACGATCTAAGCCGATCTCTTCTTCGCTCTCACGTAGCGCCGTGTCATTTGGACTTTGATCTTCTGGATCCATGCGACCGCCTGGAAAGCTAATTTGCCCAGCGTGATCTCGCAAGTGGTTAGTTCTTTGGGTTAGCAAAACCGATAAGCCATCTTCCTTCAATAACAAGGGTATCAATACTGCTGCTTTTGTCACTTTTCCAGCTGCTTGCCGCTTGGCAATAATATCGGACGCAATCACGTGACGATTTTCATCAGTAATTTCTGGCTGCCATTCTGGCGGAAATTGCAGGCGTCTTCTCAAGCCCTCAGGCTCTAGAAAGGCTGGGGATACCTTTTGATCATTGACACATACCTCATGAATAGGAATTGCTTGGGCATTAAAGCCTGGAGGCGCAGCAACATTGATTGCGTCTTCTGCAGGATGGGGTGTCTTAGCCATATTCATATTTTAAGGTAACAAAAAAGGCGACCTAGGCCGCCTTTTTGATTGACATCAAAGCAGCAATTATTCAGCAGCTGGAGCAGCCACTGCCTTAGTACGTGCTTGGAGTTTTTCTTTAATACGTGCTGACTTGCCAGAGCGATCACGCAAGTAATACAACTTCGCACGACGCACATCACCGCGACGCTTCACTTCAACGCTAGCGATCAATGGTGAGTATGTTTGGAAAGTACGCTCAACACCTTCACCAGAAGAAATCTTACGCACGATAAAACTGGAATTAAGTCCGCGATTACGTTTAGCAATCACAACGCCCTCAAAGGCCTGGGTACGCTTACGTGTACCTTCAACAACGTTTACGCTAACAACCACTGTATCGCCAGGCGCAAAGCTTGGCAAAACTTTATTAGCACTTAAGCGAGCAATTTCTTCTTGCTCAATTTTTTCAATTAAATTCATTTTTAATCCTTAAACATCATGTTAGCGTTTAATCCCGAGATATAAATCAACGGACCTAACAGAGGATGCAGTTAAAACAATTTCACTAAACCAAAAACTAAACCTTTAAATCACTACTGAAGAAACTGAAAGTATTCACAGCGAGCGAAGAAATTGTTCATCTTCTCGGGTTAGCAACCCATTGACCCTGGCCGATTCAATTAAATCTGGCCGGAGCCTAGACGTCAGCTCTAAAGACTGCTGCCGACGCCAATCCGCTATTTTAGCGTGATGTCCGCCCAAAAGCACGTCTGGCACTGATAAATTTTCATATATCTCAGGGCGGGTGTAGTGGGGGTAGTCCAAAAGACCGTTTATAAAGCTATCCTGGGCCGCAGATTCGCCATCCCCTAGGGCCCCAGGGATCAACCTTATCACTGCGTCCATGATCGCCATAGCGGGTATTTCACCCCCTGAAAGCACAAAATCCCCAATAGAAAGCTGTAAATCAACATTTCGGTCTACAAAACGTTGGTCAATTGCCTCATAGCGACCACAAATCAAGCTGATATTGCCCTGAGCCAGGATGTCGAAGGCGATTTTCTGTGAAAAACGCTCCCCTTGGGGCGCCAAAAGACAAATGGGGCCAGTGTTGATATCGGCTGCCTGATGGGCTGCTTTAATACCGGCAACGGCATCTTCCAAGGGTTTAGCCATCATGACCATCCCTGGGCCACCGCCATATGCGCGATCATCCACTGTCTTACGAGTATCAGAACAAAAATCACGAGGGTTCCATAAATGGACGCTAGCTAATGCTTGCTCACACGCACGACCCGTCACTCCCCACTGCGTTAGCGCAGGGAACATTTCAGGGAATAAGGTCACAACATCAAAGCGCATATTGAAATCTCTCAATCTCTTTCTTTACCAATCGCTCTGCCAATCGAGGATCAAGGTTTTATTCGCTAAGTCTACGTTTTGCACCACCTCTTTGACAAATGGCACTAACTGCTTAACCTCTTTAGTCTGCGCTTCACCTAGTGCGATCACACCATGAGCACCATTCTCGGTGACATCAATCACTGTACCGAGAGATTCACCTTGTAAATTATTAGCCTGACACCCAATCAAATCAACCCAGTAATAAGAGTCACTCTCCGCTTTTGGAAAGGCGTCGCGTGCTACCAAAATACGTGCACCCTTTAATGCTAAGGCTTGATCACGATCACTAACACCCTCTAGCGCCATGAGGACATTGCCGCTATGCATCTTGGCGCTCTTCACTTTGTATTGAATCAACGAGGCCTGCTCTACAGACGCAGAAACGCCAGCATCCCTACGCGGGATCAATGAAAGCCAAACAGTCTTAGAAGAGAGGAGTGCTACAGGTTCGGCAGAGTGCGGTCTAACTTTCATTTGCCCCTGCAATCCTTGTGCCTCAGAAATGGCGCCAAGCTCAATCAAATCATTTAAGGAAGGTGTACTCATTTGCAAGACACCTTATTTTCCCAAAATAGAACTACTAAAAATCCTGCCACTAAAAACTCCACCACCTAGATGAAGTCTTTAGCAAAGTTATTTAAACAGCAGGATTGTTTTTGATCAAACGAACAACGGTTGGTGATACTTGTGCACCAACACCAGTCCAATAAGTCAAACGGTCTTGAGCGATACGCATTGCTTGCTCTGACTCAGCTGCCTTAGGATTGAAATAACCAATGCGCTCGATAAAGTTCGAGTCACGACGGTTGCGTTTATCAGTAGCAACGATGCTGTAAAAAGGGCGCTTCTTAGAACCGCCGCGTGCCAGTCGAATGACGACCATACTTATTCCTTAAAAAATCTAAAATGAAACAGGTTGATTACAACCCAATGAAATTTCTACAAAAAATCTTGGGCTCCAGCCCACCAACTAAATGAACGATAGAGCGGAAAACCTCATATTCTAGACGAAAACCCCTACTTCTTCCACCTATTTCACTGTCCAAGCCATTAGAATAGAAGCCTAGCAAGAATAATAATTACTTATAAAACAATAACTTACATAAATATGTCGAGCAAAACAGTGATTTACACCCCCCTTTCTGGTGGCCTCTTGATGGTGTTTTCCTGTCTGGGTCTGCTCCTTTTGACGGGCTGTGCCAATGTCATACCCCCATGTAATGCCAAAACTAGTCCGCCTAGCAGTGAATTACGCAATACCAAATGGGAGCTGACACGCTGGAATTTGCCACCTAATAGCAATGGTGAGGTTCGTACCCGTCAAATTCCCCAGGGAGAAGCAAGCAACCCGATTCAAATTACCTTTGATGAAAATGCTCAACGTCTGAGTGGCTTTACTGGATGCAACCGATTCACTGCACAATTAGATGAAGATAGTCGCGGCTTTACGATAAGCAAAATTGCCAGCACCAAAATGGCATGTACTCCACAGCGTATGGAACTTGAGAATGATTTTCTTTACGAGCTCAATGACTATCGCAGCATCGTACGCAACGGCGATCAATTACTCATGATTGGCACAGATCGTGAAGTACTCAGCTTTAATCAGCGTCCTACAAAATAAGGCGATATCAATTTATTCGCCACAGAAAGACTCATGAAAAAATCTAAACTCATTTTTTGCGCACTTGGTTTATTGCTTCCAGGATCTGGCTTTAACTGCTTCTATCTTCAGGGCTGGAAATCTTTTTGGGCATGGTCACAACTTTTTGCCTTGCTTGGAGGTGTTGCTGGCTGGATCATTCTTAAAGATGCCCACTTGCATTCTGCGCCCGGTTGGATACTCATCACCTTTGGCTTTATTGCTATCGAAGCAAGTTGGTTAACTACGATTGCCTTTGGACTCAGACTTGATGAAAAATGGGATGCACAATTTAATCCTGGTATTGCAGAAGATCAACGCACCCAATCTGGTTGGCCAGTCATCTTAACTGTGATCTTCTCTCTCGTACTTGGTGCGGGCGTGATGATGACTTTTTTAGCCATCGCTTTTGAGCAATTCTTTATTTCTCAGATCTATGAAGCAAAAAAACTATCTCAGTAATTGCAGATAGTTTTTCAGACTCACTCTGAAGATGATTAATTCTAGCGCTACTAGAACTGCTCAAGCTCTAGAGCATTGGTAGACTCGCCGCCTTCAACAATAGAAGTAGCCAAAGCCTGTGCTTGGGGCAATATATTTTCAGCAAAGAAACGGGCAGTAGCAATCTTGGCGCTATAAAAAGTAGGATCGCTAGTGCGCAAACGCTCTGCTGCTAAAAGGCTGCGAGCCATTTGCCAGCCCCCAAACACTATGCCTGATAAACGCAAATAAGCAAAGCTACCTGCATAGACTGCTTTAACATCACATTTTGCATTAGCCAAAATATAAGCTACTGCCTCTTCATATGCTGCGCGCCCTAGCGACAATTGCTTTAATACTGCCTTGGCATCCGCAGTGCCACTAGCAACTAACTCTTTTTCTGTATCCGTAATTTTCTGTGAGAGTAGCTTGGCGATAGCACCGCCATCGCGCACTGTCTTTCTACCCACCAAATCATTTGCCTGAATTGCAGTAGTGCCTTCATAGATAGTCAAGATACGAGCGTCACGGTAATGCTGTGCGGCACCAGTTTCTTCAATAAAGCCCATGCCACCATGCACTTGCACGCCTAAGCTAGCCACTTCGATCGACATCTCAGTTGAGAAGCCTTTAACAATAGGAACTAAATATTCATAAACCGCTTGATTGAACTTACGAGCAGCCTCATCTGGTGCAGCATGTTGCGCATCATACGCAGCAGCAGCGTAATAAGCCAATGCACGAGAAGCTTCTGTGTAAGCACGCATCGTCATGAGCATGCGCTTGACATCGGGCTGATGAATAATCGCAACTGGACCCGGAGAGCCCGCTAGATCACGACTTTGAACGCGGTCTTTCGCATACTGAACGGCCTTTTGGTATGCGCGCTCAGCAAGTGCCACTCCTTGCACACCCACAGCAAAGCGGGCTGCATTCATCATCACAAACATATACTCCAGGCCGCGATTCTCTTCACCAACAAGATAGCCAATCGCGCCGCCATGATCACCAAACTGCAGCACTGCGGTAGGGCTCGCTTTAATACCCAACTTGTGCTCGATGGAAACGCAATGGACATCATTGCGCTCACCCACAGAACCATCTTGGTTTACTAAAAACTTGGGCACTACAAATAAGGAGATGCCCTTCACACCCTCTGGCGCATCTTGTGTTCTCGCCAAGACTAAATGAATAATATTTTGGGCCATATCATGCTCACCATAGGTGATGTAGATCTTGGTACCAAATATCTTGTAGCTACCGTCACCCTCAGGTATAGCTTTCGAGCGCACCATGGATAAATCAGAACCCGCTTGTGGCTCTGTTAAACACATTGAACCCGTCCACTCACCAGAAATCATCTTTGGAACAAATTGCTCCTGGAGTTCTGGGCTGGCTGCCGTTAGTAGAGCCTCGATTGCGCCGTCAGTTAGCAAAGGGCATAAGGCAAAGGAAAGATTGGCTGAGTTCACCATCTCCAAGCAGGCAGTAGAAATTAATTTGGGTAAGCCCTGACCACCAAATTCTGCCGGATGAATCACGCCCTGCCAGCCTGCAGCAGCGTACTGCTCAAAAGCCTCTTTAAATCCTGGGCTAGTACTAACAACACCTTCTTTAAAAGAGCTTGGCTGTTGATCACCAGACCAATTTAATGGCGCTACAACATCTTGATTAAATTTGGCTGACTCTTCCAAAATAGCAGCCGCTAAATCAAGGTCAGCCCCAGCTTGTTCATAAGAAGGATAAGCAACTATATCCGCCAGTCCCGCTAATTCGTTCATCACAAACAGCATGTCTTTCACTGGGGCATGGTATGACATTACAACTCCTCTTATTAGCTCAATGCTTTAGTCAACTCAGGAACTGCAGTGAACAGGTCGGCAACCAATCCATAGTCAGCAACGCTAAAAATCGGCGCCTCTGGATCTTTATTGATTGCAACAATCACTTTAGAGTCTTTCATACCCGCCAAGTGCTGAATTGCGCCCGAGATACCAACAGCTACATACAACAGCGGGGCAACAATCTTGCCAGTCTGGCCTACCTGGTAATCATTGGGAACATAACCGGCATCAACTGCAGCGCGAGATGCACCCAGGGCCGCACCCAACTTATCTGCTAAGGGTGCAATCAATTCTTGATACTTCTCACCAGAACCTAGACCACGACCGCCAGAGACAATAATCTTGGCTGCAGTGAGTTCTGGGCGATCTGATTTAGTAAGCTCACGACCAACAAAAGAAGATTTACCGGCAGACTCAACAGATGCAAGCTTTTCAATGGCAGCAGATCCGCCAGTTTCGGCGATAGGATCAAAACCAGTTGTGCGCACGGTAATGACTTTGACACCATCGCTTGACTGAACAGTAGCTATTGCATTGCCTGCATAGATGGGTCGCTCAAAAGTATCTGCACTCACTACCTTAATAATGTCTGATAACTGAGCAACATCAAGCTTAGCTGCCACACGTGGCATCACATTCTTACCGTTTGCAGTCGCTGGCGCCAATAAGTGACTGTAATTGCTAGCGATTGCCAGAATCTGGGCCGCTAATGGTTCGGCCAACTGATCCGCTAATGCAGGACTATCCACTTGAATGACTTTACGCACACCAGGAATCTGTGCAGCGGCACTAGCAGCAGCATCAGCACCACTGCCAGCTAGCAGAATATCCACTTCTGGTGAGCATTGGAGGGCTGCAGCAACTGTATTGAGTGTTGCGGCTTTTAAAGATTGATTATCGTGTTCAGCAATAACGAGAGCAGCCATTTAAATCACCTTCGCTTCATTTTTTAATTTTTCAACCAGGGCCGCTACATCAGCAACCATGACACCTGCAGTGCGCTTCGGTGGTTCTTCTACTTTGAGGGTCTTTAAGCGAGGTGAGATATCTACTCCCAAATCCTCGGGCTTAATAATCTCAATAGTCTTTTTCTTAGCCTTCATGATGTTAGGCAATGTCACATAACGCGGCTCATTGAGGCGTAAGTCTGTCGTGATGACGGCTGGTAAAGACAAGGCAATCGTTTCTAAACCGCCATCTACCTCACGAGTGACCGTTGCTTTGCCATCAGCCACAAGGACCTTAGAGGCAAAGGTAGCTTGCGGAATATCTAGGAGACTGGCGAGCATCTGACCTGTTTGATTACTGTCATCATCAATGGCTTGTTTACCCAGAATCATGATCTGTACTTGTTCTTTATCAGCCAGCGCCTTGAGAAGCTTAGCAACCGCTAAGGGCTGCAAGTCTGCATCAGACTCGACTAGGATGGCGCGATCAGCACCAATAGCTAACGCAGTGCGCAGTGTTTCTTGACATTGCGTAACGCCAGCTGTGACCACCACAATCTCTGTTGCAATACCAGCCTCTTTTAGACGAACAGCTTCTTCAACAGCGATTTCATCAAAAGGATTCATACTCATTTTGACATTAGCAATATCGACGCCAGAGTGATCTGACTTGACACGAACTTTAACGTTGTAATCAACGACTCGTTTTACTGCAACCAAAATCTTCATCCTACAAACCTCTCTAATATAGAAATTGAGGATAAACTCTCAATTAAAAAGCACGATCGTATTATTTTACCTGATTCTCTATCTGACTAGACATCAATAGCGGTAGCCGAGCCAGCCTGCTTGCGTAGCTCAAACTTCTGAATTTTGCCCGTTGAGGTCTTAGGTAGTTCGCCAAAGACAATCGCCTTGGGAACCTTAAAGCCCGCTAAATGTTGCTTACAGTGGGCAATGATGTCCGCTGGAGTCACCTGAACGCCCGGCTTAATCTCTAAAAAAGCACATGGCGTCTCGCCCCATTTTGGATCTGGTTTGGCAACCACTGCAGCCGCAATGACGGCTGGGTGACGATATAAGACATCTTCCACCTCAATAGACGAAATATTTTCCCCGCCAGAAATAATGATGTCTTTACTACGATCTTTAATTTTGATGTAGCCATCAGGATTCATGACCGCTAAATCGCCAGAATGAAACCAACCTCCTGTAAATGCTTCTTGGGTTGCTTTTTCATTCTTTAAGTAACCCTTCATGGCGATATTGCCCTTAAACATAATTTCACCCATTGTCTCGCCATCAGATGGTACGGGCTTCATGGTTTCTGGATTGAGAACCGTGATCGCTTGTTGCAAGTGATAACGAACACCTTGACGAGCATTCAAACGGGCACGTTCACCTATATCTAAATCATCCCACTCATCTTGCTGCACACACACGGCAGCAGGTCCATAGGTCTCTGTCAAACCATACACATGAGTGATTTCGAAACCAAGCTTCTCCATACCTTCAATGATCGATGCTGGCGGTGCAGCCCCAGCAATCAAGCCCTTCACGCCAGATGGCACGCCCACCTTCATTTCATCAGGAGCATTCACTAAGAGGTTGTGAACAATCGGCGCAGCACAGTAATGCGTCACACCATATTCTTTAATTGCCGCAAAGATATGCTGGGCATCAACGCGACGCAAGCAAACATTGATGCCAGCACGCGCAGCGATCGTCCATGGAAAACACCAGCCATTGCAATGAAACATCGGCAAGGTCCATAAATATACTGGGTGCTTATTGAGATCCCAATCTAATATATTAGAAATTGCATTGATTGCTGCACCACGATGGTGATAGACAACCCCCTTAGGGTTGCCCGTGGTGCCAGAGGTGTAGTTCAAGCAAATAGCTTGCCACTCATCTACCGGTACTTGCCATACAAAATGCGGATCTCCTGTAGAGAGGAGTGTTTCATAAGTCATTGTTCCTAGCTTTTCACCAGGTACATCAAATTCTGTTTCCTCAACATCAATCACCAAAATATCTCGACCACTTTCTTTCTTGGCAATCTCTAACGCTTTTTTCATCACCCCTGAAAATTCAGGGTCCACAATGACCGCCTTCGCCTCACCATGATTGAGCATGAAAGCAATGGATTCTGGATCTAAACGCGTGTTTAAAGAATTCAATACCGCCCCTGACATCGGCACCCCAAAGTGGGCCTCCACCATGGGCGGGGTGTTTGGTAACATCACCGCGACAGTATCACCAAGACCAATACCCTGTTTTTGCAAGGCACTTGCAAGGCGCCGGCAACGCTCATAGGTTTGACCCCAGGTCTGACGGAGCTTCCCATGAATAATAGCCGTTTTATTAGGATAGATTTCTGCCGAGCGCTCTAAAAATAAGAGTGGCGTTATTGGGGTGTGGTTAGCAGAATTGCGCTCTAAACCTTGCTCATAAATATTTGTCATCATGCACCTTCGATCAATGTTCTGGATTGATTAAATATCAGCTAAAGCCTTCACATGAGCTACAACACTGCGACCTAATGCAGAAAGGTTGTAACCACCTTCTAAACAACTCACAATACGCCCATCAGCGTAATCATTCGCAACTTCTTTAAGGCGTTTAGTCATCCAGACATAATCATCTTCGACTAAACCCATCTGCCCTAAATCATCTTCACGATGCGCATCAAAGCCAGCAGATATGATGATGAGTTGTGGCTCAAAATTTCGTAGGGCAGGTAGCCAGCGCTCCTCTACGATAGAGCGCACAACATCACCCCGGGTAGATGCAGGCAGAGGTACATTGACCATATTTTCAGTGGAATCTAAGCCACTATAGGGGTAGAAAGGATGCTGAAAGAAGCTACACATCAGCACATGCGGATCATTCAAGAAGGCTGCTTCAGTACCATTACCGTGATGCACATCAAAATCGATGATGGCTACCCGCTCAATCCCATAAGTCTCCATCGCGTAGCGCGCTGCAATCGCTACGTTATCAAATACACAAAATCCCATCGAGCGCGTTGGCTCTGCGTGATGTCCTGGTGGTCTTACTGCACAAAATACATTCTCCACTTCCCCCTTCATCACCGCATCAACACCAGCAATAGCGGCACCAGCTGCGCGTAATGAAGCTCGATAGGTGTGTGGGTTCATAATCGTATCGCCATCCAGCATGAAATAACCACTCTTGGGAGCGCGATCTCTAACAAAAGCAACATGATCCGGGCTGTGCACTAACTCAAGCTGGTCTTCGGTTGCTAAAGGCGCCTCTAAATGCTGCAGAAAGCGATCAACGCCGCTACGGATCAATTGATCATTGATTGCCTGAATTCTTTCAGGGCACTCCGGGTGATGACTACCCATCTCATGCTTTAAGAAGTCGGTATGGGTTATGTATCCTGTGGTCATTGCCTCAAATCCTCGATAGCCAAACGATTGTTTTTTAATCTAATAAAACGTCAGTGAAGCTCTAAAAAAATCTATACTGCTCGCATGAACGTACGCGTCCTCTACTTAATACTGGCCCTAGCTCTTACTGCCTGCTCTAGCGCCCCCAAGCAACAAAATAGCGTCGAGCAGACCATCGTAAACCAAGCAGACGATGCTGCTGCTGAGGCCCGCTTTAGCCAAAACCTCAATGAGCTCCTTACCCAGGTCTCCCAGACCCAAAATATCCCTCTTTCAACCCTAGAATCAGGCTTCTTCGATGCTAAAACGATTCCCTCAATACGCAAATTGGTATTACCCCCATCGGGAGCCTTTAAGAAAAATTGGCTGGTTTATCGCAAGCGCTTTGTTGAGCCCGTCCGTCTGAAGGCTGGAAGGGCCTTTTGGGATGAAAACCAGGCTTACTTAAGTCAAGTAGCTCAAGATACCGGAGTGCCTGCTGAGATTATTGTGGCCATTATTGGTATTGAAACTATCTACGGGCGGCAAACCGGAAATTTCCGGGTCAAAGACGTACTGTCAACCCTAGCCTTTAGTTATCCAGAAACCCCTAATAAGGCGGCACGGGAGCAACTTTTTAAAGATCAACTGAAGGAACTCATTCTGCTCTGCTGGAGCGAAGCAGGCGGCAAAACTCAGGGAGTTACTTCAGGAGTCAATCAGTCTCGCTTAAATGCCTGCCTGAATCAAAATAGTTCCTATGCGGGTGCTATTGGATTGCCTCAATTCATGCCCAGCAGCATCCGCAGTTTTGCAGTGGATGGAGATGGGGATGGTCGCATCGATCTAAAGCAAAGCCCCAAAGACGCTATTGCCAGCGTTGCTAACTTCATGAAAAAACATGGGTGGCAAACGGGAATGCCAATCTCCTTCCCTGTTCAGGCAGACGCAATTGAGGCTGCCAAGAACTTAGCTGATGGTGAACCTCAACTCAAGCACACTGTTCAAGAGCTCATTGATAAAGGCATTCTGACAAAGCAACAAGGCGATCTACAAAGTGGTGGCGTCGAGCCGCAAAGTAAAGCATTCATTGTGGATCTACCTTATCCCGATAAGGACGGTAACGATCAAGCGCAATATTTTGTAGGTCTCAATAATTTCTTAACGATCGTGCAATATAACCGCAGTTACTTCTATGCACAAAGTGTTGCAGAGTTTGCGCAAGCCTTGGGATATAAAAATCAAAGTGTGGTTCCAACTGAAAATACCAGCAAGAAGAGTGGTAGCAAGACTGCTAGTGAAAAATCAAAAACAAAGAAATTGGGAGCCAAGAAAAAATCGAAGTCCACAGAACTCTGATTAGGCTGGAAATACTCCAGTAGACAGGTAGCGATCACCGCGGTCACAGACAATAAACACAATCGTGGCATTTTCAACTTGACGCGCAACCCGCAAGGCCACCACCAAAGCTCCGCCCGCAGAGATCCCGCAAAAAATTCCCTCTTGTGCCGCCAAGCGACGAGCCATCTCCTCAGCATCCGCTTGGCTAACGTATTCAATCCGATCTACTTTGTCGCCCTGATAAATCTTTGGCAAATATTCGGGAGCCCACTTCCGAATTCCCGGAATTTGCGAACCCTCCTCAGGTTGAGCGCCAATAATTTGAATATTGGGATTCATAGACTTGAGATAGGTAGAGACACCAGTAATCGTTCCGGTAGTGCCCATAGCAGAAATGAAATGGGTAATCTGGCCATCGGTATCACGCCAAATCTCTGGGCCAGTGGTTTCAATATGTGCTCTTGGATTATCGGGATTGGCAAATTGATCAAGTAATCTACCGCGACCTTCACGTTGAAGTTGCAGGGCGTAATCTCTAGCAAACTCCATCCCACCAGATGCAGCTGTCAGAATCAGTTCGGCACCGTAAGCGGCCATACTTTGGCGCCGCTCAATACTTTGATTTTCTGGCATCACTAAAATCATTTTGTAGCCGAGCATTGCTGCAGTCATGGCTAATGCAATTCCAGTGTTACCGCTAGTCGCCTCAATGAGGGTATCACCCGGTCTAATCTCGCCACGCTCCTGTGCGCGCATGATCATGGATAAGGCAGGTCGGTCTTTGACCGACCCCGCTGGATTGTTACCCTCCAACTTACCCAAGATCACATTAGATCGGGATTCATTCTCCAACCCTGGAATGCGTTGCAGACGAACCAAAGGCGTATTGCCAACAGTTTGTGAAATAGTTAAGTAGGAGGGTTTACTCATAGAGCCATTTTAGCCATAAGCTCAACTAAGCACGAAAGGGCTTAATTTCTACGATTTGATCCCGCACGCTCCGGCTGATGACGAGTATTAGCCTGATTGCGAGAAGGACGTCTGCTAGAGGCTCCACCCTCTTTTTTAGTCCGGCCATTAGGCTCCCGAAAAGAGCTGGGTGCTTCAATGGTTAAACCGTTATCTACCATTTTTTCAACCGATTTCATACCAATACCACGAACACGTTTTTGCAAATCATTGGCATCTTGGAAATGGCCGCCATCAAGTCGCTCAGCAATGATTGTTTTGGCTTTAGCTGGTCCGATCCCTTTAATACTCTCCAGCTCTGATTGAGTGGCCGTATTGACATTAATGGGTGATGCAAGCACAGCGCCTGCACCCACAAATAAAGCAATTGATACAACAGCAAGCCTTAGCAAACCTTGTACATCAGTAATATTCAAAAACTTCGTCATAGATTCTCCTGTAGTCAATAAAAAATCCACGAACAGCAAGTGCGCGTGGATTGTCTACAACGTCAGGGTCAGTCTAGGGTTGACGAACTACACAGGGCTCGCTAAAAAACCAGCATTTTCTTCCAACCACTGTATATAACGGCCTACACCCTGCTCCACATTGAGGAAGGGTTCTGTATAGCCAGCCGCACGAAGCTTAGTTAAATCTGCTTGTGTGAAGCACTGATATTTACCTTTGAGTGCGTCAGGGAAAGGAATGTACTCAATCGCTTTTTCATTTACCAGCTCTTGCAAACTAGCAGGCTGAGCATGATCTAGCTTACGCATGGCATTAGCAACTGCATACGCCACATCATTAAATGGTTGAGCACGGCCAGTGCCTAAATTAAAGATCCCACTGATTTCTGGATGATCAAGAAAAAAGAGGTTTACTTTGACAACATCCTCTACCGACACAAAGTCACGACTTTGCTCGCCTGGACCATATCCGCCATATTCACCGAAGAGCTTTACATGCCCATTCGCTTTGTATTGGTGGTATTGATGAAAAGCCACTGAAGCCATACGACCTTTATGGGATTCACGTGGGCCATAGACATTGAAATAGCGGAAGCCAACTACTTGTGCAGTATTGGTATTTGTAGCAAAACGCTGGCGCATGACTTGGTCAAACAAGAACTTAGAGTAGCCATAAATATTTAGGGGTTTCTCGTGTTCACGACTTTCAACAAATACGTCAGATCCACCATACGTTGCCGCAGACGAGGCGTATAAGAGTTGCACTTTCTTAGTGGTGCAGATATCGAGCAAATCCATGCTGTAGCGATAGTTATTCGCCATCATGAAAATGCCGTCAGTCTCCATCGTATCGGAGCATGCTCCCTCATGAAAAACTGCCTTTACCTTACCAAATCGGCCATTTTTAAAAGCTTCTAAAAATTCACTCTTGTCAAGGTAATCAATGATGTCTAGATCAGCCAGATTGCGATATTTATCTGCCGGGCGAAGATCATCAACAGCAATAATATTTTTTTCGCCGCGCGCATTTAAGGCTTGAACAATATTGGCGCCAATAAAACCAGCAGCGCCAGTTACGATAATAGTCACTGTAATTCCTCTGAAGTAACGGTTGCTGTACCTAGCTTACCAACCACAATACCACCAGCGCGATTTGCTAGAGCCATCGCTCTCTCCAGCGGCCACTTTGCTGCCAAGGCAACCGCTAACGTTGCAATAACGGTGTCACCAGCACCAGACACATCAAATACCTCACGTGCTTGGGCCTTCACATGACTAACGCCTGCATCTGTATACAAACTCATGCCCTCTTCAGAGCGAGTAAGCAATAAGGCCTGAAGGTCTAGTGATTTTCTGAGAGTTTGTGCCTTGTGGGTGAGATCTTCTTCACTAGTCCACTTCCCAACTACTTGACGCAATTCGCTACGATTTGGCGTTAAGACCGTGGCACCGCGATACTTTTCATAGTCTTCCCCTTTAGGGTCGACCAAGATCATCTTATTCTGCGCTTTAGCTTGCTGAATCATATGGGCAACTTGTCCCAGCGCACCCTTGCCGTAATCAGACAGAATCACAACGTCAGCATTACCAAGTAATTTTTCAAAACGCTCTAACTTATGTGCCAATGCTTTTGGACTAGGAGCTTCTTCAAAATCCAAACGAATTAACTGTTGTTGACGGGCAATCACACGTAACTTCACAATCGTAGGCACTTGAGCATCAATCTCTAGTTGGCTATCGACGCCACCCGACTTTAATAACTCTACAACGCGCTTACCTGGCTCATCATCGCCGACTATACCTAAAATGGTTGTATTGGCACCCAGAGCAGCAACGTTGCGCGCTACGTTAGCCGCGCCACCCAAACGCTCATCTATTTTTCCAACTTGCACAACAGGTACAGGAGCTTCAGGAGAAATACGATTGGTGTCTCCAAACCAGTAGCGGTCAAGCATGACATCGCCCACTACCAGTAGGCGGGTTTGGGAGAACTGCTCTCGATTGGCTTTTTCCATTTGACTATTTTGTATTTACTTAATTATGTCGCCCAATGCCATGGTACTCAATACCTAATTCTTTCATAGAGGCTGGCTCATAGAGGTTACGGCCATCAAAAATGATGGGGCGTGTCAATTTTTGCATTACTTGATCAAAATCAGGACTACGGAATGCCTTCCACTCGGTCACGATCACCAATGCATCACAGCCCTCTAACGCAGCCATTGGATCGCCCACCATAGAAACCTTACTCAAGCCCGCTGGATCGCCCTTGAAATCCATTTCAAGGCAATGCTGTGCTTCTGGCATCGCAACCGGATCATGCGCTACGATCGTGGCGCCACGTCTGACCAACTCTTGAATAATCACGCGGCTAGGAGCCTCACGCATATCATCTGTGTTCGGCTTAAACGCCAAGCCCCACAGCGCGAACTTCATATTCGATAAATCTTTACCGAAGCGCTTTTCAATCTTTTGGACCAAGATATATTTTTGTGATTCATTGACGGCTTCTACAGCATCTAAAATCTTGAGATCACGTCCATACTCCATGGCTGTTTTCGATAAAGCAGAAACATCCTTTGGAAAGCAAGACCCGCCATAACCCGTTCCTGGATACAGAAATCCAAACCCAATACGAGAGTCTGAGCCAATGCCTTGACGGACCGCTTCAATATCGGCGCCCACTAAATCGGCGAGATTGGCAAGCTCATTCATGAAAGAGATGCGGGTAGCAAGCATGGCATTAGCAGCATATTTAGTCAGCTCAGCACTTTTTACATCCATGTAATAGGTGCGCTCATGATGGCGGTTAAAAGGAGCGTATAACTTACGCATTTGCTCTTTCGCACGCAATCCTGTTGGGGTACTTTCTGTACCAATCACAATACGATCAGGACGCATAAAGTCTTCAACCGCAGCGCCTTCTTTTAAGAACTCAGGATTAGATACTACCGAGCAAAGATCAGCCGGTAGATTTCTTTTTCCAAGCTCTTCAGTAATGGCAGCAGAAACCTTATCAGCGGTACCAACGGGTACTGTTGATTTATCTACGATTACTTTAGGAGTTGTCATATGGCGCCCAATATTACGAGCAGCTGCCACGACATATTGCAAGTCCGCCGAACCATCTTCATCAGGAGGAGTGCCTACTGCAATAAATTGCACATCACCGTGTGCTACTGATGCAGGAATATCAGTGGAAAATTGCAGACGGCCAGCGGCGCGATTGCGCTCAATCATCTCTTTGAGGCCTGGCTCATAAATAGGCACGCCACCAGAGTTCAGAATCTCAATCTTTTTAGGGTCTAAGTCTAAGCAAAAGACATTATTACCCTGCTCTGCCAAGCAAGCACCGGTAACTAAGCCTACATAGCCACTGCCGATAATCGTAACCTTCAAAATAGCTCCAACTTTTTTATGTTTATTTAATAGCCATCATTGAACTATAACTTGATGACATCCTTATGTATTTTTTACATTGAAGGGCCGCTAGGAGCAGTACCCTCACTACGACGTGGGGAGTACGCCTCCCAGTGATTACATCCAGGGCATTGCCAATAGAATCGACGTGCACGAAAACCACAATTGCCACAGGTATAGCGCGCCAAGCTAGTCGTGCGCTGACGTAACAAATTCAGAATCGATTGCAACTCTAAAAGTCTTTCAGGCTTTGCATTACCCTCTTCAATTGCTAGACGGGTTTCCGCTAACTTCGATAAAGCGCTCAAACTCGGGGAATGCTGCATTACCTCAGACAACATTGCATCTGCTGCTTTTGGCCCCCGAATGCTCATGACTTGCTTATGAACAATATCTAAAAGCTCGCCAGACGCCTGAGTCCTCAAAAGATCACAAAGCAGATTTAAACCTGCTTCTGCTTGATTAATTTCGGTATGCGCCACCATCCAGCGGTCAGCCAATAAATGCATATAAGCAGGATGAGAGACTGCAACTAAGCTCCAAGCCTCAATTGCCTGAGCTGGGCGATCCATCGCCATCAAATAATCACCTTGCAATATCAAGGCACGCGCATGATTAGGAACAGCTTGGAGAGCTCGCTGTATTGACTGTTCAGCCTCTACTAGATCCTTGCGACGTAGAGCATCTTGACCTAATTCACAATGGAATTGAGCAATCTCAGTATGGTGAGATTTGCCTTGCAAAACTTCCAGCTCATTTGCGGCAATGATGGCTTTTTTCCAATCATGCTCCACTTGATACATTTCTAGGAGGCTCTCTTTGGCAGGTACGGCAAATTTCCCTTCACCCACCCGATTCAAAGAAGCCTCAGCACGATCTAATAGACCAGCACGTAAAAAGTCACGACCTAACTCGTAGGCCGCATGATCTCGATCACGCGGCTTTAGATCATCACGGTTTGCTAAATGTTGATGCACACGGATAGCGCGCTCAGTTTCACCGCGACGGCGAAATAAATTTCCTAATGAAAAATGGAGTTCAATAGTTTCCGGATCTAACTGGGCAATCTTTACCAAAGTCTCAATCGCTTGATCTGGCTGCTCATTTAATAATAGACTTAAGCCTTTGAAGGTCGAGCGCTGTTGACGCATGCGCTCACGTTCATCCATCCGATTTTCAAGGCGCAAATCCCAGCGCGCAGCTAACCAACCAATACCAAACATGACTGGCAGAATCAATAACCAAGCTGTGGCTATCTGAATCATGGCGCGCAGAAATTAAATAAAAAAATGGCCCGCAAGGACCACTGAGGTTGAGCCTGAATACTAGGCACCAGAACCCTCTTTAGGGCCCGCCTGTTTCAACGGCTTGTAATCCACTCGCTCACGCAACTCTTTGCCAGGCTTAAAGTGCGGAACGCGTTTCTCCGGAATTAATACTTTCTCACCAGACTTTGGGTTACGACCAGTTCGAGCAGGACGATGGTGAAGTACAAAACTTCCCACTCCGCGCAACTCAATACGCTTGCCCTCAGCCAATGCATGAGTCATTGTGTCCAGCAAAGTTTTTACTGCCAACTCTACATCCCTAGGCAGAAGCTGCGGAAACTGTTCCGCGAGGCTCTCCACGAGTTCGGAGCGAGTAATGGCTTGTTGCTCTTGATCTGTCATGATCTATCAATAAAAAACCGCCGCTCACCTAAGGGCAAGCGGCGATATTGATTTAGCCCTGATTGTCCATTTTTGCTTTTAACAAAGCACCCAAATTGGTAGTGCCAGACTGCGCATCACCCTGGAGCTTGCTCATTGCATCTTGTTGATCAGAACTGTCTTTTGCTTTAATTGAAAGATTGATGACGCGTGACTTACGATCAATATTAATGATCATGGCAGTAACGCTATCGCCCTCTTTCAACACGTTGCGTGCATCTTCAACACGATCGGTTGAGATTTCAGAAGCACGTAAGTAAGCCTCAACTTCATCAGCCAAGTGAATGGTTGCACCCTTAGCATCAACAGCTTTCACAGTACCAGTAACGAGGCTACCCTTGTCGCTGACAGATGTGTAGTTGTTGAATGGGTCGCCAGACAATTGCTTAATGCCGAGAGAGATACGCTCTTTCTCAACATCAATTGCCAATACAGTGGCTTCAACCTCATCACCTTTTTTGTATTTCTTCACAGCCTCTTCGCCTGGCTCATTCCATGAAAGATCTGAGAGGTGAACTAAACCATCGATACCGCCAGGCAAGCCAATGAACACTCCAAAGTCGGTAATCGACTTGATTGCGCCAGAAAGCTTGTCGCCTTTTTGTTGTGAACGTGAGAATTCTTCCCATGGATTCGCTTTGCACTGTTTGATACCCAAGCTAATACGACGCTTGTCTTCATCAATATCCAGAACCATGACCTCAACTTCGGTTCCTAGTGCAGTTGCTTTACTTGGAGCAACGTTCTTGTTGGTCCAGTCCATTTCAGAAACGTGTACCAAACCTTCGATACCAGATTCGATCTCAACGAACGCACCGTAGTCAGTCAAGTTGGTTACTTTGCCGAATAAACGGGTGTTTGGAGGGTAGCGACGTGCGATACCAACCCATGGATCATCACCAAGCTGCTTCACACCGAGTGAAACACGGTTCTTCTCTTGATCGAACTTCAAAATCTTCGCGGTCACTTCTTGACCAACAGTCAACATCTCGCTTGGGTGACGCACACGACGCCATGCCAAATCGGTAATGTGTAAGAGGCCATCGATACCACCGAGGTCAACGAACGCACCGTAATCAGTAATGTTCTTAACGAGGCCAGTAACCACTGCGCCTTCTTTAAGGTTAGACATTAACTTAGCACGCTCTTCACCTTGGCTAGCTTCAACCACTGCACGACGTGACAACACTACGTTATTACGTTTGCGGTCAAGCTTAATAACCTTGAACTCCATAGTCTTACCTTCGTAAGGACTAGTGTCTTTAATTGGACGTGTATCAACAAGTGATCCAGGCAAGAATGCTCGGATACCGTTAACCATCACAGTCAAGCCGCCTTTAACCTTACCAGTAACAGTACCGGTAACGATCTCAGCTTGCTCGAGCGCTTTTTCCAAATTCATCCATGAAGCTAAGCGTTTTGCTTTGTCACGGGAAAGGATTGTGTCGCCATAGCCGTTCTC
>CANGHN010000011.1 GCA_947453825.1 Betaproteobacteria bacterium
ACTATTCATATTGATTTGATACGCCTCAATACCCCAGAACACATTTGGATGGGCTGCATTTAAACCATGCTTAAACCCAAATCCAAACAAGTAGCCGCTTTGAGTGCCAAACTGAGGTGTTGTATTGGCAGAGTTGGAGGTAAAACTTGTTTGCCCCTGTGCATAACCAAGCTTCAAGTAACCCAGACCATGCTTGCTTAGGTAATATCCAGGCTCCAAAGAAAAGGACATTATATTTTTAGTATTAAAACTGTAATAACCACTTTCGCTTCCAGCTGCATATTTAACGCTACCACTGTTGCCGTTAGTAAAGTTATACGAAATATTTGCTGCTAAGTTGATATCGTTATCACCAGGCAAATCAAAAATCTTTTTTGAGTAGCCAGCAGTCAAGGCGTATTGAGGCTGTGTATTTCCAAAACTATAAGTTTCTGTGGCTCCTCCAGCAGAAATACCAACTGCATTTGTTTGAGAACCAACACCAACCTCCACTTGGCCATAAAAGCCATCAAAATAAGCGTCACTATTTGCGCCTGCTGCAGATGCAACACTAGTCACACCTAACAAGGTAAGCAAAACAACAATTTTTTTCTTTAGCATTGGATATCCTTAAATAAAATTAATTTACGCGGCTATACAATTAGGCTTTGATATTACCTCTAGAGATATTCGCATTTACCCTTAAATTTCAAATATCCAGCTAGGGACTGGTCGGCCCTTGAAGAAAAGGGCTAGAAGCCGATCGGTATTTGATGGTTTGGCGGAGAGGGAGGGATTCGAACCCTCGGTAGGTTTGACCCTACGCCTGATTTCGAGTCAGGTACATTCGACCACTCTGCCACCTCTCCGATACTTGCAGAATAAAACTTATACAACAAACCTGCACACAACATTTTCCAGCATCACTCGCAGATACCTGTCATGAGCAGTCCACCAGAAAAGAAGCCAAAAGGTTTTTTGCTTGCGGATGAAAACTCTTCGATGCTTAGATAGTCAACGAAAGCACCATTCTTACCTGCAGACTTTTGCACCCAGATGACCTTATACGCATTACCATTGCTTCCGGATGCTAACACCTTAGGATTTTTCAAGGTATCCATCACATCCCCAACTACTTCTCCGGTTTTCTTGATCACTGCAAATTCTTGCCCAACTCTGGGACTATCCTGAATTAAAGAGAGCTCACCATTACTTTTAATATAGGCGTCACTTAATACTTCACAGCGATAGGTCTTTTCGGCAGCAAAAATGCCTTGAGAGATTAATGCTGAGCAAATTAAGAGCAAAAGTCGTGAGTACTGTTTCATTTGAGTGCGCCTAATCTTTACGTACTGGGATCTTAGATAGGCTTAAGTACTTCCAAGCCACCCAAGTATGGTTGCAGCGCTTTAGGAATAGCAATACTGCCGTCTACTTGTTGCTTGTTCTCAATCAGCGCAACTAATGCTCTACCTACTGCCAGACCAGAACCATTCAAGGTATGGACCAATTCTGGTTTACCTTGGCCAGCTTTGAATCTCGCTTGCATTCGACGAGCCTGGAAATCGCCCATGCTTGAGCAAGAGCTAATTTCTCGATAGGCTTTTTGGGATGGCACCCATACTTCTAGGTCATAGGTCTTGGTGCTACCGAATCCCATATCACCTGTGCAGAGCAATACTTTTCTATACGGCAGCTCGAGCAATTCAAGAATCTTTTCTGCGTGACCCGTTAAATCCTCAAGGGCTTGCATTGAGTCTTCTGGCTTAGTGATTTGCACTAACTCCACCTTATCAAACTGATGCTGACGAATCATGCCACGCACATCACGGCCGTAGCTTCCTGCTTCTGAGCGAAAACATGGGGTATGAGCAACAAACTTCAATGGCAAGGTATCGGCATTGACGATTTCATCTCGTACTAAGTTAGTTACCGGTACTTCTGCCGTTGGAATGAGATAGAAGTTTTCAGTTTTCGCCTCTCCGCCCGTATTTTCTGACTGCGCTTCACCACCCATCTGACGAGGCACTTTGAATAAGTCTTCCTCGAACTTCGGTAATTGGCCTGTACCGCGCATTGATGCGGCGTTCACCATGTATGGCACATAGACCTCTTGATAGTCATGTTTTGTAGCATGAGTATCGATCATGAATTGCGCTAAGGCGCGGTGCAATCTTGCAATCGGCCCCTTCAGAACTACAAAGCGAGAGCCGCTAATCTTGGCTGCCACTTCAAAATCTAAGCCCAATGGACCACCAAGATCTACGTGATCTTTAATCTCAAAATCAAAAATTGGCTCTTTGCCGCAGCGCTTAATTTCTTGATTTTCTGTTTCATCTTTACCGGTAGGTACAGACTCATCTGGCAAATTGGGAATGCCCATCAAGAAATCAGATATCTCCGCCTGCAAAATTGCAAGGCGTGCTGCGCCAGATTCCATATCCGCATTGACCCCGGCAACTTGAGCCATCTCTGCGGAGGCATCCTCACCCTTGCCTTTTTTCATACCAATGACTTTAGATAATTGATTGCGTTTAGCTTGCAATTCTTCAGTACTTGTTTGTAAAGATTTACGCTCAGACTCAAGCGTGTTGAACTTCTCAACATCGAGCTGAAATTTGCGGGTAGCTAAGCGGGCCTGGACGGCAGCGATATCTTTACGAAGTAATTGCGGATCAATCATATATTGCTCTGGGGGGGGTTATTTAGGCTCTAGTTTAAGCGTAAGACTTCAGAGCCTGCAGGCGGCGTGAAATTAAAGCGATTTGCGGGCAAATTGACGTTGAGTTGGATCTTATCCAGAGTCACTAGCACCACACTACCCAAGCCATCAATTAGCTCAAGCGCTTTTGGCAGTCCATTACTCATACCAATAGAGATCTTGGTATAAGGGAGATCATTTGCATTTTTAGCATTGGGATCTTTTTTAGGCACTAAGGCTACCCATCTCATTCCCAAACGCTCTTCACCTTCAATCAAATCAAAATATTGATCTAGTGAAGATTCGCCAAACAGAATAGCTGCTGGTGTGGAAGCCAAGGCTTGCCCTGCAGGGCGGAAGGTAGCTTGATTTAAATCCTTATCCCATAAAATGAGCTGGTTGCCATTCGCAATCAGTTTTTGCTCATACGGCTTTTGCGTATCCCATACAAAACGACCAGGCCGCTGAAAAACAAAATGGCCTTGCGTTTGACGAAGCACTTTTAGGCCTTTGTCTTGTGGTTCATTGGCTTTGGGTGCACGCAGCTGTTGCTGCACAAAGTCTCCTTCAGCCGTTTTGGAATTCCGCACAAATTGACGCAACTGGTCTGAGCCACTCTCCGTTTGAGAAATTGCCGTACCTGAAAAAAGAATTGTTGCAATACCGATAGAAATAGATATTGCTACTGCAGTCAAGAATCTTTGCAAAATCAAGCCTTACTCTGAGGGACGATGCAGTATCTCGCGATTGCCACCGTTACCCATCTTCGATACAAGCCCTGCTTTTTCCATATCTTCAAGTAGACGAGCGGCGCGGTTATAACCAATGCGCAAGTGACGTTGCACTAAAGAGATCGATGGTCGTTTGTTTTCTAGAACAATCGCGACTGCTTGATCATAGAGTGGATCAGCTTCACCGCCGCTCTCACCCGTTAGGGCATCGATATTGGATTCATCAGCACCTTCGAGTACACCATCAATATAATTGGCTTCGCCCTTCTCTTTGAGCCACTCCACCACACGATGCACTTCATCATCCGATACAAATGCGCCATGGACACGCACTGGTAAGCCAGTACCAGGGGCCATATAGAGCATATCACCCATACCAAGTAGTGCTTCCGCACCCTGCTGATCCAAAATCGTACGACTGTCGATCTTGCTACTCACTTGGAAAGAAATACGGGTTGGTACGTTGGCTTTAATTAAACCGGTAATAACATCAACGCTAGGGCGTTGTGTTGCCAATACCAAATGAATACCAGCGGCACGAGCCTTTTGTGCAATACGCGCGATAAGCTCTTCAATCTTCTTGCCAGAGACCATCATTAAGTCAGCCAACTCATCGATCACGATGACGATGACTGGCGCTTTATAGATTGGCTCAGGATCATCTGGAGTGAGGCTAAATGGATTGGTAAGCTTCTCACCTTTTTCTTCTGCGTCCAGAATCTTTTTATTAAAGCCCGCTAAATTACGTACACCAAACTTACTCATGAGTTTGTAGCGGCGTTCCATCTCATTCACCGCCCAGTTGAGCGCGTTATACGCCTGCTTCATATCGGTTACTACTGGGCATAGTAGGTGCGGGATCTTGTCGTAAATTGCCATCTCGAGCATCTTAGGATCAATCATGATCAAACGCACTTCATCAGGCTTAGCCTTAAAGAGTAGCGAGAGAATCATGGCATTAATACCCACAGACTTACCAGCGCCCGTCGTACCGGCGACTAGGCAATGGGGCATCTTTGCCAGATCAGCCACCATTGGACTGCCGGCGATATCTTTACCCAAAGCCAGGGTCAGCAATGAATGATTATCGTTGTAGACCTGTGAAGTCAGAATCTCAGATAAATAAACCGATTGGCGTGTTGGATTTGGCAACTCTAAAGCCATGCATGTTTTGCCAGGAATCGTTTCAACGACACGCATACTGACAACACCCAGCGCACGCGCTAAGTCGCGTGATAGGTTGACGATCTGGCTACCCTTCACGCCGACTGCAGGATCAATTTCATAACGGGTGACAACCGGACCGGGATAAGCAGCAATCACGGTTACTTGAACATTAAATTCTGCTAACTTACGTTCGATCAAGCGAGAGGTAAATTCCAAGACATCAGCAGAGATCGTTTCTTTTGCTTCTGGTACGGGATCAAGCAGTGCCAGTGGTGGCAATTCTGAATCTGGAATATCCACAAACAGCGGTTGTTGTTTCTCGCGCTCAACTCGCGCACTCTTTGGAATCTCTACTGGTGCACGCACAATTTGTACTGGTGCCGCTACTTCAACCCGGCCACGGAACTCTTCTACAAACTCCTCACGCTCTTCAGCAGCGGCTTCACCTAACTTGCGATCTTCTTCACTATCGCGTCGCTCACGAATTCGGTGATAAGTCACTTCCAAGAGACGCCCCACTTTTTCAGCGATATCTAACCAAGAAAAATGGAGAAACAGAGATAAACCGGCGCATAAGCCAAAAAGTAGGACTAAGGTTGCACCAGTAAAACCTAGGGACATTTGTAGAGGATCGCCGATCAACTCACCCAATATGCCACCAGGCGGGCGTGGAAGCTGCCAGCTGAGCGAATGAAGTCGTATCGACTCAATCCCCATGCTGCAGACTAAAGTGAGCCCAAAGCCCAACCAACGCATTAGCAAGGAGTCTGGCTTGGCTTCTGGATCAACAGGCAGAGGAACGCTCCATAACTCACGCCAACCCTGTAAAACCCTGCGGCCAAATAACACCACCCACCAGAATGCAGAGATGCCGAAGATATAGAGCATTAAATCCGCCAAATAAGCCCCAAAACGCCCACCTAGGTTCTTGGGGGCCTCAAAACTCGCATGGGACCAAGCCGGATCAGCCTTGGAGTAGGTCAGCAAAATGGCAAATAAGCCCAGGCACAAGCCCAGGGAGATGAACCAGCGTGCCTCCATGAGGAGACGGGGCATTCTGCCCTGCCCATCGATCTCTGGGGGCTGGGGACTCATTGGAGTTTTGGACTTTGGGTATGCGGTTCTGGCCATGTTCTACTGATTGTAAACAAGCAAACCTATAATTTGAATATGACTACAAATACCCCAAAACACTCCAAAGTTCTCATTCTCGGTTCCGGCCCTGCTGGCTATACCGCAGCAGTCTATGCTGCCCGAGCCAATTTAAAGCCCACCCTCATTACTGGCCTGGCTCAAGGGGGTCAACTTATGACCACCACTGACGTTGAAAACTGGCCTGCTGATGCCGATGGGGTCCAAGGCCCAGAGCTCATGGATCGCTTTTTGAAGCATGCTGAGCGCTTCAATACCGAAATCATTTTTGACCATATTCATACGGCAGCCCTCAAAGAGAAGCCCATTCGCTTGGTTGGTGACTCCGGCACCTACACCTGTGATGCCTTAATTATTTCTACTGGTGCTTCAGCGCAATACATTGGCTTACCAAGTGAAGAGGCATTCATGGGGCGCGGCGTTTCTGGTTGTGCAACCTGTGATGGTTTCTTCTATCGCAATCAAGATGTATGCGTAGTTGGTGGCGGTAATACTGCGGTTGAAGAAGCCCTCTACCTCACGGGCATTGCCAAAAAAGTCACCGTCATTCATCGTCGCGATAAATTCCGCGCTGAACCTATTTTGAATGATCGCCTCATGACCAAAGTTGCTGAAGGCAAGGTAGAGCTCAAACTGAACTCTACTCTTGATGAAGTGCTTGGAGATGAAAAAGGTGTGACTGGAGTCCGCATTAAGAAACAAGATGGCAGCACTGAAGACATCGCCTTGACTGGCGCCTTTATTGCGATTGGTCACAAACCCAATACTGAACTCTTTGTTGGACAGTTAGACATGAACAATGGCTACATCAAGACCCACTCCGGCTTAGAGGGTGACGCTACTGCTACCAACATCCCTGGCGTATTTGCAGCAGGTGACGTGCAAGACCACATCTATCGTCAAGCCATTACCAGCGCTGGTACAGGCTGCATGGCTGCATTAGATGCTCAACGTTATTTAGAAACCCTGGAATAAAAAAGCTGAGATGTTCCTTTGTAGTTCAGTAATAAAAAACGCCTAGTATTTCTAGGCGTTTTTTAGGGACGATACTTACACCCAGTTTTCAAGAGCAAGGTTTGGAACTCTCTTAAACTCAGACGTATTATTAGTAACAAGAGTTAAGCCGTGACTTCTAGCCTGAGCTGCAATATGAATATCATTTACTCCAATGGGCTGACCCGCACGCTCTAAAAAAGCCTTAATTTGCCCATAATGCTGAGTTGCAGCAATGTCATATGGCAAAACCTCTAGATGGCTAATGAAGTCTTCAATAACATTGAGATTTTTTTCTACATGCGCACTTTTTTCAGCGCCATAAATTAACTCTGCCAATGTAATGGTAGATATAGCCATACGACTTGCGTTTTTATTAAAAACCTTAAGGGCATCCAGAGGTTTTCGTTTCATGACATAAATAACAATGTTTGTGTCTAATAAGTATTTAAGCATTAAAGAGGCTCTCTATCACCTTGTTCTTGAGTTCCTCTTTCATCCATAAAGTCACCACTTACACCTGCTTCACTTAAGAAGAAGTTGTCCCATATGTTTTCAATTGGGGCAATGATGCGTTCACAACCTTTTGCACGAACATTCACCTTGCGAACATTCTCTGGAAGCCGCATCTCGACAGGTAGCCGCACTGCCTGAGTTCGATTGTTTGTAAAAACAGTTGAAATAGCCAAAATCCAGCCCTCCTTATGTATATAGCAATTGTATATTGCATTTAACCCTCTTGCAACCCCTATTTGAGGGGGTAAATAAAAAACGCCTAGCATTGCTAGGCGTTTTGGTTTGTTGCTTTACTGAATTGTCTTAGCGACTCATCACTGGCAAGAGTGGCACGATGAGCAATGCCACGATGTTGATGATTTTGATCAATGGGTTAACTGCAGGACCAGCAGTATCTTTGTAGGGGTCGCCTACAGTGTCACCAGTCACAGCAGCTTTATGCGCTTCAGAACCTTTACCGCCGAAGTTACCTTCTTCGATATATTTCTTTGCATTGTCCCAAGCACCGCCACCAGTACACATAGAGATCGCTACGAACAAGCCGGTCACGATCGTACCCATCAGCAAGCCACCCAAAGCAGCAGGTCCTAACACCAGGCCAACCACGATCGGCGCTACTACTGGCAATAAGGAAGGCACAATCATTTCTTTAATAGCAGCTGTAGTGAGCATATCTACTGCCTTACCGTACTCAGGCTTGGCGGTTCCCTCCATGATTCCGGGAATATCGCGGAACTGACGACGCACTTCCTCTACAACTGCACCAGCGCAACGGCCAACTGCTTCCATCGCCATCGCACCAAACAAGTAAGGAATCATGCCGCCAATAAAGAGGCCAATGATCACCATATGGTTAGACAAATCAAAAGATACTTGTTGCCCAATACCCTCTAATGCATGGGTGTAGTCGGCAAAGAGTACTAGTGATGCCAAACCAGCGGAACCAATTGCGTAACCCTTAGTCACAGCTTTAGTAGTGTTACCTACCGCATCTAATGGATCGGTAATATCACGCACTGCTTGTGGCAAGCCTGCCATCTCCGCAATACCACCTGCGTTATCCGTAATTGGACCGTAAGCATCAAGCGCAACTACGATACCTGCCATCGACAACATAGCGGTAGCAGCAATCGCAATGCCATACAAACCAGCAAGCCAATACGCTGCATAAATTGCGGCACACACAAAGAGCACTGGATATGCAGTGGACTTCATAGAGATACCCAAACCAGCAATGATGTTTGTACCGTGACCTTTAGTAGACGCTTCAGCAATATGTTGCACTGGCTTGAACTGGGTGCCGGTGTAGTACTCAGTAATCCATACCAATGCAGCAGTAAGCAATAAGCCAACTACTGTTGCGCCAAATAAGCGCCACTGACTACCAGGGATGCCCAATGCATCGTCAGGCATGATGAAATTAGTCACAAAGTAGAAAGCTACTAATGAGAGGCCACCTGCAATGATCAAACCTTTATACAAGGCAGGCATCACATTCTTCATACCAGGTGTTGCTTTAACAAATGAGCAGCCGATGATAGAAGCAATGATCGAAACGCCACCAAGCACTAATGGGTAAACAATCGCTGCTACTGGTGCACCAGCTACCATAAGGGAACCGAGCACCATGGTAGCAATCAATGTGACTGCATAAGTTTCAAATAAGTCAGCCGCCATACCTGCGCAGTCACCTACGTTGTCACCGACGTTATCAGCAATCACTGCTGGGTTACGTGGATCATCCTCTGGAATACCTGCTTCAACCTTACCCACTAAGTCAGCACCAACGTCTGCACCCTTAGTAAAGATACCGCCGCCCAAACGAGCAAAGATAGAAATCAAGGAAGAACCAAATGCCAAACCAATTAAAGGATGCAGTACTGAAGCCAGATCTTGTCCTGCGCCGATAGAGACGAGGAACATAAAGAAAAGGCCAACACCTAAAAGACCAAGGCCAACTACCAACATACCGGTAATTGCACCGCCCTTAAATGCCACATTGAGGGCTTCATTCATGCCCTTAGTCGCTGCTTCTGCTGTACGCACGTTTGCTTTTACGGAGACATTCATACCGATAAAGCCGCAAGCACCAGAAAGAACGGCGCCCACCACAAAACCGATGGCAGTTGCAAAATCCAAGAACAGCGCCATTAGGATGGTTAGCACCACCCCAACAATAGCAATCGTTTTATATTGGCGCGATAAATAAGCGGCAGCACCCTGCTGAATCGCTTCTGCAATTTCTTGCATCTTGGCATTGCCCGTACTTTGCTTCAAAATCCAGCTGCGCATCACAAAACCGTAAATTACGGCCAGGACACCACATGCCAAGGCAAAATACAAGCCTAAAGTGACATTACTCATGCTTGAACTCCCTAAAGTTGATCTCTTTTATTTTGTATATCTAGTGCTTAGGACTACCTAGTTTTTGAAAGCTTTAAACTAGGGCTCTAAAGCCATAACAGTATGTATCAGAATCACCCCTGAGCCCCTTTGCTAAGATCAGGGTATTTACTAATCATTATTCGGAGTATTTATGAGTCTCGACAATGTCAAGCCCGGCAAAAAGATCCCTGAGAGCTTCAACGTCATTATTGAAATTCCAATGAACGCTGATCCAGTGAAGTACGAGGTCGATAAAGAAAGTGGCGCTATTTTCGTTGACCGATTCATGGGTACCGCGATGCACTACCCCTGTAACTATGGCTACATCAATAAAACAATCGCTGGCGATGGCGACCCTGTGGATGTACTCGTGATTACGCCTTTTCCACTCATCCCGGGCGTGGTTGTTAGTTGCCGCGCGATCGGTGTTTTACAAATGGAAGATGAAGGCGGCGAAGATGCCAAATTATTAGCCGTACCAGAAGATAAGATTTTGCCTATCTATACCCACTGGCAAAAACCAGAAGATATGAACCCATTGCGTTTAAATCAAATCCAACATTTCTTCGAGCACTATAAAGATCTTGAGCCAGGGAAATGGGTCAAAGTCAAAGGCTGGGGTGGCGTTGCCGATGCTCATAAAGAAATTTTAGAAGGTATCGATCGCTATAACAAAGAGCATCAGTAAGCTTTACCCAATTTAATTTTTAACTAGTAAAGGCTTTGTGATTCAAAGTGAGCGCACAGAAAATTGCTCTAGCCCAACTCAATCCATTACTGGGTGATCTGGCTGGCAATGCACAACTGATTCACAAAGCTGCTGTAGACGCCTATCATCAAGGCGCCAAGCTAGTGATCACCCCAGAGCTTTCGCTTACTGGCTATCCACCTGAGGATTTATTACTACGGCCCGCTTTTATTGATGCTGCACAAGAGCAGCTTGAGCTATTGATGCAAGAGCTTGCGCAATACCAAGACCTTACTGTCATAGTGGGGCACCCCAAACCCACTCCCCATGGCCTAGAAAACTTTGCCTCCGTTCTTCAGAATGGCAAGATCATTGCAGGTTATGCCAAACAAGAATTACCCAATCATGAAGTTTTTGATGAAGTACGTTACTTTGTTCCGGGTAAGCAAGCTTGCGTATTTACCTGCGATGGCATTCGTTACGGCTTGATATTGTGCGAGGATGCCTGGCATGCAGGACCAGCTAAACAAGCTCATAGTGCTGGCGCACAAGTCTTACTCGTTCCCAATGCCTCACCCTATCATCTCAAAAAAGAGCAGTTGCGCATTCAAGTACTACGAGATCATATTGCGCAAACCAAAATGCCATTGATCTATGTAAATGCTGTTGGTGGACAAGATGAGCTAGTCTTTGATGGGGGCTCATTTGCCCTCAATAGCCAAGGCGAACTTGTTATGGCTATGCCTCAATTTGAAACTGGCCTTGGTATCGTCGATGTCAGTGCAGCTGCCCAATTAGAAAAAGGCTTGATTACTCCACCCCAAAGCGTGGAGGCGCAGGCTTATCAAGCACTCGTTCTGGGCGTGCGGGACTATGTAAATAAGAATCGCTTTCCAGGAGTCATTATTGGCTTATCAGGCGGAGTAGACTCCGCCCTTGTTCTTGCCATTGCGGTAGATGCCCTTGGGGCCGACAAAGTCCGTGCGGTCATGATGGCATCGCGCTACACCGCAGATATTTCTTGGATCGATGCTCGTGAATTAGCCAAGAACTTGGGCGTTCAATATGATGAGATTCCGATTAGTGGACCCGTTGATGCCCTAGAAGAATCTTTAGCAGCTCAATTTAAAGGCATGAAGCTCGATGCCACTGAAGAAAATATTCAGGCGCGAGTGCGGGGCACAATGCTCATGGCACTTTCTAATAAAACTGGTCGCTTAGTACTTACTACCGGCAATAAGAGTGAGATGGCAGTTGGTTACTGCACTCTGTACGGCGATATGGCTGGTGGTTTTGCTGTCATTAAAGATATCGCTAAGACCTTGGTTTACCGTCTATGCACTTATCGCAACAGTATTCAATCTGTTATTCCAGAGCGAATTTTGACCCGCGCACCATCTGCTGAACTTCGCCCTGATCAAACTGATCAAGACAGCCTTCCCTCTTATGAAGTGTTAGATGGCATCGTAGAACGTTATATGGAACAAAACCAATCGATTGCGCAAATTATTGCCGCTGGTTTTGAAGCAGAAAGTGTTGAGAAGGTTACACGTCTCATTAAATTAAATGAATACAAGCGCCGCCAAGCGCCGCCGGGGGTGCGCATCACCACCCGCGCTTTTGGCCGTGACTGGCGCTACCCTATCACCTCACAATTTAGGGCGTAAAACAGCTAAAAGGGCTCCGATTTTGGCGATCTTGGCTAGTTCTAGGTATGATTACTGCATTAGGGGGAATATATGAAATTAATCACATCCATCATTAAACCGTTCAAACTCGACGAAGTTCGTGAAGCATTAGCTGAAGTAGGCGTTACTGGCTTAACAGTGACCGAGGTGAAAGGCTTTGGCCGTCAAAAAGGTCATACTGAGCTTTATCGTGGCGCTGAATATGTCGTCGACTTTTTGCCCAAGGTAAAGGTAGAGGCTGTTGTTGCAGATGATCGTGTAGAGGCTGCCATTGAAGCAATTACTAAAGCTGCGCGCACTGGCAAGATTGGCGACGGTAAGATTTTTGTTACTGCAGTAGAGCAAGTGATTCGTATTCGCACCGGCGAAACCGATAACGCAGCTGTGTAATACCAGGCTTAACCTATCCAGAAAATGCAGCGGCTTAACAAGCCGCTGTTTTTATTTGTACTAACGTAGTTGGGAGTCAGTAGAGGGAGATGGGGCTGCGGGTTGAATAATTTCTGCCGGCTCTAAATTAATTGTCTTATTGCTAGTGTTGCCGATACGAACTTTTGCACCCTGGTAATACAAATCAACCTGATTTAATCCACCAGTTAAGACCTTCAATGGCGGCTTGCCATAGACACTCACACCAATACCTGGCTCCAAAGTTTTATTCTGAGTTTTGCCGGTTGCATCTACCACGCAAACCGTTTGAGCAGTCTTTGACTGTAGATAAACCATATCACCAGCTTTTTTAGGTGCATCAGGCTTGTAATTAAGTGCCGCTACATCTGCGGGTGGGCATTCAGCTGATACAACTACAGCTGCCGTTGGAGCAGTCTCTGGTGCTGGTGCGGCTAGCGGTATGGCGGCAGACTTTGCATCTGCTACGGGCTCTGCTGCTGGAGCGGGCTCTAGCACCACCTCCTGAACAATAACCACTTCCTCTTTAACAGGTTCAGGAAAGAGTAATGGCCTTAAGTTCACCACAGAAAATATTACCGCTGCGCCAAGCGCTACTAGCAGAAAGAGTTTCTTTTTTGGATCTGGCGAAGCTTTCGACTTCACGCTGTAATCAATGGCCGTTTGCGAGATCTTGTTAACACTTGCTGTTTGAGGTTTTGGCTCATCAACTTTTTCTTTAGTTGTTGGCTCAACTTCTTTTTCTTTTTCTTTTACAGTCTTTGATTTTTTCTCTACCACAGGGGTTTTTGTCTCCTCCTGCAATTTCTCTTCCACTTCAACTGCTTTAGCAACTTGTACTACACCAGCGAAATCAAATGCTTCTTCTGGCGTGAGCTTTAATAGACTGGCTACTTTTTTTGCTGCTGTGAACTTTACTTGAGCACCATAAAAGCTACTGCTTTCACCATTTTCAATCTGCTCGATATGACGAACAGATAAACACGCCATACCGGATAAATCTTTCGTGCTTAAACCCAAGCTTTCTCTGGCCTTGGTAAATGCCTCTTTGCGAATATCCGGAAGTTTGACTGGCTTGTTCACTAAGCTGTAACCGTCTTATAAGTATTTGATACTTTTGATATTAATACCGAAATAGTACATGGGTAATTAGCCACTAGGCTAATTATTTAATGGGTGATTCTCAAGGTTAGATTCAAGATACTTTTTGACCAGCACTTGCAGGGAGTCCGCATGCATCTTGTCCATGACTCTAGCCTTATGTACCTTAATGGTGGCATCGGTAGTTCCGAGCTTCACAGCGATATCCTTGTTTAACAGGCCCTTAACTAACCATCCACATACCTCTCGCTCTCTAGGGGTAAGACTCTCGTAGTCTTTTTTAGCTTCCACGTCCAATGAAACACGCTTTAACTGGCGGCTATCAAAATCGATTGCATCAGCAACTGCCTTTAAGAGATCTTCCAAATTAAAGGGCTTGAATAAGAAATCTACCGCCCCTCTTTTGAGGCCCTGAACGATCTGATGAGGGTGACTTTGGCCGCTAACAAAAATGACCGGGGTTTTACGACCCAGTTTATGGAGTTTTTCTTGTAAATCTAGGCCAGTCATATCGGGCATCTGCATATCCAACAGAATCACGGCTGGCGATACTGGCACGGACTTTTCCAGGAAAACAGCTGCTGAGGCGTAGTCCTCAACGAGGTAACCCAACTCCCGCAACATCCTTGAAAGAGAAATGCGCATGGATTCATCATCATCAATTAGGTATATGTGGCCGACTTTAGTCATTGAATTCTATGGAGAAAGTAATAGAACAATTAATGTAATCCAGTGTGTTTTACTAAGCTATTAGCTATCAAGCTAATATTTATACCTAAATCAATGATTTCATTGATTTTTTGTATTGCAGCGCAACATTTATGCCAAACCCTCTCCCCCTTCTTCACATGAGCCACCCTTGAACTCATCTCACGGCACAATAGAGCCTTTCGACTCAAACCTTTTCTGGAGTAATTAGCATGAAACGCCTTAATGAACGCTCGCGCATGGTCACCGAAGGGGTTGCTCGCGCACCTAATCGTTCGATGTATTACGCAATGGGTTACGAAGAAAAGGATTTCGTAAAGCCAATGGTTGGTGTTGCCAATGGCCACTCGACCATCACTCCTTGTAATAGTGGTTTACAGAAATTAGCTGACGCCGCTGTTGAAGCTCTTGAAGCAGCTGGCGCAAAAGCACAAATATTTGGCACGCCAACCGTTTCTGACGGCATCGGTATGGGTACTGAGGGCATGAAGTATTCCCTCGTATCTCGCGAAGTGATTGCTGACAGTATTGAAACTTGCGTGAATGGCTTGTGGCAAGACGGCGTAGTTGTCATCGGTGGTTGCGATAAAAATATGCCAGGTGGCATGATGGCGATTGCGCGCACCAACGTTCCTGCAATTTATGTTTATGGCGGCACAATTAAACCAGGTCATTACAAAGGCAAAGATCTCAATATTGTTTCTGCATTTGAAGCTGTTGGTGAATTTACTTCTGGCCGTATGAGTGAAGAAGACCTCAAAGGTGTAGAGCAACATGCCTGTCCAGGTAGCGGTTCCTGTGGTGGTATGTATACCGCTAACACCATGAGCTCTTCCTTTGAAGCCCTAGGCATGAGCCTTCCCTACTCTTCCACCATGGCGAACGAAGATGCCGAGAAGGTGGCTAGTGCCGCTGAGTCCGCACGCGTATTGGTTGAAGCAATTAAAAACAATCTCCGCCCACGTGACATCATTACCAAAAAATCCATTGAGAACGCAGTGAGCGTCATCATGGCTGTTGGTGGATCTACCAATGCAGTATTGCATTTCTTGGCTATTACCAGCGCTGCTGAAATCGATTGGACGATTGATGACTTCGAGCGTATTCGTAAACGTGTTCCAGTAATCGTGGATATGAAACCATCTGGCACTTACCTTGCAACCGATTTGCATCAAGCCGGTGGTATTCCACAGGTAATGAAGATTTTGCTTGACGGCGGTTTGCTGCACGGTGATTGCATGACCATCACCGGCAAAACGATTGCTGAAGTATTGAAAGATGTGCCATCAGTGCCACGCGCCGATCAAAAAGTGATTCGCACTTTAGATAATCCTTTGTATAAGCAAGGTCACTTAGCAATCTTGAAGGGTAATATTTCTCCAGAGGGTTGTGTAGCGAAGATTACTGGCCTCAAGAACCCATCTATTACTGGTCCAGCCCGCGTATTTGATTCTGAAGATGATGCAATGGCAGCCATCATGGCGCAGAAGATCAAGGATGGTGACATCGTGGTCATTCGTTATGAAGGTCCTAAGGGTGGTCCTGGTATGCGTGAGATGTTAGCTCCAACTTCAGCCCTCGTTGGCCAAGGCCTAGGCGAGTCCGTTGGTCTCATTACCGATGGGCGCTTCTCTGGTGGCACCTGGGGTATGGTTGTTGGTCACGTTGCTCCTGAAGCCTATGTTGGCGGAACAATCGCCCTCATTAACGAAGGCGACTCAGTAACTATCGATGCGCATAAGCTTCTCATTCAACTCAATGTAAGTGATGAAGAGATTGCAAAACGTCGCGCAGCCTGGAAACAGCCCAAGCCACGCTATACCCGCGGCCTCTTGGCAAAATATGCAAGCCTAGCAAGTAGTGCTAGCAAAGGTGCTGTTACAGATCTGAACTTAGATCTGACCTGATATAAGAGCAAGCAATAAAACAAAAGCCCCTGAATAAAATCAGGGGCTTTTTTATTAGCTACCTCAAGGGGATTAATGCTTATCGTGCATCGCTCCCATTGCATTTACGGGAAGCTTTACCTCTACCTCGCCTGCTTTAGCAAACTTCAGCTTTACTGGAACGGTTTGACCAGCAGCAAAGGGGCCTTTTAGGTTCATGAACATCAAGTGGTAGCCACTTGGCTTGAGTTCTACAGCGCCATTGGGAGGTACAGCAATATCTTTTACCTGGCGCATTTTCATGACGTTGCCGTCCATAGCCATTTCATGCAATTGCACTTCTCCTGCAGCAGGAGAGCTTGCAGATACCAGCTGATCTCCAGAGCTACCTTTGTTTTCAATCTTCATAAACCCACCCGCTACCTGCTGACCTGGTGCAGTAGCACGTGTGTAGGCATTTTCAATTTTGATTGCATTAGTAGAGACAGTCTTTGAGACATCCTGAGCCATTAATGATCCGCAGAATCCCAAACCGAGAATGCTTATAAATAGCGTTTTTAATAATGATCTTTTCATTTACCTCTCCTTAAATAATCTTGCCAAATCCCTTATGCGCCAATGGCATACCACTGCTTTAATTTCTCAAAATCCATACTGCCGGTCTTGCGAATAACTTTTCCATTCTTATCAATTAATAGTGTCATTGGCGTTTCACCACGCCACTTGGGATCAATCTCATAACGCAAAGCATCGTCAAAAGGCGATGCCAAAGTGAAGTTACCGACAGGATTGACATTAGCGGCTGTGAGCATCTTGGATGCACTCTCCGAGGGAACATCATCAACCTGAATAAAGATAATTTTGGCGTTTTTATTTTGACTTAGAAATTTTCCCCATAGCGGCATTTCTTTTGCGCAAGGCGAGCAAGTAACGCCCCAAAAATGGATGACAACAGGTTGCCCAGCATAAGGTTTAGTAACAGTCTTCCAATCGCCCTTTTGATATGGCTTTAATGCACTACTCTGGGCATATGCAGACTGCATAAATGCCAAGAGGACAAATAAGATACTAAGTAGTTTCTTCATTATTTTGAGTTTAATGGAATCAATTGATACCCATCTTCACGAGTGAGCCATGAGAGATAAACCTCTTTTCCATGACTGACCAGCAAAGGATGATCACTATATCCAGCCGTAGCACTGATTACCTTTGGGGCTGACCAACTCTTTCCATCATCAAGTGATTGTTTTAGGTATACAGAAGTTTTCGCGCCATCAAACCCTTTCCAGACTAACCAAACGGATTGGTCGATTGCTAACAAATAAGGTCTTGATACATTCGCATTTTCCGCGCCAATTCTTTGGGGTTTGGAATAGGCTTCATCTTGATTGCTAGAGCTGGCATAAAAAACACCGGAGCGAGCACTACCCTGTGTAAACCAGGCTACATGGATTTTTCCTGAGTTCGATATAGCGATAGTTGGCCCATGATGCGGGCAAGCATCCGTTTTCCACTCATCTCGAGCAACGCGTTGCGTCTTGCTAGCACCCATTGGCGTAATGATCTGGGTCGCATGATCCCGAATACCACCGGGGAATATTGCGCGATAAATAATACCGACTCCGCCCTGGGGATCTAAGCTAGCCCCGATACGACAGCACTCACAACTAGCTTCATTGGCAATTAATTCTGGAGCAAAACTATTGCCACTATCATTAGAAAATGAATAGGCTATGGATCCACCTAGACGTTGCTGCCCCGACTTCTTGGCATCAGCCACTAAGCGCTTATCAATCCATGCAATAAAGATAGAACTGTTAGGGAGAATAACGACCGAAGGAAAGCGCTGACTAGAACTGTCTTTTATCAAAGATTGGGGCTGAGAAAACGTTTTTCCACCATCAGAGGATCTTGCAATATTGATCTGGGCATTCCAGTTGGAATCTTTGAAGAATGCATAAGCCAACAGTGCATTGCCAGTCTTGTCAGCAACAATTTGTGCGCGTGCATCAGCACCTGCATCCAAAGACTTCCCATGCTCAGCAACAACTACGGGAGTAGAAAATGTTTTTCCCTTGTCCATCGACTGGGCAACAGAAACCACACCGCCCCCAGTCCATGCCAACAATAACTTACCATCTGCCATAAAGAATGGGGTTGCTGCATTTGCGCAATCCAATCCAGACCCAGTGCAAGCGGTAGGCTTTGCAAGAGAGGCACTCATCATGTGAGATGAGTGATCCATTTGGGCAAACGCAGAATTAAATGCGACCAACCCCAAAACACCCATGAAGAGAGCTTTAAACGATAGATGGAAAGAGGATTTAAGCATTAGAAGATGATACGCGCACCAACAGTGATGGATTGTGGTTGACCAAGTGTATAACTCGCCTGAGATGTCGCTGCGTTATAGGTGATATAGGTTCTATTAAACAAGTTAACCACCGAAGCAAATACTGATGCTTGAGGAGTCACTTGATAATTGGCTCTCAACCCAATAACAGCATAGGATGGAACGGGTAAGGTGTGTGGAGTATCCATCCATGAATTACCGATATAGCGAACATTCGCACTAATGCTAGTTTTCTCATATGGAGAGTAAGTTAATGCAGCGTACCCCATATTTTGGGGAACACCACCAACCTGACTGCCCACCGGATTTAATTTGGGATCTACCCCGGCACCTATAGAAGTAAGAATGGTGTTTGTCAGGGTATAAGTTCCATCTATCGCCCAATGAGGATTGAGATCATGATGAGCCTGGACTTCCAGACCCTGGCTCTGTAGATTTTGATTATTACCATAGAGAGTTACCGTCTGCCCAGTACATACTGTGCTTGGGCAACCATTTGCTAGAGCGGCAGCAGTGGTAATTTGTGGGTTATAAACCGCATTAGAGAGCATTGATCTAAAACCAGTCACCTGAACAAAGCCAGCACTCCATCTGTAGTCTGTTCCAACCTCATATCCCGTCATATTTTCGGGGGTCAAATTGGGATTGGAAAGGCTCACGGATGTAGAGCTAGCATATGATCGAATAGTGTTATTGAGTCCTGGAGCATGAAAACCTTGATAAGCTGCGGCCCTAAAATCCAGCTCTTTGGTGGCCTGTAAAAGCAAGCCTAAGTTAGGACTAAATTTGTATACAGTTTGATTTGGGACGCTTGTATATCCGGGAACATTGTTGCTACCAGCCAGCCAATATGTAGGTGTTTGACTCTGCCACTGATCCTCACGAAGTGTTAGGGTAGTCTGTAGAGGAATATAGCTCGCCTTAGATTTAAGTTGCGTCATAACGCCATAAAACTCTTGCTGACCTTTAGCGTACGCAGAGGATGTCATGGTGCCAGGCTGATTACTATTTGAGCTCAATGCACTGAAGGAGTTAGTTAAATTCTGTGCGGCAACCTGCCTTCCATCCACACCAAACATAACTTCGTCTATTGCGAAATCATTAAATTTCTGTATTGATTTTGCAGAGGCGCCAACCGTTGAAAAGGGATTTGCGTAATTTGAACTTATATAAGCCGATGCAGGCGGAGAATTAGAAACATTTTGTTGCCATAAATTGCCATTTTCATAGAATGCATTAGCTTCAACTCTATGATCACTACCTAAACGAGTCACAACACCAGTAGAAAAAGTCGTTTGCTGCATTGTTTTAGGTGCAAAGGAATAGCCTGGTCCTGATAAATTGGTGAAGTTGTGGGATCCGATTTTAAAAAATGCATCGGTATCTGAATTTAATTTCAATGACCCATCTAGGCGGTAGTTTGCAGCGTTCGCGCTTGCCGGACCTATGCCTGGCAGCAAAGGCGCAGCCTGATTTGAAAGCACAGGGGTAGTTTTCTTGTTGGGATAAGTGGTTGCAGGCGATATTGTTGGTTGCACGACGTAGCCATCGGTAGCAAAGTAGTCTGCAGAAACACGGAGCCTCAATACGTCGTTAATGGCCATCTCTTTTGATGCTGCTACATTTCCAGTACCATAAGAGCCGTAACTAGCTGACGCCTCTCCTTTATTTTCGTTAATTGGCCTGGTAGTAATATTAATTACGCCTCCCATTCCCATATTTCCATATAGGTTTGAGACACCACCACGAATAAATTCAACATCTTCAATGGCTGATAAAGGTGCGCGGTTCCATTCAACCGTTCCATACATTGCGTTATTGGCTGGCACACCATCAATCAATACAAGGGTTCGTTGCGTACCTAGACCACGTACATTTAAGCTTTGACCCGTTACATCTTTTTCATAATAGGGCGTGTCATTTAAAAACACGCTTGATTGATTTTTTAATACCTGATCAATCGTTTGATTGGGATTATTTTTAATATCTTCATTGGTGAGAATGGATGTATTTTGAGTCATATCCTTCAATTCAGTGCCAACCAGGCTAGCACTAACAACGACATCGCCAATCTTTTGACCATACTCCGGTGGAATTACTTGAGCTCTAGGCACGCCACTAATCAGGATTGATCCAAATATCAATCCAATACAAATACTGATTTTTCTTTGCTTTAACAACATTTACTTCTCCACACAATATGACGACAACTTAGTTACGAATGTGTTGCCAACTGCATAGCTAGGCTATGCCCTAAGTTTTGTTTAGGCTTGTGCTGGAGGTGCTGCTGAGGGAGGAGTTACCCAAACCGCGAGTGGTTTAGGGGATTGATAGAAAAGCTTTGGAAGCAATGCAAAAGAATTTGGCGCTGCAAATGTGAGGTTGGTATTAAATGCTGGGGTAATTGAACTATGCGTTACGCAATATGGACAAGGCTGCATTTGATCTGCGAGATCTTGATCGCCAGTCTGAATTTCAATTTGCATCTTGCTGCCATCAACCGAACAAATCTCCATCGCAAAACCGTGACCACCCTTCACAAGCGAGACCGCTTGTGAAACTGCAGGGGCAAGTGCACTCATTGCAATAGCTGCGGCTGCAATCCAGTGAATGAGGCGGTTTTTATGAAAATTCATGTTGTAAGAATTTTATCTGATTTCTACCTCCAACCAATCCTGCCAGGCTTTGCTTTATTTTGGGCAAATAAAAAGGGGTCCGAAGACCCCTTTGCTTAGGCTTAAGCGTGAATTACATTGAAGCTGAACGCTCGATGAGTTTGCGACGCATTGGGCGCAATACAAACCAAGCCAAGATTGCAGCAGTGCCATTCAAAATACTAGCAACCCAGAATACCGCTTCCCAGCCACCAGTCATTGTTGCTAAGACGCTAGATAAAGGCACTAACAATGAAGCCGTGCCCTTTGCTGTATAGAGGAGACCTGCATTGCCAGCGGCGTAGGTTGAACCGAATGTATCTGCATTGGTTGATGGGAATAAACTATAAATCTCACCCCATGCAAAGAACACCAAACCAGTCAACAAAACAAACATTACTGGATCACGGCCGAGGTAGTACAAACCAAGGATACCAAAGCACTCAAATGTGAAGCAAAGTGTCATTGTCTGCTCGCGACCAATCTTGTCAGATACCCAACCGAAGAAAGGACGTGTCAGGCCGTTTAATACACGGTCAACAGTCAGTGCGAAAGTCAATGCAGGCAATGCTAATCCCATCAAGCTCACTGTTACGCCAGCAATTTGGAAGTCTTTAGCAATGGGGCCTAACTGTGCAGTAGCCATCAAGCCACCAGCAGCCACCATCACGAACATCAGGTACATGATCCAGAACACTGGTTGCTTCACCATTTCCATTGGACGGAAATCCTTACGGGTTTGAGCAACAGTTGCTCTAGCTGTAGTGATAGCACTCTTAATAGGCTTTGAGAGCAGCAAGCTCAGGGCTATAACGATTGCACCCTGCCAGATACCAAAGTACCAGAAGGCATCTTGATAGCCTTGATTAGCAATCATGTTTGCAATTGGAATAACAGTCAATGCAGAACCAGCACCAAAGCCAGCAGCTGTCATACCAGCAGCAAGGCCGCGGCGATCTGGGAACCACTTGAGCGCATTTCCTACGCAAGTACCGTAAACCGCACCAGCACCAACACCGCTCACAGCAGCTGCGATATAAAGCATTGTTAAGGTGTCTGCATGGGCATTCATCATCCAACCAAGGCCACACAGCAGGCCACCACCAAATACCACCGGACGCGGGCCGAACTTGTCAACGAGGTAACCCTCGATTGGAACCAACCAAGTTTCAGTCAACACGAAAATAGTAAATGCAACTTGAATCGCTGCACGACCCCAACCAAACTTTGCATCAATTGGGTTTACAAATAAAGTCCAACCGTATTGCAAGTTTGCAATCATCGACATACAAATAATGCCGATTAGTAGCTGAAACCAACGACCCCCTAAAGGTCCTGCAGTTTTCTCGCCGCTCATCCGAAATCTCCTATTTTTTCTTTGTGTCAAAACTTGTTTCGCCCAAAAATTGGGATATGTGATTTTTAAGCATTCAGAGAATGGCGCCCTTGACAATCATCAAGATTTCTCTAAAACCCTACTGGTGATTACCCTTGCCATAAATAGAGGAGGATGCCAATTCCTCACTAGTTTTGTGCTTATGCGCACAGCTTTGAAAAACGTTAAGCAAAGAAAAAGCCACCTCATGGTGGCTTTTTCTTTATCAGTAATTTATTTAAATTACATGCCGCGGTAAGCGCCGTCAAAATCGTAGTGGCGAGTAGTTGGCTTTTGGCTTTTTTTACTTTCAGTAAAAAGCTGATTAATCATATTCAATAAAACAGTCATTTGAATCTCCTTAAGGGTTAGTACCTAGATTATAACCCTAATTTATTGCATTGCAATAATTAATCAGGCTATCGAATAAATCCTAGAGATTGCTATTTAAATTTACTAACTTATTGATTTTATTGAATATAAATCCTATTTTCATAGATTACGCTAAGGCTATGTAGAAAAATTGAATGCGGATAAAGATTTGACTGCCTCCATAATATTTTTTTCAGTAAGAGCAAACAGTCATGAAAAAAAGGGGGGCTCATGCCCCCTTTTGCTTTACATCTAGCGCCTCTAAAAGATGTGGTTTTATGCCGTTGCGCCCTTTTTCTTGCCAATTACCTTGCCAATCAATGGCCAGAACAATAGGAGCAAAGCAACAGAAGTAATACCAGCGACCAAGTAGTTTGAGAAAAATACATCCAGACTACCTTGAGAGATCAGCATGGATTGGCGGAAGGAGTCCTCAGCACGGTCACCCAAGACCAAAGCCAAGACCATAGGCGCCATTGGATAGTCGAGCTTCTTAAAGACATAGCCCAGCACACCAAAGCCCAACATCAACCAAACGTCAAACGTAGCGTTATGGACGGTATATGCACCCACTGCACAAATCACAATAATAACTGGCGCGATGATTGAGAATGGGATTCTCAAGATGGATGCAAACAAGGGCACGCAAGTTAATACAACAAACAAGCCAGCCAAGTTACCCAAATACATACTAGCAATCAAGCCCCAAACAAAATCTGGCTTCTCAACGAAGAGTAATGGACCAGGCTGCAGACCCCAGATCAACAGACCACCAAGCAATACTGCCGCTGTTGGTGAGCCTGGGATGCCTAGAGATAACATTGGTAGGAGTGCTGAAGTACCAGCAGCATGGGCTGCGGTTTCTGGGGCAACAATACCCTCCATCTCGCCCTTACCAAACTTATCACCGTTTTTAGATACCCGTTTAGCAACGCCGTAAGCCATAAATGAAGCAGGTGTCGCGCCACCTGGTGTGATCCCCATCCAGCAACCAATTAAGCAGCTACGTAATGAAGTAGCCCAGTACTTAGGCAGCTTGGCCCAAGTCTCCAGAACGACTTGACGACGAATCTTTGCAGCAGCACCATGGAATGCAAGGCCTTCTTCCATTGAGAGCAAGATCTCGCCAATACCAAACAAGCCAATCACCGCAATCAAGAAGTCAAAACCACGCATGAGTTCTGGATGACCGAATGTCAAACGTAATTGACCAGTAACCGTATCCATACCAACAGTAGCCAAAGCAAAACCCAGCATCATAGCGGAAATAGTTTTAAAAGGTGACCCTTTGTTCATGCCAACGAAGCTACAGAAGGTTAGTAAGTAGACGGAGAAGAATTCAGGCGGACCAAACTGAAGCGCAAACTTAGCAACCAATGGCGCCAAGAAGGTAATCATCACAATTGCGAAGAATGCACCAACGAAGGAAGATGTAAACGCTGCAGTGAGCGCCTCACCTGCTTTACCGTTACGAGCCATTGGATAACCGTCAAAGGTAGTTGCAACCGACCAGGGCTCGCCAGGAATATTAAAGAGAACCGATGTAATCGCTCCGCCAAATAATGCGCCCCAATAAATACAAGAGAGCATGATGATTGCAGATGTTGGCGGCATTGTGAATGTCAATGGCAATAGAATCGCAATTCCGTTTGCACCACCAAGGCCTGGCAAGACGCCAATGATCACACCAAGCGTTACACCTATCAACATGAGCAGCAGGTTAAATGGGGTCATCGCAACAGCAAAGCCGTTGAATAGAGCGCTAATTTCTTCCAACTTGAACTCCTTTTTCTCTAATCTTTTTTATTTATATTTTTAGTTCACGCCAACAAACTCGAGCGGGTTGAACCATGAGCCGTGTGGCAATGGAACCTGGAACCAGAACTCGAACATGAGGTAGAGGGCTACGCTCACCCCAACCGATACTGCAATTGCTTTCCAAATTGGATATTTACCGAGCCAAACCATAAAGATCGCGATGTAAAAGACTGAGGAAACATAAATCCCAATTAATTGCACACCCAGAACAAATACAACCGCTGGCAACAAAACAGCCATTACCTGCTTGAAGGACTCTTTATCAACAAATGATTCTGTTTTCTTTTTCTTATCAACAATCGCTGCTTGGTACAAAGTCACAGTACTTGAGAGCATGATGATCAGACTAATATAGAAAGGGAAATATCCCGCCTCAGGCCCATCACTACCCCAACTGGCACCCAACTTTAGACTACCCACCATGACGATCAGACCTACAACCAGGAATAAGAGCGCAGTAATGATGTCCATCATTCTGACGCTAATCACAGATTCTTGATTTGAATTATTGGCTTGTTCAGACATTTGTTTTTTCACTAATAAAAGTTAATTAATGCACTTACTTAAAAAATAGGACCCCCTAATGGAGGTCCTATCTGATTTCCGGCTGTTTACTTGGCCAAGAATCCTGCTTCAGTCATCAACTGCTTGTGAAGAGCTTCATTCAATGTGAGCCAGTTTCTAAATTCTTTGCCAGACATAAAGGTTTGGTTGAATGCGCCATCAGCCATGAACTTCTTCCACTCTGGCGTAGCGCGTACTTTTTTGAAGAGCTCAACATAAAAGTCAACTTGTTCCTGAGTTACGCCTGGAGCCATAAAGATGCCTCGTAACATCACATAGTCCGTAGCCACTCCTGCCTCTTTACAGGTCGGAACGTCATACCAAGACTGAGTATCAGTAATCTTTTCTTTGTAAGGCATGCGTGTGTCATCAAATACACATAGAGCACGTAACTTACCAGCACGCCATTGCGCAACTGCTTCAATTGGATTGTTCACAGAGGAATCAACGTGATTACCAACGAGCTGAACAGCAACGTCGCCACCCCCTTTAAATGGGATGTAAGTAAATTTAGCGCCAGTTGCTTTTTCAATCGCTACGGTAATGATCTGATCTTCAGACTTAGAGCCTGTACCGCCCATTTTGAATTTACCTGGGCCAGCGGCCTTAGCTGCCTCAATATATTCTTTGGCTGTCTTGTATGGCTTTTCAGCGTTGTCCCACAATACAAATTGATCAAGAGCCAACATCGCAACTGGAGTGATGTCTTGCCAGTTAAATGGAACGCCTGTTGCTAATGGGGTTGTAAACAAATTAGAAAGTGTGATCACAATCTTATTTGGATCACCTTTAGCTTCTTTCATTGCTAAGAAACCTTCAGCACCTGCGCCAGCACCTTTGTTCACAGGAATGATAGCTTGCTTCATTAAATTATTTTTGGTGATGATTCCTTGAATCATGCGCGCCATTTGGTCAGCACCGCCGCCAGGACCGGCAGGAATAATGAATTCAACAGGCTTAGTTGGTTCCCATGCAGCATATGCAGGTGAAACGCCAGCGACACCGAGGGCTAAAGCGGTAGAAATCAACGCCCCTTTTAACTTCATCTTCATATGTACACCTCTTCCAAAAAAATAATGAACTCAATTTGACTCATCACTGGATGCTCAGATAAAGGGCAGCGGCCACCATTCTTTACCAAAAAAATAACTGACACAAACTTATAGTAAGGCCGATCCTTGATTGGAATCAAGTATTCAATGTACGTTAATTTTGGTTTTTTATTAAATTTCATGCGCACCTAAAGCCCACAACCAGTAGGGGATTAAGTTTTTTAGGTTTAAGGTGCTTTTATGAAACCGCTTATCGGGGTTTACCCTTAAATTAAAACTAATTGGTGCCGCTTGCCGGAATCGAACTGGCGACCTTTTCATTACGAATGAACTGCTCTACCAACTGAGCTAAAGCGGCAAATCTCGTTTTATTCTAGCGGAAGCGGTCTAGGAGCTTTTTACTCAGCTTGTCCAGCTGAGTAGCATCTTTAATCAGGAACTGCAGTCCGTTTGAATCAGCAATGAGCAATGTATTGCCTGCAATTCTGCGAATATCTTCCTCACCCTTCAAGCGAATGCGGGTAGGACCACGATCCGTTTCAATATCCCAAATACTTGGGGTTGCAAAGGTCGAGACCTGTGTAATTTTTTCAATCACTGGCATAAATTCACGAGTAGCTAACTCTTCTTCAATGAGCGCCAACTCCGCTTCAGAAATCAGAGCCACATCGGGATGCCAATAGAGCTCTTTGCCAGATTGATCCATGATGCCAATGCCAGCAGCAGGCGCAGTAATCGGAAATGCTCTTACTGGATGTACGCCTGTGTGAGATACGCCTTTTGCGTCAATGAAAACTAATTGTCCGAGTGCATTGCGCTCTAGTTGATGAGTCTGTTTCATGCCCCTCCTCCAACTTCTTTCGCAATGACTGCTAATTTTTCTTCCTGCTTTTCTTCTTGCAGCTCTTCAATGCTCTCGCCAATTGCGCCACCTTCAACCAACTCAGCGGCATGACGTAATTGCGCTTGATACAAGGTGTAGTAAGCCCCTTGAGCCTCCATCAACTGCTCATGTGAACCAATCTCCACAATCTCACCTTTATCTAACACCACCAGGCGATCTGCTTTTCTGAGAGTGGACAGGCGATGTGCAATCGCAATCGTTGTACGGCCTTTCACCAGGTTATCTAAGGCGCGTTGGATTTCTTTTTCGGTAGTGGTATCGACTGATGAAGTAGCTTCATCTAAAATTAAAATGCTTGGATTAATTAACAGTGCACGCGCAATCGAAATACGTTGACGCTCACCACCTGATAAAGATTGGCCACGCTCACCCACAAGCGAGTCATAGCCAAGCGGTAGTCTCAGAATAAATTCATGGGCATGCGCGGCACGTGCAGCTTCAATAATTTCTTCGCGTGTCGCATCTGGTTTACCATAAGCAATATTTTCTGCAATCGTGCCAAAGAATAAGAACGGTTCTTGCAGTACTAGACCAATGCACTTGCGATAATCTGCTATCGCAATACTTCGGATGTCACGACCATCTAAGGCAATTGCACCTGAGCTCACATCATAGAAACGGCAGATCAAGTTCACTAAGGTACTCTTACCAGAGCCGCTATGACCGACTAAACCAATCATTTCTCCTGGGGCAATATCTAAATCAATCCCCTTTGAGACAGCCCGGTTGCCATAGCGAAAGCCAACGCCACGCATCGAGATCCGGCCCTTTACCTGCCCTAAAGGGGCTGGGTTAATTGGCTCGGGAACACTAGAGACATGATCCAAGATATCAAAGATTCGCTTAGCGCCCGCAGCTGCTTTTTGGGTATGAGAAACAATTCGACTCATCGAATCTAGGCGAATATAAAAGCGACCAATGTAAGCAAGGAAGGCAATCAAGACGCCAACGGTCACCTTTTGATGCGCAACTTGCCAAATACCAAATCCCCAAACTACCAACAAGCCGGTTTCCGTCAGCAAGGTGACGGTTGGAGAAAATAATCCCCACACACGATTCACGCGATCATTAATTTGTAAATTGTGTTTATTGGAATCAACAAAGCGTTTGAGCTCGCGATCTTCTTGTGCGAAAGCCTTCACCACACGAATACCCGGAATGGTATCGGCGAGAATATTAGTCACCTCAGACCAAATTCGATCAATCTTCTCAAACCCAAAACGCAAACGATCGCGTACTACATGAATCATCCAAACGATGAAGGGTAATGGCGCTAAAGTAACTAGGGCTAATAAGGGATCAATCGACACCAGAATGGCAGCGGTCATCGTAATCATTAATACATCGGTAGCAAAGTCCAGGGCGTATAGGGACAAGAAGACACAGATGCGATCGGTCTCAGCGCCAATGCGGGCAATCAAGTCACCTGTTCTCTTGCCACCAAAATACTCCAAAGAGAGTTTTAGTAAATGCTCAAACGTGGTGTTGCGTAAATCGGCACCGATACGTTCACTTACTAAAGCCAATAAGTAGGTCTTCCACCAACCCAAGCCCCACGCAACAATAGCGGCGCCAAACAAGGCCAGCAAGTACATGCTTGCTAAATGAAAATCAATTGGATTACCTTTCTCATAAGGAATCAACACATGATCCATCAGCGGCATCGTGAGATAAGGAGGAATGAGAGTAGCACCAGTCGATAACAAGGTCAGCACAAAACCGAGTGCAAGTTGTTTCTTATAAGGTTTAGCAAAACGCCAGAGTTTGAATAAGGTCCATGTTGATGGTGGGGCATCATCCTCGGGATCACAATTAGGACACAAATCAGAATTCGCAGGCTTGGGACTTAAGCAAACTTGACAAACTTGTTTGTCGTATTCACTAACCTCACTCTGACTTTGTTCCTCACCTCGAGTTAATTGCTTAAAGCTGGACTGCAAACGCAAAACTTGTGGGTTCACCGCTAAGGTGAAATTCCAAGAGCACATTAATTGAGTGGGGGTTTCGAGCCTTAAATGCCCCACACCTGCATGATCACCGTGGACCAAACGCTCACCCTGCGCAAGGGACCAAGACTCTATTTGCTTGCCATCAGTCCAAAACAGACCCCCTTCAGTCAGCAGAAGAAGACTTTTTTCGAAACGTAAATTGGCATCTAAATCCAACTCAACCCATGCCAGCAAAGCTTCAAGGCTAGGGACAGGGGAATTTTTACCCCCCAAAATAGCTTGCCAATCACTTGGCAAAGCAGGGGCAAAAGGTAGAATTTCTGGCTTCATTGACCCTAAAAGTATAGTGGAGCTAGATTTTTTAGATTTATAGCTCCTGTCAACTTTAAAGGCCTCAAAACCGTTAAATTATCCAAAGAGGCCTTTTTATGTATTTTTGCCAATTTTGTGAGTTTTTGAATAATTACTAGAAAACAGAGAGACTGCCTGACGCGTCATCGCCAAACTCTGGCGCCAGCCCTAGCAATACCGCACACATGCCCCAATTACTAGACAAATCTATTGAGATTTTGAGCGTTAAGCATCTGCGTGGGCCCAATATGTGGACTTACCATCCCGTTATTGAAGTTTGGGTCGATATTGGCGATTTGGAGGACTACCCCTCCAATCTCATCCCTGGTTTTTATGAGCGCTTAGTCAAAGCCCTTCCCAGCTTAGTTGAACATCGCTGTAGTTATGGAGAGACTGGTGGATTCTTAAAACGGGTTGAAGAAGGCACATGGCCAGCACACATTCTTGAGCACCTCACACTTGAGCTGCAAAACTTAGCTGGTATTCCGGGTGGATTTGGTAAAGCAAGAGACGGTGATCGTCGCGGCGTCTACAAAGTCATGGTGAGCGCAATCAATGAAGAGGTTACTCTGACTGCCCTCAAATTTGCGCGCGATCTTTACTTAGCTTTAGCGCAAGATAATCAAGACAGTGTTGCGCTAGTAAACGACATCATCGAAAAATTGCGTGACATTGGTGACGATCTTTTGCTGGGACCAAGCACTGCGTGCATCGTTAACGCTGCTGAAGAGCGTGGCATTCCCTCCATTCGTCTTTCAGAAGGCAATTTAGTGCAATTAGGTTACGGCGCTAAACAACGTCGCATCTGGACTGCAGAGACCGATCAAACTAGTGCAATCGCCGAAACTATTTCTAGGGATAAAGATCTCACCAAGAACCTACTAGCTCGTGCTGGCGTGCCAACTCCTGAAGGTAGAACAGTAACTAGCCCAGAGGATGCCTGGGAAGCAGCAGAAGATATTGGCTTACCAGTTGTAGTCAAGCCAATTGACGGCAATCATGGTCGTGGCGTCTTTATCAATCTATACACTCAACAAGAAATTGAAGCTGCTTATGCAGTTGCTATTGATGAAGGCAGTGAAGTATTGGTTGAACGTCATATTGTGGGTGATGAGCATCGCTTACTCGTGGTCGGCAATAAAGTGGTTGCTGCTGCTAAAGGAGAAACTGTTTGGGTTACTGGCGATGGTAAACATACTGTTCGTGAACTCATTGAGATTCAGATCAACTCCGATCCACGCCGCGGCACTGCAGAAGAGCATCCCCTTAATCCTGTGCGCATTGATTCCGCAGTTGAATTAGAGCTAGCACGGCAACAACTCACTGGCGATAGCATCCCAACAGCAGATCAAAAAGTACTCATACAAAGCAATGGCAACGTTGCCTTTGATGTCACAGACCTCATTCATCCCGATGTCGCTAGCCAAGTCGCCTTAGCTGCCCGCGTAGTTGGTCTTGAAATTGCTGGGGTTGACCTAGTTGCACAAGATATTAGCCGCCCTCTTGCAGAACAAAATGCTGCGATCGTTGAAGTCAATGCTGGTCCTGGCCTCTTAATGCACTTAAAACCTGCTAGTGGAAAACCTCAACCTGTTGGCAAAGAGATTGCCAACCACCTTTTTCCACCAGGAACAGATTTCCGTATCCCGGTTGTCGGCATCTGTGGTGAACGTGGCAAAACGCCTGTTGCCGAAATGATTGCGCACTTCTTACGCTTAACCAATGTCTATGTTGGGCTGTCTTGCAGCAAGGGCTTGTACTTTGGTAACCGTGCCATCCCCAACACCAATGCCTCTAATTGGGAAAACGCCCGTCGCACTCTTTTAAATCGTGCTGTAGAGGCTGTGGTGATTGAAAATAATCACCTCTCCATGTTGATCGAAGGTTTAGCTTACGATCGCTGCCAGGTGGGCGTCGTTTTGAACGTAGACCCAAAGGCAAATTTTCCGCAGTACGCTATTTATGATGAAGGGCAAGTCTTCAGCGTAGTCCGCACCCAAATTGATGTCGTATTACCAAGTGGTGTTGGCGTTCTCAATGCAGATGATCCAATGTGCATCCAGATGGCTGAGCTATGTGATGGCGAAGTGATCTTCTTTAGTGAAGATCTCAATTCCGAACTGATCAAAACCCATCTGCAAAATGGTGGACGCGCTGTCATTATTGGCAAACAGCAGATCACACTAAAGTCTGGCAAGCTTGATCAGAAAGCCGTGCCCGTGCCACGCCACTCCGCTTCTGATAGTGCCTTTCCATGGAAGGCAATGAACCTTGGCGCTGCTATTGCAGCAGCTTGGGCATTAGATATTCCATTTAATGTGATTGAAGCTGGCGTAGAAACATTTGTGCCAGACGCTACTACTACAACGGGGGCTTAATTGGAAATCACCCGTATTCGTATGCTGCGTGGCCCCAATTTATGGAGCCGCCACACCTCCTTAGAAGCAATCGTCTCTTGCGATGAGTCTGAGCGTTCTATCGACTCTATTCCCCAGTTCGAAACTAAAATTCGTGAACGCTTTCCCCAGTTAGGAAGCATGCGTCGTGGTGGTCATAATGAAATTCTCTCGTTAGCACACGCACTCGAACACGCTGCCCTTGGTTTGCAAGCTCAAGCAGGCTGTCCAGTCACTTTTAGTCGCACTGTGCAAACAGTAGATGCGGGCGTCTATCAAGTAGTAGTTGAATACATCGAAGAAGTCGTTGGTCGGATGGCCTTTGACTTTGCCTTTGCCCTCATTCAATCTACCCTGAATGATGCCCCCTTCGATCTCGCTGCAGCCCTCTCAGAATTAGAGGCGCTTTATGAGGATGTACGTCTTGGACCCAGCACCGGCTCAATCGTTGATGCCGCGGTACAGCGCAATATTCCTTTCCGCCGAATGACTGAAGGCAGTATGGTGCAATTTGGTTGGGGCAGTAAACAAAAGCGGATTCAGGCTGCAGAAACTAGTGATACCAGTGCCATTGCTGAAGCAATTGCACAAGATAAAGAACTCACCAAAAACTTATTGGCTGCTGCAGGCGTATCAGTCCCCATTGGCGAAGTGGTTACCACCGCTGATGATGCCTGGCGTGCAGCCCAAAGAATTGGTGGTCCGATTGTTCTTAAGCCTAAAGACGGTAATCAAGGTAAAGGTGTTGTGGCCAACATTCAAACCGAAGAAAAGATCCGCGCCGGATTTGAAGTCACCCAAGCCTTTGGTCGAGAAACCATTATTGAACGATATCTACCTGGCGCTGACTATCGTCTGCTAGTGGTGGGTAACCGCCTCTCTGCTGCTGCTCGTCGCGAGCCCGCTCAAGTCGTTGGGGATGGCAATCACAGCATTGCACAATTAGTTGAGCTCGAGAACAAAAATCCTTTGCGTGGTGATGGCCACGCTACTGCCTTAACTAAAATTCGCTTTGACGACATCGCCCTTGCCCATCTAGCGAGCAATGGCCTCACTCCAGAATATGTACCCAAGACTGGTGAACGTGTCTTATTACGCAATAACGCCAACCTGAGTACGGGCGGTACTGCCACTGATGTCACTGATGATGTTCACCCAGATGTGGCTGCTAGCGCTGTCGCTGCCGCGCAGATGATTGGTCTTGATATCGCTGGTGTGGATATTTTATGTGAAGCTATCTATAAGCCACTCGAACTTCAAGGGGGCGGCATTGTAGAAGTCAACGCTGCGCCTGGCTTACGCATGCACCTTAAACCCTCTTATGGCAAGAGTCGTCCTGTCGGTGAAGACATCATCAATATGATGTTTCCCCCCGGAGAAGATGGTCGCATTCCGGTGGTAGGTGTAACAGGCACCAATGGCAAAACTACTACTGTGCGCTTAATCGCCCACCTACTCAATGAAACCGGTTTGCGGGTTGGCATGACTACTACTGATGGCGTATATGTCAACCATCGCCTCATTGATTCTGGTGATTGCAGTGGCCCTAAAAGTGCTCGCAATGTATTAATGCATCCTGATGTTGATGCTGCAGTACTAGAGACGGCTCGGGGCGGCATGCTTCGTGAAGGCCTTGGATTTGATCGCTGCGAAGTTGCTGTAGTGACTAATATTGGCGAAGGTGATCATCTCGGTTTGAACTACATCACCAGTGTTGAAGACTTAGCTATTCTGAAGCGTGTCATTGTCCAGAACGTTGCTCCTACCGGAGCTGCAGTACTCAATGCCGCAGATCCGATGGTTGTCAAAATGGAAGATAAATGCGCTGGTCGTGTCATTTTCTTTGCTCAAAATCCACATCACCCAGTAATCGCCGCACATCGTGCTAAGAATAAAAAAGTGATCTACTTTGATGGCGCCTATATTGTTGCCTCTAAAGGCTCCCGCGTAATGTACCGCTTTCCCGTAAGTGAAATTCCGTTGACGCAAAATGGTGTTCTAGGCTTCCAAGTGGAAAATGCCATGGCTGCCATTGGCGCCGCATGGGCTCTAGGCCTGGATGCTGAAAAAATTGCACGCGGATTAAATAGCTTTGAAAGTACTGCAAACTCCGTGCCGGGTCGCTTTAATCAGTTTCAACACCGTGGCGCAACCGTGATTGCCGACTACGGGCATAACCCTGATGCGATGCGAGCCCTAGCCAGCGCAATTGAAGCTATGAAGCCCAAGAAGAGTCATGTTGTGATCAGTGGCGCTGGCGATCGTCGCGATGAAGATATTCGTGACCTCACTCGTATTCTGGGAAATTCTTTTGATAACGTTATCCTCTATCAAGATGCCTGCCAACGCGGTCGCGAAGATGGTGAAGTCCTCAAGTTATTACAAGAAGGTTTGGTAGGCACAAGCAAAGCCAAACAAGTCAAAGAAATTCATGGGGAGTTTTTAGCTATTGATACTGCCTTGAACGATATCTCTGCTGGTGATATCTGCCTGATTCTGATTGACCAGGTAGAAGAATCGCTTGCCTACCTAAAAGAAAAGGTTAGACCGTAAGAGCTTAGGCGTGGTAATGGCGTAAGCGATCGATCTCTTCTTTCGATCCCAGCATGACGGATACGCGCTCATGCAAATCGGTAGGCTGCAAATCCATAATAAGATCTGTGCCATTAGTAGAAGCGCCACCAGCCTGCTCTACTAAAAAACTCATTGGATTAGCTTCGTACATCAAACGCAATTTGCCCGGCTTGTGTGGCTCACGTTGATCCCAGGGATACATAAAAACACCGCCGCGCGAGAGCACCCGGTGAACATCGGCAACCATAGAAGCAATCCAGCGCATATTGAAATCTTTATCACGCGCACCACTGCTACCAGCTAAACATTCTTCAACATAACGGCGCACTGGATCGGCCCAATGTCGCATATTAGACATATTAATTGCAAACTCTTTTGTGGAATGAGCAATCGTCACTGCATCTTTAATTAGCAAGAACTCACCAGTAACTTTATTTAGAGTAAACATGACAACGCCATCACCCAAAGTCAGCGCCATAGTCGTTTGCGGACCATATACGACATAGCCTGCTGCTACTTGATGGCGTCCCGATAACAAGAAATCAGCAGTTTGTAGTGGTGTGCTTGGATCTTGTTTTTTTAAGATAGAAAAGATGGTTCCAATGGAAACATTGACATCGATATTCGATGAGCCATCCAATGGATCAAATAAAAGCAAGTAATCGCCAGTACCCTGAACAGGAACTGGTAATTCCATTTCTTCGGAAGCCAAGCCAGCAAGTGATTTACAGCCCTTTACACCATCGATCAGCATGTCATTGGCGATGATGTCTAACTTTTGCTGTACCTCACCTTGCACATTGCCACTTCCAGCAGACCCCAATAAACCAATTAAAGCGCCTTGTGCTACCTCATGACTTAAGGTGGAGCAAGTATTGACCACCGCAAGCAATAACTCTTGCAGGTCAACGGGAACAGCAGCACCCCTTGGGTTCGCATTACTTAAATATTGCTTGAAGTTGGTATTGGTGCTTGAGGACAAAGCCATTTCTCCGTATTTAATACTCATCACATTCTGTAGGACTCTATTTTGCCTTGTTCCACATCAAACCTTCAAAAAGCTTCTATTTCCTGCGTAAATTGATGTTTCATTGCTAGCTTCAACAGCACTCTCAAGAAATGCCTTACTTTGGACCTTAGATAAGCATTTAAAGGCTCCCACCTCTCAACTGGAGATCTCCGACAAGGCTAAGCCTATTAATCCAAAGCCTTGCTTATCACTTCCCTGGTATCTGGAGATAAAGTCTGACAGGCTGCCACCCGTTCGAGAGCGGCTTTCATTTGCTCTTGATAGGGTTGCGCAAATAAACGCCAACGATCAAGAGCTCTAGCTAGTCGTGCTGCGACTTGAGGATTAATAGGATCTAAAGCGAGAACGCTGTCAGCCCAGAATTGATAACCACTTCCATCGGCCTGATGAAAACTCGCAGGGTTATTAGCGCAGAAAGCATGGATCACGCTGCGTACTCGATTTGGATTATTCATCTTAAAGGCGGGATGCTCGCGTAATTGCTTCACATCATGCAAAGTAGATGGCAAACCTTCAACGGGCGGACGACTAGATTGCAAACCAAACCACTTATCAATCACCAAGGCATCTTTTTCAAAGCGTTTGTAAAAATCTAGCAAGCATTCTTGCGCTTCCTTGGCCCCATGAATCACTAGAGCCGCTAAAGCAGCATAGCGATCAGTCATATTGTCAGCAACCCGATATTGATTGACTGCCATTGGCGCCCAAATTGACGCGTTACCCTCAAGCAGCATACTCAGTGCCAGATTTTTGAGACCACGTTTGCCAGCATCAACTGCATCCGATTTAAATGGTCCTGGAGTTTGCATCTGCTGATACAAGGCGGCCCACTCTAGTGGCAATTGCTTTGCAATCTCTCTGCGGAAGGCACGGCGTGCCGTATAAATCTTCTGTGGATCAACACTGGTGCACTGTTCATATAGATAAGACTCTGCAGGCAAAGTGAGAGCAAGCTCTTTGAAAGCCGGATCTAGATTAGAGTCCATTAAGAGATTGCGATAGGCATCAATCAGTTTGGTATCTGGCAAGCGATTACTCAAAATCATTTGCATTGCTAACTTCTGACCCGCCTCCCAGCAATTAAAGGGATCATCATCACTAGAAAATAGGGTCAATAGATCTGCTTCACTTTGATCAAAATCTAAATTGATGGGCGCTGAGAAATCTCGATTGATCGATAACACGGGACGTTCATCAATATTGTCAAAAGTCCAGGTTTGGCTTGTCTGCGTAAGTTCTAACAACTTTTCTACTTGATCATTCTTTGAAGTCAGTAGGCGAACTTTCAATGGGATATGAAATGGTTTTTTCTCAGGCTGGCCAGGGCTTGGCGCGCAACTCTGTGTAAGTGTGATCTGGTACTGCTTCTTTACCGCGTCATAGTGATCTTGTACTTTGACGCGCGGGGTGCCTGCTTGGCTATACCAATTTTTAAACTGTGTTAGGTCTTTACCATTGGCATCAGCCATTGCCATTAAAAAGTCATCGCAAGTAACTGCTTGACCATCATGTCGCTTGAAATATAAATCCATTCCTTTGCGGAAGCCCTCCTTGCCTAACAAGGTCTGGTACATCCGCACTACCTCGGAACCCTTCTCATACACAGTCACCGTATAGAAGTTGCTGATCTCTTGATATTCATCGGGACGTATGGGGTGCGCCATTGGACCGGCATCTTCCGGAAACTGCAATTGACGCAGCAAGCGGACATCTTCAATACGCTTAACTGCCCTTCCCGACTCGCTACCCATTTGATCGGCAGAAAATTCTTGATCTCTAAAAACGGTTAAACCTTCTTTAAGAGAAAGCTGAAACCAGTCCTGACAAGTTACGCGATTACCAGTCCAGTTATGAAAATATTCGTGCGCAACAACGCTCTCAATATTGGCAAAGTCCGCATCCGTCGCAGTCTCTGGCTGAGCTAGGACAAACTTAGTATTAAAGATATTTAAACCTTTGTTTTCCATTGCGCCCATATTGAAATCACCCACTGCCACAATCATGAAGCGCTCAAGGTCTAACTCCAAACCAAAGCGCTTTTCATCCCAATGAATGGAAGCAATGAGCGAGTCCATAGCATGGCGGGTTTTATGAAGATCATGGGGCTCAACCCAAATTTGTAATAACTTCTTAGCCCCACTGCTAGTAGTAACCGTCTCTTCAATACATTCCAACTTACCAGCCACTAAGGCAAATAAATAGGATGGCTTTGGAAAAGGATCTTCCCATGTGGCGCTATGCCAACCATTGGGTAATTTTTCTGTCTTGAGTAAATTTCCATTCGACAGCAACACTGGGCATTCTGTCTCACGCGCTTGCAAGGTTACGCGATAACGCGCCATGACATCCGGACGGTCTAAGAAATAAGTGATCTTTCTAAATCCTTCTGCTTCACACTGGGTAAAAAAGTTTCCATTAGAAACATACAAACCCATCAGCGAAGTATTCTTCTCTGGCACGCAGATGCAAATGATTTCAACAATGAACTTCTCTTTACCTTGATTTGGCAGAGAATGTATTGCCAATAATTGAGGTGTTAACTCAAAATGGCGGTGCGCTTCGCCATTAATGCGCAAACTAACAAACTCCAGTTCTTGGCCAACTAGAACCAAAGGAGCTCCAGCCTCGTAAGCTTTGCCTGGCAAGACCTCAATGCGGCTCTTCACAATCGTACGCGCAGGATCAAGGGCAATATCTAACTCAACCTGGTCAAAGGTATAAACAGGGGGACGATATTGGAGCCGACGAAAGCTCTGGGGCAGATCAGTTTTCATCAGATTATTTTAAGTCTTGCCAAGAATCAGCGTTTGACTTGTTAACCCCAAAGCAAAGTTGCGATACCAATCGCTATAAAAGTCACCGCTGCAAGCGCATGTACCCACTGAATTGGCATACGCTTAGTAAATTTTTGGCCAATCCATACTGCTGGAACATTTGCTAGCATCATCCCCAATGTGGTGCCCACCGTTACAGAAACTACATCGCTATAACGAGCGCCCAATGCAATCGTCGCAATTTGGGTCTTATCACCCATCTCCGCCAAAAAGAATAGGCCAGTAGTTAATAGAAATACTTGCCACGCTCTATCAAGCACTTTTGAACTAGCAGCATCATCAATATGATCTGGCACTAAAAGCCATAAACCTATCCCTAAAAAACTCAAACTTAAAATCCAGCGCATGACATCTGGTGAGACCATAGTGGTTAACCAATGCCCTAATAGGGCAGCGCAAGCATGGTTGGCAAGGGTCGCAATCAGAATGCCGCCAATAATGGCCAAAGCTTGCTTGGGGTAACGAGCCGCCAGCATCAAGGAAAGCAGCTGGGTTTTATCGCCCATTTCAGCTAAGGCAACAACTCCAGCAGAGACAAATAAGGCGGAAAAGTCCATAAATTCAATAAGTTAGGTATTTTCTATCAAGATTGTTAATTAATACAATTTGGCTATTAACCCCCATCGCCCTACACTAACACCCATATTCAAAGTAATGATTTAACTAGATTAAAAGAGGATTTAAATGACAACGCGAGAAGGTAGTTTAGAGGCTCCAACCCGCCACCCCCTGGATTGGAAAAATCCTAAGTTCTACGACAAGGCTGATCTTGAAGCTGAAATGGAGCGCGTATTTGATCTTTGTCACGGTTGCCGCCGCTGCGTAAGCTTGTGCGGCTCATTCCCTACCCTATTTGATTTGGTTGATGCCACCAAAGATTTAGAAATGGAACAAGTCGATAAGGCTGACTATCAACAGGTTGTAGACCAGTGCTACCTCTGCGATGTTTGCTATATGACGAAGTGCCCTTACGTACCACCACATCCTTGGAATATTGATTTTCCACACTTAATGTTGCGCGCTAAGGCGGTGAACTTCAAAGACGATAAAGCTACCTTCCGCGACAAACTCTTATCTTCTACCGATAAGCTTGGTCATTTCGCCGGCATTCCAATCGTTACTCAAGCAGTCAATGCAGTAAATAAAACCGGTCTTGCGCGACTCGTTATGGAGGGCGCTCTTGGTGTTGATAAAGATGCGTGGATTCCTGAATACGCGCCCAAAACTTTTCCACAGTTAGCGAAAAAGTCTGACGCTTGGCCCGTGATCGATGGCAAGAAAACGCCTGGCAAGGTTGCCATCTACGCTACTTGCTACATCAACTATAACGAACCCGGCATTGGCCAAGATCTCATTGGAATTCTGAAGCACAATCAGATCCCATATGAGCTAGTAGACAAGGAAGCTTGTTGCGGTATGCCTAAGCTTGAGCTCGGCGATTTAGAATCCGTTGAGGAGAACAAAAAGAAGAATATTCCCAAGCTTGCCAAGTTAGCACGCGAAGGATATGCAATTTTGACTCCGATCCCTTCTTGCACCTTAATGTTTAAGCAAGAACTTCCGCTTATGTTCCCAGACTGTGCCGATACCCAGCTAGTAAAAGAAGCGATGTGGGATCCATTTGAATACTTTGTTGCCAGAAACTCAGATGGCTTATTGAAAAATGACTTCACAAAAGAGCTTGGGCATATTAGCTACCACATGGCTTGCCACTCACGCGTGCAAAACGTCGGTCAAAAAACTGCTGAAGCATTGCGTCTCATACCAGGCACTGAAGTAAATGTCGTTGAGCGCTGCTCTGGTCACTCTGGAACATGGGGCGTCAAGAAAGAGTTCCATGACATGGCAATGAAAATTGGTAAGCCAGTATTTAAGCGTATGGCAGAGGAAGAGCCAAACTACATTAGCTCAGATTGCCAATTAGCAGGCCACCACATTGAGCAGGGTATGGAAGAGTTAGGCTTACCAAAGTCTGAATTAGCTCACCCCCTGACTTTGCTGGCCAAAGCTTACGGACTTTAATTAACAAGATTAATAAAAAACATTAAGGAATTATTGAAGTATGGGAACCATTACACGAGATAGCCTCCTCAGCCTTGAGGCATATCACAAAGAGCGTCCGATTTTTCGGGAGAAAGCCATTCAAGAGCGTCGTTTGCGCACTGTTCATCTTGGCGATCATCTCACCATGATCTTTGAGAATGAGTTTTTAATGCGCTATCAAATTCAAGAAATGCTGCGGGTAGAAAAGACATTCGAAGAAGAGGGTATCCAAGATGAATTGGATGCATATAACCCACTAGTGCCTGATGGCTCTAATTTAAAAGCTACGATGATGTTGGAATACCCCAATGAGGCGGATCGTAAAGTAGCGCTTGCCAAGTTGGTTGGCGTTGAGCATCAAGTCTTCATTGAAGTAGAAGGTCAACCCCGCGTATACGCAGTTGCAGATGAAGATTTAGAGCGCTCAACCCAAGAAAAAACATCTGCCGTGCACTTTATGCGCTTTGATCTGACTCAAGATATGAAAAAAGCATTACAGGCAGGCGCGCAGATGATGGTGGGCTGTGACCACAAGGGTTACCCCATGCATGTCCAAACCCTTCCCCCTGAAACACTTGCCTCTTTAGTCTCTGACTTAAGCTAAAAATCTAGGCTGGCAAAAGCTCTTCGGCTGACTCAAAGTCTAGCCCTTGAGCTTGCGCCACTGGCGCTGATGTCAGCACTCCCTTGTGAATGCTCAGGCCATTGCGCAGATGATGGTCAATCGATAAGGCTTTGATAACCCCACGGTTTGCTAAAGCCTCCACAAAGGGATAAGTAGCATTCGTCAAGGCAAAGGTAGACGTCCTCGCTACTGCACCAGGCATATTGGCAACGCAGTAATGTAAAACACCATCGACTAAATAAGTAGGGTCAGCATGCGTGGTGGGTTTTGAGGTTTCAAAACAACCGCCTTGATCAATTGCCACGTCCACTACCACAGAGCCTGGTTTCATCCGCTTAACCATCTCGCGCGTAACAAGTTTTGGTGCCGCAGCACCAGGCAATAACACCGCCCCAATCACAGCATCAGCCTCAGATACTTCTTGCTCAAGTAACCAATGATCAGAATAGAAAGTGCGCACTCGATTGCCATACAGCAGATCAATTTGGCGCAAGCGCTCAATATCACGATCAAAGATACATACATCTGCACCCATACCCACTGCCATCTGCAAAGCATTGCGCCCCACCACTCCGGCGCCCAGAATGACAATCTTGGCAGGAGCAACGCCGGGCACACCTGCCATCAAAACTCCTAAGCCGCCATGAGTCTTCTCAAGATGCGATGCTGCTGCTTGTATCGACATTCGCCCAGCAACCTCACTCATTGGTGCTAATAATGGCAAGGTGCCATTTAGGGAAGTAACGGTTTCATAAGCAATACAGCTCGCACCAGAATCCATCAATGCTTTGGTTTGCTTTGGATCAGGCGCTAAATGTAAATAGGTAAATAAAATCTGATCTTCATGAAGCATGGCGCATTCTTGCGCCTGAGGCTCTTTCACCTTGACGATCATTTGCGCCTTATGAAAAACTTCAGCCGCACTCTCAATTAATGTAGCGCCAGCAATACGATAGGACTCATCGCTTAATCCAATCTGCTCACCTGCCCCACGCTGGACCAAGAGTGCATGGCCTTGCTTACAAAGTCCGCTAACGTTGCCTGGTGTTAGACCCACTCGATACTCATTATTTTTTACTTCTTGAGGTAAACCAATAATCATTGCTATCTCCTATTTAAATTCGCTCATCAATTTTGTTTTATGGTGTAGCCCAACGACATAAAACATGACTAGATACACCGCTAGCAGACAGGGGCCCAATATCAATGCCATCCGTGCATCTTCATGAAAGGCCATGAGTACTACTACTAAGAAAATAAATGCCAGAGCAAACCACGAAGAGTAAGGCCACCAAGGAGTGCGATACGCTAACTGCGCTACTTGATCCTTGGTTAAGGAACGGCGGAACTGCAGCTGCGTAAACAAAATCGCAATCCAAACCATTAAGCCAATAAAAGTGACTGCGGCCATCACGTATTGAAAAGCTTTATCCGGAACAAAGTAGTTCAGAACTACACCGGTCATCGAAATTGCAACCGTCGCGATTACTGCTAGATGCGGAACGCCATATCGAGACAACTGAGCAAAGGGTGCTGGCGCATATCCATTTTTTGAGAGCGAATACAGCAAGCGACCGCCACTAAAGATGCCAGCATTGCAGGAAGAAAGTGCCGCCGTAATCACAACAAAGTTAATTAAGCCTGCTGCCTCACGCAATCCAATCCGCTCAAACATCACAACAAATGGGCTACCCTGTTGACCGACTTGATTCCAGGGAAAAATAGCCAAGATGACTAAGATTGCACCCATATAAAAAATCAAGATACGCCAAGCTAAAGAATCAATTGCCATTGGAATCGTTTTTTGTGGGTTCTCAGCCTCACCAGCAGAAAGGCCAATCATCTCGATACCTACATAAGCAAATAAAACCATTTGTAGTGAGAGCAACATGCCACTAACACCGTTGGGAAAGAATCCACCGTGCTGCCAAAGATTACTTAAACCAATTGGCTGCCAGTCATTCGTAAAGCCAAATAGGATGACTGCTGCGCCTAGGGTAATCATTGCGACAATTGCGACGACTTTGATCAGCGCGAACCAAAACTCAAACTCACCAAACACTTTGACAGCAATCAGATTGATTAGACCCATCAACACAATGGAAGAGAGTGCCCAGATCCACTGTGGGACTTCAGGAAACCAAATGCCCATGTAAATGCCAACGGCAGTTACTTCAGCAATACCGACAACAACCCAGTACGTCCAGTAACCCCAGCCCACCATATAGCCTGCAAGAGGCCCTACATAACTGTTGGCATAGGCAGCAAAGGATCCCGCCACAGGTTCATGAACTGCCATTTCACCGAGAGTGCGAAGTACGATAAAGGCGACTATTCCCGCTAGTAAATAGCCCAACAAGATCGATGGCCCTGCAATCTGAATAGCACTTGCCGAACCCAAAAAGAGTCCAACTCCAATCGTAGAGCCTAAAGCCATCAAACGAATGTGTCTTACCTTGAGATGGCGTTTCAAGCCAGTTTGTTCAGTCTGCAAATGAGACCTCCTTTCGATTTGTCGTTGGCGACTTACCAACGGAGCAAAGTCTAGGGAGGACTTGGCAGATGTACTAGGGGATAAAAATACCCAAAATACCTAAATAGCCAAAAAGAAAAGGCCTAAAAATAGAAATGTCTTTTAGATCAAGGTGGATGCGGTCAAGAAAATATTAATGACTGCAAAAGAATCAGTAATTTCCTACAGGGAATCCCCTTAAGGATTTGTTGTTAATCACCCAAAGACGCTGCTGAAGATTGCGCGGCAATGAGATTTAAAACTTCTGCAGCTGCAGCCAAACCGCAAGCAGCTGTCACCATAACAGTAGAGCCATAGCCAGAACAAGCAAGTCCACCACTAGCCACACCTGCTCGTGGTTCATGTGAGTAGACTGCGCGGATGCCAATTTTTTTCTTGAGATTTCTAGAAAAACCATGATCTTGTCTGAGGCCCTGGCGCACCTTTGCCAATAGAGCATCCTGTTCGGTGCGAGATAGATCATCACAACGCACTGAAGTAGGATCGGATTTTCCTCCTGCTGCACCACACATCACCAGTGCGCGCTGATGTTGAACGGCCCATACTGATAAAGAAATTTTAGTTTGTACGGAATCCGTAGCATCTAATACATAGGCACCTTGCGGAATTAAAGTATCTAAATTTTCTGGCTCTAAAAATGCATCGCAAGCAGTTAATTGAATTTCTGGGTTGATTTGTAAAATCCGCTGACTCATCGCGTCAACCTTGGCCTTGCCATATTGACCCTCTAAAGCATGCAACTGACGATTAGTATTACTTTCTGCAATGTGGTCAAAATCCACCAGTACGAGATGCCCAATGCCAGTGCGCGCTAGGGCCTCGGCAGCCCAAGAGCCAACCCCACCCAAGCCAGCAACCACTACCGTTGCATTCAGAAAGCGCGCTCGCAGTTCTGGGCCATAGAGTCTGGAAACCCCACCAAAACGACGATCTTCTACGCTATCTTCTGCCTTGTCTTCTGCCATAGCTTCTCTTTATACTGAATAAATGGATTCCATTGCCCAACTTCGCAAAAACTACACTTTTGGTCAGCTCTCTGAAACCGAGGTTCCTAGCAACCCATTGCTTTTATTTCAGCTTTGGTTTGATCAAGCTGTTAGAGCGCAGTGCCCAGAACCGAACTCGATGACCTTAGCTACTGCTGATAAAAGTGGGAATCCATCAGCTCGTATTGTCTTACTAAAAGGCGCCGATGAAAACGGCTTTACCTTTTTTACCAATTACGAGAGCCAGAAAGGACGTGATTTGGCCCTTAGACCACAAGCCGCCCTTCTATTTCATTGGCATGAGCTAGAGCGCCAAGTACGCATCCAGGGCCTAGTAGATCGTGTCAGTGCAGCAGAGAGTGATGAATACTTCCACTCTCGCCCTCTAGGATCCCGCATTGGTGCCTGGGCTTCCCCACAAAGCGCAGCCATTCCGAATCGTGAATTTTTGGAAGAGGCCGAAAGAGCCCTCAAGGCTAAGCTTGGGGATACGCCGCCTCGCCCAGAGTATTGGGGAGGCTACCGCCTACGCCCTACTGAAATTGAGTTCTGGCAAGGTCGGCCATCAAGACTGCATGATCGGATCCATTACAAATTAGATGGATCGACTTGGAAGGTAAATCGCCTAGCTCCTTAAAGAGCAAATCAGTTTAAGAATACTGAGGCGCAATGAGTGACTTAAATTTTGCTCTGAACTTTGCTAGCTTGGGTGCTACTACTGCCATGCAATACCCCTGATTAGGATGTTGCTGAAAATAATTTTGGTGGTAATCCTCTGCCGGATAAATCACGGGCGCAGCATCAATCTGAGTTACCACGGGATTGGAATAGATTTTTGAATCCTCTAACTCTTTCACCACTTCATGAGCGATCGTATTTTGCGACGTGCTATGCGTAAAGATCACTGAGCGATATTGAGTGCCATGATCATTGCCTTGATAGTTCAAAGTCGTGGGATCGTGAATCACAAAGAAAATCTCCAATAGATCACGAAAAGAGATCGCTTGTGGATCAAACAGAATGTCCACAATTTCTGCGTGGCCAGAGACACCGGTACACACCGCTTCATAGGAGGGATTAGGGCGCGCGCCACCAGCATATCCAGAAACCACGGATTTAACTCCTTGAATTTGCTGGTAAACCGCCTCAAGACACCAAAAACATCCGCCACCGAGGGTGGCCCGCTCTAAGCCAGATGGGTTTTTTTCTACACTTTCATTCATAGCCTTTATCCTAATGCCTTATTCCAATGTATGCCAACTATTAATCCACTATGAATCGCTTTTCTATCCAGCTTGATGAAATGAAGGCAGCCTATGCTGCTGAACCCAACCCTAGCCTTGAAGTCCGGCTAGAGCGTATTGGAAAAATTGAAAAGATGATTGAGCTCAACGAAGAAAAAATCTGCAAGGTTCTGATGGCTGATTTTGGCGTACGTCACTCTATCGAAACGCGTCTTGCTGAATTCCAGATGATTTACCAGGCTTGCAAATACACTCGTAAGCATCTCAAAGAGTGGATGAAACCCTCACCCATGGAGACCCCATTTACTATGGGCGCCTCTTTGGCGTGGACGCAAGCTCAATCGCTTGGTGTAGTCGGAATTTTGAGTCCGTGGAATTATCCAGTACAACTAGCATTGATTCCGGCAATTGCAGCATTGTCTGCAGGTAATCGTGTTTGGCTAAAACCGTCGGAGCGCTGCTCCCGTACCTCGGGATTTTTAGCTAGCTTAATTCAGGAATATTTTCACCCTAGCGAATTTTGCGTGAGCACTGGAGATGCCGAGCTGGCCGAACAATTTTCAGCTCTGCCCTTTGACCATCTCTTTTTTACAGGGGGAGAAGCCATTGGTAAGAGAGTGATGCGAGCTGCTGCAGAAAATCTAACGCCTGTCACATTAGAGCTTGGCGGCAAGTCTCCAGCAATCATTGACCCATCAGCCAAACTCAAAGATGCTGCTGCCTCCATTATTTATGGAAAATTACTCAACAGCGGCCAAACTTGCATAGCCCCTGATTACGTATTGATCGAACAAAATCAACGCGATAACTTCATCGAAGAGTTACAAGCTGCAGCACAAGCTCAATTTAGCCACCCTGATGAACTCACTGGCCCCATTGATGACAGGCAATTACAGTACTGGCAATCTCTCATAAGTGATGCTACTGATCGCGGCGCCAAAGTCATTCCATTACTCAATAATCCAGCAGCAGGCGCAAGACGGTTTGAGCCGGTTGTTTTGATTGATGTTCCTGGGGATGCCCGGATTCTGCATGAAGAAATTTTTGGCCCGCTACTCCCCATCGTCACCGTAGCAGACAATGGTGCAGCGATTCGCTACATCAATAGCAGACCTCATCCCCTAGCCTTATATTGGTTTGGTAAAAATAAAAAGAATTTACAAGCCATACTAGAGCAGACTCATTCTGGTGGTGTCACGATTAATGACACGCTCTTACACATTACCGTGGAGTCGCTGCCCTTTGGCGGTGTTGGCACCAGTGGCATGGGTGCTTACCATGGTAAATCAGGTTTTGATACCTTTAGCCATCAAAAACCGATTCTTGAAGTACGCGGGTTCTTAGGTACTGGTTTATTCAAAGGCAGCAAACCTGCACGTCCACCTTATGGCAAAGGGATAGAGCGTTTGTTGCGCCTTCTAAAGTAACGCAAAATTCCTTAGGCAATTGCGAGGCGAATTGCAAAGCCAATAAATAAGGCTCCAGCAAGCATCCATAGTGCAGCCGCTAAGCGCTGATAACGCAGAAAAAATTTTAAGAAAAACTGTCCTGCACAGATGAGAGCGCTCAAGTACAACATACTCATGAGCTGTAAAACGGCCGCAAGATAGAAAAAAGTATGCGCTGGATGCTCATAATCTGGTCTGATGAACTGTGAAAAGAAAGCAATAAAGAAAAAGATTGCTTTGGGATTAGTCAGCGAGAGAAGCAGTGCGGCCCATAAGGGATGCATGCTCATCAAGCGCATCGGCGTATCACTTGCCACAGCATGATGTGGATCGGCAAACCAGCGTTGCCAACCACTGCGCACTAAACCTAAACCCATCCACGCTAAATATAGAGCGCCTACTATGCGCACCAAGTTAAAAATCAGGGGTGAGGAGATAAGCAATGATGCAGCGCCTAAGGCTACTGCAATCATCAAGATTGAATCGCCAATGAATATTCCCAGGGTTGCCCAAACACCATGTCGCCAACCTTTCTGACTAGTGATAGTCAGCACGTAAAGTGAATTGGGGCCGGGAAACAAAATAGTAATCACCGTACCAATCACGTAAGTTGGAAAATCAATGATTCCAGCGTTTGTGGGTGACAAGAGGCTAAATGTGAACCATTCCATCGCTACATCATAATTAATTCGGGAAAACCCTTGTAATCGCACTCTTAAAATGCCATAATGAGAGGCTTTTTAAAGCAATTTGATTCATCGCCCCCCAGCTATATTTCAGCGTACCGTTTATAAATCATAAACACAGAGGTTCAAAAAACGCGCTGCCGCCTGTCTGATGGTCGATGCCTTTGACCATCGCACCCTATAAAAACCATGGGTGCAACATACGGAGACATCCCATTATGGGATGGGTAATAGCATGACTTTTTCTAAAGAAAACAAACATGAGTCGCAAGACTCAAAGCAGGCTGGAAATGAATTCCAGTCTTTTGCCCTAGCGGCCTCACTTCTTAAAAACGTTGCTGAGCTGGGTTTTACCCAAGCTACTGCCGTTCAAGCTCAGGTTATTCCTGCTGCTTTAGCGGGCGGTGATTTATTGGTCAGCAGCCAAACTGGTAGCGGCAAAACTGCAGCCTTTTTATTACCCTTAATCAATCAACTGATTGAAAGTAATCCTAATAATTCTCCTGTACCAGGTCGCGCACAACCTAAAGTATTGGTCCTCTGCCCCACTCGTGAGTTAGCTCAACAGGTTGCCGCAGATGCGGTGAACTTAGTTCGTGGCATGAAAGGCATTCGCATTGCCACTGTGATGGGTGGCATGCCTTACGGCAAACAAATCCAAGCACTCAAAGGCGCATTATTAGTAGTTGCAACTCCAGGTCGTTTGCTCGACTTGTGCGATAGCAAAGCGATTCGCTTAGATGATGTTAAGCAGCTCGTGATTGACGAGGCTGATCGCATGCTCGACATGGGATTTGCTGATGATCTCGAAGCAATCGATAAGCGTTGTGCTGGTCGCAATCAAACCTTGATGTTCTCTGCAACTTTTGCGCCTAAGATTATGTCTTTAGCCAATGCTTTAACCACAGATGCTACACGGATTGAGCTTGCTCACGCTGGTGAAAAGCATGCCAATATTGAGCAAAAGCTTCACTGGGCTGATAGCATGTCACACAAGCACAAGCTACTTGAGCACATTTTGGCTGATGCCTCTTTGGATCAAGCAGTTGTGTTTGCAAGCACTCAAGTTGAAAGCGAAAAAATTGCCGATACCTTGCGCGCAAATGGCTATGAAGCAACTGCCCTACATGGCGCAATGCCCCAAGCTGTTCGTATGCGTCGCCTGGAATCCTTACGTAAAGGTCATACCAAGATTTTGGTAGCAACTGACGTAGCAGCGCGCGGTATTGATGTACCCCGCATTAGCCATGTGATTAACTTTGGCCTGCCAATGAAACCAGAAGACTATACGCATCGTATCGGCCGTACAGGTCGCGCTGGTCGCAATGGTATTGCTATTACTTTGGTTGAACATCGTGATCGTGCCAAGATTCGTAATATCGAGCGCTTCACACAGCAAGATATCGTTGCTTCTGTGATTGCCGGCCTGGAGCCACAAGCAAAGCCTAGCTTTGGTGGCGGTGGTGGACGTCCTGGTGGTCGTTCTGGCGGCGGCGGTGGTAATCGCTCTGGCGGTGGTGGTCGTTATGGTTCCGGCGCTCGCTCTGAATCACGCTTTGGCGGTGGTAATGCTGGCGGTGGTGGTCGTCCTGGCAGTCATTTTGAGTCTCGCTCAGCTGATTCTCGTCCAGCACGTTCTGCTGATTCACGCCCTGCTCGCTCTGCTGATTCACGTCCAGCGCGTCCTGCTGCAGGTCCACGCTTTGCTAAACCAAAGTCCGGCGGCCAACGTCGTAACTTTAGCGGCAACTAAATATGATTCGCCGTAATCGTCTCCGTTCTGCATGGAATCGAGTCGGTTCCGGTGAAATCCATCGAGCACCGCGCGAGTGGCAAACCTGGTTAAGTGATACAGGTTCTCTTACTCAAAAAATTGAGGATACCATTGGTCAAAAACTGCAAGTTCAGGTTTTGCGCGATTGCCCTCAATCCCTCAATAGCGACGAAAGTCGCTATTTTCACTTCAAAGTTCGACGCTGCAGAGTGCGCGAAGTGCTCCTCTGTATCAATCATGTTCCCTTAGTAATGGCGCACAGCGTCATACCCACATTGAGCTCTAGCGGCAGCAACCATGCCATTTTGCGACTAGGTCAGAAACCTTTAGGGGCGGTGCTATTTGCCAAATCACGTAAGCGCTCTTCAGCAAAACCACCTCGCGATATTGCGCGCTTAGATAAAAGTAGTGCTTTATGGAAAAGATACTCTAAGGAGTATTCACAGTTAACTTCACCCTTATGGGCTCGGCGTACCCTCTATCAATTAAAAGGGCGCCCTATTCTTGTTAATGAAATTTTTCTACCAGAATTACTGAAGTACTCGAAGGCTTAGATCATTAACCAAGCTAAAGTAGCTTTCATTAGAGCCTCATCACCAGACTCAGTGATAAACACTTCACCAAAACCAATCGCTTTAGCCGCCTTAGCAATATTGTGATGTGAACACAAGGCATGCGCACTCTCTAAAGTTTGTGGAAATTGCGCTTTGGCAACTTCACCTAAGTAGCGAACCGCCTCAGAAGAGGTTAACAGCCAGAGCGATTTAGAAAGATCCATTTCACGGATGGTATGCCAGGCTGGATTTTTCAAATCTAGAGGCATGCGAGTATAGGTTGAAATCGCCTCTATTTTGGCACCCGCATTTTTTAAAGTATCAGCCAACCAATCCCGGCCACCTTCTCCCTTAAAAATCACAACCTTCTTGCTTTGCCAATCCCAAGCCAGACTTTGTAGCTCTTGCCATAGGCCTTCAGAATCCCAGTGCTCATTGCTATCTGGAATCAAAATAGGTGTTGGATTGACTTCTTGGCCAATGCCATGATTTTGTAGCGCTAGCTTACTGCTCCCACCCATTACTCCGATCGGAATAATCTTTTTTGAGAATGCTTGCCAATCCCGCTCCAATAAACGCATCACACACTCAATGGCATTGGGGCTGACAAAAATTGCCAGATCGGCATCTTTTAAAACCGTTGCAATATGATCAGCTAGCTGGTCATCCGCCTTCGGAATAATCGTCAACAAAGGAAGTGACACAATTTCGGGAAGACTGCGTTTTGCTACGCCACTGTTTTCTATGCTGTATGTGAGTGCTTCAACGAGCTGACGCGCTTGACCGCTAGGTCTAGTAACAACAATCGTTTTTGTACTCATTGCTTCAGCGAAATAAATCGTTACTTTGAGATTTGTGGAATCAAAGCAGCTGCACCTTGTGCCAGCAAGTCCTGTGCCACTGAAAGGCCTAGGGCTTCTGCATCTTCAATCGATTGCACCGATGCACTGCCATCTGCAAGGCAAATAGCTTTGCCATCCGTGCTTGCTACAAAAGAGCGAATGTGCATTTGATTTTGATCCCAGACGGCATGCGCAGCGAGAGGCACCTCACAAGAACCGCCTAACTGACGAGAGACCATCCGCTCAGCAGAAACTGCATACAGTGTTGGCAAATCATTTAAAGGCGCCAACCACTGTTTAATGTTGGGATGCTTGCTAAGAGTCTCAATACCTAAAGCACCTTGTCCTGCAGCAGGAGTGTAAGGGTCATACGGCAAGAATGCCTTAATGCGGCTTGCTAAACCTAAGCGCTTTAAACCTGCCGCAGCCAAAATAATGGCTTGATACTCGCCACGATCTAGCTTCCCCATACGGGTATCTAAATTACCGCGCAGTGGCTGAATTTGTAGATGAGGAAATCGTGCACGCAAAACGGATTCGCGGCGTAAGCTGGAAGTTCCCACAACAGCACCTTCCGGTAGATCTTCAAGACCTGCATAGTCATTGGAGACAAAAGCATCCCTGGCATCTTCTCTAGCCATGACGCAAGAGAGATCAAAACCCTCCGGCATGACCATCGGAACATCTTTTAGGGAGTGGACTGCCAAATCAGCCCGTCCATCCTCCAGGGCGGTTTCTAGCTCTTTGACAAAAAGGCCCTTACCGCCCACTTTTGAGAGGGCTTTATCTAAAATTTGGTCCCCACGGGTAGTCATTCCCAAAATCTGGACATCACAGCCTGGATAGAGCTTTTTTAGGCAATCTCGGACATGCTCGGCTTGCCACATGGCTAGACGACTTTCGCGGGAGGCAATTACTAGGCGCTTAGGGGCGGCTGGGGGGACGGAATTTAGGATTTGGGACATAGCATTTAAAATAATAAAAGACCTACAGCAATATACTGTGTTTATGAGCTCATCGACAAATTCCTTATCCAACAAAGCCCAAGCTTGGTCGGCCCGTTTTGCTGAACCCGTTGACGAACTAGTCCAGCGTTATACGGCCTCCATTGGCTTTGATCAACGCTTTGCCATGGTCGATATCGCCGGGTCCCTAGCCCATGCTGAAATGCTAGCAACCCAAAAAATCATCAGTGCGCAGGATTTAGCTGATATTCAAAGGGGGATGGCTCAAATTAAGAGTGAAATTGAGTCCGGAGAATTTAAGTGGCAATTAGCCCTAGAAGATGTGCACCTCAATATCGAGGCACGCCTGACTGAACTCGTAGGGGATGCTGGCAAACGTTTACATACCGGTCGTTCACGCAATGACCAAGTAGCAACGGATTTACGCCTTTGGTTACGCGGCAACGTAGATGACATTGCCTCAACCCTAAAGACCTTGCGCACTGCATTATTAGATCTTGCAGAAAAACATGCTGCCACCATCATGCCTGGCCACACGCATCTGCAAGTGGCACAGCCAATTACTTTTGGCCATCACTTGATGGCTTATTACGAAATGTTTACTCGTGATACTAGTCGCTTGATCGATTTACGTACGCGTTTTAATCGCCTGCCGCTCGGTGCTGCAGCCTTAGCGGGTACGACTTACCCAATTGATCGTGAACAGGTAGCTCGCACCCTCGGCTTTGATGGTATTTGCAATAACTCCTTAGATGCGGTGTCTGATCGCGACTTTGCAATTGAGTTTTGTGCGTTTTCCTCAATCTTGATGATGCACATCTCCCGTCTTTCTGAAGAACTCATTCTTTGGCTCAGTCCACGCTTTGGCTTTATTGATCTACCGGATCGCTTTTGCACTGGTAGCTCGATCATGCCCCAGAAGAAAAATCCGGATGTCCCTGAACTAGCACGTGGTAAGACTGGTCGTGTCTATGGCGATCTTATTTCGCTATTAACACTAATGAAGGGTCAGCCCCTCGCCTACAACAAAGACAACCAAGAAGACAAGGAACCTTTGTTTGATGCGGTAGACACAGTGCAAGATACCCTGCGTATCTTTGCTGACATGATTCCCCATATCGAGGTTAAAGCTGAGGTGATGAAGGCTGCCGCTGAAGAAGGGTTTGCTACAGCTACCGACTTAGCTGACTATCTCGTCAAAAAGGGTCTTGCATTCCGTGATGCCCATGAGGCTGTGGCACATGCCGTGAAGGCCTGCGTAGGTAGAAATTGCATGCTAACTGACCTGAGTCTCTCAGAGCTTCGCTTTGCGTGTGGTTTAGATAATCGCCCGGAGTTGATTAGTGACGATGTGTTTTCCCTACTCACCGTTGAAGGCTCAGTTCAGTCACGTCAACACGCTGGCGGAACTGCACCTGCACAAGTGCTAGCCGCCATCAAACGGGGTCGTGCAGATCTCTAGAGCGCATGGGGTTTTGGTCCAAACTCTCGACGAATATTGATCGCATCAACCAGCTTTTAGGTAAAGCTGCCAGTTTGATGATTCTGCTATCTTGTGTTGTTTCAGCCGCTAATGCCTTACTTCGTTACGGTTTAGATATCAGTAACAATTGGCCGCTTGAACTGCAATGGTATCTCTTTAGCGCCGCAGTTATGCTTGGCGCATCCTACACACTGAAACGTAACGAGCATGTTCGTGTTGATTTAATTTACTCACACCTGAGTGATCGTGGTCGGATTTGGATTGATTTATTGGGTTTGATATTCTTTTTGATGCCGGCCTGCATTTTATTTGCCTGGCTCTCCTGGACCTCCCTGTTCTATCCTTCCTGGCTGGTGTTGGAGCACTCATCAAACTCCGGTGGATTGGCGCGTTACCCTATTAAATTGATCGTGCCTTTTGGCTTTTTTATGCTCAGCCTACAAGGCCTATCCGAAATAATTAAGCGCATTGCTGCCCTGAATGGGAAGATGGCATTGCCCGCTGAAGATCTTCATTACGAGAAACCGATGCAATGATTCCATTAGAGTGGATGCCCCCGCTCATGTTTGGCGGACTCATCGTCTTCATGTTGATTGGCTTTCCTGTAGCCTTTTCACTCATGGCAGCTGGTCTGTTTTTTTCTGCCATTGCCATTAGCGAAGGTTTTTTTGGCATCCATTTTTTGCAAGCCATTCCGCAACGCATCTTTGGTAGCGTGCTTGCTAACGACCTACTTCTAGCCATTCCTTTCTTTACCTTTATGGGCGCGATACTGGAGCGCTGTGGCCTTGCCGAAGAAATGTTGGACTCTATGGGCCAACTCTTTGGTAGGGTGCGTGGCGGCTTGGGCTACTCGGTCATTATTGTGGGATTTATTCTTGGCGCCATTACCGGCACTGTAGCCGCTCAGGTAATTGCGATGGCCATGATCTCTCTACCAGTCATGATGCGTTATGGCTATAACATGCGCTACGCTACAGGCGTTTTAGCAGCCTCAGGAACCATTACCCAACTTGTTCCACCATCCTTAGTTCTCATCGTGCTTGCCGACCAACTGAAAACCCAAAGTGGTAGTGCGGACGTTGGCAGCATGTATCTCGGCGCATGGGGACCCTCTTTGCTACAGATTGCACTCTTTGCACTCTATACTTTTTTCCTCTCACGTATTCGTCCAGATTATTTACCTGCTGTTCCAGAAAGCGACCTCACACTCAAAGGTGTTGCCCTCTGGAAAAAGTGTCTGATGGGGATCGTTCCCTCAGCTGTACTGATCTTTTTGGTCTTAGGCACCATCATGACTGGTATTGCTACTCCAACAGAATCAGGCGCTATGGGTGCTATGGGCGCATTACTACTGGCTTGGCTGCGCAGAGCCAGCATTTCTAATCTCAAGGGATTAATTGAAGAGGCCTACCAAAATACAATGCGCATCACTGCCATGGTGGTCTTTATTTTGATTGGCTCCACTTGCTTCTCAGTCGTCTTCCAAGGTGTTGATGGCGGTCACTGGGTTGAGAATCTTTTCTCTGGCCTACCCGGCGGCTGGATTGGCTTCTTAATTGTCGTTAATCTATTTGTATTTTTCTTGGCATTCTTTTTGGACTTTTTTGAAATCGCTTTCATCATCGTGCCAATGCTGGCACCGGTAGCAGTCAAACTGCTTTCACCAGTGCTACTAGATTCAATGAATGGCAATCCTCAAGCTGCTGCAAGCGCTGCTTTAGTTTGGTTTGGCGTCATGCTCTGCGTCAATATGCAAACCTCATTTATGCATCCCCCGTTTGGTTTTGCCCTCTTCTATCTCAGAGGTGTTGCGCCTAAAGAAGTCAAGAGCAGGGATATCTATTGGGGTGCATTACCTTGGGTAGGCTTACAACTCATCATGGTTGCAGTCGTCATTGCCTTCCCTGCTCTAGTCACCACCCTCCTTGATAAACCCGCAGCAGTCGTTCAAAGCCAAGACTTTAATTTCACCGGAGGCGAGGACAGCAAGTCTGAGGCGCCCACAAGCAAAGCTGATGAAGATGCTCCTGTGACATTTCAGCTTGATAAGCCCATTAAGCAATGACTCCCTTCGATCGAAGGAGGGGTTTTCCCCAAATTCGGGCCAAGAGCGAGTCTTTGCTTCAAAAATCCATTACGCTTGGGAAATTCAATAAGGCTAACAAAATGAACTTTCCTTCCCTAATTCGCAAGACACTTCCATTGTGGATATTGCCCCTCGCACTATGTGGGTGCGGATCGGCAACAGCCCCCGACTTCAGCGCAATGTCATCAAAATATGCCAATACGTTAGAGCAATATCAGATCAATATGATTTTTCAGAATATTTTGCGAGCTTCTGAAAACCGCCCTGTTAGCTTCCTAGATATGCCTACGATTAATGGTTCGGGCTCAATCACCATAACACCGTCAATTGGCGCATTATTTGCAGGTGGGGCCATACCAGCAAATGCTAGCTACTCTGCTATCAGTGGTGGCTTGGCAACGATTTCGCCAGGACTATCACTTACTGTCGGGAACAACTTTAACTTCACCCAATCCTCTCTTGATAATGCAGTGTTCTGGAAGGGCTATCTGAGCGAGCTTCCAATTGAAAGTGTCAAGTATTTTGAGCACAACCACATCCCTAAAGAAGTATTACTAAGTCTGGTGGTAGATGAAATTGTCATTGAGAAATCAAATGGCGATACTTTCACTTACATTAATAATCCACTGAGGCCAGATCACCCTGAGTTTCAGAAGCATCTGTATA
>CANGHN010000012.1 GCA_947453825.1 Betaproteobacteria bacterium
AATTGACTATTTGATTTAACTTTTGTAATCGCAAGATATCGCCGTTAATAGAGCAGTTCGGAATCCAAGCTCCCCAAAAAACCCATTTTTTCGAGTTCAACGTAAGCATGTGAGGCTGTCTAAGGGAGATTTTTACTCTAAGTTGTTATGCATCGATTAAGGCCAGCGGTCTTACTAACCGATGCTAGCTCACACAAACTCAGCGCTCTAGAAATAAAAAAGCCCCGCAGAGCGAGACTTAGTAATACTTGGTGGGTCGGGCGAGATTCGAACTCGCGACCAACGGATTAAAAGTCCGCTGCTCTACCGACTGAGCTACCGACCCGGTAAAACAGAAATTATAGCAAGAAGTTTGTCGTCATTCCTGGGGTCTAGGCGGTCTGCCCGTAAGTCCTTGTAGTTAGGAGTTGACCCGTCTAGCGACTGGTGGATTTTTGGAAAAATACTCCTTAATTCCCTGCAAAATGGCCTCCGCAATCCGGTCCTGATAGCCATCATCATTCAATCTAGCCTCTTCTTGAGGGTTGCTGATAAAAGCTGTCTCTACAAGGATAGAGGGGATGTCTGGAGCCTTGAGAACGGCAAAGCTGGCTTGCTCTACCTTTCCTTTATGAAGAGGGGCAAATCCCCCAATTTGCTTCAGAATGGAGTTACCAACTTGTAATGAGTCTTTAATCTGAGCAGTCGTCGACATATCTAGAAGAAGATTGGCTACCTGACGATCTTGGGTTTTGATGTTGATACCGCCAATGAGGTCTGAAGCATTCTCTTTATTGGCCATCCAGCGTGCCATTGAGCTACTGGCCCCCATTTGAGAAAGAGCAAATACGGAAGCACCTTTGGCTCTAGATTCAATAAAGGCATCCGCATGAATCGAGACAAATAGATCTGCTTCTACTCTTCTGGCTTTTTGCACTCGCACATGAAGTGGCACAAAGTAATCGCCATCTCTAGTGAGGTAAGGGCGCATATACGCTTCGCCCTCAATCTTATCTCTCAGGCGTTTAGCGATCGAGAGTACGACATTCTTCTCTCTAGAGCCTGCAGCACCAATCGCACCCGGGTCTTCGCCGCCATGGCCAGGGTCAATAGCAATGGTGATCAGGCGTTGGTATTTGGCGGGCGCAGGAAGTGGTTTATTTTCTGGGATGGCTTGGGCTACTGGATTCCTGGGGACTTCCTTTTCTTTCTTATTTGCAAACTGAGCAATTAGGTCGATTTCTTCATTGGATTTTTCAAGGGCACTCTCTTTTTTGGCACTACTTTTTACTAAAGCCATGAGTGGATCAAGTGGCGTTGTTGGATATAGATCAAATACCATGCGGTAGTTGTATTCACCAATCGGATCGAGCGTAAAGAGTTGTGGTTTGATCGGCTCCTTTAAGTCAAAGACCAAACGCACAATACCTGGCTGAAATTGCCCCACCCGAATTTGTGACACATAAGGATCGTTCGGTTTTACTTTAGCAACGAGATCTTTCAGTGTCGGATTCAGTTCTAAGCCCTGCACATCGACTACCAAACGATCTGGATTGGTGAGAATCTGCTGTGTAATCGGTAGTGGGGTATCTGACTCTAAAGTAATTCGGGTGTAGTCCTCTGATGGCCAAATGCGTACACCCAATATCTTGGCGCCCCAAGCAATATCGACCTCAGTAAGCAATAAGGCAAAACTCAAAAACTTGGCCGAAGTCTTAAGGTGCCGCCTTCTTGAAAGGTTTACTTTTTTACTACTCATATATTTAGTTAGGTATTGCTTGAATATTCTCAAGCACTTTTTTACCTAGCTCAGAAAGGGCATTGAGCACAATGTTGCGTTCATCTTCTTGTGTACCAGCCATCAACTGAATCTGAATATCAAATTCAGGAAGGGTTCCTTCGGCTTTTTCTGGCCATTCAATTAAGCAAAACCCGGGCACATCAAAATATTCTGCAAATCCTGCTTCATGCCATTCGAGTGGATCGCGCATCCGATAGAGATCAAAATGATGCGCTGTAAAAGTGTGCTGCTGGGTTGTGAGTGAGTAAGGCTCACACAATGTATAGGTCGGACTTTTGACCTTTCCAGCGTAACCCAAGCTTTGTATTAAATATCTAGCAAAGGTCGTTTTACCTGCCCCCAAGTCACCTTCTAGGGAGATATTGAGGTGAGCAGCTGGGTTTTGCTGGATAAACTGCCCAAGACTACCGGCAAAGCGCTTAGCAAGCTCCGCGGTTTGCGCTTCCTGCCTACAATATTGCTTGAGGGTTGCCTGTATTTGCGTCATTGCCCTAGTTTATTCAATTATTGCGCTACATTCTGTATTCAATATGTCATTCACACCAAACCCCCCGGATCTGGATCGGTCTAAGCTACGTGCTTGGCTTGGGGAGCAGGCCCTGCAACTGGGGTTTGATGGTTTGCGCATTACCGATAGTCATGTAGGCCCTGCCAGTGAACGCTTGCAAGCGTGGCTAGCAGAGGGGCGCCATGGGCATATGGAGTACATGGAGCGCCATGCAGAGCTACGCTCTAATCCTCAATTACTCATGCCGGGCACCGTCAGAGTCATTTGTGTTTCGATGAACTACCTGCCTGCTGAAACGGATTTTGATCATGAGTGGCAACGCTTGGAGGATCCTAGTCAAGCCGTAGTCTCCTTGTATGCCCGTGGGCGTGATTATCACAAAGTCCTACGCAACCGCTTGCAAGACCTTGCTAAATTATTGGAAGAAAAAATCGGCGCCTTTGGCTATCGCGTGTTTACCGACTCGGCACCTTTGATGGAAGTAGAGTTAGCTCGCAAGGCAGGCTTAGGTTGGCGCGGTAAGCACACGCTATTACTCAATCGAGAATCTGGCTCAACTTTTTTCTTAGGTGAGATTTTGGTCGATATGCCATTGCCTTTAGATCATGAACAGTCAGATCACTGTGGTACTTGCCAGTCCTGTATTGAAGTTTGCCCCACCCAAGCCATTACTGCCCCTTATCAGCTCGATGCGCGTCGTTGCATCTCTTATTTGACGATTGAAAATCCTAAAGCCATTCCGATGGAATTCAGAAGGGCGCTTGGCAATCGTGTTTATGGTTGCGATGATTGTCAATTAATCTGCCCTTGGAATAAATTTGCCAAGCGTACACAGTTATCTGATTTTGCTCAGCGCCATGGCTTAGGACAGGCCAGTCTTTTGCATTTATGGTCTTGGACTCAAGCGGAATTTGAGCGGCGCCATGAAGGCAGTGCGATCCGCCGCATTGGCTATAGTCGTTGGCGTCGTAACCTTGCGGTAGCAATGGGGAATGCACTGGCTAGCCCTTTAGTATTGGATGCCGAGAAGGGTGCCATACGAGCAGCTTTGAGTAATGCCTTGAACTCTGCTGATGACCTGGTGGCAGAGCATATTCAATGGGCTTTGCAGACTTCTATTTGATCGCCAGTCACTTACAATCACTGCATGGCCTCCACTAAACAACCTGATTTAAATCCTAGTGAGCGCTCTTCTGAGTTGAGGGAGTTTGTCGATACCAGGGCAGCCTTTTGGTTTGGCGTTAAAAATGGTTTAGGTGCGCCTGCAATGGTTCTGTTTGCCGGCATGATCGGTTTTGGGGCAATGGTCAAAACTGCTGGGCTTGATGGTTGGTTTGCGGTAGCTAGTAGTCTATTAATGTTTGCCTTACCGGGCCAAGTTTTGTTACTAGAAATGCTGATAACTGGCTCTCCTATTGTGGCTATTATTTTGGCGTCTACTCTGACATCAGCACGCTTTATCACCATGACAGTCACTTTATTTCCGCAACTGCATGCGCAAGACCGTAATCGGAAGTTATACGCATCAGTTCATTTATTAGCGATGACTGCTTGGGCGGTATCGATGCGTGAATTCAATGTTCTAGATGTAAAACATCGAGCTAGTTATTTTTTAGGGCTGGGGTTGGTGTGCTGGTTAGCTGCAATACCGGGAACCTACTTAGGTTACTTGCTAGCTGGAGCTGTACCAGTTTCAGTGACACTTGGCCTCATCTTTATTAATCCCCTATTTTTTCTATTAACCTTTACTGAAGTAAAGCCATGGATCAATCGAATTGCTATTTTCTTGGGCTGTGTTTTTGGCCCCATCTTTTATTTATTAGATCGTGATTCTAGTTTGCTTGCTGCAGGCTTATTAGCTGGCACGATCGCCTATCTCTTTGATCGCAAGGTCTTGCGTAAAAAACCTGGAGTGATCGGCTGATGAATACCATGCTACAGGGTTGGGGTTTGTGGGCTGCCTTGATTGGAGCTAGTGTAGGCACCTATGTTTGCCGCGCGATTGGCGTTTTACTGTCTGGACGCATCGATCAAGATAGTGAAATATTTCGTTGGTTGTCTGCAGTGACCTACGCCATGATGGGTGCATTGACAGTACGCATCATTTTTCTGCCGGTAGGCCTGATGGATACCGTACCCATGGCAATCCGCATTTTGATCTGCGTTTTGAGTGTTGGGGTGATGCTATCCAAACCTAGTCAACGACTTGTTCCAGCCTTGTTGACTGGAACATTGCTCATGGTATCTTACGGCGTAATTCGGTAAGACAGTTTTTAGAGATGTGCTGCCAAAATTCTGGCGATATGTACTGCTTTTCTTTGCGTACCATCTGCAATTTGATGGCGGCAGCTAGTACCATCTGCTACAACCCAACTATCGGGCGCCTTGCGAATACTGGGTAATAGACTTAGCTCAGCCATTTGCTTGGAAACTTCTATGTGCTCTGCTTCATAACCAAAGCTACCAGCCATGCCGCAGCAAGAAGACTCAATTAACTTGGGGTCGGCTTTTGGAATGAGCTTAAGTAATTCCATAGCGGGAGTAACGGCAGCAAATGCTTTTTGGTGACAATGTCCATGAAAGAGTACTGGTTTGCTGGCTTCTTTGAGTTTCAGTGTGAGTTTGCCTGTTTTTGCTTCATTGGCTAAAAATTCTTCTAGGAGTTGCGCTTGCCTAGAAATACTCACAGCGCGCTCACCAAAACCCATGACTAAGGCTTCATCCTTCAAAGTAAACAGGCATGAAGGCTCAAGACCAATAATAGGAATATTTTTTGCTGCATAGGGCGCTAAGTGATCAAGTAATTCATCAAGGCTCGCTTTTGCCTGATCTACCATACCAGCAGCAAGATAAGTTCTGCCACAGCAAAATTCTTTTGAGCAAGTGTTTTGAGTTGCGACTTGTTTTTGTTTACTGCTCTTATGTGGAATGTGTACTCGATAGCCTGCAGCTGTCAGCACTTTTAAAGCTGCTTGTAGATTTTCATCCTCAAAATACGCGTTAAAGGTATCAGCAAGCAAAACAACACCGCGATGACCATCAGCTTGATTGCTCAGTTGCTCTGCTGAGTATTGATATGGGTTAGCTAACTTTTGATTCCAGAAAGTTCTACTTTTCCAGATTGGTAGGCTACGTTGTGCAGAAATCCCCATGAACCACTCTTGTAATTTTGCTATGGGCGCGATGTGATTACGCAGATTCAGTAATACTGGTAAGAGGGGGATGTTACTAATGGCGGCTGCATACCGAGGAAGGTAAGCCACGGCAAGATCTCGCAAGGAGTGGCCTACCCGTTTTTTGTATGCGGATAAGAACTCAATTTTCATCTTGGCCATATCGACGCCAGTAGGGCATTCGCGACGACAGGCCTTGCAGCTGACGCACAACTCCATCACTTCTTTGATGGCATCGCTACCCATGGGTGAGGCAGTAGCAGTGTTTTGATGGAGATCGATTTGATTAGAAAGCGCTAAACGCAAGGTATTCGCTCTGCCACGCGTGAGATGTTTCTCATCCCGAGTAACGCGATAGCTAGGGCACATTACTTCAGCATCAAATTTGCGGCAGTGACCATTGTTATTACACATCTCTACTGCCTTGGCTAAACCCATTGCAGGGTCGCCACCCGTTCCTGGTGCGGTAGTCTCTTCAGTAACAGGATTATTTTGTACGTTCCAAGCAGACCAATCTAATGCAGGTTTTAGTGGAATGACTTTATAACTTGGTGGAAAGCGGAAGTTGCTGGCATCGTCCATTTTGGGCGGATTGACAATCTTACCGGGGTTGAATAATCCATTGGGATCAAATGCGTGCTTAATTTCTGCAAGGGCCTCAGTAATCTTGGGGCCAAATTGCCAAGAGATCCACTCACCACGGCATAAGCCATCACCATGCTCGCCGCTGTAAGCACCCTTATATTTACGCACCAATGCAGAAGCTTCTTCGGCAACAGCACGCATCTTCTGGGCACCATCTCTGCGCATATCTAAAATTGGTCGCACGTGGAGTGTGCCAACAGAAGCATGTGCATACCAAGTACCGCGTGAACCATGTTTTGTAAAGACTTCAGTTAAGGACTGGGTGTAGTCAGCTAAGCTCTCTAGCGGCACAGCGCAATCTTCAATAAAGCTCACCGGTTTACCGTCACCTTTGAGGCTCATCATGATGTTTAAGCCCGCTTTGCGCACTTCCCAGAGATTTTTCTGAGGTGCCGCATCAGGCATCAGTACTACAGATCCAGGTAAACCTAAATCACCCATTAATTCTTGTAGTGCTTTGAGTTTATCTAGTAAGGGTGCATGCGCTTCACCAGAAAACTCGACTAATAAGATCGCTTCTGGCGTTTGCGAACTGGCATCGATCAGGGCGGTTTCAATAGTTTTCTGAAAGCTCGGATTACTACGCGCCAAATCAATCATAGTGCGATCTACAAGCTCAACAGCAGTAGGGCCGATTTTCACAATATGTTGTGCACTATCCATCGCTTTATAAAAGCTTGCAAAGTTCACGATACCGAGTACTTTGTGCCGAGGTAATGGCGCCAGTTTGAGTTTGAGTGATTTGAAATATGCTAAGGTTCCTTCACTACCAACGAGAAGGTGTGCTAAGTTGACGCTGCCGTCTTGGGTGTAAGGTAATTCACTTTGAGGATGAAAGAGGTCAAGGTTATAACCTGCTACGCGCCTCAGTACTTTCGGAAAGCGACTCTCGATTTCAGGTTGTAGATTATTGGCAAGACCTTTGACATAGTCACCCAGCTGTTTAGCAACGCCAGTACTAGCAGCGTAATTACCAAATTGGGCAATCGCGCCATTGGCAAGCCACGCATCAATTCCTAAAACGTTGTGCACCATATTGCCGTAAGCAATCGAGCGACTGCCGCAGGAGTTATTGCCAGCCATACCGCCAATAGTTGCCTGACCCGCAGTGGAAACATCTACCGGGTACCAAACGCCATGCTGCTTGAGTGAGCTATTGAGATGATCTAACACCATTCCAGGCTCTACTTCTACATAAGATTGTTCTAGATTGAGATCGAGCAGATTACGAAAATATTTGGTGTTATCAATCACAAGGGCGGCGCCAGTAGTTTGACCACACTGACTAGTGCCGCCTCCGCGAGGAAGTACTGGCACGCCAAGATCTGCAGCAATCTGCAGAGCGCTAGCAATATCCTGTGCAGTCTTCGGTATAAAGACCGCTACAGGCATTGCTTGATAGATGGAGGCATCAGTAGCATAGCGACCGCGGCTAGCTGAGTCAGTCATGACTTCACCAGAGGTTTCTTGACGTAGACGTTTGGCTAATTGCATCTGATCCACTATCAGCGCTCGGATATCGATAGGCTTATTCATGCTTTACCCAGCTCCGCAGTCTCTTGACTTGCTCCAGCCTCTAATTTGATGAGCTGCACTACAACATCACGTTTATTTTTAACGTGCTGCATCATGATTTTTCGCATTCGGGCGCTATCTCTGGCTTTGAGGGCATCCAGCATTTCTTGATGCTCCTCAACCGCCTTTTCCCATTTCACGCCATCTTGATTAGAGCGAAAGCGCAAGGCTTCAATACGGGCATTGACTTGTGAAAAGAGCTTGCTGAGCACTGGATTATTTGCGGCTTGATTAATGAGTTGATGAATATGTAGATTTAGCTTGTAGTAACTCGACAAGTCACGGCGTGCATAAGAGGCCATCATCTCGTATTGAAGTGCTTCCAATTCAGAAAGGACGGCATCACTAATATTCTTGGCTGCCAACTCTCCCGAAAAACCTTCTAAGTCAGCGATTACGTCAAAAGTATTGATGACATCCACAACACTCAGTTGTAAGGCGATCGCACCACGGTTGGCAATAAGCTCTACTAAACCATCAGCAGCAAGACGACGAATTGCTTCTCGAATCGGGGTGCGAGACACTTTCAGGCTTTCGGCTAACTCGCGCTCATTAAGCTTGCTGCCAGGAGGAATCTTGCCTTCAACCAAAAGTAGGCGCAGTTTTTGAAAGATTGCCTCGTGCAAATTCTGAGAATTCGGTTGTTCAATTGCCGTCATAAGTGAGGTCTATATTTGTATACAAAAATATTAATAAGCCATCATAAAGCAAAAATGTCTGCTTTAAATGCTTAATTAAGGCTTTATTTTAAGGTTTTCAGTAAATATTTTGTATACAAAATAGAAAAATGGCCAAAATTGCCTTACACTAAGCAGATTATTTAACCTAAAACCAGTGAGACAAAGCATGCTAAAACTCGATAACCATCCATCTGGACGCCATTTCTTACATATTCCCGGCCCAAGTCCAGTGCCACCACGCGTTTTGCGTGCGATCAGCTATCAAACCATTGACCATCGTGGTCCTGAGTTTGGTCAGTTTGGACTCAAAGTATTAGAGGGGATTAAGAAAATCTTTAAGACTGAGCAGCCGGTAATTATTTACTCTGCCTCAGGAACAGGCTCTTGGGAAGGTGCTTTGGTTAACGTGCTTAGTCCTGGCGACAAAGTCTTATTTTATGAAACTGGTCAGTTTGCTAATTTATGGCGTGCACTCGGTCAACGCCTTGGTTTAGATGTTGAAGTGGTTGGTAAAGCAGGTCAAGACAGTTGGCGTTGGGGTGTAGATGCTTCAGTGATCGAAGAGCGTTTACGCAAAGATACGCAACATCAAATTAAGGCAGTTTGCGTTGTACACAATGAAACCTCTACTGGCGTTACTTCGAACATTGCAGCGGTTCGTAATGCGATTGATTCAGTAAAGCATCCAGCCCTATTGCTCGTAGATAGCGTTTCTGGCTTGGGTTCGGCGGACTATGAGCATGATCAATGGGGCGCAGATGTGACCATTTCTGGTTCGCAAAAGGGCTTGATGTTGCCCCCCGGTATTGGCTTTAATGCACTCTCACCAAGAGCAATTGAAGTTAGTAAATCTAATAAAATGCATAAAGCGTATTGGGCATGGGATGAGATTCTCGAATCCAATAAAAATGGTTACTGGCCAACAACTCCAAGCACAAACTTAATGTACGGTTTGCATGAAGCAATCGACATGATGCTGGCTGAAGGTTTGGATACCATTTTTGCGCGTCATCAACGTTTAGCAGCAGCATGTCGTCGCGCTGTAAATGCGTGGGGTTTAGAGATTCAGTGTCAGGATCAAGATTGCTACTCACCAGTATTGACTTGTATTGCTGTACCAGAAGGAATGGATGCCGATGTATTGCGGAAGCATGCGTTGGAAAAATTCAATCTGTCATTGGGCACTGGTTTGGGCAAGATCAAAGGAAAAGCATTCCGCATTGGCCATTTGGGCGACTGTAACGAACTGAGTTTGATGGCGGCTTTAAGTGGTGTGGAAATGAGCCTCGGATCTATGGGCTACAAGCCTAAGCAGAGCGGGGTTGTAGCGGCTCAAGACTTCCTGCAAGCATAAAAGCACTCGATTTGGTGTGTGGCCAAGGCCTAGACCCTGGGTTTTGGCTACAGCCCTTATAATTCAAGTACTTATATAGAAGTATTTTCAGCAAATTCGAGACAGAAAGCGTAAACATGTTAGCGACTAAACCTTATTTAACTCAGGCTGATGTACAAAAGATTTTGGATGCTGCAAATAAATATGCTGCTGACAATCACTTTGCGGTCACGATTGCTGTCTGTGATGACGGTGGTCATATGATGGGTTTGATTCGTCGTGATGCTTGCGCTCCTTTGTCTTCTTATATCGCCCAAGAAAAAGCACGTACGGCTGCAATGGGTAAACGCGAGACTCGTGTTTATGAAGAAATTATTAATAACGGACGTCATGCTTTCTTATCCGCCCCGCACGTATCGGGCATGTTAGAAGGTGGCGTCAATATCGAGGTAAACGGTTTTACCATCGGCGCAGTCGGCGTTTCCGGCGTTAAATCGGCTGAGGATGCTGCCACTGCTAAGGCTGGCATTGCGGCTATTCTGTAAGTTACCTTGACAAATATTGCTACTGAAATAAATTCATCTATAGGGGCGGGCGAAGTAGCCACTCCTAGCGACACTCCCCCAATAACAATCACGTTTGCTGATTTTGGTTTAGACCCGCAGATTCAAAAAGCGGTTTCTGAGCAGGGTTACACCACTCCCACACCGATTCAAGCGCAATCGATTCCGCATGTCTTGGCAGGCAGTGATTTGATGGGTGCTGCGCAAACAGGTACTGGCAAGACGGCTGCTTTTGTATTGCCGATTATTCAAAAGATTTTGCGACACGCAAGTAATAGCGCTTCACCAGCACGCCATCCGATTCGGGCTTTAGTACTCACGCCTACCAGAGAGTTAGCAGTGCAGGTGGCAGAAAATGCTGGTAGCTACTCTAAATACACTGACTTGCGTACTGCTGTGGTCTACGGTGGCGTAGATATGAAAGAGCAGGTTGCTCTGTTGCGTAATGGCGTTGAGATATTGATTGCTACACCAGGACGTTTGCTTGATCACATTGGCTCTAAGGTCGCAAACCTTTCCCAAGTTGAATTGTTGGTTTTGGATGAAGCCGATCGTATGTTAGATATGGGCTTCTTGCCAGACTTACAGCGCATCATTAATCTCATTCCTGCACAAAGACAAACCTTACTATTCTCGGCGACGTTTTCCCCTGAAATTAAAAAGCTGGCACAAAGTTATTTGCGCACGCCAGTGACTGTTGAAGTGGCACGTCAAAATGCTGCTGCTGATACTGTTAAGCAGGTAGTGCATATGGTGGCATCTGCAGATAAGCAGCGCGCTATTGTCAAAGTCTTAGAAGCACGTACCCGTCAAGGTTTGTCACGTCAATGCATTATTTTTACCAACAGCCGTTTAGGTTGCGCTAAGCTCTCCCGCGCACTCGAGCGCGATGGCATTAAAGCGGGCGCGATTCATGGAGATAAAAGTCAGGGTGAGCGCACTCTTACTCTGGAAGCATTTAAATCTGGCGCGATCGAAGCCCTAGTAGCAACCGATGTTGCCGCACGTGGCTTAGATATTCCAGATATGCCATGCGTCATTAATCACGAGCTACCTTATAACGCAGAAGATTTTATTCACCGCATTGGTCGTACTGGTCGCGCAGGGAGTACTGGCGATGCGATTGCTTTAGTTGATGCTAGTGAAAAGCGTTTGCTTGACGATATCGAAAAGCTCATGAAGCGCAAGCTCGATGTAAAAACTTTGCCGGAAGGCAGCTCTTCATCTAGTAGAGCATCTGCTTCTAGCAACAGTGCTGCACCAGCCAAGATGTCAGACCCATTTTTCTATATGCCTTATGAATCAGGCGCTGCACCCAAGTCAGCAGATATCACAAAGCCTGAAGAGAAAAAAGTCGGCATTGTTCCTGCTAAGCCAGCGGTAGGCGCTTTGCTCGGCGGCCTTAAGAAGAAGTAGTTACACCCCAAGCCTGAGTGGCCGCCATGAGCCACTCTGCAATGCTGATATGTTCGCCATCTGGTAAGCCTCTCAAGCCTAAATGATGTGCTGCCTTGCGTAATTCAGCAAGGGCGTGTTTGGCATCCTGAGTCTGAATTTGGGTGGCTAAAGTTTGCTTGCTGAGTTTTTCACCATGTTCATCCAGTACCAGGGGAAGATGCCGATATTGTGGGGTGAGATATCCCAATTGATTTTGCAGATAAATCTGTCTTGCAGTATTGCTGAGTAAATCTTTGCCACGCACAATATGTGAAATATTTTGGGTGGCATCATCTACTGCTACCGCTAGTTGATAGGTAAAGAGCCTATCACTACGACGAAGGACAAAATCACCTACTTGTGTATTGAGATTTTGACTTTGGGGACCTAAAGTTAAATCCTTAAATTCGATAAGGCAATTGTGGGGAAGGGCAAGTCGCCATGCCTGGGATCCCTCTAATACATCAACTGCATTTGCTACCAGCGTATCGGGCCTACAAGTTCCCGGATAAACCATTTCTTGATTTCTGGGGGCCTGAATCCCTAGATCTGCCAATCTATTGACAATAGCCTGTCGGGAGCAGTGGCAGGGATAGATTAGTTTGAGTCTATTGAGCTGCTCTAAAGCCCCTTGATACAAGCTCTGGCGTGCAGATTGGTAGACCACTTCCTCATCCCAGTTAAGGCCGCACGCAAGCAATTGAGCCTGAATTTGCTGGTCAGCCCCCGGGATGCATCTTGGGGTATCTAAATCTTCTATTCTGAGTAGCCATTTACCCCCATTTATGCGGGCATCAAGCCAGCTACCTAGGGCTGCAGCCAGGGATCCCGCGTGGAGCGGACCGGTTGGCGAAGGGGCAAATCGCCCGCGGTAGCCGCCGGCTGGGGAAGAGGGTATTTTGAGTGTGGACACAGCTAAAATCATCTCATGGCTTCACCCCGTTTTGTACATCTTCGTCTTCATTCCGAGTTTTCGATTACGGATGGAGTCGTACGCATTGACGATGCGGTAGCCGCAGCTGCCAAAGATGAAATGGGCGCCTTAGCTCTGACGGATTTAAGCAATTTGTTTGGCTTGGTGCGTTTTTATACTGCGGCCCGAGCAGGAGGTCTTAAGCCGATCGCTGGCGCTGATGTTTGGGTTAGCAATCCTCAAGATCCTGATCAGCCATATCGGCTTTTGCTCTTGGTGCAAAATCATTCAGGCTATCTTAATTTATGTCAGTTGCTCAGTAGAGCATCGCTCGAAAATCAATCGCGAGGGCGCGCTGAAGTCAATTCAGCGTGGTTTAGTGAACCTGCCGCTAAAGCCGAAGATAAAGCGGCTAAGAAAACCCTTGCCTATGGATTGATTGCTCTCTCAGGCGCGCGTCAAGGTGAGATAGGCGCCGCTTTATTGGCTGGCCAAGAAGATCAAGCCAAGGTTGCCGCACTACGCTTTGAAAAATTATTTCCAAAATCGTTTTACATTGAAGTACAGCGTGGCGGCCATCCCCAAGATGAAAAGCAACTCCAGCTTGCTTGTCATCTGGCTAATGAACTAAACCTTCCAGTGGTTGCGACTCACCCTGTGCAGTTCATGCACAAGAGTGATTTCACGGCCCATGAGGCGCGTGTTTGTATTGCTGAAGGTGAGTTACTAGGCAATCCCCGTCGTCAAAAGAAATTTAATGAAGAGCAGTATTTCTTGACGCAAGCAGAAATGGAAAAGCGTTTTGCCGATCTACCTGCTGCGCTAGCAAACTCAGTAGAAATCGCCAAGCGTTGCAATCTCTCTCTCGTTTTAGGTCAACCTCGTTTGCCCGATTTCCCGACGCCTCCAGGCATTACCTTGGATGAATATTTACTGGCACAGTCTGAGGTAGGTTTAGAGCGCCATATGGAGCGTAACTTCCCAGATCCAGAGCAGCGCGCAACAGAAATGACGCGCTATCACGAGCGCCTAGTCTTTGAAGTGAAGACCATTTCTCAAATGGGATTCCCGGGTTATTTCTTAATCGTGGCGGACTTTATTAATTGGGCTAAAAACAATGGAGTGCCAGTGGGGCCAGGTCGTGGATCGGGTGCAGGATCATTGGTAGCGTATTCATTGGGTATTACCGACCTTGATCCATTGCGCTATAACCTTCTCTTTGAGCGTTTCTTAAATCCAGAACGGGTATCGATGCCCGACTTTGATATCGACTTCTGTCAGCATGGCCGTGATCGCGTTATTCAGTACGTCAAAGATAAATACGGTAAAGATGCCGTGAGTCAAATTGCGACCTTTGGAACCATGGCAGCGCGAGCAGCCATACGTGATGTAGGTCGTGTGCTAGAGCAAGGTTATAACTTCGTAGACGGTATTGCGAAGTTGGTCCCGAATAAGCCAGGCCAGTACATGACGATTGAAATGGCTAAGAAGGAAGAAAAGCAATTAGCTGAACGCGAGAAGAATGAAGATGAAGTGCGTCAATTACTCTCACTTGCACAGCAATTAGAGGGTATGACTCGTAACGTCGGTATGCACGCTGGTGGCGTGTTGATTGCCCCAGGACGTTTAACGGATTTTTGTCCGCTCTATACCCAAGAGAGCAAAGATCAAGATAGTACTTCGGTTATTAGCCAGTTTGATAAGGATGACGTTGAAGCGATTGGCCTAGTGAAGTTCGACTTCTTGGGCTTGACTACGCTCACCATTTTGGCTGCGGCCGAGCGCTGGATCAAAGCACTCCATCCAGATCGCAAGGATTGGAGTATTAGCGATATATCTTTAGATGATGAGAAGGCATTCGATGTTCTCAAGAAAGCCAATACGGTCGCTGTCTTCCAGCTAGAAAGTCGCGGTATGCAAGGCATGCTTCGGGAAGCAAAACCAGACCGCTTTGAGGACATTATTGCGCTAGTAGCTCTGTATCGCCCAGGTCCTATGGATTTGATTCCAGACTTCATTGAGCGTAAACATGGTCGCCAAAAAGTAGAGTATCCCGATCCCCGCATTGAGCCGGTTTTACGGGAGACCTACGGCATTATGGTTTACCAAGAGCAGGTGATGCAGATGGCGCAGATGATTGGTGGCTATTCATTGGGCGGTGCCGACATGCTTCGCCGTGCAATGGGTAAGAAAAAACCAGAAGAGATGGCCCAGCACCGCAAGATCTTTAGTGACGGCGCAAAAGCTGGTGGTATCACTGAAGGTAAGGCAAACGAGATTTATGATTTGATGGAGCGCTTTGCGGGCTATGGATTTAATAAGTCTCACGCTGCTGCATATGCGCTCTTAGCCTATCAAACTGCTTGGCTCAAAGCCTACTACCCTGCAGAATTTATGGCAGCCAACTTATCGCTTGCCATGGATGACACCGATAAGGTGAAGATTTTGTATGACGATTGTTTGGCAAACCAGATTCGAGTCTTCTCACCAGATATCAATACTGGGGTCTATGATTTCACGCCGCTACGTGCGCCAGATGCAGGACCTGATGTTCCCATTACCAATATTCGCTATGGCTTAGGTGCTGTGCGAGGAACGGGTGAAGCCGCGATTGAAGCTATCGTGAAAGCTCGTGAGTCGGGCGGGCCATTTAAAGATCTATTTGACTTCTGCGCACGGGTTGATCGTAGGCAAGTTAATCGTCGTGCCATTGAAGCGCTCATGCGTGCAGGTGCGTTTGATAGTTTGTATCGTGATTCAGTAGCGCCAGGCGGCAACCTTTACGATATCCGTTCTACTTTATTGGCTTCATTAGCTAGAGCCATTGAGGCTGCAGAACAGGCTGAAGCCTCTATTCATCAAGTGAGTTTATTTGAGGCAGCTGGTGAAGCAGACCGTCACTTACCGGAATTAGTTCGCGAACCCATTTGGTCTGAGAAAAAACGCCTTCAAGAAGAAAAAACTGCCCTTGGTCTTTGTTTAACAGGCCATATGTTTGATGCATACCGTGAAGAGACCGCCCATTTCATTCGTCAACCTTTAGCAAAAGTATCAGAAGGTAAAGACCAACTGATTGCTGGAATTATTACTTCAGCACGGATGCTAACGGGCCAACGTGGACGCATGATGATTGCTACTATTGATGATGGCAGCACCGCGCTTGAAGTCACTCTATATAGTGAAGTCTATGAGCCTAATCGTTCTTGGCTAAAAGAGGATGAGTTGTTGGTTGCTAAAGTTAATGTGACGCCCGATAAATTTTCGGGTGGCATGCGAGTAGTATCTGAGGCGGTGATGGATATTACTGGAGCGCGTATGCGTTTTGCTCGTAACGTCCATGTTTGCATTGATTCAGCAGTAGATGTGAAGATGCTCCGTAGTCAAATAGGCCCTTACCTGATGAGTAATCGGGTTCGTGATCCTAAGATGGGTGCTGCTGCATATGCTGCGCCAGGATCTAATGATGGAGTAAAGGGGTTGATGCTAACTGCTGCGGTGACGACTAGCGGAGGAGCATGCTTAATGCAATTTCCAGAAGAACTACGCATCTATCCTGATGATGCCTGCTTACATAGCTTGAATCAGTTGCTAGCCTCTAAGCAAAAAGACCCCGTTCAAGTTCAATACCACTAAGTGGATTGTTGCAGTACTTGCTCAACTGCTGTAATCACTTGAGCAGGCTCCAGTAAATCGAGGCATTCACTATTACTATCCGCTCGATCTAGGCAACCCGCTTTACGGCAAGGAACACATTCGCCAGGGCCTTGCAAGATGGTGACATTACCAACGGTCTGAGAGCGTGCGCGTAGTTGATAAGGCTGTTCGCCAATAAAGCCATTGGGCCAAGGACCAAAATTAGTCGGTGGAGTGGCCCCAAATAAAGTAATGGTGGCAGTATTGCAGGCTGCTGCCAGGTGAGTTATCGAGGTATCAACACCGATATAGAGGGCGGCACCCCGAAGCAAGGTTCCCGCCTGAGGAATCGAGAGCTTTCCAGCAGCATTAATCACTTTCTGCGTAACCTCTTCGTCCAAAAGGGAGATGATGTCATGGTTTAGTTGCACGTCTTGCTTGGCAGGTGAAGCACTTAAGACCACCTGAAAGCCACGTCTGGTGAGCCAGGTAATCAATTGCTGCCAATGGGCTAGAGGCCAGCGCTTATAGGCAGTCAGTGGTCCTGGATGAACTACTACATAGGGCTGTACCAGTGCGTTTGCAATCATTGGTGTGAGAGGTTCGCCAAGGGGTGGAGTCACGCTAATAGGCTTACTAAATAAATCACGGGGGTTTCTGAAGAAGACTTCTAGTAAGCGTAACTTTTCAGTAATGACGTGCTGTGCAAAATAATCTACGTCTACTGTGTGCATGCAGATAAACTTTTTCCATGCATTTTGCTTATCACGCTTGCTCCTCTTGATTGGATCTTGAGCATCTTTTCCTTGAGGATGACCACTTAATACGCCAACCCTTCTAAAGGCTGCCATCAAACCATAGAGATAGGACCGGTCGCTTGGCTGAGACACGATGGCAAGATCATAGCGTTGAAATAATCGATTAAAGAGTGAGAGGTATTCAGTGAAACCCGGACGATCGGAGGTCTCAATAATTTCCGCAATATCCGAATTGCCATGCAGCATATCGAGCTTGCCGCGATAACCCAAAAAATGGAATTCTGCATCTGGCCATAATTCTCGAGCCTTGCTTATCAGAGGGGTAGTGACTAAAACATCGCCTATTTGTCTAGTGGAGATGAATAGTACTTTTTTAGGGTTCATGCAGACGACTCTTGCATTATTTTAATCTTTTCTTTTAGCCGTTCTATGCTTGCAGTATTTAGAGATTGATCTCGAACCCGATGGTAGAGATGAATCACTTCGGTGGCCCAGGATCCACTCTTGCGTTGAATGCCATGATGTTCGAGCCTAAAAACAAAATCAGCATCTTCATGCGCCCATCCAACTAAGGATTCGTCAAAGCCATTGATTGCGAGAGCATCTTCTTTCCAGCAGGCCATATTGCAACCCTTTATACGCCTCCAGTAAAAGCGTTTGAAGTTTCGCCAGCCACCATCTCCACGTTTAATCAGGAGTTGAGCGATTTTATTAATATCGCCAGATATCCTGTATTGAAAGATATGATTTTTAAAGTCTGCAAAACTCCATTGATTATTTGATAGCACAGTTTTAGTCAGTTTTTCACTGAGCAGGATACGACTCCCAGTCACCATATGCTTTGCTTTGGCGAGCTTACGGTGTTGGGAGATAAAGTCTGTCTGCGCTAGGCAGTCGCCATCCAGAAATACCAGGTAACTTCCTTCTGAGACTTCAATTGCTTTGTTGGCAATCCGAGTTTTTCTACACCCATCATCTTCTTGCCAAACATGTTTGATGGTAATCGGGGATTGGGGAGATATTGCATCTATTACTTTTTGGGTTGATGGACCAGAACCGTCATCAGCAATAATGATCTCGAAATCACGGTCTGTTTGTGCAATTAAGGAATGCAAGCAAAGATCAAGCGCTTCGGGCCAGTTATAGGTAGCCACGATGACAGAAATTTTAAAGTTGCTATTTGACAAAGTTATCCTGACTTCGCTTTTTTATTGAGATGCCATAATTTTATATAACGATAATAGGAGCCTTGTGCATTTGCATAGGCTAAAGAAAGTCCTTGTGAGCCATCTAAAAAGCCCAAGCGCAAAATATAGGTTCTAAAAAAAGCCCAAGCTCCATGAGTAATTGCCTTCAAGGGCGAGCCCTTTCGTCCCTTTAGGAAGGCCTGCTTTGCAGAATCAGTGGAGTACCTCTCCATCTTTTCTTGAACCTGTGCGTAATTCATAAAGCTATAGTGCAGCATTGCGTTTTTTAGTTTGCCTACTTGCCCATTGGGCATTAAGCGTTCATGCACTAGGTCATCAGAAAAGCGAGCAGTGCCGCGTTTGAAAAGGCGATCTACGTAATCTGGGGTCCAGCCAGAATGCTGAATAAAACGACCACAGTACCAAGATGAGCGGGGAATAGCAAAGCATTCAGTTTTGACTGGATGATTGATAGCAGCCAGAATTTCTGATCTGAGGGCCGGCGTTAGCCTTTCATCAGCATCTAGGGAGAGAACCCAGTCACCGGTTGCTAGATCAAGGGCACGGTTCTTTTGGGGCCCAAAACCAGGCCAATCGGGGGGTTGGGCAAGCACTGCACCATAATTACTAGCAATCTCCAGGGTGCGGTCCGAGCTATTGGTATCCACGACTACGATTTGCTGGGCGATGCCCTCCAGGGAGGCTAGACAATCGCCTAAATTGACCTCTTCATTGCGAGTAATGAGTATGACTGATAAGGTGGGCATAATTCATTATATGAACGCTCAAGACCGTACCGCCTTAAATCGCTTAATTAGCTATCTCAAACCCCATATCAAGCTGATTATTGGGTCTTTGGTAGCCATGGCTTTTGTTGCTGCTGCCGAGACCTCTATTCCAGCCCTCATGAAGCCTTTGCTCGATCGGGGATTTACTGGCCAGCTGAATAACAAGCTTTGGCAGGTGCCGCTTTTCTTGGTAGGGCTCGCTTTAGTTCGCAGTTTGGCGCAATTTTTCTCGAGTTATTTATTAACCCGCGTCATTAATTCAGTGCTGCTTAAATTACGCGAGCAGATGTTTCAGACCCTATTGCATGCAAAAACAACTTTCTTTCAAAAAAATTCAGCATCTAATTTGATTAATGCGGTTGTTTTTGAGGTGAATAACGTACTTTCGATTATGGGAGGTATGTTAATTAGCTTGGTAAGAGACTCTTTAACAGTCGTTGGATTGATGGGCTACTTAATTTACTTGAACTGGAAACTAACACTGGTTGTGTTAATTATTTTCCCAGTCATTGCATTCATCATGAGTAAGATTAACCGGCGCTTAAGATCGCTTAATCGCGAGCAGCAAACCTTAACTAGTGATTTGGCTTACATTGTTGAGGAGGCTGCGGCCGGATACAAGATTGTCAAAGTGCATGGTGCGCAAGAGTATGAGATGAAGCGCTTTCAAGCAAAAGCAGACCGTTTGCGCCAGTTTGCTTTGAAGTCTGCAGTTGCTGGCGGTTTAAATCAGCCCATCACCCAATTAATTGCCTCGATGGCTTTATCGGTTGTGCTGGTCATTGCTTTAATGCAATCTGCCACTGAAGGCACTACTGTCGGGGGTTTTGCCTCCTTTATCACTGCCATGCTACTAGTCATCTCTCCACTAAAGCATTTGGCAGATATTAATCAGCCTCTGCAGCGCGGCTTGACTGCTGCTGAAATGATTTTCGACTTAATGGATCAGCCCTTTGAGGAAGACGAAGATCGTAAGCTCAATATGAAACCCATGGGCAAGGCAAAAGGCGGCATTCGTTTTGAGAATGTTGGATTTTCATATGAGCAAGAGGTAGGTCGACAGGATGCATTGCGCGACGTTAATCTGGATATCAAACCAGGTGAAGTAGTTGCATTCGTAGGCCCTTCAGGCGGCGGCAAGTCTACTTTAGTTAATTTGTTGCCACGTTTCTTTAAACCAACTAGCGGCCATATTTTCTTAGACGATATTCCATTGGAAGAAATTGTTTTGGCTGACATTCGTAAGCAAATTGCTTTTGTTAGTCAGGACGTGATTCTTTTTAATGACACCATTGCGGCTAATGTTGCCTATGGCGCTGTAGGGCAGGAAGGTATCGATCGCGGCCGCGTGATAGAAGCATTAGAAGCTGCCAATCTCAGTGCTTTGATTAAGGAATTGCCAGAAGGCATTAATTCCATGGTTGGCGACAACGGCAACCGATTATCTGGCGGCCAGCGTCAACGTTTGGCGATTGCTCGCGCCATTTATAAAGATGCGCCGATCTTGATTTTGGATGAGGCAACCTCAGCCCTAGATTCTGAGTCTGAGCGTCAAGTGCAAGATGCCCTGGATCGACTGATGGCGGGTAGAACAACTTTGGTGATTGCGCATCGACTATCGACGATTGAGCATGCAAACCGCATTGTGGTTCTAGAACATGGTCAAGTTGTTGAAAATGGTGCACATGAAGAGTTGATTAAGCGTGATGGTTTATATGCAAACCTACACCGCATACAGTTCTCAAATGCTTAAGATGGGTTTAGCTTAGAACGATATCGTACTGCTCTTGGCGGAAGCTGCCTTCTGCCTGGAGCGTGATTGGCTTGGCAATAAAATCGCCCAACTGAGCTAGAAATTGATTCTCTTCTTCTAAAAATAAATCAATGACGTCCGGTGCTGCCACAATCCGAAACTCTCGAGGATTAAATTGGCGATGCTCGCGGACAATTTCTCGCAGAATTTCGTAACAAATAGTCTGAGCAGTTTTAACTTCACCTTTGCCCATGCAGATCGCACAGGGCTCACAAGTAATGTGTGCCAGGGATTCACGTGTACGCTTGCGAGTCATCTCTACTAAACCTAAAGCAGAAAATTCACTTACCGAAGTGCGCGCATGGTCGCGTTCTAAATTGCGCTTGAGCTCATGTAGAACGGCGTCTTGATGGTCTTTGCCAATCATGTCGATGAAGTCGATGATGATGATGCCGCCAAGATTACGTAAACGTAATTGCCTTGCAATCGCTTGTGCTGCTTCAAGATTCGTTTTGAAGACAGTGTCATCTAGATTGCGTGCGCCTACATAGCTACCCGTGTTGACATCTACCGTAGTCATGGACTCTGTCTGGTCAATCATTAGATAGCCTCCAGACTTGAGATCCACCCTGCGTCCTAAGGCTTTATTAATTTCAGCATCTACGTCATACAAATCAAAAAGGGCGCGCTCACCACGGTGGAGTGTGAGCTTGTTTAACAGATTGGGCATATAGAGCGCCGCAAATGCTTTGAGTTTCTCAAAGTTCTCAGCGGAGTCCACCCGAATCTGAGTAGTCTCTTCGCTGGCGACATCTCGCAAAACACGTTCAGCTAGGCTGAGATCTTGATATAGAAGACTGGGGGCGGCTTGATGTTTCATGGCCGCATGAATATTTTCCCAGGTCATCCGCAAGTAGCGCATATCATTTTGTAGTTCTGTATCAGACGCATCTTGGGCGCTAGTGCGCACAATGATTCCGCCTTTTTCATCGGCTGACATTAAGCCAGCAAGGCGGGCTTTAATGGCTTCACGCTCTTCTGGTTGATCAATCCGCTGGGATACGCCAATATATTTTTCTGAAGCGGTATCACTTCCTGCCGGGGGTAGGTAGACTAGATTACGACCAGCAATACTCAATTGTGTTGTTAAACGCGCACCCTTAGTGCCAAGAGGATCTTTTAAGACCTGGACTAATAAGGTTTGACCCTCAAATAATAATTTTTCAATTTGGGCTTGTGGATTATTTTGGCTAATATCTGCTACATGCATAAAAGCAGTGCGCTCAAGTCCAATCTCAATAAAAGCAGATTGCATGCCTGGTAGAACTCGGACAACTTTTGCTAAATAGATATTGCCCACAATACCGCGCTGGCGGGTGCGTTCAATCTGTAGCTCTTGGACTGCACCCTGCTGTATCAGCGCGACCCGCGTTTCTTGGGGAGTGATATTGATGAGGATTTCTTCATTCATATGCGTATGACTTGAGCGCGATCTAAAAGTTGTGCCGTTTCATAAAGAGGAAGTCCCATAATACCGCTATAGCTTCCTTCTATTCTAGAAATAAAAGCGGCTGCACGCCCCTGAATGCCATAAGCTCCAGCCTTACCAAAGGGTTCGCCGCTAGCAATATAAGCATTAATCTCCTCCCTCGATAAATTAGCAAATTGCACCTGAGAGGTTTGCACGAGGCAAGTGGGCTGATCTTTAGGATTTTCGGTAATTGCAACAGCCGTCAATACCTCATGTACTTTGCCGCTGAGCATTGTCAAGATACGAATTGCATCAAGCTCATCCTGGGGTTTGCCTAAAATTTCTCCAGCAATGCTATTTGGGAGGCTGACGGTAGTATCTGCGCACAAAATCGGTGCCCATGGCATGTTTCGCTTTTCCCAGCGACTCAGTGCTAAAGCAGATTTAGCTAGGGTAACGCGCTCAACATAATTACGTGCTTTTTCCTCAGGCAAGGGGGTTTCAATGCTTTCACTATCTTCATCTGATGCTGGCAATAGCATTTCAAAGTGAACATTCATTTGAGTAAGAAGTTCTTGGCGACGAGGACTTTGCGAAGCAAGGTATACAAAAGAATGCATAGACTTATTCACGATGGTAAGGGTGTCCTTGCAAAATAGTCCAGGCGCGATAGAGCTGTTCAACCAGCAAGACTCTGGCCATTGCATGGGGAAGAGTCAAACTGGAAAGTCGCCAGATTGCTTGGGTATTAGTCTTGAGACTGGCGTCTAAGCCATCAGCGCCACCAATCAGAAAGGTAATGTCGTAACCCTCTTGTCGCCATGAAGCTAATTGCGTTGCTAGATTTTGAGTGGTTTGATCTTTGCCGTGCTCGTCCAAGGCAATCACTCTTGATCCTTTGGGGATGGCTGCTGCTATTTTGACGGCCTCTTTAGCGGGCGTGAGATCAGGCTTAATTTCTTTAATTTCGATATTGCAATCTGCAGGCATCCGCTTGATGTAATCTTGGGTAGCTGTCGCTACCCAATCGGGCATTTTATGACCAACCGATACAATCGTTAAGCGCATTGTCTAAGAGGTACTCGAGAAAGGCTTATTCGTCGTCTTCAGATTCGCTGGCCTTAACAAGACCTTTGCTGCCGGCGAGTTTGACGCGTACCGGCTTAGCACCCCACATACCCTCAAGCTGGTAGTAAGAGCGCAACATCGGCTGCAGAATATGAACTACGATATCGCCGCAATCGACTAAGACCCATTCACCAGTTTCTAAACCTTCAATAGAAATGACTTCACCGCCTTTAGCATTCACCTCTTCTTTGACTGACATCGCCAAAGATCTGGTTTGACGATTACTTGAACCAGTCGCAATGATGACGCGATCAAATAACTCGCTCAGCTTGGTAGTGTCATAGACGCGTATATCTTGCGCCTTCACATCTTCTAATGCATCAATAATGACGCGTTGTAATTTACGTAAGTCCATGTTTTTGGGAATCTTTTCTAGTATTTAAGGGTGATCTTAGCTTGATTACTGATACAAGCCTAGATTTGTAATGATTTCTAAGGTGTGTGAGGGAATTTGTTCGGCCCCCAATGAGTTCCGGGAGGCAGTTTTTAAGCGCTGACGCAGATCTGTAGAAGAAAGATCAACTGCCAGCGTCTCATCGATATAGATGAGGCCAGCTGGGCTATTTTCAAGAGCGGTTAAGGCGTCTTTTTGATATTGATTAAGTAATTGATTGATCTGGGGGCTGAGCGCTGAGCGTAAATCATGGTGAGGTCTACTGGCGACAGCAAAGTGGACATAGTTCAAAAGCTTTTCCCAAGAATTCCAGGTAGGTAATTGAATGAGCGAGTCTGCCCCCATTAGCCAAGTCAAACTCGCCTGAGGACCAAAGCGATCACGTAGGGCATGAGCGGTATCGATAGCGTAGCTTGGCCCAGCACGATCTATCTCAATGCGATCAATACCAATTTGAGTAGGGATCTGAAGATATAAAAAAGCTCTTGCCAAATCAATACCAGCAGCTTCAGTAAGTTGAAAGCGAATTTCTGCAGGCGTAATGTTCAAATCTTTTTGCCAAGGTGTGCCGCTTGGAATCAGTAGCAAGGTGTCAAGGTGTAAATTCTTAGCAAAATGGGTAGCTAACTTTAAATGACCCAGATGAGGTGGATCAAAGGTGCCACCTAGAATGCCAATTTTTTTCACGGTGCTCAAGCCAGCCAATCACGCGGTTTGAGATAGTAGTCATAAAGCTTCGCTTCTGGTGTACCAGGCTTAGGCTGCCAGTTGTACCACCACTGAACTACAGGAGGCATGGACATTAAGATCGATTCAGTGCGGCCACCAGAGTGCAGGCCAAAGATGGTACCTCGGTCAAAGAGTAGGTTGTACTCAACATAACGACCACGACGGTATTCTTGGAAAGCCTTTTCTTCAGGGGTATAGGGATCTTGGTAGCGACGCTGAACAATCGGCAGATAGGCATTAATAAAAGCATCACCAACTGCTCGGGTCATAGCAAAGCTTTTTTCAAAGCCAAGTTCGTTAAAGTCATCAAAGAAAACACCGCCAATACCGCGGGGCTCATCACGATGTTTTAAATAAAAATATTCATCGCACCATTTTTTAAAGCGCGGATGGAGATCATTTCCAAAAGGATCTAAAGCATCCTTTGCAGTTTGATGAAAATGTTTGCAGTCTTCATCAACGCCGTAATAGGGGGTTAGGTCAAAACCTCCACCAAACCACCAGACTGGCTCATGGCCTGGGGCTTGCGCAATAAAGCAGCGCACATTCATATGGGTAGTAGGAGCCTTAGGATTTCGAGGATGGAAAACCAGCGAGACTCCCATGGCCTCAAAGCTACGACCGGCCATTTCAGGGCGATGGTGAGAAGCTGAGGGCGGCATTTGATCGCCACGAACATGTGAGAAGCCCACTCCACCTTTTTCTAAAATATTGCCGTCATCTAGGGTGCAGGTACGGCCGTAACCCTTCAGTTTGCTGTCTTCTGGCTTATGCCATTCATCAGCGACAAAAGCTTTTCCATCCAAGGCACCCATTGCGCTGGTGATGCGATCTTGTAAACCCAGAAAATAATTTTTGAGTTCTGCGATATTGATTTGAGTATGTTCGGCTGACAAAGATCGGTCCCAGTATTTATTTGATTGCACGATAGCCAATATCTTTACGATATTGCATGCCATCGAAATGAATTTTACTAATAGCTTCGTAAGCCTTTTGCTGAGCTCCGCGAACGGTATCAGCCAGGCCTACTACGCACATGACACGACCACCAGAGGTAAGGACTTCACCATCTTCTAATTTAGTGCCAGCATGGAAAGTGATTTGGTCTTCTGTATCCGCCGGAATTCCGCTAATCACATCACCACTGCGAGGGGTATCGGGATAGTTGTGGGCGGCCAGCACAACGCCAAGGGCAGTGCGACGATCCCATTCGAGGTCTACTTCATTCAGCTTACCGTCCACGGCATGATCAAGCGCATTGACTAGATCGCTGCGCAGACGCGCCATGATGGGCTGTGTTTCTGGGTCACCCATGCGGCAGTTAAATTCCAAAGTTTTGATCTTGCCATCCGGGGCAATCATGAGGCCGGCATATAAAAAGCCGGTATACGGTATGCCATCAGCTTCCATACCTTTGATGGTGGGCATGATGACCTCACGTAATGCACGCGCATGGATTTCTGGGGTAACGACAGGAGCGGGGGAGTAAGCACCCATGCCACCAGTATTGGGGCCTTGATCTGCATCTAGCAGGCGCTTGTGATCTTGGCTAGTCGCTAAGGCAAGAGCATGTTTGCCATCCACTAGTACGATAAAGCTGGCTTCTTCACCAGTTAAAAATTCTTCGATGACGACGCGTGCACCAGCATTGCCGAATTTATTGTCAGCGAGCATCATGTCAACAGCAGCATGAGCCTCTTTCAAGTTCATCGCAACTACCACCCCTTTGCCAGCTGCAAGACCATCAGCCTTAATCACAATTGGCGCACCTTTAGCATCAATATAGGCATGAGCCTCTAGAGCATTGGAAAAGGTTTGGTAATCAGCAGTAGGAATGCCATGACGTTTCATAAAGGCTTTAGAGAAGTCTTTAGAGGACTCCAATTGCGCGGCTAATTGGGTTGGCCCAAAAATCCGCAAGCCATTATTGCGGAACACATCCACAATGCCTGCGGCCAAGGGTGCTTCTGGACCGACTACAGTGAGATGAATTTTTTCACGCTTAGCAAAGTCTGCAAGTTCTTGTAGACCCGAAATCGGCAGATTTTCAATACCAGCAGTAGCTTGTTTGGCAGTAGCGGTACCGCCATTACCTGGCGCTACAAAAACGGTTTGCACTTGGGGCGATTGAGCCAGCTTCCAGGCTAATGCATGTTCGCGTCCACCGGATCCAATAAGAAGAATTTTCATAGCTTGCTGTTATTAGTATTAAGTAATCATGGAAAAAGTTAAAGAGCGGCATTCGTAAAAACTTCTTGGACGTCATCAAGATTCTCAAGCGCGTCTAATAATTTCTGCATACTTTCTGCTTGATCGCCTTCTAGGGTAATTTCGGTTTCAGGTCGCATTGCTACAGTAGATAGCTCGGGTTTTAGACCTGCTTGGCTGATAGCGTCTTGTACCTTAGAAAAATCCGGCACGGGTGAGAGGATTTCAAGCGAGCCATCATCATGGGTAATGACATCTTCAGCGCCAGCATCCAAAGCAACTTCCATCAGTTGATCCTCACTGGTGCCCGGTGCAAATAACATTTGACCGCAATGCTTAAATAGAAAGGCAACCGAACCTTCGGCGCCCATATTGCCACCATTTTTATTAAAAGCGTGACGAACTTCTGCAACAGTGCGGGTGCGGTTATCAGTCAAGCAGTCAACAATAATGGCGGCACCATTAATGCCATAACCTTCATAACGAATTTCTTCATAATTCACACCTTCAAGCGAGCCTGTGCCACGTTGGATTGCTCTTTGCACATTATCGTTAGGCATATTGGAATCTTTAGCCTTATCAATTGCCAAACGTAAACGTGGATTAGTAGCAACATCACCGCCACCTAATTTGGCAGCTACAGTAATTTCTTTAATGAGTTTGGTCCAAATCTTGCCGCGTTTTTCGTCTTGACGACCTTTGCGGTGCTGAATATTGGCCCATTTCGAGTGGCCGGCCATACGGGTAAGTCCTTTAAATAATTTGGCTTGAAGACCTCATTTTAAGGGGTTCTAGGCCAAAGGTAGGAGCCTTAGAGCCAATTTTTGTTACACTCTCATGTCTTAGCAGTAACAAAGTAGCTAATTGTGCAGAATTTCCACTGCAAACACCTGCCTCGGTGATGGAATTGGTAGACGTGCCGGACTCAAAATCCGGTGCCGCAAGGCGTGGCGGTTCGAGTCCGCCCCGAGGCACCACAGATGGTTCTTTCATTGCCAACTGTTTCCCAAATAGACTCATAAAACACAAGGCTTCCAAGCCAATTTTGGCATCTGTAGCCATCAATTGAAAATGTGAGTAACATCCCCAATATGTGAGTAAGACTGTGAGTAGCAATCAATCTTAATGATTGGATGTCTTCAGGCACTTAATTTGAGGTGAATTTGAAACTTACCGATGCATTTATTAAGGGAATAAAACCCCAATCAAAGGCTAAAACCTATCCTGATGGTCATGGCTTGGTTTTACTTGTTAATCCACAGGGTTCATCAGGTTGGAGATACCGCTATAGGTTTGCTGGCAAAGCCAAAATGCTGTCATTTGGCACATATCCTGAAGTTAGCCTAAAGAGGGCTAGGGAAAAGCTAGTTGCCGCTAGAAAGCAGTTGGATGAAGGTAAGGACCCATCAATTGTTCGTAAGCAAGAAAATACCCAAAACAAGAATGATTTTAAGTCGGTAGCTTTGAGGTGGCACAAGGCTTGGTCTGTTGGCAAAGACGAAAAACATGCAGCTAAAGTTTTAAGAAGACTTGAAACCAATGTCTTTCCTGAAATTGGTTCAATGCCAATCCACACTATCACCGCACCTTTACTTATCAAGATGGCACAGAAGGTTGTCAGAAGGGGTGCAATAGATATTGCCAAGCGTGCCTACTCAACATCAGGACAAGTCTTTAGATATGCGATTGTGGAAGGGTTATGCGAAAGGAATCCCGCAAATGATATTAGCCTTGCGGATGCCCATATTGAGAGCCCACCTGTAAAGCATAGAAATTCACTTGCCCCAAAAGATGTTCCTGAAATGCTTCGGAAGATTGATGCCTATGATGTTTCCAATAATGGAAGTGTGATTACCAAATTGGCAATAAAGCTAATGACTTATACATTTGTTAGAACAAGCGAATTGATTGAGGCAAAGTGGAGTGAGTTTGACCTGAAGGCAGGGGTTTGGGTGGTTCTTGCCGAGAGAATGAAGAAAGTTAAGGGTAGACCATCTGCACCACATATAGTTGCCCTATCAAAGCAATCAAAAGCTATCCTAAAAGAGTTGCATAAATTTACTGGTGGCGGTGACTTTGTTTTTCCTCATGAAAGCAACCCAAAGAAATGTATGAGTAATAACACCATCCTTTATGCCTTGTATCGAATGGGCTACAAGGGTCTGATGTCCGGTCATGGCTTTAGGAGTGTTGCATCAACAATCCTGCATGAGATTGGCTATCAACATGCCCATATTGAGGTTCAACTATCGCACTTGGAAAAGGATAGGGTAAGCGGTGCATATAACCATGCTGAATACATTCCCCAAAGGGCAAAAATGATGCAGGAATGGGCTGATTATTTAGATGGCATTAAAGGTGGTGCGAAAGTGATAAATATTAAGAGGGCTTAAATTGTGGGTTTAATTGTTCGTGACTCGAAGTATTCAGGGGATAAGAATCCTAAATGGACTTATTGGAGGCAATTTAAATTTATTTCTTTTGAAGATGCCATTTATTTAAGTCTAGACCTCAATCCACATATGATGCCGTGGATGATGCAGGAGGCTACAGATTTTTATTGTGATGAAATTAGCGAAAGAACAGAGGTAGCCTATAACTGGGCTGGGTCGTTGGATTGGTATATCGGTGATATTGATGAGATTCCATCGAAGGATAAGGTGGAGTTAATTGGCTTTGCAGCGTGGGTATGCAATCAAATGAAGTGGGAAGTCCCAGCGGAATTCAAAGAGTTAGCAGGGCAAGAACAAAGTGCGAATTCAAAGACCGAGGATTCTGAAAAGCCTTTGTCCCCTAAAGAACTTAACAACCTTTTGAAGTTGATTGGTGCCTTACATGAAACAATTATGGATAAAGGCATATATCGTTCAGATGATGAGTTAAAAGCATATTTGGAGGCTGAATATCAGTCATTAAGCGGTTTTTCAAAAAGAACCCTTGATTCCAAATTAAGTGCAGCAAGGAAGGCACTAAACCAGAGGGATTGAAATACCGCAATTGCACCCTGAAACACCGCAATTGCGATGCAATTTATTTAGGTGAGTTGCAAAGTTACTCCATTCGCCAATGGTGGCGGACTAATATCTTCGGAGAACTTTGTATGCCAAATACACCATTAACAACCAACAACATTTCCCTGCCTATTCATGGCTGTTCTCGTTGGAGTCAATTTAAGCTCTTTTCTCCTTTTTCAAGAGAAACATTTCGGAAGCTGTCTATAGCAGGTAAAGCACCTCAACCAATCCGCATGGGAATACGCATGACCATGTATAGCAATGCAGAATTACATCGCTTCCTTGCTGACCCATTAAATTACAGGGTTAGATAATGTCCAAGCAGAAATTAAAAGACCCCTTGGGGCAGCATGTAAGGCTCTATGCGATTGTTTATAAGTCTCCGGCATGGAAGGTCTTATCTCCGTCAGCAAAGGCTCTATGGTGCGATTTAAGAGTTCAGATAGGCAGCACAAGCAATGGGACTGCTACAACAGCCCTTGGGATTCTTGGTCATTATGGCTGGACATCAAGACATACAGTTATGCGTGCCAGAGAAGAGTTGGTGGCTCTAGGGTTAATTCAGATAACTAAACAAGGCGGTATTTGTAGCGGTGGAAAAACTCCAAATTTGTATCGGTTTACAGACCTAGAAACTTATGACATCCTTAAAAAGGGAATCACAGCACACAAAGCTGACCACTTGTATAAAAAAGTAACAAGTATTGTCATGGGCAAACAAATGCTAAAGAGTTTAAGAGTTCAGAAAAAAAGTAAGGTGAAAAATGAACCCTTTATAGATGCCGTTGCGACACTTAACCATGAAAATGTAAGTGCAGAATTTACTTCTTAAAGAATTTCAAGGGGTAATTGCTGCACTTAAGATTTATCTGAAATCTCTAAATTTATTCATTGAAATCAGATAGTTATAAGTTGAATCAAATCAATGAGTGCAAAGGTCTCCTTTGTAGCAAAACTGCACTCCTTAATAGTATTACCAGGGGGTTAAGCCTTTTAAAGCTGGTATTTGACCAGTTATTGGCAAAGGGGGGATGGGCAGGAAATATGAATGAGTTCTATTGATTTATAGCTAGCTTGGGTCGATAACATTTAAATTTAAATTCAGAAATACAAATTATTTTTGTAGTGATGGGGTTAGACCATAACCACTAGAAGAATGTTTGCTTCTCTAAAGTAGAGTGAAATAGAGCGGTTTTATAAATAATAAACTATTGAAATCTGTTGGACTTACAAACCAATCGTATAAGTCGCCATTACAGTCGTTGTAGAGACTGCCTGATAGGCTTCTTGTCTATAGATACCAGTAATGCCCAGTCGTTGATTCTTAGCCACATCATAGTAAGCACCAACAGTAGCTGTTGGTCTTGCTCTCACTGGATTGGCATTAAAGTTCACCGGAGTTAATGTACCAATAGAAGCATTGGTAGCGGTATAAGTTCCATTAGCAGTATTGGTATCGGTTTCGACACCGGCACTCACAAAAGTCATTACTGTTGGAATCACTCGATAGCTAGCCCCTACTCCAGCTAATGCTGTAGTGGCATTGGTATTCAGAGCGTTGTAAGTGAGTGGTGCTGTAACAGAGCTGGAGGTGCCTTCGGTATAGCCACCCATATTGTTTTGGGTATAGCGTACTCCCACATAAGGTGAGACGATGACATTGTCCATGATGCCAAAACCATATTTAACTGTTGCTTGAGCGCCTTGGCTGTTTAGAGAAGAAGAGCCTGTTCCCGCTTCGGAGGCTCCTGTGCCAGAGCCGACTACCGAGCGAGTAATTGTTGTGTTCTTTTGACCATAGGCTGCTGATACCTTCACTTCAGTACCAGTACCATCTAATCTTTGATTCCAAGCACCAAAGAGTCCAATGAGTGGTGTGTTGTTACCCAAGTTCACAGTACCGCCGGGATTGCTCACCGATAAGTTCTGGTCAGCATAAGCACCAATACGATAGTTGGGATGTGGACGATAAGCTGCTATTAATAGTGCGCTGGTGTTGTTCAATCCATTAGCTACTTGTACTTGAGTGTTACGACCACCCGCAGAAACGCAGACATTGTTCGCACCAAAGACATTACAGTCATAAGAGAAGCTATTAGCTAGGACTGAGTTTTGTAAGGTGTACGTGCCTTGTAGTGCACTGGCCGTGTTGACTAGAGATTGGTTGGTGTTGGCAACTGAGGGGCCTGTATAAACGCCAGAGATAATTAAGTCCCAAATATCGCTGGAGCTGTTGCTGAGCAACCAAGTTGCAGAGCCAAAGGTTCCAGTAGTTCTAGTCAGATTACCGGAGGTAAGCCCAGATAATACAGAAGCATAGGTGCCATTACGAACTGTTGAGCCTGTATAAATACCGAAGGTAGTGGAGCCTGTTCCACTCGTTACAGCTAACTTTCCATAATTACTTGCGCTGGTGATGATGATGTTGTAGTTGGTGGGAAGCACGCCCGTGTAAGTTAATGCCCCATTAGCATTACCAGCCCCTTGCAGGTTGTTCAAGGTCCCTAAAGTTCCGCTTACGGTATTGATACCAGCGAGCGCTCCAACTAAACTGCCTGTATTGGATATTGTATCAATTGAGGCTGCAGATAAATTTGTTTCGATGTAAATTGCAGAGCCAGCTGATGAGGAAATTGTGCCACTATTTCTAATTATTGTAATAGTGCCAGATGTATTGCCAACTCCTTTTGATGAGCCGCTTATCGTACCGGAGTTATCAATTGAAGTGATGCTAGAGTTGTTTGATATGGCAACATTGCCTGAGGAAATTGTGCCAATATTAACTAAGCCACCTATCACTCCCCCAGTCGAGTTCTTGATACCGTATGTACTGATGGAATTGGTACTTTCTATAGTTCCCTCGTTTCTTAGACCATCAATACTGCCAGTGCTAGTGATAGTGAGCGCTGTTTGAGTAGCACCAGTGAGCGAAATTGAGGCACCATTTTCAATAATGTAGTTACAAATCGAGTAAGTAACAGATTGGGAAGATGCACTTCCGGCTGGAATAGTAACCGTCTGCACTGAGCAAGCACCAAAAGCGAGTTGAGAGGAAAGCAGTCCACAAGCCATAGCTAGACCAGTGATGCTTTTGCGTAAAATCTTCTTTGTGCTCATTGGAATTGCCTAATCAGCTGCTTGTTAAATGCGGATGCCTGAGGGAATGTATCACTTTCTAGCAGTAAACCGTAGACCTAGCTTGATGCCCATGCACCAAAACAAGGGCTTAGAATTCAAAACTCAAGCTATCGTCAGAAGCGCCATGATAAAGATATTGAAACTTAATGTTTTATAGCTTGCTTTAAAAGCAACCGGAACGCCAATTTTCTGCAATGTAAGTTGAGTAGGGGGGTGTCCCCAAAGATGGGGCAGAAGCCCATGTTGTGTATAAAAAAGTGAGTAGAAATACTAGTAAGTTAAATATTTACTATATAAATCAAATACTTATGTTACTAATGTGAGTCCGCCCCGAGGCACCAAATATCTTCAATAGACCCTCCCTCGTCTTTTTTTGGGCTCTTATGAGTCTAGCCTTCTAGTCAATGTCGTTTAAAACAGCCTACATCTAGAATGGCGTAATGACAAAAGAAACTAAGGGAATGTTGATTGGCTTTATTGGGGTAGCAATTTTTAGCCTCACCTTACCCTTGACGCGCATTGTCGTTCAAGAAATAACTCCTTTTTATGTGTCTTTTGGTAGGGGTGTGATTGCTGGCGTATGTGGCGCAATATTGCTGTTGCTAAGCAAATCGCCATTACCTACTAAAACCCAGTTTAAAAAACTCTTGATCACCGCATTTGGCGTGGTGTATGGATTTCCCATCTTTACATCCTTAGCAATGCAAACTTTGCCATCGGCGCATAGCGGAATCGTTCTTGGAATTCTTCCTTTAGCGACGTCTGCTATGGGGGCAATTCGGTTTCGTGAAAGACCATCTTTTGCCTACTGGGTTACCGCAGTTTGCGGAACACTCCTTGTTTTAGTCTACTCAATGATGGATGCCGGCGGTTTGGCGCTTGGTGATATTTGGTTGTTACTTGCCATCGTTACAGTGTCAATGAGTTATAGCGAGGGCGGCAAACTAGCTCAAGAGATGGGCGCCATTAAAGTAATTAGTTGGGCGATGGCGATGACTCTGCCAATCAATATTCCTGCTGCCTTTCTTTTTGCTAATACCGCTTTAACGGATTTGTCTGCCAATGCTTTTATCGCATTCTTGTATCTAGGCTTATTTTCAGCGTTCATTGGCTTTTTCTTTTGGTACAGAGGAATTGCTTTAGGCGGAGTGGCAAGGGTTGGACAAGTTCAACTATTGCAGCCATTTTTGACGCTGATAGGCGCCTACTTCTTATTGGGTGAGCCTATTACGGTACTCAATACGGTTTTTGCTATTGCTGTATTGGTAGTCGTTCTGATTGGAAGAAGAACCAGTATTGAGGCGAAATAGGTTTTGAATCTTCCAATTTTCTCTAAAGACTAAATCTCGTAAGTCTCTGATTCATTATTCATTGCCTGCTCAACAATCTTCTTTGTGAGTGTTGGTGAGAAGAGTTCAATAAATGTATAGACAAACGAGCGTAAATAAGCACCTTGCTTGACGCCAAGGTGAGTCACGTTATTTCCGAATAGGTGCCCAGCAGGGATCACTTTGAGATTGCGATCCCGATCGGGATCATAGGCATGACCAGCCACAATACCAATACCCATACCAGTCTCTACATAAGTCTTAATCACGTCGGCATCAATCGCTTCCAAAATAATATCGGGCGTGATGTTTCTTTGTGCGAAGGCGGCATCAATCTTGCTACGCCCTGCAAATGCTTTGTCGTATGTAATGATCGGATACTTGGCAATTTCTTCAAGCGTGATCGTTGCTTGATTTAGCAGTGGGTGACTCAGTGGAACCATAATCACATGCTGCCACTGATACCCTGGGAGAGCCAGTACTCCAGGTGTATTTGCAATACCTTCAGTAGCAATCGCAATATCTGCACGATCATGAATTAGTAATTCTGCAATCTGACCGGGGTTGCCTTGCTGAATACTGACCTTTACCTTGGGAAAACGTTTCGTAAATTCAGTAAGTACCTTTGGAAGCGCATAGCGAGCTTGAGTGTGGGTTGTAGCAATGACAAAACTTCCTTGATCTTGACTGGCAAAATCCTTGCCAACACGCTTTAGTGTTTCCACTTCATCAAGGATGCGCTCAATCGAACTCAAAATGCGTTTACCTGGTTCAGTCAGGGAGCGAATGCGCTTGCCATGCCGGCGAAAGATTTCTACGCCTAGTTCATCTTCAAGCTCAATGATTGCCTTAGATACCCCTGGCTGAGAGGTAAATAGTGCTTTAGCAGCAGAGGTAAGATTGAAGTTTTGCCTAACGGCTTCTCGCACAAAGCGGAACTGGTGCAAATTCATAAGGATTCCTATCTATATATCCACAAAGATATAGGAATAAGATTCTATATGATTTTTAGGTATTAAACTTTAGAGACCCAGCGCAAGCCAAGCAATGCCAATAGGAAGTAAAACAAAGGTGGAATGAGGGCCGTCATAAAGGCAGGCCACGACCCGAGTAAGCCGACATTGGAAAACAGGGAGTTAAAGAGCTGAAAGCTCATGCCGAGCATGATCCCACCAAAGACCTTGATGCCTACACTACCAGCGCGTACTTTAAGGTAAGCAAAAGGTAAAGCGAGAGCAAGCATCACAAATATGGTGAATGGATAAACCACTTTTTTCCAAAATGCGATTGAGTGACGTTGTGCATCCTGCTTGTTATCTCTGAGATGTGAAATAAAGCGCCCAAGGCTTACGATCGACATTTTTTCAGGGCTAATTAATAGCACGCTTAAAATTTGAGGCGTTACTTCTGACTCTAGAGTCAACATAGGGTGTGTAAATGTTTGCGCAGAAAAAACAGGGTTGAGCGGATCAGCCTGTTTTGTTTCTTTGAAACGGGTTTCCGTAACATCATTTAAAACCCAGGTACCAGATTCATTGAAGCTTCCTGAGATTGCGCTGCGGATCGAAAGCAAGTGATAGGTATCATCAAACTCATACATCCTAATATTCTGAATTGCATTATCTTTATCGACTTTGCCAACGTTCACATAGCGCACACCAGGACGCACTGGACCACTACCATCCTCATCTCTGAGGCGATCTTTCACCCAAACGCCTGTTCTAAACTGGGATGAGTAAGTGGATCCGAGCGCCTTCATACGAATCTGTTCGGATTTAGATTCTGTATAGGGGCCTATCCACTCACTCATGATGAGCGTGAGCGCTATTAAAGGAATGGAAATTTTGGCCAAAGTCAGCACGCCGCGTTTAGCATCTAAACCAGCAATGCGCAAAATTGTGAACTCAGATTGGCTGGCAAGCATGGCAAACACATAAATGCTGCCAATGAGTCCTGCAATTGGGATAATTTCAGAGATGCGACTTGGCGCCTTCATGAGTACATGTAGCAGCGCCAATGGAAGGGTGTAGGCCCCCTGGACCGAGCCTAGTTCGCTCAAAATATCAAAAAACAAAAATAGCGCAACCAGTGCAAACAAAATGAAGCCAAAAGCAGCATAAATCTGCTTAGCTAAATAGCGCTCATAGATAAAAGGAAAGAGCAATTTCATTTATTAGTAAAAGCTGTTGGTAATTGACGTTGCCACCACTTGAGAGATGGGTTGATACGATTACGGATTAGCACTATTGCAATCAACAAGGCTAATAGGTGAATAGGCCAAACGCCAACAAAGAAATTGATCTTTCCTTGTGAGACAAAGTTTTGAGTGAGGTTGAGCAAGTTGCTGTAGATCAAATAAATCAATACTGCGTAGAGCATGGCAGTGTAGCTACCCAGGCGCGGATTTACATAGGCAAGTGGTATGGCAATGAGAATCAGACCAAGTGCCATCAGCGGTAACCCAATTCTCCAGAGTAACTCTGCCCTAGTTGTGTTGACAAAATAGGGATTGGGCTCATTAATCAGTTCTCGAACAGTTTTTTCTCGATCCCGCGGTGGGGGCGCCAAGGTTTCCTTGCTACGAATCTTGGTGGTGTACTCGTTAAATTCTAGGATGCGGAAATCGGGCTGGGTGGGATGCCCCTCATAGCGGCGCCCGTTATTAAGAACAATGGATTTTTCTCCGCCTTCTGCATTTTGAATATAGCCGGTAGACGATACCGCGACGCTTAAGCGCCCATCCTTAGAGTCTGCAACAAAAATATTCTTTACCTCGTTTTTATCAACATCTAACTCTTCGATAAAAAATACTCGATCAGCCTTTGCAGATTCTTTGAATTGTCCTGAGCTCACCATCGAGACATCATCACGCTGTTGAAAGCGTTGGCTAATGAGAGTGGATTCTCGATTTGCCCATGGCCATACAAATAGTGCGAGTAGGGCAATGGCAATAATGAGCGGGGTGGCAAATTGCAGAATTGGACGAATCAAGTTGGTAATACTCAAGCCGCTCGCAAACCAAACAATCATTTCAGAGTCTTTGTACCAGCGCACTAACACAATGAGAGTTGCCACAAATAGCGACACCGTTAATAAAACTGCCAAGTAGCCGATGGTAGCCAGGCCGATAAGAACCAGGGCATCCTCTGGGTTTACCGTACCGTTAGCTGCATATCCCAGGATCCGGATGACCAGCGTGGTAACCATGATCGTGACAAGGACCAAAAAGACGCCACCAGTTGTATAACTGAGCTCACGGCGAAGGGCTTGTTCAAAAATCATGCGCAGTTATTAATTCGGTATAAATGGCTTATATTGGGCGGATAAAGGAAGTTCATCTCATGTCGGAGGATAATGGATAAACATCCTGAATTAACATTCTTGAGCCCCTTGAATCGACTTAAAAATACAGTAATAGATTATGACAATTCAATTTAGTAGCAAAATTTTCCCTCAAGCTAGCCTTCAGAGCCCAAAACTCCTGAAAGCCACCCTCAAAAACTTGCTTTCTCAAAGCACTGACTGCTTGGTTTTGGCTTACTCCAAGACTGACTTTGATGGTTTTGCTGGATCTAAGACGGCTAAATCGAAAGTAGGTTTCTTTGGTGAGTTAGACCAGCTTTTGGGGGGCTCAGTTAGCCACGCCAATGTGGTGGGTGATTTAGAGCATCAGCAAGCTGCAGTTTGTATGCTCAGATCCGAAAAATCTTGGTTAACTAACGGTATTAAAGCTAAACGTATTTTGTTGCTCAGCTTGGGCGATATGCATCTTGCCAATGGCTGTAGTTTAGCTAGTTATGCCAAGGTGGCACGCGCAGGCTTAAAGGCACTGGGTGGAAACTCGATTGAGAATGCACTTTGGTTTGTGCCGAGTTTTGTGCTTGATGAAAAAACAGATTTGATTGCAGAAGAAGTGCGCTTAACGATTCAATATGCGGGTGATCAGGCTTATCGATTTGGTGTGCGTCAACCCGCAATGAAATTTAAAGCAAAAGATAAAGCAGATACGTTTAAACATTTGATTTTTGCAGGTAACGATGCTTGCGCTAAGGAGCTCAAGCTTGCTGTAGAGCAGGGGATGGCGATGGTTGAGGGCATGAATCTTGCTAAAGACCTTGGCAATCTCCCGCCCAATGTCTGTAATCCCACTTACTTGGCTAAGACGGCGCAAAGCCTTACTAAAAAGACCAGTCTTAAGGTTGAGGTATTGGGTCTGAAGCAAATTCAGGCTTTGGGTATGGGTTCGTTTTTATCGGTTGCCCAAGGTTCCGCTACACCGCCGCAATTTATTGTGATGCGCCATCAGGGTGGCAAAGCTGGTGAGGCGCCAATTGTTTTAGTGGGTAAAGGTATTACTTTTGATACAGGTGGTATCTCATTAAAACCAGGCGAAGCCATGGATGAAATGAAATACGATATGTGCGGTGCTGCATCTGTAATCGGCGCTCTCTACTCTAGCGCTTTGATGAAACTGAAGAAGAACGTGATTGGTGTTATTCCAACATGCGAGAACATGCCATCAGGTCAAGCAACTCGTCCTGGCGATATTGTGAAGAGCATGTCGGGTCAGACGATTGAAATTCTCAATACCGACGCTGAGGGACGCTTAATTTTGTGTGATGCGCTGACTTATGTTGAGCGCTTCAAGCCCAAAGCAGTCATTGATGTAGCCACCTTAACTGGCGCATGCATCATTGCTTTAGGACATGTTCATAGCGGATTATTTTCGGATGACGAAGGCTTGGTGAGTGCCTTAACTAAAGCAGGCCATACCTCCCTAGATACAGTGTGGCGCCTGCCTTTAGATACCGCCTACCATGAGCAACTGAAGTCTAATTTTGCTGATGTGGCTAATATTGGCGGCCGCCCCGCAGGCAGTGTGACTGCAGCTTGTTTTCTCTCGCGCTTTACTGAGAAATATAAGTGGGCACACTTGGATATCGCCGGCACTGCTTGGAAGAGTGGCGCAGCAAAAGGTTCGACTGGACGTCCAGTGCCTTTGTTGGTGAATTTCTTACTAGAACAGTAATGAATTCCCAGAGTTAGTCACAGTAGCCATGGCCCGCATCGATTTTCATAGCAACGTGAGCGACAAGCTGGAATATGCATGTCGTTTAACGCGCAAGATTTGGAGCGCTACACCGATTGGTCAGCCTGTACGCAACATCATTATGGTGGGCGAGAAAGCAGATCTTAAAAAGCTAGATGAATTACTGTGGACTTTTAGTGCAGTAGATTTTTTACCCCATTGCTTTATTGATGATGAGGCTGCAGCAGAAACACCTATTGTACTGACTGAGGATTTTGCTTCTCCTGGCCTTGCTAAGGTTCCACATGCTGATGTGATGATTCATTTAGGAATGCGCATGCCACAAGACGTCCCGGCTTTAGTAGATCGCTTTCCTCGTATTGTGGAGGTGGTTACCGTCAATGAAGCTGAACGTCTAGCAGGGCGAGAGCGTTATAAGGCCTATCGTGACTTGGGCCATGAGTTGCATAACTTTGATCAGTCTAAAAGCTGATACCTGCCGCAATCATGTTGATCCATCCCCAGTTTGATCCTGCTGCAATTCGTATTGGTTCATTTGCGATTCATTGGTATGGACTCATGTACCTTTTGGCCTTTGCACAATTTCTTTTATTGGGCCGTCTACGAATTCAGAACGCTCGATACCAGGCGCTAGGCTGGACCTATAAAGATCTTGAGGATTTGCTTTTCGTAGGCGTGCTTGGCGTGGTACTCGGTGGACGTTTGGGCTACACCTTGTTTTATATGCCAGGCTATTACCTATCTCACCCCCTGAGTATTTTCAAAATTTGGGAAGGTGGTATGTCTTTCCATGGCGGCCTACTAGGCGTCTTGCTAGCCTTATATTGGTTTGCAAAAAAACGCCACACCACATTTTTTGTGGTGAGCGATCTTGTTGCGCCACTTGTCCCATTTGGCTTGGCCTTTGGTCGCTTGGGAAACTTTATTAATGGTGAGTTATGGGGAAGGCCTACTGACCTTCCTTGGGCCATGGTGTTCCCTTTGGTGGATTCTGTTCCGCGCCATCCATCTCAAATTTATCAATTCCTAGGCGAGGGACTTTTGCTTGGACTTGCCTTATGGCTCTATGCAAGCAAGCCAAGGCGAGTAGGCCAGGTCTCAGGATGCTTTTTATTAGGTTATGGCATATGTCGCTTCTTGGCAGAATATGCTCGTGAACCAGATGCTTTCTTGGGTCTCTTGGGCTTAGGCTTATCAATGGGGCAGTGGTTGTGTGTGCCAATGATCCTATTTGGTATTTACCTCATCACTTCATTTAAATCAAAATCCAAGCCATAAAAATAGACTTAAAGACTAAGCTCATATGTTGCATCGCAACAATATTAAATACCCAGGCCCTCTAGTTACAATCATTATTAGAATCGATTTCAGTGTCTTTGTAGGAATACATTGATTCATTGTTTTTGTCCTCGGTATTTCTGAAAAGACCCTCATGCTTGAAAAGTTAGCAAAAGCCCGTTATTTTTCGCGTCTGACTGGCGCAGTAAATCGTCTCATTTCTGAGCGAGGCGAGTCTAATGCCGTGAGCATGGCTGACGAGGTCATTCACAACTATCGCAAGCTCTCCAAAGATCAGCACGCTAAATTTTTTACTTTTTTATTCCAAAAACTGAATCCTGATCCCGCAGCAGTCATGGCGGCAGCACAAAATTTTTCTGCAGAAGGTAATGCTCGTAACTATATTAAGCTGCAGCGCGTATCTGAGCCACCAAGACAAGAATTATTTCGTCGTTTAAATCGTGCTACTAATGGCACTGCGGCATTGGTTGCGATGCGACGTGATCTTTTACAGGTATTGGACAAGCAGACCGAGTTAACAGCTGTTGACTTTGATCTTCGCCACCTTCTTTCATCCTGGTTCAATCCTGGATTTTTGAAAATGCATCAAGTGGATTGGAAGTCCCCCGCAGAAATTTTAGAAAAGTTAATTCAACATGAAGCAGTGCATGCAATTGATGGCTGGGATGACTTACGCCGCCGCCTCCAACCTGATCGTAGGTGTTTTGCGTTCTTTCACCCGCAATTACCGAATGAGCCTTTAATCTTCGTTGAAGTCGCTTTGCTCCCTGAGATTCCGGCGGTGATCACACCTTTGGTGGACAAAAAAGCAGAGACAGTACATCAGAGCTCAAACTATAAAGTTGCCGCTTTTTATTCTATTAGTAACTGCGAGCCTGGTTTGCGCGGCGTGTCAATGGGAAATTTCCTGATCAAACGTGTTGCTGAGCAATTGCACGCTGAGTTTCCTGGTCTCAAAACATTTGTCACGCTTTCACCTATTCCTGGATTTATTGATTGGGTTGCTAGTGGTGCTGATCTCGGAGGCGAGAAATCAAGCGTACAACTCAAACCTGCAATTCGTAACGCACGCGAACAAGCCCTTGATGTCATGGGTCTCACTAAGCGCTCTTGGACTGAGCGTTTAAGCGCTGGCTGGCATCCAGATATCGCTACCGAAAAAGAAAAATCTGCTTTGCTATGCTTGGCAAGTATTTATTTGGGGCTAGGTTCAGCGGGCCGCAATGGTAATCCTGTAGCCAAGTTTCACTTGGGTAATGGTGCGAAGCTATACCAAATCAATTGGGCAGCAGATCTGTCACGTAAGGGCTTGCGTCAATCGGCTGCACTGATGGTGAATTATTTATATGACTTATCTGCGGTTGAAGAAAACCATGAGCGCTTTACACGTGGCGAAATTGATTATTCCCGCGCGGTTGGCCGTTTAATGCAGCCCTAGTATCCAAAATTGAGGAGGAGATCCTCTAAAGCAGAATTCAGAGAGTATTCGCTTTAGAATGAATAAAAAACTGGACTGTAAGATCCAGCGTTGCTTGAGTAGTTCAAGAGAAATAATGCACAAACGATAGCCAAATAGGCTTGTGAAGGAGATAGACATGTTTAAACAATCAACATTAATGGGATTTCTGAGAAAAGCCTTACTTATTACTTGTTTTGCACCTTTGGCCGCGATGGCTCAAGAGTGGCCAAACAAACCAATTACCTTTGTCGTGCCATTTCCTGCGGGCGGTGGAACCGATATATTTGCAAGACCTTTGGCCGCTCAACTCACTAAACAGTTGGGCAAGCAAATCGTGATTGATAATCGCGGTGGCGCTGGCGGCACATTGGGTGCGTCGATTGCTGCAAAAGCAGCGCCAGATGGCTACAACTTCTTTATGGGTGCTGCGCATCACGCGATTGCTCCTGCAATGTATCCTAATCTTGACTATGACATTGAGAAGAGCTTTATTCCGGTAGCAATGGTTGCCACTCCACCGCAAGTGATTGTGGTCAACCCAAAGAATGTGCAAGTAAAAGATCTTAAAGAGTTCATTGCACTCCTTAAAAAGAATCCTGGAAAATTTAACTATGCCAGCGCTGGTAATGGAACTGCTCACCATTTGGCGGGTGAACAGTTCAAGATGCTGACTAAGACTTTTATTACGCACATTCCTTACCGCGGCGCTGGACCAGCGATGCAGGATCTCATTGCGGGGCAGGTTGATATAGAGTTTGACGGCCTGGGCTCATCTGCAGCCCAAATTAAAAATGGGTCAATTGTGGCTTTAGCGGTAGCCTCACAAAAACGTGCTCCAGGGTTTCCAAATATTCCAACTGCAGCTGAAGCTGGCTTAGTTGGTTATGAGGTTTCCACATGGTATGGTTTATTTGCACCTAAGGGAACGCCACAGCCAATCGTCGATAAAATGATTGCAGAAGTACAAAAGGCTCTCAACACCCCAGACTTGAAGACTATTTGGACTAGTAATGGTTCAGAAACACCTAATTTGACTGGCGATGCTTTTGGAAAATTTGTTGCTAGTGACGTTAAGCGTTGGGCAGCAGTTGCTAAAGCCTCTGGCGCTAAATTAGATTAAAACAGCTTCCCTAAAATTATTGTTTGATTAGAGGTTCTATGAATTTGTATTCGGTTTTGGAAAAAGGTTTTCCAAAAGATAAAAAAGCCTGCGCAATAGAGACGCATGATGGTCTCTATTACTCTTGGGCTGACCTTGAGGGGGCAACTGCAAAGTTGGCTAATTTACTCAAAGGTTTAAAGCTACCTGCCGGCTCAAGAGTGGCTGTTCAGGTTGAAAAATCCCCAGAAGCACTATTTTTATACTTGGCAACGATTCGTGCAGGTTATGTCTATCTGCCTCTCAATACTGCTTATCAATCCGCTGAAATTGAATACTTTATCGAGAATGCTGAGCCAGCAGTGATGGTTTGTAGCAGCAAGAACTTCTCATGGGTTTCAAAAGTGGCTTTTAAGGCAGGCACCAAGCACGTCTTTACTCTGGATGAGAACCGCACTGGAACCTTGCTTGAGCGTGCGGCTGGCCTAAGCGATCAATTCAAAACCGTAGCCGCCAAAGATGATGATCTAGCCGCTATTTTGTATACCTCCGGCACTACTGGTCGTAGCAAAGGTGCGATGCTGACCCATAAAAACTTATATAGCAATGCACAGGTATTGCAAAAGTTCTGGGGCTGGATCAAGGGTGATGTGCTCTTGCATGCATTGCCAATCTTCCACGTGCATGGTTTATTCGTTGCGGCGCATGGTGCTTTAATTAACGGCAGCAAGATGATTTGGTTGCCACGCTTAGATACCGCGCAACTCATTAAACATATGCCGCAATCAACAGTGATGATGGGTGTGCCTACATTCTATGTGCGCTTATTGGCTGACAAAGGGTTTACTAAAAAGGTAGCAAGTAAGATGCGTTTGTTCGTTTCTGGTTCAGCACCGTTATTGACAGAAACATTCAATACTTTTAAAGAAGTGATCGGTCAACCGATTCTGGAGCGTTATGGCATGAGCGAAACTGCGATGTTGGTTTCTAATCCATACAAAGGTAAGCGTGTCGGTGGTTCTGTAGGCTTACCATTGCCCGGTGTAAAAGTGCGGGTTGTTAACGAAAATAGCAAACTATGTGGTGTAAACGAGATTGGTAGCATTCAAGTTAAAGGGCCGAATATATTTAAAGGCTACTGGCGCATGCCTGAGAAGACTGCTGAGGAATTTACTAAAGATGGTTGGTTTAAGACTGGCGACGTAGGTCGTTGGGGTGGTGATGCTAATGGGGGCAAGGCTCCAAATGACTACCTCTGTATCGTTGGCCGCAGCAAGGATTTGATTATTTCTGGCGGCTATAACGTGTATCCAAAGGAGATCGAAGGTTTTATCGATGATATGGATGGCGTTGATGAGAGTGCAGTCATTGGTATTCCACATCCAGATTTCGGTGAAGCAGTGATGGCAGTAGTAGTGCCTAAGTCTGGCGCCAAGCTAAATGCGGAAGCTATGATTGCAACTTTAAAAACGCAGATTGCCAATTTCAAAATACCTAAGCGTTTAGAGATTGTGGCTGATTTACCTCGTAATGCAATGGGCAAGGTTCAGAAGAATATTTTGCGTCAGCAATACACGCAGTAATTTAGATGCCAAATGCCTTGCGGCTTTCATTAAACATGAAGATCGCAAGGAGCAGTAGCATTACGCCAAAGATACGTTTGAGCTGAGTCACATTGAGTTTGCGGGCCATCTTTGCCCCTAGTGGAGCAGTGAAGACGCTCAGCGCCACAATGCAGGCTGCTGCAGGCAAATAAACAAATCCCAATGATCCGGGCGGTAGATTGGGGTTCCCCCAACTTCCATACATGTATCCAATTGTTGCTGCTAAAGCAATGGGTAGACCCAAACCTGATGAGGTGGCCATTGCTGTATGGGGTTTAACATTACACATCATCATAAAAGGTACGGTAATAAATGCACCGCCAGCACCAACCAAACTAGCCAGCCCTCCCGCAAATGTACCAAAGCAAAATAAACCAATAGGGCCTGGCAAATCTCTTACTGCTTTTGGTTTCTTATTGATCACCATCTGAATGGATGTGTAAGTCAGAAAGATTGCAAAGAAGAGGGAAAGCCAGGAAGTTTTTAATGTTTCAAATAATTCACTACCGCCAACTAGCCCGCCAAAAATCATGCCTGGACTTAGTGCAGCAACTAATTTCCAATCAATTGAGCCATGTTTATGGTGCGCCCAGATTGCGGAGGTGGTGGTAAATAAAATGGTTGCCATGCAGGTGGCAATAGCCATGTGTACCAGTACTTCTTGCTTAAAGCCCAAATGATTGAATACCAAAATCATGAAGGGCACCAAAATCATGCCGCCGCCTAGACCAAGGAGTCCCGCTAAATAACCGGCGGTGCCACCACAAATCAGCAGCATCAAGATATCACTTAGAGACATGAATTCCCCGCCTTAGCCGCTAGGCCATCATCCTGAACCCTAAGGTTCAAGGTGGAACGGCTACTCTGTTTCGGGTGCATTAAGAGGTTCAGGGAGTGACCAAGTCTAAGTTGGCACTTTGAACTTTCGAAACGCTCACGCCCACAAGGTAAAGATCGTTCCTGATGCTTGCGCATCGGTTCAAGGAACTATTGGCCTTGGCGAACCAGGCAGGGAAAGGGTTTGCATCAAAGCATCGACTTGATCTTCAAGCGCGCGGATCTCGGCTTGAAGGCGAGTCACTTCATCTGAACTCACATTAGAAGGAGTGCTACTTTGTGATGCATTCTTTTGTAGGGTAATGAAGTCGCCAGCAATTTTGAGGGCTGCCATCATACTTGCGCGCTCAATACTTCGATTGCCGCCACCGATAGCGAGTTTGATTTGCTCATCTACTAAAACACAAGCAGCGCGCAATAGGGGTTCGTGCTCAGTACTGGTGGCTAAAGTAATCTTTTGGCCGGCAAGCGTTACTTCAATGCGTTGTTGGCTCACTGTCGTCCTCTGGAGTGGTAGGTGGAATTGTTTCACCAAGTAAGTTCAATTGGCGACCATCGCTTTGTTCTGGCAAGCGGCTTAGGATGTGTTGAATACGTTTCTGCGCATCTTCAATCTTACCTTCAAGTTGAACTCGATTCTGATTTAAGTTCTTAGTAGCCTCAGTAATGACTTGAATTTTTTCCGCCACCCGTTTGATGGACGCGCAAAGAGCATCTAAATCAGGAGTGCCATTGTCAGCGGAAGGAGAGTAGAGCTCGTTCATACTGGCATTGTAGTCTGAAAACAGGCTTTATTTCATGGCGTAGCGAAGGCCGGCAAAGATGGTGGAACCGGGCGTGTTGTAACCATAGCTCAGCTGATAGGTTTTATTAAAAATGTTATTCCAGCGTACAAATACACTCAAATCTTTTTCTACGTCATAGTTTGCATAGGCGTTATAGAGGGTATAGCCGCCCATTCCGGTATTTGCACCAAGAAAGTCATCTCTTCTGCCAGAAAAGGTTGCGCCCATTCCGGTAGTCAGTTTTAAGTAGAGATATTCTGCTGAGATATTGCCGTATTGTTTTGCTTGCTTGACGAGTGTGCTGTTATTACCTTCATTAACAGGATTTTGTTGCGTATACGAAGCCTTTAGATTGAGAGAAACTATTTGCGCTAGTCCATTGAGGCTGGTACCAGTAATTTTTGCACTCGATACATTTGAGGCACAACCTAAAAAACCAGTTCCCATAGGGCAGTCCGTAGAATTGCTCGCTTGAATCAAATTAGAAATAGAGTTACTAAAAACAACAATATGACCTTCTAAACCTGTTTTTTCATAATGAATTCCGGCTTCAGTATTTTTACTCTTCTCAGGCAGGATTGCAGCGTTGCCATATCCGGGGTAATACAAATCATTGAAGCTGGGCGCTCTAAAGCCAGTCCCATAATTAATATTTGCGCGCCATGCTTTGGTAAAGAAATAGCCATAGGCTGCAGAACCAGTAGTTTGTGGACCATATCCTGAGATGCTGTCATTGCGAATAGAGAAATTGGCAATATTGGCATTCCGTTTTAGTTGATACGCAAGTGCACCTGAGTTGGTGTTGCGTGACTGACTAAAACCCAGAAACGGATAGGGTGCCGTTAAATTATTAAAGTCTCCATTGTTGTAATCGAGTTGATTGCTCGAGACTTTTTGTGTCTTGCGTTCGGCTAAGACTTGCAAAATATCGGGACCTATGGAGATATCGTTTTGCCAGGTATAAATATTTTGTCTTTGAATCAAAGTGCTATCGTACGGTGAATTATCTGGAGTGCCAGGAGCATGATTTAAGGCAGTGCTGGTTTGTGCTGATGCTTGTAACAAGCTGCGCCAATTCTCGAGCACCTGATTTTTAGAATAGAGGGAGTAAGTGCCTAGCTGAGATACTTGATTTTGAATTTGTTGATACGTAAAAGATTGTGGATCAAAACCAGGTATTTGGTTATTGAGCCGACTGTTTAAAAACTGCAATCCCAGCTCCTGCCCTTTGCTCCATTCTTGCGACAGTCTTCCAGTGATACTGTCTTGAACATACCCTGTTCTGCCGCTTGCTATATAGCCCTCTTTATTGTTTGGAGCAATAGTATTAAAGCCCATCGACAGTGTTTGACTGGCTGCTAGGGAGTAACGGATTTTTTGCGCGCCTTGCGTAGATCCATGAATGCTGGCTTCGCTAATGCTCGTACCATAGCTGCCATAACCAAATGAGGCTCCTACTTTAGCTGGGCCATCGCCTTGCTTAGTAAAAATTTGGATGACGCCGCCAATAGCATCTGAGCCATAGAGACTACTTTGTGGTCCAAAAACGATTTCAATATGATCAATGATCGTGAGGGGAATGACGGACCAATTGGCACCACCATTAAAAGCATCATCGACACGCACACCATCAATCAATACCAGCGTTTGATTATTGGTAGTGCCACGTAAGAAGACGCTGGCATTTGAGCCCGCAGTTCCGTAGCTCGAAATCGTGACTCCTTTTTGTCTTTGCAGCAATTCAACTAAGCTGGTTTGACCTGCTTGCTCAATTTCTTCTGGACCAATGTAAACGTTATCGGCTAGGACGTCGCTCGACTTTGTTGGTGTTCGTGTTGCCGTGACGATGACTGGATTCATCGGGTTAGCAGTGCTAGCCAACTGCATGGGTGTGTTACTTTGGGCAACTGCTGAGAGAGTAAGAAAAGATAATGTAATGCCACCCCAAAAGGTGATCTTGCCGAACTGCTGTTTCATGACATGCTTTCTGTTATCGAATGCCCAGCCAACTTCCCCGTTAGCTGGGTCGAACAGAACTTCTCGTGCAGGGGTTCAGGCGTCAATTGGGCGTCGGATCGTGAGATGGGGCGCTTCATCGGCGCGCGAAGGTCCCCGTCCGCGAAATTCCACCTGTCTTGGCCGGTATCCGGGCTAGTAAATCTCAGAATCTGGCCTTCCCATGCGATTGACGCGCACAGTGGCTTTGTCAGATTCCTGACGCCCCTAAAACTCAGAAAGGGCGCATTTACCTACCGTTGCGGGGGCAGCACACGTTTAGTGTTTCCCGTTTAACTTTATTGCATTGCAATAAAGCACCACGACCAGTCAAGTTTAGCCGATCTGGCCGCCGATATGCTGAATTTTTAGTACAAAAAGCCTACAATGGAGGGCTGAGGATTAAGGATTTATGACCGTATTAGATAAGCACCCCGAGAAGAACCTGATTCGTCTGCAGCTGAGCCAAAATTCAGTACTTAGCAGCCTGAGTCCAGCAGTCATGGCTGATTTAGAGCGCCATTTGGAAATCTCAGATCTCAGAAAGTCGGAAATCCTCTTGCACCAAGGCGATTATCAGATGGAGCAGTACTTTGTTCTAGATGGCATTTTGAAGCGGATTGTTTCTAGCGCAGATGCAAAAGAGATGATCTTACGTTTTGCGATCGAGGGGGATATCGAAACTAGTTATGCCGCTTGGCGCCTCAAGACTGCCGCACCCTACAGTATTGCCTGTGTTACTAAGGCGCGTGTAGCTCGGATGCCCCTTAAAAAATGGGCTGAGTTTCTAGATCAGCATCAGATTCTGAAAGAAAGCTTTGAATTTGAGGTGATGCGTTTGATGAGCGAGATTATGGCTCACACCATTACTTTGCATATGCTCGATGCCCCAGGTCGGGTAGAGCGTTTCTTGCGCAAATACGAGGACTTATTTGAACTGCTCCCTAAAAAGGAGCTAGCGGCCTATCTGAATCTCTCCCCTGAGACTCTAAGCCGCCTCAAAACGAAGCATAAAGAGCTTTTTGTATAAAACATCCCCCTTCACCCCAATGAATTAAGGGGAAATTGACCGAAGTCAATGATGAACACCCACCCCAAGCCTAATATTCAGTTCTGCCCAAGCGGGGCTTAATACCCGTAGTGCGATTAATAACTTCATTGGAGACACTAGCGACAGCTAAATTGCATGAAGCCCTCACTGAGAGCTAAATCAATTCTTAAAAATTCTATGACAACAGATAAGCAAAACCCCCAATTAACCGATGGCTTTCATCTCGTCATTGATGCTTTGAAAGCAAATGACCTCGATACGATTTTCGGGCTTGTTGGTATTCCTATTACCGACCTCTGTCGTTTGGCGCAGGCCGAAGGTTTACGTTTCATTGGTTTCCGTCATGAGCAACATGCTGGTAATGCTGCAGCGATTGCTGGCTATATGACACAAAAGCCAGGTATCTGTATGACAGTTTCTGCGCCAGGCTTCCTCAACGGTTTGACAGCCTTAGCTAATGCTACTGTGAACTGCTTCCCAATGATTTTGATTTCTGGCTCAAGTGAGCGCGAGATTGTTGACTTGCAGCAGGGTGATTACGAAGAGATGGATCAGCTTAATGCAGCTAAGCCATATTGCAAAGCTGCCTATCGTATCAACCACATTGAAGATATCGGCATTGGTTTTGCTCGTGCAATTCGCGCAGCAGTTTCTGGCCGTCCAGGTGGCGTGTATTTAGATTTGCCGGCTCAGTTGCTTGCGCAAACGATGCCTGCTGATGAAGCAAAGAAATCGATTTTCAAAGTGATCGATCCAGTTCCACGTCAAATTCCTGCGGCTGACGCAGTAGCCCGTGCATTAGACGTTCTGAAGAGCGCTAAACGTCCATTGATTCTCTTGGGTAAAGGCGCTGCTTATGCACAAGCGGATAAAGAGATTCGTGACTTGATCGAGAAATCAGGTATTCCTTACTTGCCAATGTCGATGGCAAAAGGTTTACTGCCTGACAACCATGCTCAATCTGCCTCTGCAGCACGCTCATTTGTATTGGCTGAGGCTGATGCTGTGATGTTGGTAGGTGCGCGCTTGAACTGGTTGCTTGCACACGGTAAAGGTAAAACTTGGGGCAAAGATCCTAAGAAATTTATCCAGATCGATATTCAAGCAAACGAAGTGGATAGCAACGTACAAATCGATGCGCCATTGATTGGTGATATTGGTTCATGCGTTGGCGAACTCTTGAAAGGTATTTCTGCTGTTCCTAAGCCAAGTGCTGAGTGGATTGCGGCAATTACTGAGAAGAAAAATAAGAATACCGCCAAGATGGCAGAGACATTGGCTAAAGAAGCGCACCCAATGAACTTCCATGGTGCATTGCGCGTGATTCGTGATGTAGTTAAAAAGAATCCAGATATCAACTTGGTAAACGAAGGTGCAAACACGCTGGACTATTGCCGCGCAATCGTTGACATGTACAAGCCACGTAAGCGTTTTGACTCTGGTACTTGGGGCATTATGGGTATCGGTATGGGCTACGCCATTGGTGCTGCAGTAACTAGCGGACTGCCAACTGTTGCAGTTGAAGGCGATAGTGCTTTCGGCTTTAGCGGTATGGAACTCGAAACCGTTTGTCGTTACAACTTGCCAATCACAACCGTTGTATTTAACAACAACGGCGTATACCGCGGTACTGACGTAAACCCAACAGGCGGCGCAGATGTTGCACCGACGGTATTCGTTAAAGATGCGCGTTACGACAAGATGATTGAAGCATTTGGTGGCGTTGGTTACTACGTAACTACTCCAGCAGAATTAGAAGCAGCGTTAACAGAAGCGATTGCTGCCGGTAAACCAGCCCTCATCAATGCTGTTATTGATGAAACTGCAGGTACTGAGAGTGGACGTTTGACGAACTTGAACCCATCTACAGCGGCTGCTAAGAAATGAGATTCAGAGTAATTCAGAACGGTAATAAAAAGTTAATATTTTTAGACTAAATTAAGTAACAAACAAGAAAGACTCAAGGAGAAACAAACATGACTAAACCATTAGACGGTATTCGCATTATTGACTTCACCCACGTTCAAGCAGGCCCTGCATGTACTCAGCTTTTAGCTTGGTATGGTGCAGATGTGATTAAAGTAGAGCGCCCAGGATCTGGCGACGTAACTCGTAGCCAATTACGCGATATTCCAGGCGCAGATGCTTTGTACTTCACCATGCTCAACGGTAATAAGCGTTCTTTGACTTTGGATACTAAGACTGCCGAAGGTAAAGAAGTTTTAGAAAAGATGATTAAGACTTCCGACGTCATGGTTGAGAACTTTGGCCCAGGCGCTTTGGATCGTATGGGTTTCTCTTGGAAACGTATCCAAGAATTGAACCCAAAAATGATCATGGCTTCTGTAAAAGGTTTTAGCGATGGCCACTCATACGAAGACTTGAAAGTGTATGAGAACGTTGCCCAGTGTGCTGGTGGTGCAGCTTCTACTACTGGCTTCTGGGATGGTCCTCCTACAGTTTCTGCTGCTGCTTTGGGCGACTCTAATACTGGTATGCACTTGGCAATTGGTATTTTAACTGCCTTGATGCAGCGCGAGAAAACCGGCCGTGGTCAGAAAGTATCTTGCTCAATGCAAGACGCTGTATTGAACCTGTGCCGTGTGAAGTTGCGCGATCAACAGCGTTTGGACAAAGTTGGCTACTTGGAAGAGTACCCACAATACCCGCACGGTTCATTTACTGATGTAGTTCCACGTGGCGGTAACGCTGGTGGTGGCGGTCAGCCAGGTTGGGTATTGAAGTGTAAGGGTTGGGAAACTGATCCAAACGCATACATCTACTTCACCATTCAAGGCCACGCTTGGGAGCCAATTACTAAAGCTTTGGGCAAACCAGAGTGGGCAACTGATCCAGCGTATATGACTGCTGAAGCTCGTCAAGACAAGATTTTTGACATCTTCGCAACGATTGAAGACTGGCTCAAAGACAAGACTAAATACGAAGCTGTGGATATTCTCCGCAAGTTCGACATTCCATGTGCCCCAGTGCTCTCAATGAAAGAATTGGCTGCTTCACCAGACCTGCGTAAGAGTGGTTCTATTGTTGAAGTGGACCACAAAGTACGTGGTAAGTATCTGACTATCGGTAGCCCAATCAAGTTCTCTGATTTGGAAATCGAAGTGAAGCCATCACCAGTATTGGGTGAGCACACTGACGAAGTATTGGCTGATCTTGGCTATAGCGCTGATGACATCGCTAAGTTGCATACAGCTAAGGCAGTTTAATAGCGATAGTTAATTAGTAGCATCTTGAAGGCGCTCCTTGTGAGCGCCTTTTTTATACAGATTGAGCCCATGAATACCAATATTGATTTAAGCCAATTAGTAGATTGCATTGGAGATGCCATCATCGTTGTTGATGCCCATGAAAAAATTGTGCTCTGGAATCCAGCCGCTACTCGTATCTTTGGTTACTCCAAAGAAGAGGCTTTAGGTAATACGTTGGATTTGATCGTTCCAGAGCGTCAACGTCATCGCCACAACGAAGGTTGTCGCAAGTCTATGGATACGGGCATCACGCGTTATGGCACATCATTGTTGAAAGTGCCTGCTCTTCATAAGAGTGGCAGCATGCTTTCCATCGCTTTTACGGTAGGAATGTTGTTTGATGAGCATCAGAAGGTTAATGGCATTGTGGCAACCATAAGGGATGAAACTGCCAGATTTGCCGAGGAAAGGGCCTTGAAAAAGCGACTTTCTGAACTTGAAAATCCTCAGTCTTAATCCCGCATCGCTATTACAGCAGTCCTGCTTGAGGTAGTGCCCAATAATTGGGCATCCTTCGCTTCCCCTTATTTAGCGCTGGTAAAATTATCGGAATTCAAAATTTCATTCTTTTATTAGGACTTACATCATGGCAAAAGCATTAGAAGGGGTCAAAATCCTCGACTTTACGCACGTTCAATCAGGCCCTACTTGTACTCAGTTACTGGCTTGGTTTGGTGCGGACGTAATCAAAGTAGAAAAATCAGGCGAAGGCGATGCAACGCGTGGTCAGTTGCGTGATATTCCAGATGCAGACAGTTTGTATTTCACGATGTTGAACCATAACAAGCGTTCTATTACCGTGAATACCAAAACCCAAAAGGGTAAAGAAATTCTCGAGCGACTCATCAAAGAGTGCGATGTTTTGGTTGAGAACTTTGCACCAGGTGCTCTTGATCGCATGGGCTTTTCTTGGGAGCGTATTCAAGAACTCAATCCCATGATGATCATGGCTTCTGTAAAAGGTTTTGGCCCTGGCCCATACGAAGATTGCAAAGTGTATGAGAACGTTGCGCAATGTGCGGGCGGTTCTGCATCCACTACCGGTTTTGATGATGGCCCACCCATGGTGACTGGTGCACAAATCGGTGATAGCGGAACAGGTTTGCATTTGGCTTTAGGTATTGTGACTGCCTTGTATCAGCGCACGCATTCTGGCCGTGGTCAGAAGGTGTTGGCAGCAATGCAAGACGCTGTATTGAACTTATGCCGCGTGAAGTTACGTGATCAACAACGTCTAGAGCGTGTTGGTTTGATGCAAGAGTACCCACAGTTCCCGAATGGTGAGTTTGGAGACGCAGTACCCCGTGCTGGCAATGCCTCAGGCGGTGGTCAGCCAGGTTGGATTGTGAAATGTAAAGGTTGGGAAACCGATCCAAACGCTTACATGTATGTGATTGTTCAGGCTCCAGTATGGGAAGCGGTTTGTAAAGTAATCGGTCGTGAAGATTGGATTACGGATGTGCGTTTTGCATCACCAATGGCACGCTTGCCACACCTGATGGAAATCTTCGGTGAGATTGAAAAATGGACCATGACGATGACGAAGTTTGAAGTCATGGACGTGCTTAACAAATACGATATTCCTTGCGGCCCAATCCTTTCCATGAAAGAAATAGCTGAAGAACCCGCATTACGTGCTACCGGCACAGTGGTTGAAGTCGATCACCCAATTCGTGGCAAATACCTCACTGTAGGTAACCCAATTAAGATGTCGGATAGCCCAACCGATGTGACTCGATCACCATTGCTCGGTGAGCATACGGATGAGATTCTCAGTGAGTTGGGTTACACCACTGATGAGTTGATTTCTTTACGTCACGACAAGGTAATCTAAGATGCGGGTTGCTTTGATTGGGAGTGCGGATTTTGGTAAAGCAGCTCTAGAGGCTTTTTTAGATCGCGGTGACGAAGTCGTTGCTGTTTTCTGCCCACCAGATAATCCTAAATCCAGCAAACCTGAAGTCTTAAAAGAAGCTGCGCTAGCAAGGGGTTTAAGCCCCTTGCAGTTCTCATCGCTCAAGGGCCCTGAAGCTGCACAAGCCATGATCGATGCTAATGCTGACATCTGCGTGATGGCTTACGTATTGCAGTTTGTGCCACAAGAACTCTGCAAGATTCCTAAGCATGGCACGATTCAATATCACCCATCACTCTTACCTAAGTATCGCGGACCAAGTGCTATTAATTGGGCAATTGCATTAGGCGAAGAAAA
>CANGHN010000013.1 GCA_947453825.1 Betaproteobacteria bacterium
ACACATGGCAACAAAGAAAAAACCTGCTGCAAAGAAACCAGCTGCTAAGAAAAAAGTAGCTGCTAAGAAACCAGCTGCTAAAAAAGTAGCTAAAAAGAAGCCAGCTGCTAAGAAGCGTCCAGCTGCTAAGAAGAAACCAGCTGCTAAAAAGCGTCCAGCTGCTAAGAAAAAAGCTGCCGCTAAGAAGCCTGCTGCTAAAAAAGCTGCAAAAAAGAAGCCAGCCGCTAAAAAGCGTCCAGCTGCAAAGAAGCGCGTAGCTAAAAAAAAGTAAGTAAGCCTGCTGCGAAGAAAGCGGGCTCTGCTGTAAAAAAGCCCGCGGCTAAGAAAGCTGCACCAGCGTCTAGTGCGTTGAATCCTGCTGCTGCTTGGCCCTTCCCAACTGGCACACGTCCTTAATCAGACGGGTGTTACTAGAAGGGGTCTCTCACGAGACCCCTTTTTTTGTTGCCTACTTTGCTTGATTAGTAGCTAAAACCAAAGGCTGCTTTGAACTGTGCAGCGATTTGATCTTTGCTGAATTGGTGATTTTGTGGTCCTTGATGAGCAATTTTGATTGAACCCATCAAACTCGCTAGGCGACCGGTAGTTTCCCAGTCCATACCATTTTCCAATCCAAAGAGAAGGCCGCCACGGAAAGCATCGCCACATCCGGTGGGGTCCACTAATTTGGCTGCAGGTACTGGTGGAATAGAAATACATTTGCCGCCAGAGTAGATATCGGCACCTTCGGCGCCTTTAGTCACAATTAACGCTTTCACCCGCTCAGCCACCGTTGCTAGGCTTAGACCAGTTCTTTGAGAAAGCATTTCACCCTCATAGTCGTTGACCGCCAAATAACTGGCGATATCGACTAATTCCAGTAATTCTGGACCGTTAAACATAGGCAAGCCTTGACCTGGATCGAAGATGAAGGGGATATTTGCATCGGCCAATTGATGACAGTGCTCCCACATACCTTGACGACCATCTGGTGCCACGATTCCCAATTTAGCCGCACCCTTCGCATTTTTGCTGCGCTCTGCAATAACTGCGGCAACTTGGTTTAAGTGAGATTCATCCATAGCGCCCGGATGAAAAGCGGTAATTTGATTGTTCGCTTGATCCGTCGTGATCATTGCCTGAGCTGTGAAAGCTTGATCGATTTGACGAATATGGCTTGCATCAATCTTCAGTTGCTCAAGGCGTTTCATGTAAGGGATGGCATCCCCGCCAACGGTTGCCATGATGATAGGATCGCCACCCAAGAGATTCAGGTTGTAGGCAATATTCCCGGCGCATCCCCCGTATTCACGGCGCATGGTGGGCACCAGGAAGGCAACGTTGAGAATATGAATTTGCTCAGGCAGGATTTGATCGGCAAATTTGCCTTCAAAGTTCATGATGGTGTCGTAGGCGATAGAGCCACAGATCAAGCTAGCCATAAATTCTTTCTAAAAAAGTGATCGGTCAGGATAAAGGGTTGATTAAGGGTAAAAAACACGTACACGATAGCCCGCAGCATTTGGCGGCAAAACCAGGGGTAGTTGTACTTGAATCATTTCACCGGATGGAGCACCAGTGCGTAAAAAATCGGGATGAGCCTCTTGCCAGCTTTTTGGTAACCATTCTGCTGGGGTCAATTGCATCGATTTGAGCTCCGCTTCTTCTGCGTCAGTCAAAAAAACTTCTAAATTGGGCAGCAAAACAGCAAGCGCAAGTCGATTTTCTATTTCAACTTGTAGTGTGGACTGATTTGCAGCGTTTTTAAGGCCCTCTCTCGCGTTTTCTGGCATGAGTGTGGCTGAAGTTATTTTCCACGCTGCAAAATCGCTTACAGGTCGATTTACGCATCCTAGTACGGCACATATTTTTTCATCAATGCGCTGCAAAACAGAAAAAGTAGTAGTTGCAAAAGAATTAGATGTGCCATCAACGCGAGTTGCTAATGCTGGGAGTAAAGAATTTCTCGAAAGATGCTCTCCAAAAATGAGCAACAACAGAAAAAAGCCAACTAGTAGCGCTACCTTAAGCCTTTTTTTTTGCGCAGGTGCAGCAAAAGCAACTTCTTTACTATTTTGTTTTTCGGGAGCTAGGGTTCCATGCAAGCAAACCCAGCCATCACTTTCTTTCCAAACCGATAATTTGAGCCATTGGCTATATGTGGCGATCACTTCATCAGCCTGGCGAGCCAACACTCCAGATAAAACAATTTGTCCACCAACGCGGATCTTATTGACTAAAGCCGGCGCTAGTACTTGCAGTGGATTGGCCAAAATATTGGCCATGACGATGTCGTATTTCGTTTCTGCTGCTAGTTCTGGTGCGCCCTCATTAGGTAATACAAACTGAATCTCAGTCTGGTTGATTTCTGCATTGCTACGTGCTGCAACCATCGCTTGTGGATCAATATCAGTACCAACAACGGGTTTGCAAGCTAATTTGGCAGCTGCTATTGCCAAAATTCCGGAGCCGCAGCCGTAATCTAAAAGACTTTGTTCTTGCAGTTGCTTTTGGCTTTCTAGCCAGAGTAAGCACAAATGCGTGGTGGGATGACTGCCGGTGCCAAAAGCTAGACCCGGATCAACTGCCAAGCAAATTGCGTTGGGGTCGCTTGGCGCATCATGCCAAGAAGGTACAACCCAGATACGCTCACCAATCTGAATGGGAGCAAATTGACTTTGAGTCAGTCTGACCCAATCTTGTTCTGCAACATTTTTTTCTACAGGGGGCGCTAAGAAAAAGCCTGCTTCTTTGAGTTCAATAAGCAGTTCTGCAACAAATTGCGGGCTACCTGAGTGATCGATTTCTGGATTAAACAGTGCAGTGACTGCCGAGCGATCCCATGCTTGTACATCTGGAGACAACCCAGGCTCGCCATAGAGGGGGTTTTCATCGTAGCCACCTGCTGCGTCATCCTCAACGGTGACGGATAGTGCGCCGAGCTCTAAGAGGGCATCGCCTAATGGTTCAGCGGTTTCAGCGGCTACCGTGAAGACAAGTTCACGATAAGACATAAGGCGCTCGCTTCAATTAAGGCTTTCCGCGACTTGCAGCCTGCTCTTCAAGGCGATGTTCTAGGTAATGAATACTCGTTCCGCCTTCAATGAAATTGGGGTCGAGCATGAGCTCGCGATGCAATGGAACATTGGTGGTGATGCCATCGATCACCATTTCTGAAAGTGCAATTTGCATGCGGCGGATTGCTTGTTCACGAGTGTTTCCGTAAGCAATCAATTTCCCAATCATGGAATCGTAGTTCGAGGGCACTACGTAACCGCTATAGGCGTGAGAGTCGACCCGAATGCCAGGACCGCCTGGCATGTGGAATGAACCAATTTTTCCAGGGCTTGGGGTGAATTTAAAAGGATCTTCTGCATTGAGGCGACATTCAATGGCATGACCACGGAATACGATATCTTTTTGGCGATAAGCCAATTTCAGGCCAGCGGCAATCCGAATCTGTTCTTGAACAATATCAACACCCGTAATCATTTCGGTGACTGGATGCTCTACTTGAACTCGGGTATTCATCTCGATAAAGAAAAACTCACCGTCTTCATACAAAAATTCAAAGGTGCCAGCGCCGCGATAGCCAATTTTTCGGCAAGCTTCAGCACAACGCTCACCAATTTTGGCAATCAGTCGACGATCAATGCCAGGAGCGGGAGCTTCTTCAATGACTTTTTGATGGCGACGCTGCATAGAACAATCACGCTCGCCTAGCCAAATAGCATTGCCATGGGTATCAGCCAAAATCTGAATCTCTACATGGCGAGGCTTCTCTAAAAACTTCTCCATATAGACTTCTGGATTGCCAAAAGCACGACCAGCTTCTTCGCGAGTCATATTGACCGCATTAAGCAGGGCCGCTTCAGTATGCACAACGCGCATACCGCGACCACCACCACCTCCAGCAGCTTTAATAATGACGGGGTAACCCACTTTTTTTGCAGTAGCAATAATTTCTTTGGGATTATCAGGAAGGGCGCCTTCAGATCCTGGCACACAAGGAACTCCTGCTTTGATCATGGCGCGCTTAGCAGAAACTTTATCGCCCATCAAACGAATAGATGCTGCAGTAGGGCCGATAAAGGCAAAACCCGATTTCTCAACCCGTTCAGCAAAGTCAGCATTCTCTGAGAGAAAACCATAGCCAGGATGAATGGCTTCGGCATCAGTCACCTCAGCCGCAGAAATAATCGCTGGCATATTGAGATAACTGAGCGGTGACGGCGCTGGACCTATGCAAACTGCCTCATCTGCCAGCTTGACATACTTTGCCTCTTTGTCTGCAGTGGAATACACCACGACGGTTTTAATTCCCAACTCGCGGCATGCGCGTTGGATACGGAGAGCAATTTCTCCCCGATTGGCAATCAAAATCTTATCGAACATGTCGGCTTTGAGTTAGTTATAAATCGATTAGTAAGGGCTAAAGAGATTAGGCGATGATGAAAAGTGGCTGATCAAACTCAACCCCTTGACCGTTTTCGCACAGAATCTCTTTGATGACGCCGGCTTGTTCTGATTCGATTTCATTTAGTAACTTCATTGCTTCAATAATGCAAAGTGTTTGGCCTACTTTGACAGTGTCGCCCACGCTAACGAAGTTCGGGGACTCTGGATTTGGGGCGCGATAGAAAGTACCCACCATTGGCGAGCGCGCTACAAAACCACTGTCAGTAGAAATTGCTTCAACTGCAGGAGCAGCAGGCGCTAAATTTGCTGCTGGAGCAGCTTGTGATACTGGAGCAGGAGCAGGATTTGCATAAACGACTTGTCCTGCTGGTGCTGGCGCACCGCCATTAACAATGCGAACACGATCTTCACCTTCATTCACTTCTAATTCGGAAATGCCTGATTCAGAAACGAGGTCAATTAAGGTTTTAAGTTTTCTTAGATCCATGCGAGTACTTCCTCTCTTCTAATGCTTTTGATGAGCTTATTTTTGTAAACGGGCAATCGCTGCTTGTAGTGCTAATTCATAGCCAATTGCGCCAAGACCACAAATCACCCCAGTTGCTATATCGGACAGGTAAGAGTGTTTACGAAATTCTTCGCGCTGATGAATGTTCGATAAATGGACTTCCGTAAAAGGAATTGCCACTCCAGCCAAGACGTCACGCAGTGCAACGCTTGTATGGGTAAAGGCACCTGGATTGATGATGATGAAATCAACCCCATCTTGCTTTGCCTTTTGAATGCGATCAATCAGCTCGCCTTCGTGATTACTTTGGTAGGTAGAAAGCTCTACAGATTGAGCCTTTGCAAGTGATTCCAGCTTTTTATGGATGTCTTCTAGAGTGGTTTTGCCGTAAACCTCGGGTTCACGGGTTCCCAGTAGATTCAGGTTTGGGCCTTGAATTACGAGAATTGAAGCTTTTTTCGTCATAGATCCCTACTTTTAGAGGCAGTTAGGCAGCAATTATTTAATGAAACTGTTATGCGCCTGGATAACTGAATACTTCATTTGCTATGTCAGGAAGTATACCTTCTGAAGCTTCTAATAATCCTTCAGTTGGGATTAAAAAGCGTGTTTTTATCTAAATTAATGACTTTATTGCCCAATATTTAGGCAATAAAGAGAGATCAGACCTCCATTAAAAATCGATAAATTCATTTATAAAGCGGATTTAATAACCTTTCTGAGCTCTTCTTCGTCTATCTTGCCTAATTTACTGTAAATTGCTTTGCCCTTAGCGTTAATGATCACAGTAAAGGGTAGGGCCGATTGGGTGTTGCCTAGGGCTTTGTATATTTGACTAGCATTCATGCCGCCCATCGCAATAGGGTAGGAAACGGGGGTTTTTTTGAGGAATTCGCGTACGTTAGAGGGTGAATCGACTGCAATACCGACAAATAAGACATTTTGTTGCAAGAACTCTGATTGAAGTTTCTCTAATTGAGGCATTTCTTCAACGCAAGGAGGGCACCAAGAGGCCCAAAAGTTCACTACTAGTACTTTTTGCCCCCATTCTTGGGTATTGATGGGTTTGGTATCGGGTTTTTGCCACTCATTGGCAAAAAATGCTTGAATACCAGCCTCACTCGCCGAACCTGCTTTAGAAATCCATTGTGAAGTGAGGGCTCCCCCAAGGAGTGCCAAAAGACTCATTCCACTGATGATGATCCATTGTCTTCGGTTCACTGCAACTCCTTCGCTAAAATTCGCTGATGCATATACATATCTTGGGCATCTGCGGTACTTTCATGGGCGGCATTGCCGCAATCGCTCGGCAGGCCGGACATCGCGTTACTGGTTGTGACGCCAACGTTTATCCACCAATGAGTACTCAGCTTGAAGCGCAAGGCATCGAACTCATTGAAGGATTTTCACCAGATCAATTATTACAGTTTGAGACCATGCCTGATTTATTTGTCATTGGCAATGTGGTTTCACGGGGTAATCCACTGATGGAGGCCATTCTGAATCAAGGACTGCCTTATATTTCTGGGCCGCAATGGTTAGGTGAGCAAGTTTTGTATGGCAGACACGTTTTAGCAGTCGCCGGCACGCACGGGAAGACTACGACCTCTGCGATGCTCACTTGGATTTTAGAATTCAATGGCTATCAGCCTGGGTATTTGATTGGTGGTGTGCCACTCAATTTCACAGTCTCTGCGCGTTTAGGCGAGGGTCAATATTTTGTAATTGAAGCAGATGAATATGACACCGCATTCTTTGATAAGCGAAGTAAGTTTGTTCATTACAGACCACGTACTGCTTTATTAAATAATTTGGAATTTGATCACGCAGATATTTTTGCCGATCTTGCTGTAATTGAAACCCAGTTTCATCATTTAGTACGTACGGTTCCAAGTGATGGCTTGCTGGTAGTCAATGGTGAGGAGCCTGCGCTCGAGCGAGTGCTTACGCGGGGTGCTTGGGCGCCAGTAGAGCGTTTCGGTCAAGAGCTGGGAAATACCTGGTCCTTGATCTCGCAAGTGGGTGATGGCTTTATTGTGCGCCAGAGCGGCAAAGAAGTGGCAACGGTCACATGGGCGCCCGACTCTGGGGTTATGGGCCGACATAATCAATTAAACGCACTAGCTGCAATTGCTAGTGCAAATCATATTGGGATTTCTCCAGCAGACTCTGCTCGTGCATTAGCTGAGTTTAAGAATGTAAAACGTCGTCTTGAAACTATCGGCGTTGCTAATGATGTAACTATCTATGACGATTTTGCACATCACCCAACCGCTATCACCACAACGCTTGATGGTTTGCGCCGCCGCGTAGGTAGGGCGCGTATCTTGGCGGTATTAGAGCCGCGTTCAAATACGATGAAGCTTGGTGTGATGAAAGCGCAACTTCCAGCAAGCCTCGAAGCAGCAGACAAGGTGTTTGCATATGGGGCAGATAGTGGCAAGGAGTCTTTAGGGTGGGATTTGGCCCAAGTGTTGGCGCCCTTAAATGCGGTTGAACCTGGGAAAGTACAAGCCTTTGATGACCTCAATGCTTTAGTCAATGCGGTGGCAAAAGAAGCTAAGCCTGGTGACCATATCCTGGTCATGAGTAATGGCGGCTTTGGTGGCGTACATCAAAAAATCTTAAAGGCTATTGCAGCCTAATCAATCAATACAGAAAGTAAAACATGGGTGACAGACTAAAAGGCAAAGTAGCAATCATTACCGGCGCAGCGAAGGGTATTGGTTTTGCAACGGCACAGCGCTTTTCGCAAGAAGGTGCGATTGTCATCATTGCCGACATCAACCTAGAATCCGTCAAAAGTGCAGCTGCTCAAATTCCGAATGCCCAAGCGTTTGCCATGAATGTCACCGATCGTGCCAGCATTCAAGCGGTAGTAGATCAAGTGATGCAACAGTACGGTCGTATTGATATCTTGATCAACAATGCTGGCATCACACAAGATGCGCGCTTGATTAAGATGACCGAAGTGCAATTTGATTCAGTGATTGATGTCAATCTCAAGGGCGTATTCAATTGCACTCAGTTAGTCGTTCCGCATATGCTGGAAGCAGGGTCTGGCGCCATCGTAAACGCCTCTAGCGTGGTTGGGCTGTATGGCAATTTTGGCCAAACCAATTACTCTGCCACCAAGTTTGGTGTGATTGGTTTTACAAAAACTTGGGCGCGCGAACTAGGTGCTAAAGGCATTCGGGTAAACGCCGTCTGCCCTGGCTTTATTGGAACTGAGATGGTTAAAGCAATGCCAGAAAATATTTTGCAAGATATCGAGAAGCGTAGCTGGCTTGGCCGCCTCGGTAGCCCTGAAGAAATGGCCAATGTCTATTTATTTTTAGCAAGCGATGAGGCTAGCTACATTAATGGAGTTGCATTAGAGGCTAGCGGCGGAATTTCGCTCTAAGTATGAATCTTTTATACGAAGAAGGCGGCGACATTAAGCTCGCCACAGTGCAGTCTTCCTCAGGCTCGGGAGATGCTGAGTCTTGGCAGGCCACTAGCCTTTCAGGAAAAAAGATCAAACTCAAAGCTAAAGAAGTGTGGCTGCGTTTTGAAAAGCCAGCAGCTCAAGCAGTCATGGATGAAGCCGCCACCTTATCCAAGGAGATTGATTTACAGCTGTTGTGGGATTGCGCTCCAGATGATGAATTTAATTTGCTCGATGTTTCGCTGGAATACTTCGGTGCTCAAGCAAGTATTCCGCAGCAAGTTGCCTTAGCGATTGCCTTGCAGGGCGCTCCAGTTTTCTTTCGTCGCAAAGGGCGTGGCCGCTTTCAAAGAGCTCCTTTAGAGCAGCTACAGGCTGGCTTAGCAGCGCTTGAACGTAAACAAAAAGAATTAGCGCAGCAAGGTGCCTGGCAGCAAGAGTTAGTTGCCGGTACTTTTCCTGAAACGCTCAAGTCCTCTGCACAGCAGCTATTGTTCTCGCCAGATAAAAATACTTCTGCCTATAGAGCTTTGGCTGCAGCCTGCACAGAGACAGGTGAATCGCCTGCGCAACTCATGATTCGTTGTGGCGCAATTGATTCTCCTTTGGCTTATCACCAAGGCACGTTCCTCAAAGCCCATTTTCCGAATGGCGCAGCCCATAGCCAAAGCAGTGGTGTAGACCAGTCAGCATATGATGCGGCGATTGCAGAGTTGCCACTTGCACCAGTGCAAGCATTTTCGATTGATGATGCGGGTACAACAGAAATTGATGACGCCTTATCAGTAAGTAATTTACCGGCAGGCGCGCATCGTATCGGTATTCATATTGCAGCGCCTGGTTTAGCTATTACTAAGGATGATGCTTTAGATCAGGTGGCGCGCAACCGGATGTCTACGGTGTACTTCCCAGGTGACAAAATTACGATGTTGCCTGATTCAGTGATTCAGCAGTTTTCTTTAGATGCTGGTGCCCCAAGACCTGCTTTATCCATCTACGTGGATGTTGATGCTGAGGGTATTGTGCAGCCAGAGTCTTTGCAAATGCGTGCCGAGATGGTTCCGATGGCAGCAAATTTACGCTTAGAAGATATTGAGCATCTTGTGAGCGAAGTAAGTTTGGAAGATGAGTCTGCAAGCTACCCTTATCGGCAAGAGTTGGCTGTTTTATGGAAGGCAGCTCAGCATTTACATACTGCGCGTCAAGAAAAACGCGTTGCTAACGGTTTGCGTGCTGAGCAACTCGGTTTTATTGATCCCAATGCGCTAGCAAGAGACTTTCATTTTCAGGTGCATGAGATAAATGGTGTTACTCGTGTAGAAATCGTACCGCGTCAGCGAGGATCGATTCTCGATACGATTGTTGCAGAGTGGATGATTTTTTGCAACAGCGCTTCTGGCCAATTATTGGCTGATCATGGCTTACCAGGACTATTTAGAACTCAGAAAGGCTGGGGGCCACTTCGTACAAGGATGCAAACCACTCCTGGTCCGCATGAAGGCTTGGGTTTGGATTACTACGCTTGGTGCACTTCGCCTTTGCGCCGTTACTCTGACTTAGTTAATCAATGGCAACTCATTACCCTAGCGAAGCATGGCGTGACTGCCAAAATGGTTGCCCCATTTCCACCGCGGGATGCCAGCTTAATGGGAATTGCCGCTGATTTTGAGTCTTGCTATCAAGCCTATGGCGAGCATCAAGATCGCCTGGAAAAATATTGGTGTCTACGCTGGATTAATCAAGATGGCGACTCTAAAAATGTATCTGTACGTCATCTCAAAGAGGGAATGTCTAGATTGGAGTTGGTGCCACTGCATCTCCCAGTGCCGGAGTTGGCAAGCCACCCCCGTCTGACACGTGCCCAAGTGGTTCTGAGTGATGTTGATTTATTGCAATTGACTGCGGCAGTCAGGGTATTAGAAATTGAAGCAAAAGTAGAATCCCCTGAGAAGCCAGCAGATGATGTAGTGGAAAATCTTGAGGCAGATGGCAAATCAGATTAAGGCGATTGATGCAGGCTCCTCGAGATGGACTAGGGGCCTTCTGCATCTTCAGAATGCCTGGCAGCGCCATCCATTTGCTTTTGCGCTGTGCGCCTCCCTTTTGATTCATGCCATCTTTTTATCGTTTCGTTGGGGCTTGGGTGAAATTCAAAATCGTCGCCTGAATACTCCTTTGAGCGTAGTTCTCGTTAATGCTAGTAATAAAACTCCACCTAAAGAGGCTAATAAGTTAGCGCAAGCAGATTTACAAGGCGGCGGCAAAACTGACAAACAAGACGCTACTGCTTTGCACCGCGCCAGGCTGGGAGCTGAAGCGCGTTTAGAGGTTTTGGAAAAACAGCAAAAGCAAATGTTGGCAAAGTTAGACGAGGCACGTATACGCTCTGGTGGCCGTAAGAGTGGTGATGAGCAAAAGATTGCACCCCAACTGAATGCTCTTGAAGCTGAATTGGCGAAACGCTTGCAGGCTGATGGACGTGAGCCACGTCGCAAGGTATTAACTGCTGCCAATACTAAGGCAGTTACTTTTGCTCATTACTACGATGCCATGCGGCAAAAAATTGAAGCTTATGGCAGTGCTTTTTTCCCACGCGCAAATGGCAGACCTTTATATGGAAGTTTGGTGATTGTGGTGAGCTTAGATTCACAAGGCCGCATTACCGCCAATGCCCAAGGCAAAGACGGACTTTCTATTGGCCGTAGTTCTGGCAACCCTGAGCTTGATCGACAAGCGTTAGCCATTGTGCGAGCATCCGCTCCTTTCGGTCCATTCCCACTAGAAATGCGTAATCAAATTGACGTGCTGGACTGGGTCTCTACTTTTGAATTCACTCGGGATGGGGTAGATCACCTCGAACTACGGCATTAATGCATTTTTAGAAAAATATCTCAGAAATTCGCTTATTCTGTAACCATCATGAGCTCTATCAATCCACTCGATCTGCATACTGACCCTCGCCACTTTGTAGGTAAGGACGTCTATGCGGTTGCGGGCAATCCAATTTCTCATAGCAAGTCACCATTCATTCATCAACATTTTGCAGAGCAGGCCAAACAAAAAATCCACTATGGTCGCTTGCAACCTGATATTGGTACATTTGCAGAGGCTGCTAAATCATTCTTTGCTGCAGGCGGCAAGGGAATGAATGTCACTGTCCCATTTAAGCTTGATGCTCAAGCCTTAGCAGATGTATTAACTGCGCGCGCTCAATTAGCTGGAGCGGTGAATACTTTATGGATTGCAGACGGAAAAATGGTTGGCGACAACACCGATGGTGACGGTTTAGTACGTGATTTATTAGCGCAAGGTATCGCCATTCATCAGTCACGCATCTTGCTCTTGGGCGCTGGTGGAGCTGCACGCGGCGTAATCGGTCCTTTATTAGCGCAATCGCCCAAGGCTTTGGTCATTGCTAATCGCTCCAACCTTAAGGCTGATGAATTAGTGAAGTTGTTTGCTAACTTGGCAGCATCTCGGGAAGTGGCACTAGAGTCTCGCACCTTGGCCGATTTAGAAGATGCTACAAAAACACAACATCCTTTTGATCTTGTGATTAATGCCACTGCGGCCGGTCTGACCGATGAATCTCCCTTAAGTGTGCAGGCTGTTGCCAATATCTTTGTGCCAAGTTCATTTGCCTACGATATGGTTTATGGAAAAACGACTGCGTTTATGCAGCAAGCATTGCAGCGGGGTGCTCGCGTGAGTGATGGTTTGGGTATGTTAGTAGAACAAGCTGCTGATGCATTTTTATTATGGCGTGGCTCAGACCTCGCTAGATTGATAGAGCCTCGCGCAGTCTTAGCTAAATTGCGTAGCTAACTGATTAAGTGATGCGCTGGCTTGTCTACTTAGTGAAATGTTTGCTGTGTGGCTTGCTGGCAATGCAAGTATTTTTTGCTATTCAGATTGCTTTGTGGATCGGCTTGGATCCCAGTAGTACAGCCTTTCAGCGGGCTGAGCGCTGGCGTTTATGCTCTTGGCACTGGTCGTGTCCAGTCCATTCTCAATGGACTCCTTACGAGAAAATTTCTAATAACTTAAAACGTGCTGTTTTGGTAAGTGAAGACGATATCTTCTTTCAGCATAAAGGGGTGCGCGTAGAAGACATGCAAAAGGCTTGGGAAAAGAACCAGCAGAAAAATGCATCTGGAAAATCAAAGGTGGCCTTGCGAGGCGGATCCACCATTACCCAGCAGCTTGCCAAAAATTTATTCCTGTCATCCGAGCAAAATTATTTCCGTAAGGGGCAAGAGCTCATCATTACAGGATTATTAGAGCTCACTCTTTCAAAGCAGAGGTTGTATGAGATCTATCTCAATTCAGTGGAGTGGGGCGAGGGTATTTTTGGGGTTGGTGCAGCTGCGCAACATTACTATGCAACTACTGCCGCAGCTTTAGATCGTGAGCAAGCTGCTGCTTTAGCCTCTGCTCTGCCTGCTCCTAAGTGCTTTGATAAGGTGCAATATTGCCGTAGGGCTAATGTTCACTTTCCAACCCGCCAAGAGTTCATCTTGGAAAATATGGATCGAGTTGCTTTGGCTCCCTATCCTAAGGGCATTAAGTAACCGCTCTTAGTGCGTCGCGGGTGGTTTGTGCCACTACGCGAGCCGCCTGTGCAAAATCGTTTCCAGAGCTTGCATACAAAATGGCTCTTGAGGAATTAATGATCATCCCAGTACCTGGCTTGCCTGGGATACTGCCAGCTTTGACTGTCGCATCGATATCGCCGCCTTGAGCACCAATCCCTGGAATCAATAGCGGCATCTCGCCCACAATGGCGCGAACCTTGGCGATCTCTTCTGGGAAGGTGGCGCCGACTACTAAGCTGATTTGCCCAGAGCTGTTCCATTGCTGAGTAGCTAATTTGGCGACATGCAGGTAGAGCGGTGCGCCAGAATGAATATTGAGAAATTGCAAATCCGAGCCACCGGGATTAGATGTTCGACAAAGGACGATGACGCCTTTACCAGCATGCTTTAGATAAGGCTCAATGGTGTCAAAACCCATGTATGGGTTCACGGTGACTGCATCGGCACCATAGCGCTCAAAGGCTTCGAGAGCGTAGTGGTCAGCGGTGCTACCAATATCTCCGCGCTTAGAATCCAAAATCACTGGAATATCTGGATATTTGTCCTTGAGGTAGCCAATCAGCTTTTCTAATTGAGCCTCCGCTCTTTGGGACGCAAAATAAGCAAACTGGGGTTTGAAGGCACAGACCAAATCCGCAGTGGCATCAGCGATTTCCCGGCAGAACTGATAGATCCCCTCTGGTTTCCCTTGTAGAGGCAGGGGTAAGCGTTTGGGGTCGGGGTCAAAACCAACGCACAACATGCTACCTTGGGAAGCCCATGCAGACTGGAGTTGCTGGTTAAAGGTTTTTGAGCGAGAGTTCATTGGATTTGGCTTATTTTAGTGAAACTGACATGTTCTATAGGATAAACTAGCGCACATTCCTTAGGAGTTCACCATGATCAACTTGTTCGTCCTGCAAAATGGCCGCCTCTCTCAAGAGCAAGTAGAAGATCGCAATGAATTGTTGCAATACGCTAATCCTATCTGGATTGATGTCGTAGATCCAGAAGAAGAGGAACTCATTTGGATTAAAGAGGCATTTGGCGTGCTTTTACCTGAGTTGGATGACTTGGGTGACTTAGAAGCTTCCGCGCGTTATTTTGAGGCCGATGATGGCCACCTCCATATTCGTACTGATTTCTTATTGGATGAAGAAGAAACTTCTCGCAACGTTCGGGTTGCATTTGTTTTGACCAAGCAAGTATTGTTCTCAATTCACGACGAAGATTTGCCAGTATTCCGCTTGGTGCGTTTACGTGCCCGTCTTCGCCCTGGTTCAGTGAGTAACGCAAAAGATGTTCTACTCGATTTGTACTCTACTGATGCAGAGTACTCAGCAGATGCTTTGGAAGAAGTTTATGAAAACCTCGAGCAAGCCGGCAAGCGAGTGCTATCTGACAGTATTAATGATGCTGATGCTGCAGAGGTTTTAGAGACGATTGCAAAAGAAGAAGATACCAATGGCCGTATTCGTCGCAATGTGATGGATACCCGCAGAGCCTTGTCTTTCTTGATGCGCAGCAAGTTGCTATCTGATGAACAGCAAGAAGAAGCGCGTCAAATTTTGCGCGATATCGATTCTTTAGAGAACCATACTGCATTCTTATTCGATAAGATTAACTTCTTAATGGACGCCACTGTCGGTTTCATTAACTTGAATCAATCTAAGATTATTAAGATCTTCTCGGTGGTATCGGTTGCCTTAATGCCGCCCACTCTATTGGCAAGTGTTTGGGGTATGAATTACAAATACATGCCAGAGCTAGATGCAACTTGGGGCTATCCAATGGCAATTGGTGCGATGATTATTTCAGCCATCATTCCTTTAGGCTACTTCCATAGCAAAGGTTGGATGAAGTAAGTCGTATAAGTAAGCCGTATTACTGTTTGCTCAATAGCTTCAATAATTCTGCCAAAGCGTAATCGCTTGCTTGCTGGCGTACAGTTTGTCGATCGCCTGAAAACAGCTTGGTTTGGCAGCTAGTGACATTCTCGCCAGCAGCATTTTGGATTACCCACCCAAAACAAACCGTACCCACGGGTTTTTCAGTGGAGCCGCCAGTCGGTCCTGCGATCCCGGTGATGGAGATCGCCACATTGACCTTTGCATACTGTAAAGCCCCTTCCGCCATGGCTTTAGCGACCGCCTCGCTGACTGCTCCATGTTGCTGAATCAGGGCTGCAGGGACGCCTAGGCATTCTGCTTTAGCGGCATTGCTATAGGTGATATAGCCTCTCTCAAACCAATCGCTTGAGCCTGGTAATTCGGTGAGTGTCGCGCAGACAAGACCGCCCGTACAAGATTCAGCTAGTGCCAATTTCCATTTTTTAGATATCAGGTGCTGGGCCAATGCTTTAGCGTAGTCGATAGAGTTCATAGTTTGATCAGAAGCTGCATTAAGGCGAGGACTAGGAGTGTGAAGAAAGCGGCAGCCAGATCATCAATCATGATTCCAAAACCCCGCCAGATAATTTGAGGAATATTAGATGGGGATGGATCATCACCTTCAAGATTTTTAAAGTAGCGATCAATCAAACCAATAGGCCCTGGTTTTACGGCATCAAAAAAACGAAATAGACCAAAAGCAATTGCTTGTATCCATAGATCACAGGGTGTAATGACAATGAGTACGAGCCAAAAGGCTGTGATTTCATCCCAAACGATTCCCCCAAAATCTTTCTTACCCAATTCTTCGCTAACCTGACCGCAGACCCAGCAGCCCAGCAGAATGCCTCCGCCAATTAACCAAAGAAAATTCTCAGTAGTTAGAAAATATTCAGACACTAGAAAGGCTGCCCAAGCCCAAAGGGTACCCGCTGTGCCAGGCGCTATTGGACTTAGACCGCTACCAAAACCAAAGGCCAGCATGCGACTGGCGGTCTGAGCAATCCATCTCAATGTCGGTTTTGCTTGGACGGAATTATGGGCCATGGTCATTTTGTAAAGTGGTCAAATGATTTGAGTAGCGTTGCTGCTTCATTAGTGTTGATAGGTTTTTTTTCCTCATCAAGAAGGTGAATTGTTGCCTGCTCGTTTTTCATGGGAATAATTTGACCAATGATGCTCAGGGGTAAATTGAGTACTTTGCTAATGCCATGAATCGCGTTGCGTTCTTGCGTAGCTGCTGTAAAACAAATTTCGTAATCATCGCCACCGCTAGCTGCAAATTGATTTTGAATCGCCATACTTTGCTTTTGTAATGTCACTGATTTTGGCAGTTGGTCCAAAACAATTTGAGCGTCTACATGAGATTGTTTGAGGATATGTTGCAGATCCCCCAGCAAGCCATCAGATATATCGAGTGCGGAACTCGCAATATTGCGTAATTGAATACCAAGTTCTACGCGAGGAGTGGGGTTGTGCATGCGCGACTCGATGGATTGGAGATCTTCATCTGTGAGATTAATTTCATGACGCAGCGCAGCAAGAGTAAGTCTAGCGTCACCGACAGTTCCAGAAACCCAAATGTCATCCCCCACTTTTGCCCCTGATCTTCTGATGGGTTTTTTGGAGGGTATTGAGCCTAATGCGGTGATCGAAATCGTCAGTGGGCCTGCTGTAGTGTCACCACCAATGAGGGGGCAGGAGAACTGTTTTGCTACAGCAAAGAGACCTTTAGAAAAAGCCTCGAGCCATGCTGTATCAACATGAGGCAGTGCAATTGCTAAAGTAAATCCTAAGGGCTTGGCGCCCATCGCAGCAAGGTCTGAAAGGTTGACGGCAAGGGCTTTGCGGCCCAATAGCTCTGGATTTGCCGCGGCAAAGAAATGCCTGCCTTCAACGAGCATATCGCTAGTGACAGCGATTTCTTCACCTGCGGGAGGTTTCAGTAAGGCGCAGTCATCGCCAATACCTAAAGTAATGTGCGCTGATTCGCCGGTATGCATAGCATCAGCCCCCGTTTTAAAAAAACGTTCAATGAGGTCAAATTCACCGAGAGGACGAGATTGTGAATGCATGCCCTATTTTATGGCTCTTAGGGCTAAGACATCTGGGAGGAATAGAATTGGTATCTTCAAGACGTCTTACCAAAGAGCCAGCGGATGAGCAAAGAAAACAATAAAGAGCAACAAATTGCAGCCTTAAGAGAGGCTGCCCTTCAATATCACGAGTTTCCGACTCCGGGCAAGATTGAGATTGCTCCGACTAAACAGTTAACAAACCAGCGTGATTTAGCTCTAGCTTACACCCCGGGAGTTGCCGCTCCTTGCGAAGAAATTGTGAAGGATCCCGCGAATGCCTTTAAGTACACCGCTCGTGGAAATTTAGTGGGCGTCATTACAAACGGTACTGCTGTGCTGGGCTTAGGGAATATTGGACCACTAGCAAGTAAGCCAGTGATGGAAGGTAAAGCAGTTCTCTTTAAGAAGTTTGCCGGTATTGATGTATTCGATATTGAAGTGAACGAAAACGATCCAGATAAGTTAGTAGAAATCATTGCTGCCTTAGAGCCAACATTTGGTGGTATTAATTTAGAAGATATTAAAGCGCCAGATTGTTTTGTTGTTGAGCGTAAGTTACAAGCGCGTATGAAGATTCCGGTGTTTCATGATGATCAGCATGGAACTGCCATTGTGGTTGCTGCTGCGATTCTGAATGGTTTGAAGGTTGTAGGTAAAGACATTACTAATGTGAAGTTGGTTACCTCTGGTGCTGGTGCTGCTGCCTTGGCTTGCCTTGATCTATTAGTAGATCTTGGTATTCCACGCAAAAATATTTGGGTAACCGATCTAATAGGCGTTGCCTATAAAGGTCGTAAAGAGTTGATGGATCCTGAGAAGGAGCCATTCTGCCAAGAGACCAATTTGCGTACCTTAGATGATGTGATTGCTGGTGCCGATATTTTCTTAGGCCTGTCTGCTGGCGGAGTATTGAAGCAAGAGATGGTCAAGAAGATGGCAGATAAGCCATTGATCTATGCCTTAGCTAATCCAACTCCAGAAATCTTGCCCGAGGAAGTCAAAGCAGTTCGTCCGGATGCGGTGATGGCAACCGGTCGAACTGACTATCCAAATCAAGTGAATAACGTATTGTGTTTCCCCTTCATCTTCCGTGGTGCTTTAGATGTGGGTGCTACTACGATTACGCGCGGCATGGAAGTCGCTGCTGTGAAAGCGGTTGCAGAGCTTGCACAAGCCGAACAAAGCGAAGTAGTTGCCTCTGTTTATGGCATTGAGAATCTGTCATTTGGCCCAGAGTATTTGATTCCAAAACCGTTTGATCCACGTTTAATCACCGTGATTGCTCCAGCAGTAGCTAAGGCCGCAATGGATGATGGTGTGGCCTCACGCCCGATTAAAGATTTCGATGCATACCGTAATCAGTTGCAACAATTTGTGTACCACTCTGGTACTTTGATGAAGCCCCTCTTCAGCATTGCGAAGAGAGTGCCCGCGAATCAAAAGCGCATTGTTTTTGCTGAAGGTGAAGATGAGCGTGTATTGCGTGCATCCCAAATCATCATTGATGAGCACCTTGCAACCCCAATTCTGATTGGTCGTCCCGCAGTGATTGAGCACCGGATTGAAAAATACGGCTTGCGTATGAAGGCTGGTGAGGACTTTGAGATAGTCAATCCAGAAAATGACGCTCGCTACCGTGATTTCTGGAAAACCTATCTAGGGATGACTGAGCGCAAGGGTGTCACCGAGTCGTTTGCTAAATTAGAAATGCGCCGTCGCCATACTCTCATTGGCTCCATGATGATTGCTAAGGGAATGGCTGACGGAATGATTTGTGGAACCGTAGTCAACGCAGCAGTGCATCTCAAATATATTGACGAAGTCATTGGTCATGAAGCTGGCGCCAATGTTTATGGAGCAATGTCAGGTTTGATCCTTCCGGGCCGCCAAGTATTCTTAGTCGATACGCACATCAATCTAGATCCAACTGCTGAAGAATTAGCAGAGCTGACTTTGATGGCGGCGAGTGAGATGCGAAAGTTGGGATTAGTGCCTAAGGTCGCCCTCTTATCCCATTCAAATTTTGGCTCTAGTAATGCCCCTTCAGCGGTCAAGATGCGTGATGTGTTGGCTTTGATTCAAAAAGCAGATCCAACATTAGAGGTCGATGGAGAAATGCATGGTGATAGCGCCTTGGATGAAGCGGTCCGCGCTGGTGCAGTGACTTCGTCCCCACTAAAAGGAGATGCCAATCTCTTGGTTCTGCCCAATATTGATGCGGCCAATATTTCCTATAACTTGCTAAAAACGGCTGCTGGAAATGGTATTGCTATCGGACCAATCTTATTGGGCGTCGCTAAGCCAATTAATATTTTGACCCCCGCTGCCACTGTCCGAAGGATCGTCAATTTAACAACTTTGACCGTTGTTGAGGCCGCAAGCAACGCCCGTGGCATCTCTTAAAGGCCTTCTAATAAATGTAAGTTAGTAATAGCTTACATTTATTATTATTATATAAATCAATGGTTTATATAAAATGCACCATATTTGGGCTTGATTTGATAGCGTGTTAAGGGTAACCTAACACCCATCATGAATAATCGCTCTGAAAACACCATTACAGCCAGCTTCGATGAGCAGGCTAGGGCTGAAAGTTGGGACAGCAATGATCGACTACAAACCGAATCGTCAGCTGCCAATGTCTATGCTCAGGGCGGTTTATCTCGTTTACAAACCTATGCAGCAAATCAAGTTTCGGGGAAAAAAGTGACAGCTTCTTGGCGTGCCGCTTTGGCCGTTCGTGATGCCGGACCACCGGCTATGTTGCGCAGTGTGCGCACTAACATCGTGCAATCAATTCGTGCTTTCCGTACTCCAGATTTACAGGAAGCGGCAACTGAACTCGGTCAGCATTTTATTTATGCCAATTGCACCAATGCAATGACCAAGGGTGAGGTTCTCGAAGCTATTGCAATTGCATATACCTTTACCAAGCAGCAAGCAAAAAACTTTGATCCTTTATTGGATGCTTTAACTACAACGACAGACAAAGCTGGTCAACAGCCTGGATTTGTTGTGGTGCTCGAAGGTTTACCTTGTACTCAGAAGTTTGACAAAGAAGCGCGCGAAACCCTGTTGGATGTTTTCCGTGATGCGGTCGATTTTTGGGCAGAGCGTCGCACACCGTATCGTGTGTTCTATTCTTTTGCTTAATTGCTAAAACCCTAGCAGCCTTATAAATCGCCTCTACTTGAGGCGATTTTGCATTTCAGGATTCCAAATACTGTGGACGGTTGTAATCGCCACTATTCCTGCGGTTTCTGTTCTGAGCACTCGCTCTCCCAGGGAAACGATTTGATAGCCTGCAGCTTGGGCGGCTTCCTCCTCCTCAGGAGAGTGGCCTCCCTCCGGTCCAATCATCAGTACGATATCTTGCGGATCCTGATCAATCAGAACGGAATGCATTGTCTGCTTTGCATCTGGACTCAGAAGTAATTTGAGAGTCGCTTGAGGGCTTGCCTTCAAATAATTCTCAAACGTTTGAATGGGTTCAATTGAGGCAAATACAGTTCGATCACATTGCTCGCAGGCTGCCTGAACAATTGCCTCCCAATGAGTAACTCTTTTTTGGGCGCGCTCAAGATCGCTGGAGCGAGTCAGCTTGAGGATGGAGCGTTCGCACTGCAAGGGTGCAATGATTTGAGTCCCGGTTTCCACCGCTTTCTCTACGATCCAATCCATTTTGTCCCCACCCGCTAATCCTTGGGCCAAGGTGATGGCATAAGGCGTCTCGCGATGAGTATCTGTCTGCATAGCACTAAGCTCTACCTGTCCCGTTTTACCGCTTAGTGAGAGTAGTTTGGCTTGAGCTACTTGGCCTTTTCCATCAAATACGGGGAACGCCTCCCCAACCTGGATGCGCCGGACGCGCAGATGGTGGGCTGCCTCAGGGCTGAGGGTATTGGGCTTTTGGGATTCCCATGGTCCGGGAAGATAAAATTGAGGCATTACTGAAATATAGCCAATTAATTTTCCAGAGACCACTTTTACGATGTCAAACCTACAAATTCGTATGGCCAATGCCATTCGCGCTTTATCCATGGATGCAGTACAGCAGGCTAATTCAGGACATCCTGGTATGCCAATGGGGATGGCAGATATTGCTGTTGGGCTTTGGAGTGAACATTTAAAACACAACCCAACTGATCCACATTGGATCGATCGCGATCGTTTTGTTTTATCTAATGGTCATGGATCGATGTTGTTGTATTCACTCTTGCATCTCTCGGGCTACGACTTACCAATTGGCGAGTTAAAAAATTTCCGTCAGCTGCATAGCAAAACTCCCGGTCATCCAGAGTATGGAATTACGCCTGGCGTTGAAACAACTACGGGCCCGCTGGGCCAGGGAATTTCCAATGCAGTAGGCATGGCCTTGGCTGAGAAATTACTCGCTGAAGAATTTAATCGCCCAGGTCACAAGATCATTGATCACTACACCTATGTATTTTTAGGTGATGGTTGTTTGATGGAAGGTATTAGTCATGAAGTCTGTTCTTTGGCGGGCACATTAAAGTTAAATAAGTTGATTGCGCTATGGGATGACAACGGCATCTCGATTGATGGCAAAGTCGTTTCATGGTTTAACGAAGACACGCCAAAGCGTTTTGAGGCCTATGGTTGGAATGTGATTCGTAGTGTCGATGGGCATAATGCCGAGGCCGTATCAGCTGCTATTACCAAGGCTAAAAAGAGTGATAAACCGACCTTGATTTGCTGTAAAACTGCTATTGGCCAGGGTTCGCCCAATATGGCTGGCAGCGATAAAGTCCATGGCTCACCATTGGGTGCGGCTGAGATTGCAGCAACTCGTGTGGCATTAAATTGGCCGTACGCCCCCTTTGAAATTCCAAAAGATATTTATGCGGCGTGGGATTTTAAAAAACGAGGTCAAACCTTTGAGCATGACTGGAATAAAGAATTCCAAAAATACAAAACTAAATTTCCAGAGCTTGCATCTGAATTGCAACGTCGTATGCAAGGTGATTTATCGGCAGATTTCACCTCGACATTGAATGCATATTTAAAAACTTGTCAGTCCAAAGCAGAAACTATTGCTACTCGTAAGGCTAGCCAAAATGCAATCGAAGCCCTGGCACCAGTACTACCTGAGTTTATGGGTGGTTCGGCTGACTTAACCGGGTCTAATTTAACTAATTGGTCAGCATGCAAACCAGTGCGCGCTGATCAATGGGGTAATCATATTAATTACGGTGTACGTGAATTTGGTATGAGCGCCATCATGAACGGAATTGCCTTGCATGGCGGCTATATTCCATTTGGCGGCACTTTCCTGACCTTCTCGGATTACAGTCGCAATGCATTGCGTATGGCTGCATTGATGAAGTTGCGCAGTATTTTTGTGTTTACTCATGACTCGATTGGTTTGGGTGAGGATGGCCCTACCCACCAGTCTGTAGAGCATGTTGCTAGCCTGCGCTTAATTCCGAATCTGATGGTTTGGCGCCCTTGTGACACCACTGAGAGCGCTGTGGCTTGGGGTTCTGCTATCGAGCGTAAGAATGGCCCGAGCGCTTTGATTTTCAGTCGCCAAAATTGCCCATTTGTTTCTCGTAATAGCCAACAAATGAAAGAGATTGCTCGTGGTGGCTATGTATTACGCGATCCCCAGTCTGGCAAGATCGCTGCTGTGATTATTGCGACTGGTTCTGAAATTGCACTTGCAGTGCAAACGGCTGAACGTTTGGAAAAAGAGAGCGCAGGAAGGATTGGTATCCGTGTTGTGTCAATGCCATCGACTACAGTATTCGATCAACAAGATGCCGCATACAAGGCAAAAGTATTGCCTGCCAATATTCCACGTATCGCTGTTGAAGCGGGCGTGAGTGATTTCTGGTGGAAATATGGTTGTGCAGCAGTGCATGGAGTTGATACCTTTGGTGAGTCTGCGCCAGCTGCTCAGCTGTATGAATACTTTGGTTTAACAGTCGATCAAATTGCAAAGACCGTTAAACAATGCATCTCAAAGACATAAGCTGAATACGAAATACATTGAATATTAGTAAGGGGAAATAAATGACAATTCGCGTCGCAATTAATGGTTATGGACGTATCGGGCGCATGGTGTTGCGTGCTTTATACGAAGATCAAGTCAACGGTAAGCCACGTCGTGATATCAAGATTGTTGCAATTAATGCCATGGGAGATATTGCGATTAACGCCCATTTAACTCAGTATGACTCTGCACACGGACGCTTCCCAGCCGAGGTCTCAGTGGATGGCGATTGCATGGTGGTTAACGGTGATCGCATCAAGATGTTCTGTACACGTAATCCTGCAGAGACTCCATGGGGTGAGTTAGGTGTTGATTTGGTTTTAGAGTGCACTGGTAAATTTACCTCTAAAGAAAAAGCTATGATTCATATTCAACAGGGTGCTAAGAAAGTATTGATTTCTGCTCCTGGTGAAAAAGATGTAGATGCAACGATTGTCTATGGCGTGAACCAAAATGTATTAAAGCCAAGCGATGTTGTGGTATCTAATGCAAGTTGTACAACCAACTGCTTAGCGCCTTTAGTTAAACCCCTGCTCGAAAAGATTGGTATTGAGTCTGGTTTGATGACAACCATTCACGCTTTTACTAATGACCAAGTATTAACAGATGTGTATCACAAGGATATGCGTCGCGCACGCTCTGCTGTGACCAGCATGATTCCTACCAAGACGGGTGCTGCAAAAGCAGTTGGTTTGGTATTGCCGGCATTAGCCGGACGTTTTGATGGCTTTGCAATGCGCGTGCCGGTGATCAACGTTTCCGTGGTTGATTTAACTTTTGCTGCTAGTCGCGCCACCACTGTGGATGAAGTGAATGCAATTTTGAAGGCTGCTAGCGAGGGCGAGCTTAAAGGCATCTTAGGCTTTAACACTCTACCTTTGGTATCAATTGACTTCAACCATGACCCACGTCCAAGTATTTACGATGCTTCTCAAACCCGCGTTTCTGCAGACGGCAAATTGGTGAAGGTATTGGCTTGGTATGACAACGAATGGGGTTATTCAGTCCAAATGCTCAATGCAGCCGAAGCGTTGATGGCTGTAAAGTAAGTAAAAGTCACTAAAAGTAGTTAAAAGTCGCTAAAAAGTAGAAAAGACCTCATTTTGAGGTCTTTTTTCACATCTTGAGGTCAGAAAAGAGCCTATTTTTGCTTATTTCGACAGTTTTTCTTTTGGCAATGGCCATACATGGCTAAAGAGTGTTCTTGCAGCTTGAATCCCAGATTTTTGGCAATATCGCGCTGCCTTTTTTCAATCGCTTCGTCCACAAACTCTTCCACATGACCGCAATCGAGGCATACCAAGTGGTCATGATGATTACCCTCATTCAGCTCATAAATTGCCCTGCTATCACCCTTGCTAGATTCAAAGTGGCTTCGCAATAGCAAGCCTGCCTGCTCAAACTGAGTCAGGACGCGGTAGACCGTTGCCAGACCAATCTCTTGATCTTCTTTGGCAAGTGCCATAAAGACATCTTCAGCGCTGAAATGGGTCCCGCCATTCTGATGAAAAAAATCCAGAATTTTCATGCGTGGTCCAGTGGCTTTGAGGCCAATATCGCGTAAATCTGCAGGAGTAGGGTTTTGGGTCGTATTCATGGCTTTGGGAGCTAAAATCAATGTCTTAATGATACGGCCAGCCATGCAAAATTGCCTCGAACTTTTTAGTCGTTTTTTTAACCCAGTATTGAAGGGGTTTTTTGCCCCTGTTCGCGCTGGCTTAGCGGCTTCGGTCTTGATCGGCTTTGTGGGGGTCACCGGTTGCACCTCGGCTGTGGATAACACTCAACGCGCCTGGATGAATACAATTTTCAGGCCTTATGTTCCGGATGTTGTGCAGGGCAACTTTATTTCGAGTGAGCAATATGCCAAGTTAAAGCTAGATATGACTCGTGAACAGGTCCGGCAAATTTTGGGTACCCCATTATTAGCAAGCTACTTTCATGCAAATCGCTGGGATTATGTTTTTGAATTCAAGCGCTCTGGCCAAACAGTAGGTAAAGAGCGTCACGTCACCATATTTTTTGAGGGCGACAAAGTGGTGAAGTTTGAGGGCGATGCTTTGCCAACGGAAGTTGAGTTGGTTGCAGAGATCGATAACTATTCAAAATCTAAGCGTTCATTTTGGGATGTGATTACTGGCTCTAACAAGCCGCCTATCACCCCACCTCTGCAGCAGCCAGAGTTACTAGTTCCTAGTCCAACAAATAATTTACCAGCCGGTGCAGTTGCGCCTGCAGCAGCGAGCAAAAGTTCATTCTGGGATTTTTTGAGTTTCTCAAAGAAGCCGGCTGAGACACCAGCTGTTCCGCAGTCTGAAGTCTTAGGGCCAGGCGCTTTGAATGTCCCGCCTGCAACAGAAACAAAACAGTAGTAATAAGTTTGTAATAGATCTTAAGGCCGATGGCTTTGAATAATTAATCAGAAGCGAAGATACATGATGAAAATTGCAATAGCGGGAGCAACGGGGCGCATGGGTAAGATGTTGATTGAGGCTGTCCTCAATTCATCTGATGCGCAATTGGTTGGTGCGCTTGAGTATTCTGCATGCCCGCAGCTGGGTGAAGATGCGGGCGCATTCTTAGGAAAAAAAACAGGTGCACTGATTTCTGCTGATGTGTCAAAGGTTCTGGCGAATGCTGAATTTCTGATTGACTTCACTAGGCCCGAGGGCACTATGGCCCATTTAGCGATAGCAGAAAAAACAGCTACCAAAATGATTATTGGCACAACAGGTTTTAGCCCTGAACAAATTAGTAGCTTGCAAAAAGCTTCTGCAAAATTAGCGATTGTTTTTGCTCCCAATATGAGTGTGGGTGTGAATGCTACCTTTAAGCTCTTAGAGATTGCAGCCAAGATGCTTAGTGAGGGATATGACATTGAAGTGATTGAAGCTCACCATCGTCACAAAGTAGATGCTCCTTCTGGAACTGCTTTGAAGATGGGCGAGGTCATTGCAGGTGCGCTGGGCGAGAAACTAGAGGATGTTGCTGTCTATGCACGCGAAGGCCATACAGGTGAGCGTAAACCTGGATCGATTGGTTTTGCCACGATTCGGGGCGGCGATATTGTGGGTGATCACACAGTGCTATTTGCAGGAGAAGGCGAGCGTATTGAGATTAGTCACAAATCTTCCAGTCGCCAATCTTATGCGCAAGGTGCACTACGCGCTGCCCGTTTCTTGCAAGGCCAAACTTCTGGCTTGTATGACATGCAAGATGTATTGGGTTTGCGCAAGTAGGCCGCTATTCAATCAATATCAAAGAAGAAAAGAGTAGTTTTTAGATGAGTAAGGATTACGACTACCGCAGTATTGAAGCGGCCGCACAAGCTGATTGGAATCGTGCGCAAGTCTATCAAGTGAGCGAAAACGCGGTAGATACTACTGGTAAGAAAAAGCCTAAGTACTACGCCTGTTCTATGCTGCCTTATCCATCCGGTAAGTTGCATATGGGGCACGTACGCAACTACACCATCAATGATGTGATGGCACGCCAACTCCGGATGCAGGGCTATAACGTCCTCATGCCGATGGGCTGGGATGCGTTTGGTATGCCTGCAGAAAATGCGGCGATTCAGAATAAAGTGCCCCCAGCAAAATGGACCTACGACAACATTGCGTATATGAAAAAGCAAATGTCAGCGATGGGCCTGGCAATTGATTGGTCGCGTGAAGTGGCAACTTGTAGTCCTGATTACTATCGTTGGAATCAATGGCTCTTTTTGAAGATGTTGGAAAAAGGAATTGCCTATCGTAAGACCCAGGTAGTCAATTGGGATCCAATTGATCAAACTGTTTTAGCCAATGAACAAGTGATTGATGGACGTGGTTGGCGCTCTGGTGCTTTGGTAGAGAAGCGTGAGATTCCGGGCTATTACTTCAACATCACTGCTTATGCAGAGCAGCTACTTTCTGGCCTGGATAATTTAGGTTGGCCAGAGCGCGTCAAAACCATGCAGCAGAACTGGATCGGCAAGAGTCGTGGCGTGCGCTTTGCGTTTAAGCATGAGATTGCTGATGCCCATGGCAACTTTATTCAAGATGGATTGTTGTATGTCTTCACAACCCGTGCAGATACCATTATGGGCGTGACGTTTTGCGCTGTGGCTGCCGAGCATCCATTGGCAACTAAAGCTGCTGAGAATAATCCAGCGCTTGCAGCCTTCATCGAGAAATGCAAAACCGGTAGTGTGATTGAGGCAGATTTAGCTACTCAAGAAAAAGAGGGCATGTTTACCGGCCTCTACGTTACGCACCCCTTCAGTAATGAATCTGTACCAGTTTGGGTGGGTAATTATGTGCTGATGTCTTACGGCGATGGCGCAGTAATGGGTGTCCCTGCGCATGATGAGCGCGATTTTGCTTTTGCACTCAAATATGAATTACCAATCAAGCAAGTGATTGCACTCAAAGGTGAGTCGCCGATGTTTAACGCAAGTCGCTGGGAAGATTGGTATGCCCAAAAAGACGATGTAGTTTGTTTCAATAGCGGTAAGTTTGATGGCTTATCGCATGAAGAAGCAGTCAGTGCGGTTGCGCAAGATCTAGAGAAGATGGGTATTGGAGAAATTAAAACGACCTATCGTTTACGTGACTGGGGAATCTCTCGCCAACGCTATTGGGGTACTCCGATTCCGATTATTCATTGTGGTGATGAGACTCTTCCTGGTTGTGGTGCGGTGCCAGTTCCTGAGGCTGATTTACCCGTGGTTTTGCCAGAAGATTGTGTGCCCGATGGTAGCGGCAATCCTTTAAATAAGCGCGCAGATTTTTTGAATGTGAAGTGTCCGAAGTGCGGCAAACCTGCTCGGCGTGAGACTGACACCATGGATACCTTTGTTGATTCATCTTGGTACTTCATGCGCTATACCGGTCCTAATGCGAAGACCATGGTTGATGAGCGTAATGAATATTGGATGCCGATGGATCAATACATTGGTGGCATTGAGCATGCCATTTTACATCTGCTCTATGCGCGCTTTTGGACCAAGGTCATGCGTGATCTTCAGTTGATTAGCTTTGATGAGCCATTCCAAAACTTATTAACTCAAGGCATGGTTCTGAATGAGACTTATTACTCTGAAGATGTTGCTGGTAAAAAGACTTGGCTCAATCCACTGGATGTGGAATTGGATCTTGATGACAAAGGTCGACCCAAAGGGGCAAAACTCAAAGGCGATACATCGAATACTCCCGTCATCGTTGGCGGTGTCGAGAAGATGTCCAAGAGCAAGAACAATGGCGTTGATCCGCAGGCCTTGATCGATCAATATGGTGCTGATACTGCCCGTTTGTTTGTGATGTTTGCTGCTCCTCCTGAGCAACAGCTGGAGTGGTCTGGTGCTGGTGTAGATGGAGCCTCGCGTTTCTTGCGCAGAGTATGGCTGTATTCCAGTAGCCAAGCGGGCGCGATTCAGGGTGCCAAGGATGAGTTGCCAGCTAACTTGAATGATGCTGAAAAAGAATTACGTCGCGAAGTTCATACGATTTTGAAGCAGGCCAATTTTGACTACCAGCGGCGTCAATACAACACGGTGGTATCTGCTGCGATGAAGATGCTCAATGTGCTCGAGCCGATTAAATTAGATCAGGGCGCCAATATCAGTGCTCCAGTCTTGCGTGAGTGCTTGAGTATTTTGTTACGCATTTTGTATCCAGTCGTTCCTCACTTAACCCATGTGCTTTGGAAGGAGATGGGTTATGAAACGAGTTTTGGACCACTGTTAGATGCCCCTTGGTCCGGTGTAGATGAGGCTGCTCTGGTACAAACAGAAATTACGCTGATGCTGCAGATTAATGGCAAGTTACGTGGTGATATTCGGGTGCCTGCAGAGGCTAGCAAGGAGGAAGTTGAGGCCTTAGCATTACAAAGCGAACCAGCTCTGAAAGCCCTGAATGGCGGTGCCCCTAAGAAAGTCATCGTAGTGCCAGGTCGCTTGGTTAATATTGTTGCGTGAACCTTCTATAGAAAATTCAGACATGAGCGTAAACCACCTTCGACGAACAGTACTTGGCTTAATTGCCGCTGTTCCCGTCAGCGGGCTAATTGCTTGTGGCTATCGTTTGCGTGGCATGGTTGATTTGCCATTTAAGGTCATTGCAATTACTGGTAACCCATCTCCACCTTTAAGAGCTGATCTACAGACTGCGATCTTGACTGGTACTGATGCAAAGGTTGCGATTAACCCAAAAGATGCTGATTTAATTTTGGAAGTGACCAATGACCTTAATGGCCGAGAGATTCTGGCATACAACTCCAATGGTCAAGTATCTGCGTATCGTTTAAATATTCGCGTAGGCTTTAGGGCATTCGATTTAGCAGGTGCAGAGATCGTGCCTGAGGCTGAGATTTATATGACCAGAGATATCGACTTCTCGGTGTCGACTGTTTTGGCTACAGACGTTCAAATTCAGCAGTTCTTAACTTTAATGCGTAAAGATTTGGCTGTACAGATTTTGCGGCGCGTCTCCGCTGCTGCAAGAGCTCCGCAGACAAGAGCTTTTTAAAGATAGATCAAGCTCGCATGGTTAAAGTCGATGCCTTGCAGGCCCACCTTAAATCACTGAGTTCTGGCGGCGTGATGCTGCCGCTCTATGTCTTTAGCGGTGATGAACCGCTCCTCATGATGGAGGCAATGGATCAGCTTCGTGCTAGCGCAAAAAAACTCGGATTTACTGAACGCGAAGTTTTGCTACAAGAGCGTGGGTTTGATTGGAGCGCATTGATGAATGCTGGCCAAACTATGTCTTTATTTGGGGACAAGCGTTGGGTGGAGTTGCGCATTCCGACGGGTAAACCAGGTCGTGATGGTGCTGATGCCCTAAAACAGTTTGCTGCGCAAATTGCATCCCAAGCAAAGGCTGATGATGGTCCCGATACAGTGGTATGCATTATCTTGCCAAGGCTAGATGGAAAAACAAAGACCTCAGCCTGGTTTAGCGCTTTGGATGAAGCGGGGATGGCGATACAGATCGACTCTTTGGATCGTAGTCATTTACCCAATTGGATTGCTGGGCGACTGAAGAAACAAAGCCAAGAGGTTGAGAGTGGCCCCCAAGGCCAGCGTGCACTAGAGTTTATTGCTGATCAGGTAGAAGGTAATCTGATTGCGGCTCATCAAGAGATTCTGAAATTAGGGCTGTTGTATCCCGCTGGGAAGTTGACTGAGGAACAGATACGTTCCTCTATTTTGAAGGTTGCTCGTTACAACGTTTTTGAATTAACGGAAGCAATGTTAGCTGGTGATCTGCCCAGGCTAAATCGGATGTTAGATGGCCTAAAAGGTGAGGGCGAGCCCTTAGTGCTCATTCTATGGAGCGTAACCGAGGAGCTTCGGCTACTATCTAAGTTAAAGGCAGCGAGTGATGCGGGAGAGTCTGTGCAACAGTTGATGCGTGCTAACCGAATTTGGGGCAACAAAGAGCGTCTCTATCCCGCTGCACTCAGGCGGGTTCAGCCTCTGAAGTTAAGGCGCGCGATGCAGGTTGCTGCAGGCTTAGATCGTCAGGCAAAGGGTTTACATGCAGCAGAATTGCCTGCGGATCCCTGGGATGGTTTGCGTTTGCTTGGAAATTTATTACGTTAAGAAAATAGTGCACAGTATAAAAATGGTGAGTTAGAAAGATGAGTACTTTGATTCAGGAAATGATGCAAAAGATTGGTCAGCAAGCACGCGCTGCTTCGCGTGCAATGGCACGCGCATCAAGCGAGCAAAAGAACCAGGCTTTATTGCACATTGCTCAGGTTGTTCGTCAAAAAGCTGCGGAGATTCAGAGAATCAATCAGGTCGATGTAGAGCGTGCTAAGGCGAATGGTCAAGACGCTGCCTTTGTTGATCGTTTGACAATGACGCCAAAATCAATTGAGACCATGGCATTAGGTTTGGAGCAAATTGTTTCCTTAGAAGATCCGATTGGAAAAATGACGCCATTTCAGAAGCAAGCTTCAGGTATTGAAATTGGTCAAATGCGGGTACCACTAGGTGTCATCGGCATCATCTATGAATCTCGTCCAAACGTCACGATTGATGCCGCGGCACTGTGCCTCAAGTCTGGCAATGCGGTTATTTTGCGGGGTGGTTCTGAAGCAATTGATTCCAACACCTTGTTGGCGCAGATTATTCAAGAGGGTCTAACGGCTGCTGGTCTTCCTAAGGATGCCGTGCAGGTAGTGACAACGACTGATCGTAGTGCGGTAGGTGAAATGATCACCATGACCCAGTACATTGATGTGATCGTGCCACGCGGCGGCAAGAGCTTGATAGCGCGCCTAATGGCTGAAGCTCGAGTACCGATGATTAAGCACCTAGATGGTATTTGCCATACATACATCGATGCAGACGCCGATATTGCTATGGCAGTTAAGGTTTGTGATAACGCAAAGACCCAACGTTATGCCCCTTGTAATGCAATGGAGACTTTATTGGTCAATCAACAGGTTGCCCAAACAGTCTTGCCAACCTTATGCAAGATTTATCAAGATAAGGGTGTGGAGCTACGAGTGGACAGCCTGACTCGGAAAACGCTCGAGGCCAATGGCTTTCAGAATCTAGTCAACGCCACCGAAGAAGATTGGCATACAGAGTATTTGGCCCCAATCTTATCGATTAAGACGGTGGTTGATATGGATGAAGCAATGAATCATATCGAGCAATACGGTAGCAAGCATACGGATGCAATCATCACGAACAATCAAGCACAAGCAGATCGTTTTTTACGTGAGGTTGATAGTGCTAGTGTGATGGTCAATGCCAGTACGCGCTTTGCAGATGGATTCGAGTATGGTTTGGGAGCTGAGATTGGTATTTCGAATGACAAGCTTCATGCGCGTGGCCCAGTAGGCCTAGACGGTTTAACTTCGCTTAAATATATTGTCATGGGTCATGGCGAGATTCGTAGTTGAAGTGCTAATAGATCATTCATTCAGAATCAGATAGGAATCAATTCAACATGGCCAATGCTTATCTTTGGGTAAAAACATTTCATATTGTGTTGATCACATCCTGGTTTGCGGGCTTATTTTATTTGCCTCGTATTTTTGTGAACTTGGCTGAAGAAAAAAATGCTGGTGCCTATGCGCGCCTATTGGGTATGGCTGACCGGCTCTATCGGTTTATGACTATCTTAGCAATTCCAGCGATATTGCTTGGTTTAACACTATGGCTATATTTTGGCGTTGGTGCCGGTGATGTATGGATGCACGCAAAATTATTTTTTGTATTTTTGTTAGTTGGCTACCACCATGTTTGCCTGAGTTTATTGAAGAAGTTTCGTGCTGGCATCAATACTAAATCTGGTGTTTGGTATCGTTGGTTTAATGAAGTTCCTGTACTTTTATTGGTAGTAATTGTGGCTTTAGTTTTATTTAAGCCTTAATTCCAAACCTATTTTTATTGATTTCTTTTTAAGACTGTTAGCCCCATGAGATTTTTTGTTGTTTGCCCAGGCGGTTTAGAAGTGCCGCTTGCTCAGGAGCTTGCAGAAATTGCGCAGCGCCCAGATTCTAAGGCGCTAGGTACTTGGGTGATTGATCCAACTCCAACCAGTCCTACTGGCGGTATTGGGCTAGCAGCCCCCTTGTCATCTGCGATGGCATTGAACCTTCACTCTCGTATTGCTAGTCGTGTTTTATTGCAAATGGCGCAAGCACCATATCGACAGGAAGAAGACCTTTATAAACTAGCTAGTGGGTTAGCCTGGGAGGATTGGTTTAGCTCCAAACAAACTCTGCGAGTTGATGTCACAGCACATCGCTCACCTTTGAAGAGTCTGAATTTTGCAACGCTCAAAATTAAAGATGCTATTGTGGATCGTTTGCGTGAGGTGACAGGTGATCGCCCGAGTATTGATACAGCCTTTCCGGATGTTCGGGTGCAAGCCCATTTAACAGCTACACAAATCACTATTTATTTGGATACCTCTGGGGAGGCTCTATTCAAGCGAGGCTGGCGCGATGAAAAAGGCGACGCACCCCTTAAAGAAAACTTAGCAGCAGGCATTTTGTCGATTACTGGTTGGAAACCGGGTCAGACCTTGTTCGATCCCATGTGTGGCAGCGGAACTTTTTTGATTGAAGCTGCGCAAATTGCACTGTCGATTCCGCCAGGGGCAATTCGTGCAGGCCTGTATGGTGATGATGCCAAGCCTAGTAGATTAGCCTATAGACCTCTAGTCACCTCGGCTCACGGCTTTGGTTTTCAAAGGCTCAAACCTTTTGGGGATGCCGCAGAACAAAAACGTTGGGTGACTTTAAAAGAATCTGTGCTTGCGCAGATACTAGAAAAACGTAAACAATATCCTAGCTCAGATTCCTTAGGGATTAGTGGCGGTGATATTAATGAAAAGCTTGTTTCAATGTTTAAAGGAAATTGGCAAAGAGCGCAATTACCAGGTCAGCCTCTAGTGCGTCAGGTGGATGCACTCGCAAGCAAGCCTCCAGCTAATACGAATGCAGGGGTGATGTTATTAAATCCACCTTATGGAGAGCGCCTGCTAATCAAAGGCGGTCGGGGCCAAGATCGTGAAGCACGTGAACTCGATTCTGATGCAGAGCCAGAAAGTCGTTTTGAGCTGAACTTGGAAACTGGTCGTCAGAGTGCCAAACGTTCTAGTCGTGAATCTTTGAAAAAGTTACAAGCCCAAGAAGAACAGGATCCAAAATTTGTTGAGTTTCTACGCCAATTTGGACAGCATCTGAAAGATGCTTATGGCTCTTGGAGTATTTTTGTTCTCACTGCCGATATGGCTTTGCCAGGCCAATTAAGAATTAAAGAATCGAAGCGCACCCCCTTATTTAATGGGCCGCTTGAATGCCGCTTATTTAAATTTGAGATGCATCCAAAGCGTTCCACCGCAACAGAGTCTGCCGAGGAATAAACACTTTAAGATAATATAGATGCAATCAAGTGGAGAGCAAGGTAATGGAATTTAAAACATATATGTGCCTGATTTGCGGCTGGGTCTATGACGAGGCTGCTGGTTTACCGGATGAAGGCATTGCTCCTGGTACCTTGTGGAAAGATGTGCCCATGAATTGGACTTGTCCAGAATGTGGCGCTCGCAAAGAAGATTTTGAAATGATGGCAATTTAATTAGGATGCAATAGTGGCTAAGTTAGATCAAAATGAGCTTTTATTTGAGCGTGCGCAAAAGACCATTCCTGGAGGCGTGAACTCGCCAGTGCGGGCTTTTCGACAAGTAGGCGGAACTCCGCGTTTCGTTACTCGCGCTAAAGGTCCTTACTTCTGGGATGCAGAAGATAAGCGCTATATTGATTTAATTATGTCTTGGGGTCCCATGATCGCGGGGCATGCTAATCCTGAAGTAGTAGCAGCAGTACAGCGGGCAGCAGAAACGAGTTTTAGTTATGGTGCGCCAACCGAAGGCGAGATTGAGTTAGCAGAGCGTATTTGCGCTCTGATGCCTAGTGTTGAGCAGGTGCGCATGGTTTCTAGCGGCACTGAGGCAACAATGAGTGCCTTACGTTTAGCTCGAGGTTATACGGGCCGCGATCTGATTATTAAGTTTGAGGGCTGTTATCACGGCCATGCTGATAGTTTGCTAGTGAAAGCAGGTTCTGGCTTATTGACTTTTGCGGACTCAACACAAAACGCACCTTCTTCCGGCGGTGTGCCACAAGATTTAGTGAAACATACCTTGGTACTGCCTTATAACGATATTGCAGCAATCGAAGCGGTATTTAAGAAGCAGGGTGACCATATTGCAGCAGTGATATTAGAACCCTTCGCTGGCAATATGAATTTAATTAAGCCTTCAACCGAATTTTTATCTACGATTCGTAATCTGACCAGTAAGCACGGCAGCGTTTTAATCTACGACGAAGTGATGACAGGTTTTAGGGTCGCACTTGGAGGCGCTCAGTCATTGCAAGGAATTACCCCTGACCTTACTTGTTTAGGTAAGGTGATGGGTGGTGGTATGCCTATGGCAGCTTTTGGTGGAAAAAAAGAGATCATGTCTAAGCTGGCGCCTTTGGGTAGTGTTTATCAAGCTGGTACCTTGTCTGGTAATCCAGTAGCTGTTGCTGCGGGCCTGAAGACTCTCGAGATTATTTCTCGTGAAGGATTTTATGAGTGCTTAACAGGTCAGACCGAAAAGCTCATGCACGGCTTGAAGCAGGCGGCAGATAAAGCCAATATTCCATTTGCAGTCGATAGTGTTGGCGGCATGTTTGGATTTTATTTTGCAAATGAAGTACCTACTTCATTTGAAGCGGTCACTAAGACTGATATTGAAGCCTTCAAGAAATTTTTCCACTTGATGTTGGGTGAGGGCGTTTATCTTGCACCTTCAGCTTATGAGGCAGGATTTACCTCAATTGCCCATGACAATGCTGTCGTTGACACCATTGTTACTGCAGCTGAGAAATCCTTTAAAAGTCTTTAGAGCTTACATTCTGAGTGGATGGTCGTAGCCAGCCACTTGGATAATCTCAAGGCTTTTAGAGTCTTGATTGGTATTAGAAACTTCCATTGCAGTGAGCTTTCCGCCCCAGACGCAGCCCGTATCTAAACCAATCACATTGTGATTGCGTAAAAGACCCAGGGTAGACCAATGGCCGAAGTAGACCAGAGTATCGGCAGTTTTTCTCTTGGGTACTTTGAACCAGGGAATATATCCCTTAGGACCATCTTCTAAGCCTTCTTTACTTTCAAATTCCATTTTGCCGCTGGGTGTGCAAAACCGCATTCTGGTGAGTGCGTTAGTAATAATGCGAAGCCGATCATAGCCCTTTAAAGAGCGGCTCCATTGATTGGGAGTATTCCCATACATATTGGCTAAGAATTGTTTATAGGATCTACTACGAAGCGCTTTTTCAACTTCTTGTGCGCATTCAATGGTTTGCTGTAAATCCCACTGCGGCAAAATTCCGGCATGGACCGTGAGCACTTTGCCATTGCTCAGTGCCATGGGTCGATTGCGTATCCAATGAATCAGTTCTTTACGATCCGGCGCTTTGAGAATGCTATCGACGGTGTCTAAGCCTTTGGTCTTGCGTAGACCGGCATCAATGGCGAGTAAATGCAAATCATGATTGCCTAAGATGCACTCAGCGCGGCCTGATTCTTGCAGGGTTTTGAGTTGTCTTAGGGCACCCAGGGAGTCCGGTCCTCGATTAACCAAGTCCCCCAAAAAAATCATCTTAGATTTTTTTGGAAGCTTTTTAACGAGGGCTTTTAGTGAAGGCGCACATCCTTGAACGTCACCTACAGCATAGATCTTGCTCATACCCTATCTTAAAGGGTAAATGAGTGTGACGAGTTAATGCTATGCAATTTTTTTAACGATGCTATAACGCACTAAGGTTTTCTTGCGAGCCTCGTCGTGCTCAACAACCGGCAGGGGATAGTCTCTACCTAGAGTGATTCCAGCTGCTTCCAGTTCGATATGACCTGCTTGCCAAGGGGCATGAATTGATTTCTTGGAAAGTTTTTCTAGTTGCGGCAAGTAGCGTCGAATAAATTTCCCTTCCGGATCAAATTTTTCAGATTGGGTAATCGGGTTAAAAATTCGAAAGTAGGGTTGAGCATCGCAGCCAGAACTAGAGGCCCATTGCCAGCCGCCATTGTTAGAAGAAAACTCAAAATCATTCAGGTGCTCAGCAAAGTAGGCCTCACCCCAGCGCCAGTCAATGCCTAGGTCTTTTGTCAGAAAGCTTGCGACCACCATCCGAAGACGATTGTGCATATAGCCGCTCTGGTTAAGTTGATGCATGGCTGCATCAACTAGCGGATAACCAGTTTTACCCTCACACCAAGCTGAAAATAGTTTCTTGGCATGGGCACCACTTTCCCAAACAATATTGTCATAGTCTGGTTTAAATGAAACCCCATTGGCTAGTCTTGGGTGATTAGCCAAAATCATGAAATAGAAATCACGCCAAATGAGCTCGCTCAACCAAATAGTCGCACCCATACTTCCAGCAAGCATACGACGATGTGCTTCACGAACTAAGCCTCGAATCGAAAGCATTCCAAAGCGTAAGTGAGTAGATAGGTAACTCACCCCTTTAATAGCAGGAAAGTCTCTACCCACTTGGTATTGATCGATACGCGGAAGAAAGTCTTCCAAGAAATTCTGGCCACCTTCAGAGCCAGGTGGTAGATAGGCTTCAATACCGGTGGGGCAAAAGCCCATAGACTCTAGAGAGGGAATCGGTAAGTCTAATTTTTTGGGTATTGCGGCAAATTGTCCAGACTTCGGTTTGCAGTCATAAGCTGCAAGATCTTTTTCTTGCAGTGTTTTGAGCCAACTATTTTTATACGGCGTAAAGATAGAGAAGACAGTATTAGAGCCAGTAAGAATTTCTTTCTTTTCAAAAATGACTTGGTCTTTAAAACTTTTGAACTCAATCCCTATTTTTTCTAAAGCAGCTTTTACTGTGCCGTCCCTGGTAATCGCTACAGGTTCGTAGTCATGATTGACAAAAACAGCATCGACACCCAGTTCCTTTGCAATTTGAGGAATATGCTCAGTAGGTTTACCAAAACGCACAATCAGACCGCCACCTAATTTACGCAATTCTTGATGGATTTGTTCTAAGCCTTGCCAGATGAAGTCAACCCGACGGTCATGTTTGAGACCTTTGGGATCTAAATCGCCCTTTAACAAGGGTTTGAGAATTTCAGTGTCGAAGATAAAGGCTAGCCAGACTTGCTTACTTTCCCTGAGGGAGTAATAGAGGGCAGCCTGGTCGTATAGACGCAGATCACGACGGAGCCAAACGAGTGCTTTTTGCATAGCTTATATATTAGGGCTTATTTGGCTATAGCGCTCAACCTCCTGCTACCTAGACGGGTTAAGATCTGGATTAATGATGGATACGATCTTTTTTATTCTCTCGAAAGTGGTGCAGTTTTGCATCGAACCTTTAAATTGGGTGATTATTTTTGTCTTTTTAGGACTTGTATTTTTATCGCTCAGAAAACCAGCTCTCTGTAAACGTTTTTTAATCTTCGCACTACTGGATTTACTCATTGTTGCTTGGTTGCCGACATCTGAAGTATTTTTACGGATTCTAGAAGATACAGTTAGTAAGGTGGAGTTATCCACAATTTCTGAAAAAGACCTTGGTGGCATCATTATCTTGGGCGGTGCGATTGAGGGTGGTCAATTAGCGCTTGATCGTGGTGAGGTATCTATTTACTCTTCAGCTGAGCGAGTAACCAAAGCTTTTGAGCTGATTCGTAAATTTCCAGATCTGCCCTTTATTTTTAGTGGTTTTTCTGGACGCCTCAATCCCAAAGGAATGTCCGAAGCAGATGCATTTAAACAACTGATTCAAGAACAAGGTTTGAGTGAGGCTATGGCGCATTACGAGAATCAGTCTCGAAATACTTATGAAAATGTCTTGTTAATGAAACCCATGATGGCGGAGTTTGGCGGCAGATCTGATGGTGGAGCTGCAAAGCCATGGCTGTTGATTACTTCAGCCACGCATATGTACCGCTCGGTAAAGATTTTCCAAAAACAGGGTCTAGAGGTTATTCCTGTACCGGTCGATTACCAGACGGCTAATAGCCTGCGATGGACGTCTTTTGATTTGCAAGATGGAGTTGAAAACTGGAATAAATTGGTTCATGAGCTAGTTGGACTATTAGCCTACGAGATTACTGGAAAAATCTAGATATTCTGTAAAATAAACCCATATGACTTCGGCTAAAAAAGCACCCCCTGCTTCAGACCTAGCGTCTGTACCAGAGTCTCCGATTTCTTTTTCCGCAGATCACCTTGCTAACCAGTTCTTAATTGCGATGCCGGGGATGGTGGATCCTAATTTTGCTGGTTCAGTGATCTACCTATTCGAGCATACCGAGCGCGGTGCCATGGGCTTAGTAGTAAATCGTCCCACTGAGGTGGATTTGGGTACGCTGTTTGACAAGATTGAGTTGAAGTTAGAGATCGCTCCCTTATTAACTCAGCCAGTATATTTTGGCGGTCCTGTACAAGTAGAGCGCGGCTTTGTTTTACATGAGTCCAACCCGGATATTTCTTATAGTTCTTCCTTAGTGATTCCAGGTGGCTTAACAATGACCACCTCTAAGGATGTGCTTGAGGCTGTTGCTTCTGGTAATGGCCCACAACAGTTTTTAATGACTTTAGGTTATGCGGGATGGAGTGCAGGTCAGCTTGAAGAAGAGATCACCTTAAACGGCTGGATTAATGTGCCCCTGGCCCGCGAGCAAATGGCCGACATCATTTTTAAAACACCCTCTAGCCAGCGTTATCAAAGGGCAATGAGTTACCTCGGTTTTGATCTGTCGCATCTCTCAGGAGAGGCGGGGCATGCCTAGATCAATCCAGGAGCCAATCACCGTGATGGGCTTTGATTATGGAACGCGTCGGGTTGGTGTGGCAGTGGGTAATTCAGTGAGCATGGCAGGTCAAGCATTAAAGACAATCGCTGCTCCCAATGCCGATACCCTTTTTCAAGAAATTGAAGCGCTCTTAAAAGAGTGGCAGCCTAATAAGCTCATTGTGGGGCGTCCACTCCATCCTGATGGCGCTGAGCATGAGATGACTGCCAAAGCCACCCGCTTTGGTAATCAACTGCAGGGCCGCTTTCATTTGCCCGTATCGTGGATAGATGAGCGCTATAGTTCGGCTATTTTGGAGCAAGACCCACAGATGCGGGACAATCTAGATGCACATTCTGCAGCTTTGATTTTGGAGCAATATTTTGCAGAGCTTGCCTTAAAAGCGGTAGATTAGAAATTGAGCTAATACGTATTGGACGAAAGAATGAATGCTGAGTTGTCGTATCAAAAATTACTAGAAAATTTGCGCAAGAGAATGCAGGGCACTTCTTTCGAACTTGCTGGTCTTGCAATGGGTGGTGCTTGGATTGCCCAGCGCCTTGCACAAGACTTAGGTTTGGCACACTTTGGTGTGATCAATGTTGCCTTTCATCGAGATGATTATGCAGAAAAAGGAATGACCGCTTTGCGCACTGCAAGTACGATGCCAACCAACTTGCCATTTGATGTCAATGGCACACATATTATTTTGATTGATGATGTATTGCTTACTGGTAGAACTGTTCGAGCTGCCTTGAATGAGTTATTTGATTTTGGTAGGCCCGCTAAAGTGGAATTGATGGTGCTAGCAGATCGCAGCAAACGTGAATTACCAGTGAGCGCCGATTTTGTAGGCGAAGAGGTTCAGGTGCCCGAGACCAAAATCCTAGTATTAGAAAAAAACACAGCTGGTCAGTTCAGCTTTCAGCTTGAGGAGCGCGAATCATGAGCTCAGGAGATCAGATGGTCAATCAATTTAATGCTGCAGGTGAGCTAACTCACCTGCTGACGCTCGAAGGCTTACCTAAAGAGCAAATTCTGCATATTCTTGATACTGCTAAACAATTTGTTAGTGTGACTGACCCAGCTCGCGAAGTCCGCAAGGTTCCTTTGCTACGTGGCAAGAGTGTGTTCAATCTCTTTTTTGAAAACTCTACTCGCACTCGTACGACTTTTGAAATCGCTGCTAAGCGTTTGTCGGCAGACGTCATTAATTTGGATATCTCAACCTCTTCTACCGCCAAAGGAGAGAGTCTCTTAGATACGATTGATAACTTAGTAGCAATGCAAGCTGACATCTTTGTAGTGCGCCATAGTGTCTCAAGAGCTCCAATCGAAATTGCCAATCATGTACCTGCACATGTTCATGTTGTGAATGCTGGCGATGGTAGCCATCAGCATCCTACACAAGGTTTATTGGATATGTATACGATGCGCCACTTCAAGCAGAGCTTTAAAGGCCTGAAAGTGGCGATTGTTGGAGATATTGTGCATAGCCGAGTTGCTAAATCTAATATTCATGCGCTCACGACTTTGGGTTGCGAGGATATTCGGGTGATTGGTCCAGAAAGTTTGTTGCCAAGTGATTTAGATATGCTGGGAGTGAAAGTTTTCCACAGCATGGAAGAAGGCTTAAAAGGCGTTGATGTCGTGATGACTTTGCGTATTCAGAAAGAGCGTATGGAAGTTGGCCAGGTCCCAGAAGGAGATGCTTTCTTTAGGCAATATGGATTAACGCCTGCTCGCCTTGCGCTGGCAAAATCAGACGCTATTGTGATGCACCCTGGCCCAATGAATCGTGGAGTAGAGATTGATTCAGTCGTGGCTGATGGACCTCAATCAGTCATATTGAACCAGGTGACCTTTGGTATTGCCGTGCGCATGGCAGTAATGTCGATTGTTGCCGGTAATTAAGCTGAAAGCTTTAATGACTGTGCAGATACCTGCTGTGAATAAAAATAAGCGTTGGCTTATTTTGTCTCATGCTTTCAATATGGATGGCCGTGCAGCTAGCTTGACGATTACCGATAAGATCCCCTATTTCTTGGAAGCAGGGGTTGAGCCAACGGTTTTTAGTGCAATTACCGGCCTTAAAGACAATCGTTTTGTCCATAAGCAATTTTTAGCTTGGGGTCCTGCAGCATTTCGTTTTGATTTTCGCCACTGGATTGCAAATAAATATGGCCGCGGTTTTATTTATAAAGTTTTAACTCGTAGTGTATCGATCCTATTAGCGCCGCTCATTGCTATTGAAAAGTTATTCTTAGGTTACTCAAGTCAATGGTCATGGTCTTTGCCAGCTTTCGTGCGTGGCTACCTTTTGATTCGTAGCGGCAAGATAGACGTCATCTACTCGATTGGTAGTGCCTGGTCTGCTCATTTAGCCGGGGTATGGTTAAAAAAGGCTACCGGCCTCCCTTTGATTTCAGAGGTGCATGATCCGCTCGTGATTCGTAAAAATCCAAATGATCAAGGTTTTGAGAAGCCTAAAAATCGTGATGCCCGTTTTCGGCATTATTTAGAGAGTCAGTTGTGTAAGCATTCCGACTATGTGTGGTGGTTTACTGATGGCGCATTACATTATGCAAAGGTGCGCAATCCGAATCTCAATACAGTTGCAAATGCTGTTGGTTTTATGGTTTTACCTGGAGCAACTCCTCCTGGAGGCTTAGAAAATAAATCAGAGCATCAATATAGCAAGTATTTAAATCTATGCCATTTTGGCTCCTTAGCAAATGACCGATCCCTCTCGACAGTTCTCAATGCTTTGCTACCTTTGTTTGAAAAATATCCTGAAGCCAGAAAATACATTCGTGTCCATGCTTATGGCGCTGCATTGGACTCCTTATCTATCGAGGCGATTAAGCAATTGGGATTTGAGGATGTCTTACTGGCCCATGGCCGCCTAGAAAGAGATGCTGTTACTGGAAAATCTGGTCGCGAACGGGTTATTGAAAAGATGCAAGCTGCTGATGTTTTGATTTTGTTGCATGGCATTGATGAATGGTGCGCTGAATACATCCCCTCTAAGTTTTATGACTACCTTTGGGCTGGTCGCCCAATTTGGGCGATTACCCACCGCAATCCCCAGCTAGATGAGATGTTACTCGATAGAGGGTCTTATTTGAGTGCTGACAGTGATAAGTCAAGTATTGCTATGGCAGTAGAAAAAATCTGGCTAGACTGGCAAGCAAAGAGTCTGATTACACCTCAATACAAACCTATTGGGGTTGATGAAGCCGTGAAAACGATCTTGACTCATGTGCAGAGCAATGCAAAATAATTATAGGAAAAGTACTTGAAAGATTTTGTTCTCTATTGCAAATCCTACCCCAGGGATTTTCTGCGCCTTAAAAGGCTCTTGGAATCCATCAAGATATTTAATGTTGATCAGCTAGATTTTTATATTTCAACACCCCGGTCGGATAAAAATACGCTTGAGCAAGTATTGGGTAAGGATGCTTATATCTGGGTAGCAGACGAAGACATTGTTGCCGCTAATCCCAAGTCTGATTTTCAACAGTACCAAGCTATGCCTGGTGGCCTATCTCAGCAAATCGTCAAATCAGAATTTTGGCGCCTGGGACTTGCTGCAAATTATTTATGCTTAGATTCCGATAGTCTGTTTATTCATCAATTTTATAAATCAGATTTTATGTCCCCTGATGGCGATCCTTATACCGTACTGCATCAGAATAAAGAGTTTTTCCAAATCGCCACTAATCGTGGGCAAGATAGAGTGGAAAGGGATCTGAAGGTTGAGGCTGAACGTGTACAAGCACTCTTTGGCCGTCAAGGACCCAATTTTTATTGCGCACCCGCTCCTTTTATTTGGTCTGCAAAAGTTTGGCGCTCTTTGGATCAAGAATACCTGACACCTAACAAGATCAGTATTTGGAATTTCATTACACCCACCCATCCAGAGTCTTTGATTTATGGGGAAGCACTTTTAAAGTTCCGTGCGATTCCTTTAATTGCCATTGAGCCCTTGTTTCGGGTTTATCACTACGACTGGCAATATTTTTTGATGAGACGTATTGGCGAGACTCATGCCAAGATAGCAAAACATTATCTTGGAGTTATTTATCAGTCAGCCTGGGAGGCAGAGCTTAATTTTGGGGTCTCACAAAAATCACTCCCATCTCGTTTACTCAAGCGCATTAAACGCTTTGGTCGTTTTCTGCAAAGCTTTATCTAATGTCCAATCCTGTAGTCAGCGTTTTAATGCCTGCATTTAATGCAGAAAAGCATATCGCTCAAGCAATTGAGAGCATTTTGCAGCAAAACTTTGCAGATTTTGAATTGATCATTTTGAACGATGGCTCAACAGATCGTACCTCTCAAATCATCTCCCAGTTCCAAGATCCTCGCATCCAGACTATCGAGCTAGTAAGTAATCAGGGCTTAGTCAAAGCGCGCAATCAATTGGTTGCTGCAGCCCGAGGGACTTATATTGCCTTTTTAGATGCCGATGATATTGCAATGCCAAATCGTCTAATGAGCCAAGTGGCTTTTTTGAGATCCGATACTGCTGATATCTGTGGAAGCGCCCACTATTCCTTATATGAAGGAAGCGGCAGGATGAAGGCATCAAAGCAACGTTACTCCGATGCAGATATTCGAGCCCTCATTACAGTTGCAAGTCCGTTATGTAATCCGTCAGTGATGGGTAAGTCAGAGATATTCAAACGTTTTCCTTATCCAGCTGGCAAAGACTACGCAGAAGATTATTCGCTGTGGGCTGATTTAGCATTGGCAGGCTATCGCTTTGCAAATCTGAAAGAAAAGTTGATTACTTATCGCATTCATCAAGAGCAAACTAGTCAAATTCAGAATAGTAAATCTCAGCTTATCTTTGCGAATAGTCGTGAGCAGTATTTGCATGGCTTAGGAATCTCTCCAGAACTCACTCCTAGATCCATGCAGTTTGGCGACCGCATGAAACTTGCCATTCCTTTTATATCGAAGCTAAATCAGGCGATTCCTGGAATTTCAATTTTGGCTAATTATGAAATTTATGCACGATTTCAGTTTCGCGGTAATGGTGTTTTCACTCCATTCACAAGGCTAGAGCGCCTGCTAGTATCGCTACTTGGCTCGCTAAGGGGAATGATTTAAATACGTTTCCAGTTAGATGGCAATAAATCATCCCAATGAATACTGTCATCGTTGGCCCATGTTTTTGGGCAAATCACAGTTTGCGCTTGACTCTTGCTTAACCAGGCAGCCCACCAACTTAAAGAGCTATTGGCAATGAGATGACTCTTGCAGTACTTCATTAATTCGAGCTCTTGAATGACTGCTGTATTGTCATTCATAGATTGGATAAAGGTGATTTTTTCTTGATGCGGTAGATTGCTCTTTGCCCAATCAATATCATCCGAAAAAACAAAAAATTGGGTTTGAGGATGTTGATCTAAAAGAATATCCATCCCTTTCTGGTAATACTCTAGACCAAGAAATCCATGAACTGTTGCGGCACTTGGAAGGTGAATATAGTCTCCGCGACGGACATGCACCATCGCTGCTTGACTCGACTGTATTTGGCTTAAGTAGCCTTGGTAGTGCGGATCAATGTCTTGCTTGGGTGTAATTTCGGTTTGGAGTATCGATTTGATATCTTCAAAATACCTAAAGGATTGAAAATATCCCATCAGATAGAGATTTTGTTTTTGAAACACTGGTGATTTACTTAAACGAATATCGAATTGATAGGGCGCTTTTTCAACAAAGATGAATGGGTTGATTGGCCAGATTGATTGAGCAATGCGACGTAGCCGCTTAGGCCTCTTTATTTCAGGCAAATAGTGAATCATCGCCCCTTTGGTATTTAGCTTGTTCAAAAGCAGCTCTCTGGGGGTGACGTTTTCATAGGTGGCCGCAAACCAACTTTGGTCTAGTAATAGGGGTACTTGCTTCTGATGAGCCAATGCTCGTGCAGTTGCATATTGGAAGAGCTGATTGCCAAGACCACCCTGTAGCTGTGCGATGATATTCATAACTCTATAATTAAAACATCAGATGGGATTTAGCGGTTTGTTTATCAATGAGGCCGATTCTCTAAATAACGGGTAATGTATGCTTATTGGCAGTATTTATGGCTGGGAAAATGGGGGCGATGATATTTTCAACCCCCACAGCGTCCGCAACCGCGATAACTGTCTTGAGCCAATGCGCATCTTGCGTCAAATGGCGCAAAGCCAGGGAATTGAGCTCCATACTGCCGACATCAATCAAAAAAACGGGGTGATTCCTGATTTCACCTTGTATGTTGAGTCAATTGATTTTGCTGCTACATCTGCTCAGAAAAATTTCCTCATTCTGTATGAAACGCCATTAACAGTGCCAAGGAATGCCGATTGTGCATACCTTAATCAATTCGATGAAATTTTTTCTTGGGATAAACAACTATTAAAAAATGGCTTTGTAGAATCGTCAGGAAGATCTATTTCACCAGATCGTTTTCTGGAAATATTTCACCCCAATCCCATTCCAGTAGAGTGCGACGAAAATTTTTCAAGCCCAAGCTTTTCTGAGAGGGAGGATACGGTCTGTTTAATTGGTAGTAATCGCCATGCTAATACCCATGATGAACGTGAGCTATATTCTGAGAGAGTCAGGGCAATACGCTGGTTTGAAAAACATGCACTCGCAGAATTTAAACTTTATGGAAACGGCTGGAAAGTTCCTCAGAAGCGTTTAGGTAAGTTGGGTAAATTACGTTATCGACTTTCCAAGGTTTATCCATGGTTGATGTCAAAGCCTGTTTTTCCGAGCTATCAGGGGCCAGCTACAACAAAGCATGAGGTCTTAAGTAAGACGAAATTTTGTATTTGCTATGAAAATGCGCGGGATATTCCAGGATATGTCACCGAGAAAATTTTTGATTGCTTGTTTGCGGGATGTGTCCCAGTATATTTAGGAGATCTCGGTATTGATCAAGTCATTTCAAGTGAATGCTTTATTGATAAGCGTCAGTTTGAGTCCTATGAGCAATTGTGGAAATATTTATCCTCAATCTCCGAGCTTGAATTTAATCGTTATCAGGACTCAGCTCGTCAATTTTTAAAATCACCATCCTTTACACCATACTCTTGTACACACTTTGCTCAAGCGCTGATTAATGGAATCAAGGCGGGTTTTCCGGGGCGTTGATTTTTATTTCCAGATTTACACCCGCCTCTATTAGGATTGGCTTTAAATAGTTCAAGTTGTATTTGCTCCATGCATGAAGTCCAAATGGAATTCGGCCATTACAGATTTCAAAACACTTTTCAGGATGACTTTCCCAAGAAAAGAAAATCGCCTCATTTGGAGGGGCAATGTTGAAGCTTGACTCAAGTTTAGGTACTAAATAGCTCCAAAAGATATCGCAATGATCTGTGAATAAAGTGTGAGCCTTTAAGAGCTTGCCCTCTGGTCCGATTCCACGAATTGCCCTGGATAAATAAGACTTATTTCTCCTCAGACCTCTTAAAAAATCTCGAATAATCATGGAAAAGCTATACCAGCGCCGATTATTACTAAAGACTTGATTTGCGGCCCTCACATTGATTAAGGAGAGTCCGTAATTGCCTGTTGCCTTTAGAGAGATCTCTCCCTCAGAATTTGATTGAAACCATGGCGCGCCAATGTAATCAAAATCTTGATTGCACCAGTAATGTAGATCGTCTTTTAAGACTAGAGCATCAGGCTCATGAATCAAAATATGTGAGTAGTTGCTCATCTTTTGAAAGAGGAGCGGTGAAATCATCAATCGGTTATAGGCGGCAACGCTCCCCATCCATTTAGGATCAACTTCCAGTAACTTGAGTTGGGGTATTAATGTTTGATAGATTTCAACATTCATGCCCTTGGGGCAGACGAGGTAAATATCATGTGCCCTAAGTATTTTTTGGCACTGAACTATAGAAATGCGCTCTTCTGGCGACGGTTCCGCTTTATGCATCGGAACTAGAACAGCCGGCTTAATCGCCAAATTACGCTTGATTGGATCGTCTATCATATGGGGGTTATTTGAATTTACATCAAATAAGGAACAAATTTAATAGTTTGGATTAAATATATGATTTTGGTGACGGGTGGCGCAGGCTTTATTGGTGGTAACTTTGTTCTGGATTGGCTGGCCAATCCCAGCTCAGAGGGCATTGTGAATCTTGATAAGCTCACTTATGCGGGTAATCTGGCAACACTAGAGCCCCTCCAGAATGATTCTCGTCATGTATTTGTCCATGGCGATATCGGTGATAAAGCATTAGTTACAAAATTACTCAAAGAGCATCAACCTCGAGCGATTGTGAATTTTGCTGCCGAGAGCCATGTCGATAGATCGATCCATGGCCCCGCTGAATTTGTACAAACCAATATTGTGGGAACCTTCAATTTATTGGAGTGCGCTCGCGAGTATTGGAATGCTTTAGAAGGTGATACAAAAGTCGCATTTCGTTTTCATCATGTTTCTACTGATGAGGTATATGGCTCTTTATCTGTAACTGACCCCGCGTTCACAGAAAAAAATCCGTATGAGCCTAATAGCCCTTATTCGGCATCGAAGGCAGCTTCTGACCATTTGGTACGTGCTTGGTTCCATACCTATGGCTTTCCAGTGGTGACTACCAATTGCTCAAATAACTATGGTCCTTATCATTTCCCAGAGAAGCTCATTCCGCTGGTGATCTTAAACGCACTCAACGGTAAGCCTTTACCGATCTATGGAGATGGGCAACAAGTGCGTGATTGGCTTTATGTTGGGGATCATTGCTCAGCAATACGTCAAGTTTTAGATAAAGGTAAATTAGGTGAGACCTATAACATTGGGGGTTGGAATGAAAAAGCCAATATCGATGTAGTGAAAACAATCTGCCGTATTTTAGATGAGCTCAAGCCTCGCGAAGATGGCAAGCCCTATGCTGAACAAATTACGTTTGTAAAAGATCGTCCCGGTCATGATCGTCGTTATGCAATCGATGCTAGTAAGGTAGAGCGTGAGCTAGGGTGGCGCCCTGCAGAAACATTTGATACGGGTATTCGGAAAACGGT
>CANGHN010000014.1 GCA_947453825.1 Betaproteobacteria bacterium
AATGGTGTGACCGATAACTACAAGGATGATGGCCACCCCTTTAGCCATATCCAGAAAATGATTTCTACTTTTCATTGAAGGGGGTATACCCACTACAATCGGTATGTTGGGACTACTTTAGGGCGTTAAATATCGATGCAGTAATACCTTCCACATTACCAGTACCGCTGACTTTGCGATAAGCCGGCGCTTTGACTTTGTCTGCGGAGTTTGCTTGCACAGCCCAAGAAGAGTAATACTCGACTAAGGGGCGGGTTTGATCGTCGTATACCTGTAGACGTTTGCGTACAGTAACTTCTTTGTCGTCATCGCGCTGAATGAGATCTTCGCCAGTGACATCGTCTTTACCAGCAACCTTAGGGGGATTAAATTTGATGTGATACGTGCGACCAGAAGCGGGGTGAACCCGGCGGCCACTCATCCGATCGATGATGGCATCAAAAGGCACATCGATTTCTAAAACGTAATCAATGGGCACACCCGCGTCTTTCATGGCTTGTGCCTGAGGAATCGTTCTAGGAAAACCATCAAACAAATAGCCCTTACTGCAATCAGCTTGCGTTAAGCGATCTTTGACTAAACCAATGATGATGTCATCGGATACAAGACCGCCAGCGTCCATAATTTTTTTAGCGGCAATACCGAGTTCAGTGCCTGCTTTGACAGCAGCACGCAACATATCGCCCGTGGATATTTGTGGAATAGCAAATTTTTCACAAATAAATTGAGCTTGCGTACCTTTGCCAGCACCTGGTGCACCGAGCAGAATTAAGCGCATTGTTTTCCCCTTAGAAGAGCTGTCATTGTCCCGTATTTTGTCGGGATCATTGTTATTGATTGACTAGGATTATCCCCGAGATGCTGGTCGATACACCTCTTTTGGGGCCTTAGATCACTATAAAACTGAGAGCTACCCTAATATTTTGCGTACGCGCTCGAGATCTTGCGCAGTATCTATGCCTGCTGGCGGTGCTTGCAAGGCGGTATGAACAGCGATGCGATAACCATTCCAGAGGGCGCGTAATTGCTCTAGAGCTTCTGCTTGTTCTGGAGGCGCCATCTCTAAGCGCGTGAAAGCTTCTAAAAACTGCGCTCGGTAAGCGTAAATTCCGATGTGGCGCAAATGCTGGGCTACTTGGGCAGATGCTGGATCTCGCACAAAAGGAATCGGCGCTCTAGAAAAGTAGAGTGCCTCACCAGAACGATTGAGAACTACTTTGACGGTGTTGGGGTTAGTAATATCTTCTAGGTCTGTGATGGCCACGGCAACTGTAGAGATTGCGCACTGCGGATGCTGTGCCAATGTGAGCGCTACTTGATTAATCAGCTCAGGCGGAATGAGTGGTTCATCACCTTGGACATTAACTACGATGGCATCACCAGGCAGCTTGAGTAGTTGCGCTACTTCAGCGATGCGATCGGTCCCAGTAGGGTGATCAGCACGGGTGAGTAAACACTTGATGCGATGCGCATGACAGACTGCTTCAATTTCCGGTGAATCAGTTGCTACAACCACGCTGTGAGCTTGTGATTGTTTAGCACGCTCAGCAACCCGAATCACCATCGGTTTACCAGCAATATCGGCCAGTGGTTTGCGCAGCAATCTTGTAGAGCCCAGCCGAGCTGGAATGACTACAACAAAATCGGGAGCGTGCTCACTCATGGATAGGTATTAGGCGGGAGTATTGGGACGGGAGCATTAGGACAGGATTTCATCTGCGCTCAAACTACGCGCTTCATCTACAAGCATCACCGGCACATCGTCACGAATGGGGTAAGCCAAGCGATCTGCTTTACAAATGAGTTCGCGCTGTTCCGCTTGTAAATGCAAAGGGCTTTTGCATAAAGGGCAGACCAAGATTTCGAGTAGGCGTTTATCCATGGGATTTGTTGGTATCGGTATGAAAGTGTTGATAAGGTGAATGATTACAAAGTGTAGCGATAAGGATCTGGTCTTTGCAAGATCGTTTGTAACCAGTCTACCAAGTTATCGGGCAGGGTGAGTGACATTGGTGCCACCCAAATACGTTCATCGGTAATGGCAGTGCATTTAACAGCATCTTTTTCAGTAATCAAAATGCACTGGGCATCGATATTCTTAAAGAAATCAGGGGTGTACTGAGCGTGATCGGGCAATGCAATGGTTTTACCGGCAATTCCGCGTAATCGCAGATCATCAAAAAAACGTTGAGGATTGCCAAGGCCTGCCACAGCAGTGATTTTGTTTGGTAAATACTGATCAGCCAGTTGTGCCAAAGTTTGAGTATGCGATGAATTACACAACTGATATATATCGCCTAAATGGCTGGCTAGAGAAAAAGCACGGCGTCCTAAAAAGTACTCACCTAATGCCGTATGACGACGATTTTCTGAAGACCCCATCATTAAGGTGGCATCACGTCCGCGATCGGCAGGTTCACGCAAGGGTCCAGCGGGCAATAAAAATCCATTGCCTTCACCGCGACTATCGCGCACTACAAACTCAATATCACGACCACCTTCACGGGCAGGCCAACGCGCTAGTGCACTGTGTTGCAGGCCATCATCACTAATGATGACATTGGTATCGGGCGATTTTTTTAGCAGGGCTTTGATGCTGCGACTGCGCTTTGGAAAGACCCAGATGGGAAATTGATTTTGGGTACGCTTGGCAATTAAGACGGGTTCATCACCGACCAAGGTTGGATCAGAATCGCTATGTACTTGCATCGGCGCAGTTTGCGAAGCAGCGCCATAGCCGCGACTAATGATTCCCGGCTTCCAACCAAGTTGAGAGAGTTGCTCGGCTAAGGCAATCACAATCGGTGTTTTACCAGTACCGCCTACGCGAATGTTGCCCACAATGATGACGGGTATTGATACATGCGCATGCTTGATGATGCCCAAGTCATAAATGATCTTGCGAATACGTAATACCAGCCCATAGATATACGAGAGGGGCCAGAGCAATAAGCTGGTGGGGCCACGCCTTTCCCAAAACTGGGGAGCTTTACGAAAGAATGAGCGTGACATCAATAAGGTCTTTAAAAAGAAATTTACTTTTTAGTTTGACTGCTAAAGACGATATTGGATAAATTGGCATCGCGCGCCGCCTCTAATGCACTCATCACCGCTTGATGGGGCGCCTTAGCATCGGCATCAATATTGATTTGCACGTTATTAGCAGTCTCTTTTTTACCTTCACTTTGATTAGAGAGTTGCAAGAGTGCATTACTCAGTTGAGATACATCAATCACTTTGCCATTAATGGCATAGCGTCCATCGCGACTAACGGCAATATGAATTTGCTTACTCTCGACTACGCTCTCATTACCGCTAGCGGTAGGTAAAGTAATGGCCAGTTCTTGGTAACGCGTAAAGGTAGTCGAGATCATTAAAAAGATGAGCACCACTAAGAGCACATCAATGAACGGAATGAGATTAATTTCAGGTTCTGCTTGTGGGCTGGCTGCAGCTAGAGAAAAGCGCCGCTTGCCAGAAGAGTGCATCGCAAGCCAACTCATCTTGCTGATGAATCGCTATACAGTTTTTTAAACAACTGGCGGGTAAATTCTTCGCACTCGCGCTGACGTTGATTGGCAATTGCGCGCAGCGCGCGCCAAGCAGCCAATGCGGGAATAGCAATAAGCAAACCAAACGCAGTGTTATAGAGCGCTACGGAAATTCCGTGCGCCAATTGTTGTGGACTACCAGCACCATTAATAGCGCCTTGACTACCAAAGATTTCGATCATGCCAACGACGGTGCCAAATAAACCTAATAGCGGGGCGATAGTGGCGATCGTAGCGAGAGCACCAAGATAGCGATCCAACTTAGACCAAGTCGCTTGTGCGGACGCTTGGAGCTCTTCTAGAGCGCTATCAGCGCTAGCGCCAGCAATCTTCTCTTCTAGGACGCAAGCGAGCAAGGGGCCAACTGGTGAGAGCTGTGACAAGGCGTTAATTTGCTCCTTGACCAGTGCTTTTTGGCTAAGCAATTGATTGGCAAGATTAAAAGCGCTCTCCAGAGTACCCTTAGGAAAAATATGAATTTGTCGCAAATACCAGCTGCGCTCGAGCACAATCGCTAGGCCAATAATGGAAATGAAGAGTAAAGGCCAAATTGGCCAGCCAGCAGATAGTAAGATGGAGTACATAAGCTCAGTACTTTAGCGCAATTAAAAAGCCCATTTCAGAAAGCTAGCCTGTGGATAACTCTGTGCAAAACTTTTTGAGAATGGCCACCTAAGTCCTTGATTGATCGTGAGCTTCACTTGATTGCGGTAAAACTAGCCTCAGCAGGAGTGATTTAATATTGATATAAATCAATAGCTTGTATTTAAGGTGTTGGATTTATGAGACGTTTTGGGTCAGTAATTACTTACTTTTGAGGGTTAGACTGAAGGCTAATAGGATTCTGTGGATATTTATCGGCGCCCAAGCCCGATAGACCCAGGCTTAAAGAGAAAAAATGTCGGAAATATCAAGGGAAATTCTCAGTGTTGGCGATCTAAACCGCGCAATTGCGGCATCTTTGGAGGATCGCTTCGATACCGTGTGGGTTAGCGGGGAGATTTCCAACTTCAAGGCTTATGACAGCGGGCACTGGTATTTCTCGCTCAAAGACGAAGAAGGTCAAATTCGCTGTGTCATGTTCCGCGGTCGCAATGGTCAAGTTGGATTTATGCCGCAATCCGGAGACTTGGTTGAAGTTAGTGCGAACTTAGGTTTGTATGTGCCGCGTGGTGATATTCAGCTCACTATTCAAACTTTGCGCCGCGCTGGCATGGGCGGTCTTTATGAAGCCTTTCTCAAACTCAAAGCCAAACTTGATAAAGAGGGTTTGTTTGATGAAGAGCGCAAGCGTGAGATTCCGACCCATCCTCGATCGATTGGCATTATTACTTCACCACAAGCTGCTGCACTCAAAGATGTCCTTAGTACGCTAGCAAGGCGGGCGCCGCATATTCCGATTGTGATTTATCCAACGCTAGTTCAGGGGCCAGATGCACCCGCCGGAATTATTGCCGCACTGAAAGCTGCTCAAAAAGAAAAAGCGGTCGATGTGATTTTGTTAGTACGCGGTGGTGGCAGTATTGAAGATCTCTGGGCATTTAATGATGAAAAGCTCGCTTATGCGATCGCAGAGTCATCGATTCCAGTAGTGAGCGGTGTTGGTCACGAAACCGATTTTACGATTGCCGATTTTGTCGCGGATCTGCGCGCACCAACACCGACGGGGGCTGCAGAGCTAGCCTCACCCCGTAAAGACCAAATGCTGCAAGAGCTCGATGCCATTATGCAAGCCTTACTACAGCGCATTAGTCAACGGGTAGAACGTGAAGCGCAAACTTTAGATCAATTAGCGCTCCGCTTAAATCATGCTCTACCTAATCCCGATCGGATGCGCGAACAAATTCAGAGTTGGCAGCAACGCTTAAACCAAACGTGGTTAGTGCGAATGGAAAATTGGAAGCGTAATCAAACTCACTACCAATCCCAATTAGAAATGCTCAATCCACAAAGAACGCTTGAGCGTGGTTACGCGGTGGTATTAAATGTTCATGAAGGTTATGCTGCTGCACGTAAGCCAGGTGAGTTAGTAACTAATACCGAGTATGAAATACGTTTAGCGCAAGGATCAGTCAGTGTGGAGTTTGCAAAAGTCGATCAGAAGACGAGCACTAAACATCAATAAACATTAGGTTCAATTTGTAAGCTCACACCAAAGTCATTGCGTACTTTGTCCTGAATACATTTGGCTAATCCCAAAATATCTTGAGCAGTGCCGCCGCCATGATTGACCAGCACGAGTGCTTGATTTTCATAAACACCAACTTCTCCCATGCGCTGACCCTTAAAGCCACATTGGTCAATGAGCCAGCCTGCAGCCAATTTGCGGGTTCCGGGGGCATCCGGGTAGGACACTAAACCCGGATGTTTGCTCAGTAAAGTCTCGTATTGCTCATTAGGCACAATCGGATTTTGAAAAAAGCTACCTGCATTACCAATCACTTTGGGGTTGGGTAATTTTTGTGAGCGAATGGCACACACGGCATCAAAAATAGCTTGTGCGCTTGGGCCGGTAGAAAAGTGTTTGGCTAAATCGGCGTAATGAGTGCGTGCTTGCCAAGCTTTCGGAATACTAAAAATTACCTTGGTGACGATAAAGCGATTGGGGTGATGCTTAAAGTAACTATCACGATAGGCAAATTGGCAATCGGCATTCGCCAGAGTGACAAAGGTTTGGCTTTGGGTGTCAAAGGCTTCGATACTGTTTACATATTGCGCAATTTCAACACCATAAGCGCCAATATTCTGAATCGGGGCTGCACCCACCGTTCCCGGAATGAGCGCTAGATTTTCTAAGCCAGGCAAGTCATGCTGTAAAGACCAAATCACAAACTCATGCCAATTGACACCAGCACCCACGGCAATCCTAGTTTCTTTTTCATCAGCAGAAACAATTTCTTGAGCGGTGATATTCATAAGGAGTGTCGCGCCAGGCAAGGTGCTGGGCAAAACCACATTGCTGCCACCACCCAAAACACGCCACGGTAAATTTTGCGCAGCAATCGCCTGCATCAGTTCTGGAATTTGTGCGGCATCGGTGATTTCATAGGCCTGCTCAGCGCAAACCTCGAAGCCAAAGGTATTGCGGCTTTTTAATCCCAAATTAGGGCTTAATTTTGGAAGAGAGGGCGCATTTTGAGCACGGTTCATGCCACAATCTTATTCGTAAACGGATCTTTGGCGTAGTTTCTAAAAAAAAGACGCCAAAATATCTGCAAAATTGAAAAATAACGAGATTCCCCAAGATTATTCATAAGGAGTAAAGATGCCTACATTTGATGTTGTTTGTGAACCCGATATGGTTGAGTTAAAAAATGCTATCGAGCAATCGAATAAAGAAATTAGTAACCGTTTTGACTTCAAAGGCTCTGATAGCCGCGTAGAGCAAAAAGATGAAACACTCATTTTGTTTGGTGACGATGACTTTAAATTGGGTCAAGTACGTGATGTGCTCATCAATAAGATGGCTAAGCGTAATGTGGACGTGCGTTATCTCAAAGATGACAAAACAGAGACGATAGGTAGTGATAAGCGCAAGCAAACTATGAAGATCCAAAAAGGCATTACTTCAGACTTGTCGAAAAAAGTCGTGCGCATCATTAAAGACAGCAAGCTCAAAGTGCAAGCCTCTATTCAAGGTGATGCTGTGCGCGTCACAGGTGCTAAGCGCGATGACTTGCAAGCCACCATGGCTTTACTTAAAAAAGAAGTGACCGAGGCGCCATTGGGCTTTAATAATTTCCGTGACTAATGTTGCTCCTGCAATAGCCCCAGCAAGCCAAGAAGCCATTGAACGCTTTTGTGACGCTTGCTGGCTAGAAGATGGTCTGGCAAAAAATAGTCTGGCTGCTTACCGCAGGGACTTACTTCTCTTAGCGCAGTGGTTGTATCAACAGACTGGCGCTGATTTGTACGCTGTTACTGAAAAAGATCTCACTGCGTATATCGCACATCGCCGGGCTGATAAGGCCACCACTGCTAATCGACGTTTAACAGTCTTTAAACGCTTTTATCGCCATGCGCTGCGGATCAATTTAGTAAAAAATGATCCTTGTATAGGTTTGCGCGCTGCTAAGCAAGCACTGCGTTTTCCTAAAACCTTAAGCGAGAACCAAGTCAGTGATTTACTCAATGCCCCCAATATCGATACACCATTAGGGCTACGGGATCGCACGATGCTCGAATTAATGTATGCCAGTGGTTTGCGCGTTTCAGAAATCGTATCTTTAAAAACAGTTGCGCTCGGTATGAATGAGGGTGTAGTTAGGGTTGTAAATGGTAAAGGTGGTAAAGAAAGATTAGTGCCCTTTGGTGGCGAAGCAGGGCAGTGGTTAAGAAGATATTTGGCTGAGGCGCGCACACCTTTGCTCGAGGGTAAAACATCTGATGCAGTTTTTGTGGGGCGCCATACCGGCACGGGTTTAACGCGCCAGGCGTTTTGGGCTTTAATTAAACGTTATGCCATTTTGGCTAATATTCCGGTGGCACTATCTCCACATACTTTGCGACATGCTTTTGCTACCCATTTACTCAACCACGGTGCTGATTTGCGGGTAGTGCAATTGCTTTTAGGGCATGCGGATATTTCCACTACCCAGATTTATACCCATGTGGCTAGAGAACGCCTCAAATCGATCCATCAGCAGCACCATCCGCGCGGTTCTTAAGTGGTACTAGCCACCAATCAATAAGTGATTAAGATAGCGATATGAACCTGACTCTTGATTTACTGCTTATTCCACTGGCCTATCTGATTGGCTCGATTTCTTTTGCAGTGGTGGTGAGTAAATGCATGCGCTTACCCGATCCTCACTCTTATGGTTCTGGTAATCCCGGTGCTACTAATGTGCTGCGTACAGGTAATAAATTAGCAGCAGTACTCACACTCATCGGTGATGCACTCAAAGGCTATGTAGCGGTAATGCTTGCCAGAATTTTGCTAGGCGAGCAATCCTTAACGACCAGCTTACATTCTTGGGTCTTATGTGGTGTGGTGCTTGCAGTATTTTTAGGCCATCTCTTTCCGATCTTTCATGGCTTTAAAGGGGGCAAAGGAGTTGCTACTGCCTGTGGAATCTTATTTGGCATTAACGGCATCTTGGGTTTAGCAACACTGAGTACTTGGATAATTGTTGCTGGATTTATGCGCTACTCATCGTTAGCGGCAATCGCTGCAGCCGTCTTTGGCCCTATATATTTTGTATTTCTGTTTGGCTTTCAGCCCATGGGTCTTGCCTTACTAGCAGTTTGCGCATTGCTCATTTGGCGTCACCGCAGCAATATTCAAAACTTACTCAATGGCAGCGAAAGTCGTATTGGCTCTAAAAAGCAGCCTAAATAATTTAGATCAGGAGAAAAAATGACAATTGCTTACGCTTGCATGTTAGCAATGGGGCTACTGCCGTATGTAGCTGCTGGTATTGCCAAAAAAGGTTTTGAGGGTTATGACAATGGCATGCCAAGAGCATGGTTAGCAAAACAAACCGGTTTTAGGGCCAGAGCTAATGCGGCGCAGGCCAATTTATTTGAGTCCCTTCCCCTCTTTTTTGCAGCCGTCATCGTTGCGCAGTTGAACAATGTGCCCCAAGCCCGCATTGATTTGCTGGCCTTAGGTTTTGTTGCAGCCCGGATTGCCTTCTTAATTTGCTACATTGCCGATTGGCCAACAACCCGCTCGATTGTGTGGTTTGTCGGTATGATTTGCGTAGTTAGTCTCTTTTTACAAATCTAAAGGGCAATAACATCTCTAGATTCTTTTCTTTAAGACCCATTACTTCATATGCCCACTAAAAAAATAGCAACTAAGTCAGTAACTAAGCCATTAACTAAGAAAGCTACTAAAGAGTCTGCTGGCGTTCCGCTATCGGTGGTGATTCGGCGTCGTATTGAGGCGCAAAAAGCACGCTTTCACGCTAACGATAATATTTCTCAATTTATTAAGCCCGGTGAATTAGAGGGCTTAGTCGATGAGGTTGCGCAGAAGATGCAAGCTGTTCTCGAGAGTTTAGTAATTGATACGCACAACGATCACAACACTCGCAATACTAGTCAGCGTGTTGCCAAGATGTATGTGCAAGAAGTCTTTAATGGCCGCTATGTAGAGCAACCCACATTAACGAAGTTTCCTAATGTGAGCCGTTTAAATGAGCTGATGATTATTGGGCCCATTACCGTCCGCAGTGCTTGCTCTCATCACCTATGTCCTATCATGGGCCGCATTTGGATTGGGGTCTTGCCAAGCAAAGAATCTGCACTGATTGGCTTATCTAAGTACTCCAGGCTCACAGAGTGGGTAATGTGTAGACCACAAATTCAGGAAGAGGCCGTTGTAGAGTTGGCCGATATGCTGGAAAAGAAAATCAAACCGGTTGGCGTAGCGATTGTGATGGATGCAGATCACTTTTGTATGCAGTGGCGTGGTGTGAAAGATCGTGACTCGAAGATGGTCAATAGCGTTATGCGCGGCGCCTTCTTAAAAGACCCTAATTTACGTCGCGAGTTTTTATCTTTATTAGAGAAGCGTTAATGCGCTTTCTATTTTCTATCTGCAAACCGATTCATGTACTCATGTTTGGTGGCATTGCCTTAGTTGCTTGCGCGAGTTTCCCGACTACGAACAGCGATCTTGCAAAAAATAATCCCACCACTTATAAAATAGAAATGCGCGAGTGCGCGCAAGATTATCCTGAGACGCCTGATGGGGTTTATTTAAGACAGCGTATCGCGTGCATGAAACTGAAGGGTTGGAAGTAGCCTTCCTCAAAGTCAAAGTTGTTTGAGAATAATTCTCAACAATATTTCCTTATAAATCATTGACTTACATGGCCTGCAACGGCCTGAAATCATCTCCACTATGATCTGTCTTAGTCTTTTAGCATGCAATTAAATGCATTTTATTTCCTGTTTTATTGTTTGGAGAATCCATGAAAAATAGTCGTCGCCAATTTATGATTTTGTCCGCTGCTGGTGCTTGCACTTTGGCGTTGAACGGTAAAGTTCAAGCTCAAGCAATGGTTTCTGAAGCCGATCCACAAGCTAAGGCTTTGAAGTATGTTGCAGTGTCTGATGTTGCTGGTAAGAACTGCGCGAACTGCGCTTTGTACCAAGGTAAACCTGATTCTGCTGCTGGTGGTTGTGCTTTGTTTGCTGGTAAGCAAGTTTCTGCTAAGGCTCATTGCAGTGCTTGGGCTAAGAAAGCGTAATTGCATAGAAGGTAATTTCTTTCCCAGTAACTTGGGGGATTAATTCAGAATCAATAAAAAGCCACCCTCGGGTGGCTTTTTATTTGCTTGTTGCAATATTGCTGCAATGCATCTTAGGGTTTTTTGGAGAAATCATTTTTAGTGCTCCAACAAGTTATAAATTATTGTATTAATATAATTTTTATTAATTCTGGGGAGGGGCTATGCAATCCATAATGAAGATGATCAAACTAGCAAGTCTATTGTTCGTTAGCGCTATATTGATTTCATGCGGAGGCGGTGGTGGCAGTAGCTCAAGCTCAGGCACAAGTAGTTCAAGTGTTTCAGGAACTGCTGCAGTAGGTGCTCCCATTTTAGGTGGCACAGTCAATATCTACGATTCAACTGGTACTTTGGTTGGCACCACTACAACATCTACAACTGATGGTAGTTACACCGTTCCATCTGTTTCTGGTAAGGCGCCATATACTGTTGAAGTCATTGGCAATGTTGGCGACTCTCAAGGTAAATATTACGCAGTAGTAGGTTCTACTGGTGTGGCTAACGTGAACCAGATTTCCAATGGTATTGCTGCCAGTCTTTCATCAACAGGTGATCCTAGTGCATTGACTGCTGGACATTCTCAAACCGCAGCTAACATTAGCACTAAGGAAACGGGTTTTGTGGGCGCATTAAATACTTTGCTGACAGCCTTGGGCGTGAGTGGCTCGCCAGTAACGGGCTCTTTTAGTGCCGCTCTAGATAGTGCCTTAGACAATATTAATGTGGTGGTGTTACCTGATGGTAGTTATGAGATCGCAAGCAGCGAAGGGCAAGCCATGCCCGATATTATGGGATCCTTTAATCCAGATGCCACACAAGCTGCAAGTCATAAAGTGCAGTCTTACGCCAAAGGAACTACCCCTAGCTCTTCGGAGGCTGCCTATATTCCTGCACCAAGCTCTAGCATTGCGGCAAATGCTGCCACGTTAGAAACATTGCGCTCGCAATTAGAGACATGCTTTAGTCATGCTGCGGCAAGTAGAGGTGTAGCGACTTCGTCAGGCGGTAATCCAAGCTGGGGAAGCACAATCCATGCCGATTGCAAAAATTTGGCTTACGATGATGGTGCTGGATCTGGATTTAAGCATGATTCCTATTATTGGATCGATGGCGATTCCTCGAACTCTACGAGTATCAAATCTGGGTGTACTAATACAAATGGATCTTGCTTAGGATTTTTTGGTGCCATGCTCACGAATAGTAACTACGATAAGTTAACTGTTTTAAAGCCAGATCGCATTCGTCCAGTAGGAACGAATTTATGGCATGTGAGATTTCCTGTAGTTTATGCAAGTGGCTCACGTGGTTCCTTTGGCGATATGGTCGGCAGCACTTACAACGTCGTACGTTATGACACGAGCACTAAAAAATTCCAGTTTTATGGCAACCAACGTGATGTTCAATCAACCATTCAGCCTGCTGTCTCATTGATTGAGAAAGGCGCAACTGGAAAATATCGTCTTGAAACGGGTTTAAATATTTACGTTAATCCTTATAACTCACGTAGCTTAAAGAATAAAAATTGTACCGGCGGGGCTGCTGCTTGCGTTGTTTATCCAATTAGCGCCAGAATTACCCCAATGACATCCTCCGGTTTATTGCCTACAGGTGGTGTCATGATGGGTAATAAGGTTAATACACCTCCATCATCAATCACGACTGGAGTTAGTTCTAATAAGAACTCTACATTTAATGTGTGTACTTATATGAATTTTGAGGATCCAACCCTCATTAGCGCTAATTATTCTGTCGCTATTACTGGTGATCCAGCGGCAGCTTGCTCAGGAGTGATTCGTCTTAATTACGGTGAGTACACTAAAGATAGTAAAGGTGCTTTAGTAGCGGCTTCAGGTATTTATCCTCCTCCACGTGCACGCCCATCTTGGGTCAGCAGCTGGAATGCTGATGGCACATATAACGGAAATGATTCTAGGCCTCTAGTAACTGCAACTACCGCAAAAAGAGGTGAGCCCTATAAATTTGTGATCACGATGAGTAATGGGGATGTGATTAAGCTAGTAAACCGCTTGCCTTACTCGTCTTTATCGCCAGATCAGGCGGCTAACCTTCCTTTCCCGCGTTTAGCTTCCGGAGTAGATACTTCATTTGCCAGTTTTGCGGGTAGCAGTAACGGCTTCAATTTATCTTGGAGTCAACAAGATACGGCGCTAATTTTTGCTGCAGCGATCTATTGGGAGCAAGGCGATGTTGATAACACGCTTAACTTAGCTCCTGGCGCAACTAGTGCAACAGTTCCTTGTCCAAGTAATACATATAACGCCTTAGCTGGAAAAAATTACGCTGGCGATGTTGTGGATGATCTGTTGAGTTGTACTAAACCTCTGAACTGGAGATCCAGTACTGCTTCAGCCCCAGATGGAGGAGTGTTGCAACTTAAAGCGAAGACCCCTGACGGGTTATTTATTCAGTCTCAGGTCAAGCAGTTCTAACTGAAATGTCACTTAAATAAAAAGCCACCCGAGGGTGGCTTTTTATTTGCTGCAACTAATCTAGTAACAGATTAGATATTTGCTAAGTGAGCTTCTAAAGTCTTGGTGAACTTGTTAGCGTGGCTACGTTCAGCTTTTGCCAAAGTTTCAAACCAGTCAGCGATTTCATCAAAGCCTTCATCGCGGGCTGTTTTAGCCATGCCTGGGTACATATCAGTGTACTCATGTGTTTCACCAGCGATTGCTGCTTGCAATGCTTCTGCAACAGTCTTGGCTGGCATACCTGTACCTGGCTCGCCTGCACCGCCTTCGATCAGGTATTCCATGTGACCATGGGCGTGACCTGTTTCGCCTTCAGCGGTTGAACGAAATACTGCTGCTACATCGTTTGCACCAGCAATGTCAGCCTGGTTTGCGAAATAGAGGTAACGACGGTTTGCTTGTGATTCGCCAGCAAATGCTTCTTTCAAAGACTGTTCTGTCTTTGTACCTTTTACGGTTTTAGCCATGTATGACTCCTAAAAAACTGGTTATTTGAAATAGGGGTGAGATCATCACCACGGACCTATTATGGACAAAATTACCCTGCCTAATAATCGTATTTTTGTATGGTCTTGATAGTTAAAAGCAACCAAGAATCAATTTGCAATTAAGGAAAACTAACTAATAGGATTGGCTATAGGTAATCGATGGGTCAGGAAAAGGCATTAAGTTAGTAAAAACTAACTTAATGCTTAAGAAAGATGGATGGTGAAACCAGTCTACTTATTTGATTTTGCCTGCTGCAATTGAGGCCTTGCAGTCTTTGATCGCATAGTTCTGATACTTGCCAGCATTTTCTTTGCGAACTGATTGCCCGCACTCAATCAAAGAGTTACGCAAATGGATTTTTGGAATATTGCCTGTAGTCATATCGATGCCCCTAAAGATAAATATTGAACTATCCCCTAGTTTCTTAAAGGGATGAAGCGCTTATCGTACGCCTTATCTATTTTATAGCGGCTAACTGAGATAGGCTATTTTGACTCTTTGTCTTGCAAGGATTTTTGCAAGAGGTAGTCGTTCCAAACCCCAGGGGTAGGTTTGCGCATGATTTTGTATTTGAGTAAGCGATTGAGCTTACCCCGTAAGCTTTTTTGAAAGAGCCAGAGCTTAAATGGAGAAGCACAATCTTTGCGTATAAAGAGTAAAAAGCCTGCAATGCTATGGAGTTCATAGCCGTATTGCTGTGCAATGATCCCAAAGGCTTCTTGACTATAGAAGAAGATATGCTGACCACTCTCAGGAGTGAGGTACCACCAATCGGCACCTTGATTTTCATATTTAGCGGTCGTGATCAAAAGCATCTTAGGTTTGGAGCTAAAAAAACGTTTGAGATCTTGTGCTGGATTGGGTAAATGCTTCCAGACCTCAAAGCCCAAGATTAAATCTGGGTCCTCAAAGTTAGGCTCAGTAAATCCTTGAGCATAGGTAGGAGTTGCATACTCATCTTTAACAAAGCAATTAATTTCATAATCGCGTAAGGAGCGGCATAGCAGACCATCACCACCGCCTAAATCCAAGACATTTTTGAGTTTAAAAATATGGCACAGCAAGTAAATCACATAAAAGTTATGCCAATTTCTTTGTACGGCACCAGTGTCTAGATTGGATAAATTGCTGCCGTAGGCTTCTGCTAACCAATAAGCGGGCTCTGTTTGTAAGGAGTGGCAGGCTTGGCATTGGTAATACGTAATGTCATATTGATTAAGGATAGTGAGGTGAAATTGTTCGCTCACGTCACCTGCACACAGGCGGCAGGTTTGCTTGGCATTAGTTGATGATGGGCTGGTGTGCATAGTTAGTCTAAGAAGGTTTTTTCTTGGGCAATGCGCTTGGCTTTAGATATTAAGAGTGGAAGCAATTTGGCAGGATTACAAAGTTTGAAAAACTTTTTAAACTGTTTTTTGAGTCGGCGTGATTCAAGCAGTTGTTGGTTATGACCATTAAAGCTAGTATTTATCAGTTTAGGATTGATAAATACCGAGTAACCATTACTTCGAATGCCTGCATGAAAGCCAATGTGATCAACTGCATCGCGACCTTGATCATCGTGGCCTGCGTAGCGAGCGTTACCCAAAGCTTGCGTGGGATAGATGGCAATACCCCCAAAAGCAGAGTGCACTTCAATCCATGGGCTACCTTCTGCAATGGTAATCATATTGGCGTAAACAGCTGCTTCTAGGGCAGATTCTTCAGAATGATTATGTTCGAGCAAGAATTGATAATGTCGCCAGCAATCATCGGGCATCCAATCTGGATGACGTAATGCTCCTAAGTCGTAATAAGGACCCTTTTGATTGGCGCATACGCCGCCCCAGCCAGTTTGATCCCAGCAAGATAGAACTGCTTGCTCATTTAAGAGTGGGTTCATATTATCCAGATCAGCTACAACTAAATAATTAATGTGCTTATACAAGGGATTACTGCGCAGTTCATCTAAATATAGATTACGACAATGAGCTAAGCGCACTAAACGGCTTGGCATTTGGTCGGCCAAGACACCTGCGCTGCGATAACGAAAGTGAGGAACTTCTTGAGTCAGTTTTTCTAGTTGGGCGAGTGTGCCATCACTACTATCCGATTCCACAACAAACCAGTGCACATTTTTAAAATGACGAAATACGCTAGCAAGATGCCTAATTTCTTTAGAAATGGTTTTTTCGCCATTACGTACTAAGCCAACAATTAAAAAATGCTGACTTTGTGGTGAAGAGTAATCAATGCCCATAAGCTAGTCTACTTAACCTACTTGATAAGCGCGAATTTTGTTTTGGGCAATTTGCTGGCGCAGACGCGTATTAATAAACGTAGGATCTTCGGTGTGGATGTACTTTAAACGAGGACGCCAGATTTTGGAGAGCGTCTTCATATAGTTTTGATATTGAAAAAATCCGTATTTTATAAACAGGGCTTTAATGGCGCTCAAAGTATTGTTAGAGCCTTTATAGCGTGTATCATCGGCCTCGCAAGTAAAGATGGCTACTTTGTCTAAAAATTCTGAGCAACCCTCAATGACTTGAATATCGGCACCTTGGCAGTCGGTTTTAATAAAGTCAATGTAAGGAATTTGATGAAAGGGAAAGTGGCGTAAGAAATGGTTGAGCGACCAGGTCTGCACATTGATAACCTCGCCTACTGGAAATTCATTAGGCTCCAGTAAGCTGCTGCATCCAGGATCATTACTAGTGTAATAAAAAGGCGTGAGTTCCATTTGCGCTACGTTCGAAAGTGCGCACTCAATCAGATAAAGGCTGTGGCCGATTTTTTTGGGGTTAATCGTTACTGACCAATCAGAATCTCTAGCCTTAATTGCGGCAGTATTGTGGTGATTAGGTTCAAAGCCAAATACCAATAGATCTTTTTCGTGTTCTAGCCAAGTTGCTGCTTGTGGAGCGCCATCAGAAAGCCCTACATCAATTTTGACCCTCTTAACCCAAGGGGGTATTTGAATAAAGCCATTAGCATCTAACTGCAAGCCGCTTTTTAAAAGAAGTTCTTTCATAGAATTCATAGGTCAGACATTAGCGCCATTTTAGTAATCGATACTTGAGTTTCATATTAATCCCGATCCATAACTTTTCAAACCAATTGGTGTTCTGGTATAGCACTTCCTCAATGATTTGGGTTTGCGGGGTGACAAAGTGGCGAAACTTTTGGCGAATATAGGTTGGGCCTTCATGGAGTAGAGAGGCTAGCCAGCTAAAAGAGCTATGCGAAGCAATTAAATAATCAGCCAATACCAAATCAACAAAGGATTTGGGGGGATGGGTATTTAAGAATAGCTTCACCTGAATTTTGGGATCCAGTAAAGAGAGTATCTTGGTAAAGGATTGCGCTTCTCCGGTCGAATGAATATGTAGCACTGGTTTGGCAATTGCGTTCTTAGTCACAATTTGATTGACTGCATGAGCATATAGCCGAGAGTAGTAGTCTGGGTTGTTATCAGGCAAACCATAGTGACGACTAAACATTTGCCAATCGAGTAAGGTCTTAGTAGAAAACGGCGGATCACCTTTACTGCGGTCACGCAAATGGAGGGCAATGATCGTGTCATCTGCATGCTCTTTGAAGGGTATTAACTCGGGGCTAAGAGCAATGTTCTCACGAAACTTTTTGCGTGCATGATCTAGTAGCGTTTGCAAACTTGAGGAATCTAAGTGCTTGAGGTGCTGATAGGTAATATCAAAAGGGACGTTATAGGTTTGACCGGCAGCCAATTTGTCAGTGATGGGCAGGTTCTGCAGCGGATTTGCAAAAGTCACTTTGCTTCCCATAAAACTAAAGATTTTTTCCCAGTCTTGCTCAATGCCGGCGCGATCACTTTGTTGGTAATGACAATCAGAATGGGGATTGGTCGCCATTACAAAGGGCATTCCCAAAGAATCGGCCAACAGGCTGGCTAAAAAAGGGCGTTGATAAAAACTGCCAGCACCTTCTTGATTGCCTGGGTCCATCAGAAAAGTCAGCTGAGGCTTAGGTGAGCTCGCAGCAATCGCCCGTGCATTGCAAGCAATATCACTGGAGTGCTTTTCAAAGGTGTAGATACCACAGCCATATTCGGCAGTAATAGTCTCAGTATTAAGGTTGACCTCTCGATGTAAGTCTCCCGCATCATCAACATAGTCAAAGCGCAATAGCTTGAGGGTACAACCAGGTGTGGGCCAAGAAAAAATATCATAAGGAGAAAAAATACGATGTTTATTAAAGACGGTAGTCGTTTCAGTTGCGATTGGAAAGCTGATATACAACTTACCGCCAGGCTTAAGCATGCTCACAATATTGGCAAAGCCTTTTAAGTGGCCCTGAGGGTCAATCTCATCCCCATAGCGCCCTAAACCAAAATGCTCAATCGCATGTAAGCAAGAAATAGAGTCGCATGAATTGATCATAGATTTATCAAGCTGCATTAAATTGGCAACACGAGACCCAATATTGGGATGGCCCTTGCTATCAAGAGGCCGAATATCTAAAAGCTCAATTTTGCGAAACGCTGCCACGTGAGCTACAAAGCCATCAATGCGTGAACTAATATCAATATGGCATGCAGGATTAGCTTCATGAATGAATTTAGCGACTAATAAATCTTGATGAAAGTAGTGACCGCTAGCAGCACCAGCAGAACCAGATTTTTCAAACAAAATGGGTTCTACCTTGTGACTAGTTCCGCCTAATTTTGCAAATTGCTGAAATTGCTGTAAAAACCCATACATATCCACAAGCGAGTGAGCCCCTTTGGCTTTGAATACGCCGCGAAGGGCTTGGGGCATTTTGGCTTTGCGGTACATAGTGATTAATCGTGCTGAAATTGGGGCTCTATTGATATTTCATAGGTACTTCAAGGGTGCTCAAATGTTACCAGCCAAACCCTCAAACCCGATCAAAGCTGCCTAATGAGAGTGAATTCGTGTCAAAAGCCTATTGAGAAGGTGTAAATACGCCTGAATACCCAATAAATAGACCATGTAAAATTGCTTCTAATAACTAATGCGTAATATCAGCATTTCTAACACCCTTTTGGAGTTTAATTAATGGCCCTTGTTGTCCCAGTGATTCTGTGTGGTGGCTCTGGAACACGCCTTTGGCCTTTATCAAGAGCGGGCTTTCCAAAGCAATTTTTAGCCTTATCGGGCGATGGCTCTGGCAAGACCTTATTTCAGCTTGCAGTTGAACGTTTAAATGCAGTTGGCCAAAACCAAACTGCTAAGTCACCTATTATCCTTGGTCAAACTTTAGTCATTACCAATGAAGAGCACCGCTTTTTGGTTTTAGATCAATTGCGTGAGATGCCTGCCATTAAAGCAACTTTATTGTTAGAGCCTGCTGGTCGCAATACTGCGCCTGCGCTGACTTTGGCTGCTTTATGTGCTCAAGACACTAAAGATAGCAAAGATCCTATTTTGGTCATTACACCAGCCGATCAAACGATTCAAGATCGCGCTGCGTTTACTAATGCACTGAGTAATGCGATTGAAGCTGTTGCCTCTGATGTTAGTGCCAAGACAATTGCGATTTTAGGCATTACCCCAACTAGCCCTCAAACGGGTTATGGCTATATTCAAAAGTCAGGGGCCAAAGGGTCTCATCAAGAATTTACCGTAGAGCGTTTTGTTGAAAAGCCTGATGCTAAAACAGCGCAAGACTATTTAGATAATGGCAACTATCTTTGGAATAGCGGCATGTTTGTTTTGCGAGCCAGCACTTGGTTAGCAAGCTTACAAGAATTTCGCTCTGATATTGCAGCTGCTACCAATGGGTCTTGGGCTACCAAGAAAGTTGATCTGGCGGGCGATGCCACCTTTGTTCGCCCTGACCCTGAATTATTTAAAGCCATCCCTAGTGAATCCATTGACTATGCAGTGATTGAAAAGTGCCCTGGTAGCCAATATTTAGTGAAGATGGTGGAGCTTGATGCTGGCTGGAATGATCTAGGGGCTTGGGATGCTGTTTGGCAAGTGGGTCAAAAAGATGCTGGCGGCAATGTAGTTAGTGGTGATACTTTACTTGCTGATACGAAGAACTCATTAGTACATGCTAGCAGCCGTTTAGTAGGCACTGTAGGGATTGATAATTTAGTCATTATTGAAACTGCTGATGCAGTACTGGTGGCAGATCGCACCAAGAGTCAGGACGTAAAAAGTATTGTTCAGCAACTAGAGCAACAACAGCGTGAAGAAAAGAATTTACACCGCAAAGTAGCACGTCCTTGGGGTTGGTATGACTCAATTGATGAAGGCGAGCGCTTTAAGGTCAAGCGCATTCAGGTTAAACCTGGAGCAAGCCTGTCATTGCAAATGCATCACCATCGCGCTGAGCACTGGATTGTGGTCAAAGGTGTAGCTGAAATTACTAACGGCGACCAAGTGATCACCCTCACTGAAAATCAAAGTACTTATATTCCGCAAGGGCAAACTCATCGCTTGGCTAACCCTGGCAAGACCCCACTAGAGATTATTGAAGTGCAATCAGGTAGCTATTTAGGGGAAGACGATATCGTGCGCTTTGAAGATCACTATGGACGTACCCAGTCATGAATCAAACTAAAACGGCATTGATCTGTGGTGTGAGTGGTCAAGATGGCAGTTACTTAGCCCAACTATTACTCAGCAAAGGCTATAGCGTGTTTGGAACCTCCCGAGATGTACAGGGATCTTCTTTTTCCAATCACGTCAAGTTAGGTATTCAGAATCAAGTTCAATACCTATCAATGGTGCCCGAAGATTTTCGTAGTGTGTTGGTAGCGCTACGTAAAAGCAATCCCGATGAAATTTATTACTTAGCGGGACAATCTTCTGTAGGTTTGTCATTTGAGCAACCCGCAGAAACCATTCAGAGCATTACTTTAGGCACTCTCAATATCCTTGAGGGTTGCCGCATGATGGATAAGCCTATCAAGCTCTATCACGCGGGTTCAGGCGAATGCTTTGGTGATACTCAAGGCACCCCTGCTAGCGAGAGTACTCCGTTTCATCCGATGAGCCCTTATGCAGTTGCGAAAACTTCTGCTTATTGGTTGGTGAATAACTACCGTGATGCGTATGGCTTATTTGCTTGTACTGGTATTTTGTTTAATCATGAATCTTCCTTGCGCCCTGAGCGTTTTGTAACCCAAAAAATTGTGCGCGCTGTCAAACGCATTGCGGGAGGTAGTTCTGAAAAACTCAAACTAGGTCGCTTAGATATCGCCAGAGATTGGGGCTGGGCACCAGAGTATGTCCAGGCCATGTGGCTTATGCTCCAACAAGAAAAGCCACAAGATTTTGTGATTGCCACCGGTAAAACCATTACCTTGCAAGAGTTTGTAGAAGCCGCATTTAAACAAGCTAATCTGAACTGGAAAGATTACGTAGTACAAGACCCTGCTTTATTTAGGCCAACCGATTTAGATATTGGTAGTGCTAATTGCAGTAAAGCCCTCAAAGAGCTTGGCTGGAAAGCGTCTACTCAAGGCGTGCAGGTGGTTGAAAAAATGTACCAATCCATACTTTAAAATATGACTCGATTATGAAAAATACCCAAAAAGTCGCCCTCATTACCGGTATCACTGGCCAAGACGGTTCTTACCTAGCCGAGTTCCTATTGGAAAAAGGCTATATCGTTCACGGTATTAAGCGCCGCGCCTCTTCTTTTAATACAGAGCGGATTGATCACATCTACCAAGATCCACATATCAATCACCCAGATTTGATTCTGCACTACGGAGATTTAACCGATACTAGTAATTTAGTGCGCATTATCAAAGAGTGTCAGCCCGATGAAATTTACAACTTGGGCGCGCAGTCTCATGTAGCGGTTTCGTTTGAGTCGCCCGAGTACACGGCAGACGTTGATGCCATGGGACCACTGCGCATGTTAGAAGCCATTCGTATTTTGGGTCTTGAGAAAAAGACTCGCTTTTATCAAGCTTCCACTTCTGAGCTCTATGGCTTAGTGCAAGAGATTCCGCAAAAAGAAACGACACCGTTTTATCCAAGAAGCCCTTATGCGGTAGCCAAGATGTATGCCTATTGGATTACGGTGAACTATCGTGAAGCCTATGGTATCTATGCCTGTAACGGCATTTTGTTCAACCATGAATCTAAGCGTCGCGGCGAAACCTTTGTGACTCGTAAAGTGACCCGTGGTCTTGCCAATATTGCTCAAGGTCTTGAGAAATGTCTCTATATGGGCAATATCGATGCGCTGCGTGACTGGGGTCATGCCAAAGACTATGTCCGTATGCAATGGTTAATGTTGCAACAAGATACACCCGATGATTTTGTGATTGCAACCGGTGTGCAGTTCACCGTTCGTGAATTTATTATCCGCAGCGCAAAGCAGTTGGGTCTTACGCTCAAGTTTGAAGGCAAAGCGGAAAATGAAAAAGCCATCGTAGCAAGCATTGAGGGCGATAAAGCCCCAGCCCTAAAAGTGGGTGATGTGATTATGCAAATTGATCCACGCTACTATCGCCCAACCGAAGTAGAAACTCTTCTTGGTGATCCAACCAAGGCGAAAACAAAACTAGGCTGGGTGCCAGAAATCACCTTAGATGAAATGATCATCGAGATGGTAGCTAGTGATTTAGACAAAGCCAAGCAGCATGCTTTATTGCTCAAGCATGGTCATAGTGTGGCAGTGGGTAAAGAGAATTAAAACTCATTACCTATTGAGAAGTTACTAAAAGACAGAAAATCCTCCAGTGAGTAAAGATTTAAACCAAAAGATTTACGTAGCGGGCCATCGTGGTATGGTGGGTTCAGCCATTGTGCGCACCTTGCAAGCTCAAGGCTATACCAATGTTATTGGTAAAACGCACACAGAGTTAGACCTCACTAATCAAGTTGCAGTTGAAAATTTCTTTAAAACTGAAAAACCGACTCAGGTCTATCTAGCTGCAGCAAAAGTGGGCGGTATTCATGCGAATAATACTTACCCAGCAGAGTTCATTTATGACAACTTGATGGTACAAAATAATGTGATTCATCAAGCCTTCTTAAATGGCGTACAAAAATTACTATTTTTGGGTTCAAGCTGCATCTATCCGAAGATGGCCCCTCAGCCGATGACAGAAGATGCATTGTTGACTGGCAAGCTAGAGCCTACGAATGAGCCTTATGCGATTGCCAAAATTGCCGGCATCAAAATGTGCGAGAGCTATAACCGTCAATACGGTAAATCGCATGGCGTGGATTACCGCTCTGTCATGCCAACCAATTTATATGGGCCTGGTGACAATTACCATCCGGAAAATAGCCACGTTATCCCAGCGCTGATTCGTCGCTTTCATGATGCTAAGCAAAGCAATGCACCTGAGGTTGTGATTTGGGGTACGGGCACGCCAAAGCGTGAGTTTTTGTACGTTGATGATATGGCTGCAGCATCGGTCTTTGTGATGCAGCTCGATAAAGCAATTTACGATCAACAAACTGAGCCCATGCAAAATCACATCAATGTAGGCTTTGGTAGTGATGTGACTATTGCAGAGCTGGCCAAGTCAATTGGTAAAGCCGTTGGTTACCAAGGCAAGATTGTGTTTGACGCCACCAAACCTGACGGCACACCACGCAAGTGGATGGATTCAAATCGATTAAATCGTTTGGGTTGGCAACCGCTCATGAATTTAGATGAAGGCTTGCAAAAAACCTATGCGCAGTATGTTGCTCAGCTTTAAAAGACTAGTGCGTACGGGCAATCTTTTTTGAAAATTGCACTGGGTGGCATAAGGTAATGCCACAAAAAAATGCGGTCATAAAAAAGAGTATTTCAGTAGAGTGTGCTCCAGTTAACTCTGTAGTTAGATACGCAAAGCACATTATCGGAATTGTCCAAGCAGCATACGAAAACCACAAGCCTTGTTGAAACAGTGAGCGAAACCACGCAACCCCCAAGGGAATTAAAACAAGTAAGAGCCCGGGTATTCCCACTCCTAAAGCCATATCCATCCAGCCACTGTGAGTTGCGCCCCGCAAGGTTCCAATCGGTTGATAAAAGTCAGACCACTTGGCTAATGCCAACCAACCAAAAGAGTGGTGAATCAAGCCAAAGCCTTGGGGATTTTCAGATAGCAAGCGAGCCCCTGCAGTAAACCAGGCAGTGCGCTCATAAGTACTAATGTCAACCGGGGCGCCTAGAGCGTTGGTAGGCTGGGGATACGCATTGCGGTTCTTCCAGAAGTTCTGATGATCAATATCTAACCCGACTTCAAAGTTGGCAATCATTTGGGGCCAAGCGCTATTGCGTTCAATGTGTTTTTGGATGCCGACATAAGATGCGCCCATCACTGCTGCCAAGATCAAAAATCCCAGTACATAGCTTCGCCACGACCAACGAATTTTCACTAATAGATTAAGAATAAATAGACCCAAGCCAGCAGCAAAAATGGCTATCCCATTTTTAGTATTGGCAAAGTAATCACCAAACAAAACCAGCCCAATCAAACATAAGCACAGGGGTATCCACCAACGACTCATCTGATGATTAATGCTTCTAATGATCAAAATAAAACACAAGGGTAGGGCTAGTGCACTGGCAATGACAAATGGGGGCTTGCCTTTATAAGGCGTCATAAAAAAATCAAAATGTAGCCACTGATGAGTCACCTGCACTTCATACAAATAGCGCCCAAAAAAGATCAGTGCAGTTCCCGATAGCCCCAGCAAAATCCACAAAACTACCCACCTTTGAGTGGGGGTGGGGGTATTCATATTGCAATTCGAGGAGCTAGAGTCCATCAGCTGATTTTGGGTGAGCAATAAACCCAGGACTAGTCCAGCGGGGATCGCCAATAAGCAGCGTGCCCATAAACTGCCAAGTTCAGACAGCTGTAAATCAAATTGAACAGAAAATATTGCTAAATGGAGCAGCATCCAGGCAAAAAAGCCCAAAAATAGCCAAAATGGCCATGAAAAACGCCTAAATAGGGTGGATCGACGAGGTATCAGGTAGCTAAGGCTGGCTAAAAATCCCAAAATGAGGAAGGCATGCCGAAAAGCAATGGTCTCAGGCAGCGGCCAGATTGCCAATAGCGCCCCCGAACAGCCAATGACTAAAAGGCTATTGGCCTTGGGGCGCGCATCAAATAACGCGCTTGGCTTTGCAGGGTTGACTACATTCATTACTTGATTGTATTGGAGTTGCCATTAAAAACAGGCAATGAAAGCGCTCAGAGAAGATCATTTTTAGGCCTATTAAGACGGTAAAATAGGGCTTAAACAGCTACAATGTTATTAATTCTAGAAGTAATTCTACAAATTCATGGGTTTTCAATGGCACAACAAAATTTAGGCAGTGATTTAGGACAAGAGCAAAGCCAAGAAGGCGAAATCTCCCTCTTAGACATCGTCAATTTTGTGCGCGATTCCTGGAAAAAGCTCGCTGTAGCAAGCATCATCGGCGGCGCTGTAGGGCTAGCAGGCTGGTTTTTCTTAGGCAGCTATACGGCTGAGTATATTTTGCTCAATAACACTAGTACTAGTACTGCTAGCACCAGCACTAGTACTGCTAGCACCAGCACCAGCACCTATGCATTAGATTTAGTTTCTTGGAAAACTATCCAAAAGAGCTTGCCCAATTTAGCGGCGCAAATCGAAGAAGAGGGTAAGGAGCCAGAAGGACAAAAGCAACTCTACAAGAGTTTAGCCAATGAGCAATGGTGGCAAAAAAATGTGGTGCCTAGTTATGCGATCTCTAAAGCAGACACCAAGGATTTAGCTGGTATTAGCAAGGATTTAGATGCGGCATCGACCACGATTTTGAGTTTGACGATCGCAGCATCCGGCGCCACCAAAGAAAAATCGGTAGATAACGCACGCGCTGCGGCTAAGTTCTTACGCACCGGCAGTGCCTACCTGCAACTGCGTAATATTCTCAATGGCTACGAGAGCGAAACGATCTCTACTGTGGCAGAACTACAAAAGCGCATTACGACAACTGAAGTTGAGATGGGCTACCAGCTGCAGCGCGCTAAAGCATTAGAAGAATTGCATAAACGTTTCCCAGGGACCAACAGTGCTAGCGGCCAAGTGGTCGATCCTAAAGACTCAGGCGCAAAATACATGCCCATCAGTACGCAAATTATTGCGGTCAACAACGATATCAATCAGTCCAAAGAAAATCTCACTCGCATGCGTGATCGATTGGCGCAAATTGGGGTTCTTAAAACGTTTTTAGATGAAGCTAGCCCGCTAGCGGAAAAAACCTATGATGGCCTGGTATTGGGTGATGAGCTACTAAAAATCGAGATGCAGATGCGCGCCAAGTTATCTAAAGACGATAGGATGACTCAAGAGATTTTAGACCAATTGCATTCTCAATTACTCCAAGTGCAAGCGCGTTTTACCAAAGGCTTAGAAGCCAATACTGCGCCCACCAGTACTAAAAAAGGCATGATCAAAACAACTGCAGGCGGCTTGGCTGGCGCGTTTTTCTTAATGCTGTTGGTGCTCTTGGGTCAACGGGTTTGGCTTAACGTGAAAAGCGGTGGAGCCAAATGATGGCCGAGAGAGTGGCGCGAGATCGGGCATTAGCGGGCTTGAGTGCTTAATTCATTTATGAGTTGAATTGATCGAGTTGTAAGTCCCCAATAAGACTTACATTTTTATTCCCGCACTATATTTATGACAAACGCGACCCAAGAAATAAATCTATATCGCAAGCTTTTGGGACACTTGAGCTCTACGAGGAGAAGGCAGTTTGGTTACCTTACTTTTCTGATGCTTTTAGCATCCGTATCAGAGGTATTAAGTATTGGTATGGCACTTCCATTCTTGAGTGCCATTACGCAGCCTGATGTTTTATTAAAAAATAAATACATCAATGGTGTTGTTCAGTATTTTGATATTGAAACTAAAAATATTGTGCTAATTATTACCGTAGCTTTTATTTTTCTAGTCATCTTCTCAGCCTTAGTCAGGCTTTCCCTGGTTTTTTTGAGCACAAGGTTAAGTCTTTTGGCGGGAAGTGATCTGAGTTGCAAGATATTTAAAAACGTCCTAGATCAAAAGTTTACTTACCATGCTGGCATCAATAGCGGTACATTAATTGATGTGATTGCCAATAAATCAAATGGCGTAATCTACAACGTTCTGATGCCTTTTACTTCTATCTTTAGTTCGATGTTAATAGTGGTTTCTATTGTTGTGGCATTAATGCTGGTGGACCCGGCGGTTGCTATTATTACTTTTTTGGGGTTCGGAGGTTTATACGGACTGATAATCTATTTCACCAGAAATCGTATATTTCAATACAGCGGTTTGGGTGCCAAGAAATCAACTGAAGTAATTGTTTGCTTACAAGAGAGTATGGGTGGAATTAGGGATATTTTGATTGATTCCACCCAGGAAACGTACCATCATATTTATAAAAATATTGATATTTCACTAAGACGCGCTCAAGCCGGAATCATTTTTATTGGGTCTAGCCCTAAGCTGATTGTTGAAGCGCTGGCGATGGCTTTGATGGCGTTAATCGCATATCAATTTACTAAGCAAGAAAATTCAACATTTGGCGCTATAGCGGTGTTAGGCGCATTTGCAATTGGAGCCCAAAAAATTATCCCTCTTTTGCAGCAGTCTTATGCAGCTTGGACTTGTATTAAGGGCTCAGAGCAGGCATTAGTTGAGGTGGTTCAATTATTGGATCTGCCGACCAAGGTAGTCATTGATCGGGAGCAGCTTCTTTTTGAGCACGATGTGGAATTTAGAGATGTTTATTATTCTTACCCAAATGCAAATAAATTTGCACTTGAATCACTAAACATCAAAATAAAGTGCGGTGAGAAAGTTGGCATTATTGGTGCTACTGGTTGTGGCAAGAGCACATTCTTGGATTTGCTGATGGGTTTGCTAGAGCCTGCAAAAGGTAGCTACTTGGTTGACGGGGTATTTATTACCGGAAGGAATAACTCCTCTTGGCAAAAGCACATCGCCCATGTTCCACAGTCTGTGTACTTATCTGATGCAAGTATTGCTGAGAATATTGCATTTGGCGTCTCTTTTGAGGGCATCGATCGAACACGTTTGAATTTGGCCGTCAAATTGGCGCAGCTAGATGATTATGTAGGGTCTCTTCCTCAGGGTTTGCAGACCTTGGTGGGGGAGCGAGGTATAAGATTGTCTGGCGGACAACGGCAGCGCATTGGAATCGCTAGAGCGTTGTATAAGCAGGCTGACGTTCTTTTTCTGGATGAGGCGACTAGTGCGCTGGATTCTGATACCGAAAGAAAAATTATGGATTCGATACAAAGTTTAGACAAAGCCCCCACCATTTTTATGGTGGCTCATCGAATTTCCACTTTATCTAGTTGTGATCGCATCATCGAATTGGAGGCTGGACAGATAAAAAGGGTTTGCCAATACTCAGATTTAAAACTTTGCGAGGATGCACAAAGATGAAAGCTGTAATACTTGCTGGTGGCCTGGGAACTAGAATTTCCGAAGAGACGGATGATAAGCCAAAGCCAATGGTAGAGGTTGGGGGTATGCCTATTTTGTGGCACATTATGAAAATCTATTCTTCCTATGGAATAAATGATTTTATTGTGTGTTGTGGGTACAAGGGGTATGTAATTAAAGAATATTTTGCAAATTATTTTTTGCATAGATCGGATGTTACCTTTGATATGCAACATAACAAAATGTCGGTGCACCATCAGTACGCAGAGCCTTGGAAGGTGACTCTAGTGGATACCGGTTTGCAAACAATGACGGGCGGGCGATTAAAGCGCATCAAGCAATACGTTGAAAATGAAGAAGCTTTTTGTTTTACCTACGGCGATGGCGTCAGTGACATTGATATTGCAAGTCTCATTAATTTTCATCGCAGTCATGGAAAGCTTGCTACCTTGACTGCTGTTTATCCGGCTGGAAGATTTGGTGCTTTGGATATTAATTCTGCAGATGAGATAGAGGCGTTTAAAGAAAAACCTCGTGGTGACGGTGGCTTTATTAATGGTGGTTTCTTTGTAGCTTCACCAAAAGTGCTTGACCTCATTGATGGCGACAAAACAATTTTAGAGCGCGAACCATTAGAAAGCTTGGCCAAAGATAGGCAGCTCATGTCCTACAAGCATGAGGGATTTTGGCAGCCCATGGATACATTGCGAGATAAAAATTTACTTGAAGAGCTTTGGGCTGAAAATAAGGCCCCATGGAAAAGTTGGGTCTGATGACGGCTAATGTGAATCCTTCTTTTTGGAATGGTAAGAGAGTATTTCTTACGGGGCACACTGGGTTTAAAGGAGGGTGGCTCTCTCTTTGGCTTGCCTCCATGGGGGCTAAAGTTACGGGTTATGCTTTAGCTCCCGATACAAAGCCTAATTTATATGACATTTTAGGCATTTCTGATCTGATCGAGCGCTCTTGCATTAATGATGTGCGCAATCTCAATGACTTAAAAAAGGTCATGACAGATTTTCGGCCTGAAATAGTATTACATATGGCTGCGCAGCCATTGGTTAGATATTCCTATCAAGATCCAGTCTTAACGTATGCAACTAATGTAATGGGCACGGTCAATGTGCTTGAGGCGACTCGTGGCGTGGATTCTATTCGGGCAACGGTGATAGTGACTACGGATAAGTGCTATGAGAATAAAGAGTGGGTTTGGGGTTATCGCGAGGGGGAATCGATGGGTGGTCACGATCCCTACAGCAGTAGCAAGGGGTGTGCAGAGCTAGTGACCGCAGCATATCGCAACTCTTATTTTCCTGCCGATACCTACAGTCATCATAAGCATGCGATAGCATCAGCGCGAGCAGGCAATGTAATTGGCGGCGGGGACTGGTCGCCGGATCGATTGATACCCGACGCCATCAAAGCTTTTGAAGAAAATATACCAGTAATGATTCGTAATCCATTGGCTATTCGCCCTTGGCAGCACGTCTTAGAGCCTTTAAGTGGCTATTTAATTTTGGCGCAGACTTTATATGAAAATGGATCATCCTATGCATCGGCCTGGAATTTTGGCCCCCATGATGAGGGTGCTAAATCGGTAAAAGAAGTGATGGAGTTATTGATTTCCAAGTGGGGTAAAAATGCTGCCTGGTCGCTAGATGGCGCCGAGCAGCCGCACGAAGCCCATCTCCTGAAATTAGACTGCTCAAAAGCAAATACGCAATTGAAGTGGGTACCCCGGTGGGATTTAGAGACTGCAATCGAGAAAATTGTTGAGTGGGAGCATTCCTTCCGACAAAAGAAAGATATGCGCGCCTTATCTCTTAAACAAATTAATCAATTTATGAGTGCTTAAGTTATGAATACACAAGTTATATCCCCGCAAAAAATGAAACAAGATCAATTGCGCCTTCAGATTGCAAAATTAGTTGATGAATACGCCGCTATTGAATTTGCGCCCAAGGAGTTTGAGCCTGGCAAGACCTTAGTGCCCCCATCTGGCAAAGTAATCGGCGCTGAAGAGTTAAAGAATATGGTGGATGCCTCCTTGGATGGCTGGCTAACTACTGGGCGTTTTAACGACTTGTTTGAAAAGAAGCTAGCTGAGTTTATAGGGGTTAAATACGCAATTACCGTTAACTCTGGGTCTTCTGCAAACCTAGTAGCATTTTCTGCGCTGACTTCACCAAAGCTGGGGGATCGCGCAATTAAGCAGGGTGATGAAGTAATTGGTGTGGCTGCTGGATTTCCAACAACGGTAAATCCGATAGTGCAATTTGGTGCGGTGCCAGTCTTTGTTGATGTTGACAAGTACACCCACAATATTGATGCTGCGAAAATTGAAGCTGCAATTAGCCCTAAAACTAAAGCAATTATGTTGGCACATTCTTTAGGTAATCCTTTCAATTTAGATGTAGTGACTGCGCTTTGCAAAAAATATGATCTTTGGTTGGTTGAGGATTGTTGTGATGCCTTAGGAACGACTTACAAGGGTCAGATGGTTGGAACCTTTGGTGATATTGCCACTTTAAGTTTTTATCCTGCTCATCACATTACGATGGGTGAGGGCGGAGCTGTTTTTACTAATAACTTAGAGTTAAAGCAAATTGCGGAGAGCTTTCGAGATTGGGGTCGTGATTGCTACTGCCCTCCTGGAAAAGATAACACTTGTGGAAAACGTTTTTGCTGGAAATTAGGTAATTTACCCGAAGGGTACGACCACAAATATACCTATAGTCATTTAGGTTATAACTTGAAAATTACCGATATGCAGGCTGCGTGTGCATTAGCACAGCTTGAAAAGGCGCCAGCATTTATTCAGGCTCGAAAAGAGAACTTTCAATTTTTAAAAGAGCGTTTAAAGACTTGTGAAGAATTTTTACAGTTACCTGAGGTGACTGAGGGCTCAGACCCATCCTGGTTTGGTTTCCCAATTACAGTAAAGTCCGAGTCTCCGGTTTCTCGCCTTGATCTTACAACCTATTTGGATCAAAATAAAATTGGGACACGCCTTTTATTCGCTGGAAATTTAATACGTCAGCCATATATGCTTGATGCAAAATATCGGGTTAGCGGAGAGCTTACAAATACCGACAATGTAATGAATAACACATTTTGGATTGGGGTTCAGCCGGCCCTAAGTAAGGAAATGCTGGAATACGTAGCTCATACCATCGAGACTTATTTGGGCTTAAACTTTTAAAAATAGTGAGATTGGATTTGCAATGAGTAATAAAACTTTTGAGGTCTATAAGAAAGCAGTAACTGAAAATTTTAGGTTCTTAAAATCTGCAGAAAATATTCGAGATGCTTACTTGCGCGCAATCCCAATTGGGCAAAAAGGATTTCTAGTGCCCGTATGCAAGGCTCATTTAGAGGATTCAGAGCTTACCAAAAATCTAACCGCTTGGCGCAATACCAATGTTGATGTTTACCCAACTCAGTTTATCGCTACCGAGCAGAGTACTAAGGTATGGATGCTTGATCGTTTATTGGCTGTTGATGATCGAATTTTATTTTTGGTCTGCGATATAAAAGGTAAGGTACTAGGTCATATTGGATTTAACGGTTGCCATAATCCAGAGCTTTGTTTCGAAATAGATAATGTAGTAAAAGGCGATGATCGATCTGAAAAAGGTCTTTTCTCTGACGCTATGGTTGCTTTAATGGAGTGGGCTAGAAAAGTAATAAATCTAGACAGTTTTTTCTTGAGGGTAATGGATAACAATCAACATGCCATTGAGTTCTATACAAGAAATGAATTTATTGAGCAAAAACGATTGCCATTATCCAAAGTGATTAAAGGCGGATCGGTGAATTATGTAGATGCAAAGCCTGGTGAGGTTCCCGAAAGACACTTTATTCAAATGATATGGAAGCCTGCTAGAGAATATGTTGGGAAGTCTTTAATACTTACTGCTGGACCATCAATTTCATCCAAAGAAGCAGTATTTGCTTTTGATGCGGCCAGTAATGGTTGGAATAGTAATTGGTCAAAATACTCAACAGTATTTGAAAAAAAATTCGCAGAATATGTTGGTGTTAAATATGCCATGGCAACTTCAAGCTGCACCGGGGCCCTGCAGATCGCCTTAATGGCATTAGATATTGGCCCTGGTGATGAGGTTATCGTTCCAGATCAGACATGGGTAGCCACAGCAAATGCAGTGAGATACGTTGGGGCAATTCCTGTTTTTGCTGATATTGAGTTAGATACATGGAATATTGACGTTCGATCAATCGAAAAGTTGATAACAGCCAAAACGAAAGCCATCATACCTGTTCATATGTATGGACATCCGGCCAGAATGACGAAGATTGTAGAGCTGGCGAAAAAGCATAATTTGAAAATTGTTGAAGATGCTGCTCCTGCTATAGGTGCTGAGTGGGAAGGTAAACGCTGCGGTTCATTTGGCGATTTTGCAGGGTTTAGTTTCCAGGGCGCAAAGTTAATGGTTACAGGTGAAGGTGGTATGTTGGTCACCAATAGTGATGAGCTATATGAAAAAGCATTAAAAATTTGGGATCAGGGACGTAACCCGTCGCGTACATTTTGGATTGATGCGGATGGAGTTAAATTTAAGATGTCAAATATTCAAGCAGCTTTAGGTTTGGCACAATTAGAGAGGGTTGATGAGCTCATTGAAATGAAGCGCAGAATATTTTCTTGGTACCAAGAAGGTCTATCTAACACACCTCACATTATCCTGAATCAGGAGGTGCAAGGGGCAAGAAGTATTTATTGGATGAGTAGCCTAAGATTAGATGAGGGCACATCAATTTCTCGTGATAATCTTATTAAAAAATTAAAAGAGGTCAACGTTGATAGTAGACCTGTATTTCCTGCTATTAGTCAGTACCCAATTTGGCCTCGACACCAAGATCCTCAGGCTACAGCCATGCGTGTTGGTAATCAAGCAATTAATTTACCAAGCGGTGTTTGCTTAACAAAAGATGAGGTTATGTATGCAGCAAAAGCAATTGAAGGCATTTTGCGTGGCTGATAACAAGACCTCTATTGAGCTGGCCAGAAGTATTCGTAAGAATGCACTGGAAATGGTGCATCGTGCCAAAGCATCTCATATCGCCAGCGCCCTTTCGATTGCCGACATCCTTGCGGTACTGTATGGACGGGTGATGAAAATATCACCAGAAGAAATAGACTCTAATGATAGGGATCGCTTTATTCTAAGTAAAGGGCATGCATGTGTCGCTTTATATTCAACTCTGGCTGAGGTAGGTATTATTCCAAAAGAGCAGTTGCAAACTTATGGAGATGACTTTTCTTGGTTAATGAATCATGTAAGCCATAAGGTTGCTGGCGTTGAATTTTCTACCGGCGCACTAGGGCATGGACTTCCATTCGGTGTTGGAAAAGCTCTTGCCGCCACAATTGCACAGCAAGAGTGGCGAACATTTGTACTACTCAGTGATGGAGAGATGGATGAGGGCTCTAATTGGGAGGCATTGATGTTCTCCGCTCACCACCATTTGGATAATGTTGTTGCAATCATTGACTATAACAAGCTACAAAGCTTAGACACCGTAGAAAATACTTTGGGGTTGGAGCCGCTTGTTGATAAGTTGGAGGCATTTGGCTCTAAAGTTATAGAGGTAGACGGTCATAACCATAATCAACTTTACGATGCTCTGACTACTAAATTCCTTGGAAAGCCTTTGGTTGTTGTTGCACATACCATCAAAGGGAAGGGCGTTAGTTTTATGCAGAATAAAGTTGAGTGGCATTATAAGAATCCAAATGATCAAGAGCTGTCCTTAGCGCTGGATGAGCTAGGAGCTATAGATGCGTAATGCTTTTATAGATGAGCTAGTATTGGCTTCAGAAAAAAATGACAAGATTGCATTGGTCGTAGGAGATTTAGGATTTGGGGTTGTAGAACCATTTGCGAATAAATTTCCAAATCGTTTTTTTAATGCCGGAGTTGCCGAACAAAATATGATGGGTCTGTCTGCGGGTTTAGCATCTGAGGGATTTCATGTATTTGTCTATTCCATAGCTAATTTCCCATTATTTCGATGCGCAGAACAAATAAGAAATGATATTGATTACCATCAATTGCCTGTGACAATTGTGACTGTTGGAGGTGGAGTTGCATATGGTAATTTAGGCTACTCCCACCATGCTGTTCAGGACTATGCTTTAATGAGATCATTCCCGAATATGCTCATCGGGGCTCCTGGCGACCCAATGGAAGTGCGGGGAATAATGAGATACCTCCTAGCAAACCCTCAGCCTAGTTATCTGAGGTTGGGGAAGGTGGGGGAGGCTAACATCCACACCCAAGTCCCAGATGTGCATCCAGGTCAATGGCTGAATATCACAGGTGATCAGAGTAGTGGGGGTCAAAAAAAATCAACAATCCTTACAACTGGAGCAACATTGGCGCTGGCATATGAGCTTATTAGAAATAACCCTTCTTCAGCTTTATGTTCATTACCTCTTTGGGGTATGAAATATAAAGACTTGCAGTCCCCGAAATTTAAAAATTGCAAGGATGTAACCACTTACGAAGATCATTTACTAGATGGGGGGTTTGGTAGTTGGTTGCTTGAAGCAATTCATGCTGATGGGGTTGATTGCAGTGGTCTCAGGATTAGAGCGCTAGACTCATCAATATGTGGAATGGTGGGTTCGCAGCGAGCACTTCATGCCGCGACTGGTTTGAAAATGGAGCAAATTTAGAACGATCAATGCGCGAATATCTAATAGAACCAGATAAAAAATTAACAATATTCATAATGGCATATAACAGGCCTGAATATTTGAAGGCGGCTTTAGATTCAGTGCTGAATCAAACATATAAAAATATTGAAGTGGTAGTTTCAGATAATTCAACCGATGATAGAGTGGAGGAGTTAATTAATAGAAACTATCAACAGCTCAGGTATATAAGAAGAAGACCAAGCCTAGATGTTTTAAGTCATCACAATGTATTAATAGAGGAATCCGATTCAGAATTTGTTACCTATTTCCATGATGATGACGTCATGTGCTCACAGTACGCCGAAAAAATGTTAGAAATTTTTTCGTATAACAAGGACATTGTTGCTGCAGCACCAAATGCAACTTTAATAAATGGAGTGGTTGAGTCAAATAATACATTTAATAGCATTTCTAAATTAAAGTTAGTCTCACAAGGATATGAATTGCTACAAAGTTACTTTGAATTTGGTAGTGATGGATATGCTCCATTCCCCGGATATATGTATCGTGTAAGCAAAGTCAAGAGGAAGCAATTGCTAAGCAGTGACGCAGGTAGGCATGCTGACTATACTTTTTTAGATAATCTATTAGGGGAAGGGATTTTGGCTTGGTCTGAAGAAGTTTTGATGCAATATAGAGTGCATGTAGGTTCAAGTGCCGTAACAGAACTGTTGGCAGATAGGCGCAAATTAATAATCTACATAATAAAAAAATATAAATTATCTAGAAAAGATCCACTGATTCTTACAATGAGATATAAATTCTTACTCAGTTGGAATGCAAAAAATAAAAATAGAAAAAGGAAAATGAAAAAAGTTCTTATAAAACTAGGAATAATTTTTTTCATCAAAATGAGAGAATATAGATACACAGTCATAGAAAAAATATTTCCAACTCATTTATTTATAAATAATATATATAAATAATAAATTCACACATTATGAAAATAAATTTATTAAATGCTATAAAAAAAATTGGATTAAATTTAGGAATTAATATTTCCCATGTTACAGATACCCGGGATCTAGATAAATTTCTCTTGTTGATAAAGCCGGTTACAACAAACCATAAATTGATTAGAGTTGGTCGTGATGATGGTGGGTATTTAATTCCGGATGACTTGAAGGGAGTGAGCGAATGTTTTTCTCCTGGGGTATCTGATACAGCTGATTTTGAACTTGAGATGATTAACAGGGGGATTAAATGCTACCTAGCAGACTACTCTGTTGAGGCTCCACCAATTCACCATGAGTTGATTGATTTTGAAAAAAAATTCTTAGGAATTAAAGAGAGTGATATATATATAACTGTTGATAAATGGATAGAGCAAAAAAGTACATCTAAAAAAGATTTAATATTGCAAATGGATATAGAAGGTGCTGAGTATGAGGTAATTCTAGATATTGCCAAGGAAAACTTGAATAAATTTAGAATATTAGTAATTGAATTTCATCAGATGAACCTTTTATTTGATAAGCATGCTTTTAGATACATCGAGCAAGCATTCCAGAAAATATTAGAAAATTTTGAAGTAATACATATACATCCAAATAATTGCCTTCCTATTTTAAAATATGGAAAATATGATGTACCTCCTGTATTAGAGTTTACTTTCCTTAGAAAAGATAGGATATTAGAAAAAATTGCCACTCAAAAATTTCCACATTCTTTGGATAAGTCTAATGTACCAGGTAATTTAGATTACGCCTTGCCGGAAATATTCTATAAATAAGTTGTTAGGAAAAATTAATAAGATTTGAGTAAATTATGAAGATATATGATTTTTCACCATTCAACAATGAGAATATTATTTGCGAAATTAAATCATTTGAGAATAAAAAGTGGATGGATCAAACGCACATATTCGAATTTGATCGAACTTTTCAGAATGTAGAAAAGTTATACAACTTTAACTTACATGTAGACAACAAATTAATCTATCACAAAATACCAGCTAGTAAATTATTTGTGGACGATACTTTAAAAGCTAAAGTTAAAAGAAAATTAAAGTCACTATCCGGAACTGGAATAATTGAGTTTGGCGACGGATATGTAGTGGGAAATGCCTGGTTGAATGAGGCAATTCAAAGAAATTACTCTCAGAAAATCATTGAAAATATAAGAATAGACGATGATGATATATTAATATTTTCAGATGTTGATGAAATCATTGATTCAGATAACAGAGAAGAAATTATAAAGGAGGTGTACAAGCATGGAATAATAACAATAAAACTTTCCTTGACAACTTATTACTTTAATCTAAAACTGAAAAATATTGGGGGGCCTGAAGACTATAGTTATAGAGTTTTCATAATGACTGGAAAGCGATATAAAAGCCTTAATGTAACTATTGATATGATAAGGAAGGCAGGAGAGAGAGGTAGGCTAGTTGGATTGGTCTATTGCCCTGATAAAATTTTAGGCGTACATCACTCTTCATTGGGTGATATTGATTTTATATTCAATAAATTGAAATCATTCTCACATATTGAATTAAAAAAATATACTAATAAAGAAAATATTGAAGAGTTAATTAAAAATAATGAATCATACTTAGAGGGTTCCAGTACTTTTGTCGATAACAAAATGAAGCAGCTGAGCTCTGTTGTTGAAAATATGCCAAGGTATAAAAAGTTTTTTATTTAGTAAAATGGATATAAAAATATCAGCGGGTTTATCTAGCTACGAAAACTTATTAAAGAGGCAAACTCCTGGTTCTAGCTCAACATGGAAAAATAATAATTTTTATATAAATACGAAAATAAAGTCATGCGACTACTGGATTATTTGTCATGAGTCTGGATTACTTGAAGAGGAAACAGTATTATGCAATCCTAATAATATTATATATATTTCAATGGAGCCTAATGAAGATATTTGTAGAGTAAATAATTTATTTTTGGACCAATTTTCAAAAGTCATTACCTGCGATGAAAAGAGAGAGATTAAAAATAAAATACTCATGAATGTATCTACATGGTGGGTAGGTATGAAAATGAAATCAATCAATGGATTACATGTTATTGATAATGATTACACATTAGATTACGATCTATTAAGTAATAGTCAAGCTATGAGCAAGCTTAATAGGGTCTCTCTAATAATGTCAAATAAAAGAAATCTTAAGGGTCACAGGGAGAGGCTGATTGCAATTGAGAAGTTAATGAGTCGCCCTATTAGTAAATATATTGATCTCTATGGTTCCGAATTTAGGAAAATAGATGATAAATATCATGCTATAAAGCCATATAAATACCATTTAATATTCGAGAATGAGATTAAATCTAATTACTGGACTGAAAAATTGGGGGATGCATATTTAGGACTTTCTTTTCCAATATATAGTGGCTGCACCAATATAGCTGAATTTTTCGACCCTAAATCAATGATGGAATTTAATAGATTTAATGTTGATGATATGGAGAGGAAAATCGAATTAGCCCTAGATTCTGATTATCATGAAGCGAATTTCAATAAGATTCTAGAGTCTAAAAACCTGATATTAAATAAATACAATATATTTAATATAATTACAGACTTATGTGCTGAGAACAGTAAAGGAAAAAAAATTCCAGTAACCTTGTTGCCAAATAAATATTTTTCTAGAACTTTTTCAAAGAAAGTTTATTGGAAATATAAATCAATATTTGAAAAATTGAGATAATGTTATTTTGGGTTATTTTCTTTATTATTTCAATAATATCACCATTAACAATTAGATATAATAAAAAAATATATCTTTCCGCTATTGGAATAATTAGTAGTGCTGATATTTATGGAGTTCAAATAGGTGACAGTACGTTGCCTGCATTTTCTTTTTTTATTTTTGTTCAATTTCTAATATTAATTAGAACTGGAATCAATTTTAAATCTATTTATAATGCTTTTTTTAATAATTACTTTAACAAATATATTTTCGTTAGTGTTATTACACTTGGTATTTCTACTTCCTTTACACAGCTTTATTTCAATGAGGCTAATCCATTACTTTTTATTAGGCCATTAATATTAGTCTTACAGTGGGCCGTTATTTTAGGATTTTATATAAAATTTATTTATTGTGAGGAGGATATAGGCGCAGATATATTAGTTGTTTGCTGGTCAGTAGCATTGTTTACGCTTGCATTAATATTGTATCAACTATATGGATTCACATGGTATGTGCCAGTAAATTCCTCTACATACCAATTGCATGAAATTAAGGAGTTCGGGTGGGCTGATAGGCCTGCTGGGCTAACTAGGGAGCCCGCTCATCTTACAGTTATAGCCTTGGCAATTATGAGTTCTATTTCCACTCTAAGCCCAGTTAAGATTAAATCAATCATACTAGCATTAATTACATTCTCGTTGATTGGCTTTTTTAGCGAAACCAGATCAATAATATTACTTTCAGCCCTTTCATTCTCCTTTTATTTGTTATTCATATCTGAAATTAAATTTAATAAAAGGGTAATGCTTATATTTGCGTCATGCATCTTATTTTTCTTTATATTAGTTTATTACAGTAGATTACAAACAGTGCTTGATATTAGATCTGATGAGTCTACACTAACTAGGTACGGGCTATTGTTCGTGAGTGCATACTACTACATTGTAAATCCATGGATATTTATGGGTCTCGAAAACGCACCTATATTATTTTGTACATCAGGCCAAAATTTTTTAGATTTGAATGAAATATGTGGAAAATTTGATGGGGCAATACTTAATAGTACAGTAAGCTATTTGGTGTCACTACCATTTTTTATTAATTTTATTGTCACTATTTTATTTTATTTAAAATCTGATCGCGTATCTAAATTGTTTATAATTAATTTTCTGATTTCTGGATTGGTACTCTATCAATGGGCTTACCCTGTGCTTGGGATTTATTTTTTCTTGGCTAGTTTAGTTACATTAAGCAATAGAAGAAAATGCAATATTTAATAATTTGCGGAAATAAGAGTGTAGGAGGCACAGGAACAGTTATTTCTATTTTGGAAAGAGCTTTGAATGCAAGTATTCTTTATTTAGAGAGCTCTGTTGGCGACAATTTTAAGTCTTTTGAAAAAGCTAATGCTGATATTTATATAGCAATTCAGCCTAAGGCAATTGTTTACATGTTGTTATGGAAATTTTCCAGAAGAAAAAAGAAAATAGTATTTATATTTGATGCGCATCCTTTGGGATTTGTATCGAGTGTTTTTGACTATATAACGAAGTCTTTACCATATTATTTAATTTCATTGCTCTCCTGGCTAACTGTAGATAATAGATTCCTGATAGCCCCAGATGGGCCGCTTAGTAATTTTTATCCTTACAATAATTTCACAATTTGTGCATGGGAAGAGTTTATAGAGGAAAGATTTACTGGGCTTAATGCTGGTGAAAATAAAACCTGCTTACTTTATTATGGAACGCCATCAAAAGCTAAGCGGTTTAATAGTTTTTTGTCCTTGCACAAGGATAATAAAGCTTTAAGTTTAAAAGTGGTTGGTTATAAAACCAATCTACTAGATTCTTATTCGAGCTTATTTAACTATTGCGGTAAATTTAATGGCAAAAATATTAATCTCGCTTCCGATATTATGGTGTGGACATCTAGGCATGAGTCATATGGCCTATCTTTTAGGGAGTATGTATCCTCAGGGGGGCGATTGCTTTTTCTGAGACCATTTTTAAATTCAGATCGGATAGAGAATGGCGTCTATCTAGATTTAAAAACTCCTAACTTTAAAAACTTGAACATTTTATATATTCTTTTGAAGTTTCCGCAAAAAAATTTACCTAGTGACAAAATTAATTTATCAAGTTATTTAAAAAATGAATTATTTTAAATCTTTATTTGATGTAATTACATCCTATGTCACACCCGGAATCTTAAATTTATCTCCAAATATTAAAGTCATTAAAGCTGGAAAATTTAATCATGATCTGCCTATATGGCAAATTGTTGAGAATGAAAATTACCCTAAGACTAGAAATAAGCTTTTGGGGCATGCTTCCTTTAAAACGGGATTGCAATACACAATTGATTTTATAAGAAATAAAAGTGTCAATGCTAACTTTAATAAAGTTTTAGTCGTAACTGCTGAAAAGGTTGAGGAAATTAATTACGATATTGATTACGATTGTTTTGATGTAGTTATTGGAATTAGTAATATTGGTTTGGATTTGGGTGCCCATAAACATGCCATGGAGTATTTTTGTAAGGAATATTCTAAAAATACTACAGGTATATTAGTTCTTTCTAACTCATCATTTAGACCGGAGCCCTATTGTTTTTCTATGAAGTTTTTATCCTTAACAAGTCTGTCTAAGACTATGCTGGGCGTAAGTTTTGGGTATGGGCCTCGATACTATTTATTTAAAGAATTTCATCTCCAGAGTTTTTTTCTTGCTTCAAATATTCAATTCATGTATGAAATATTTTCAAACATTAACGTTAATACAAATAATAAATATTATGTTATTCGAAACGGCGAGCTAAAGATTACATCTTCTATTTACGGGAAAGGCGGCATTTCTGTTTGCTATGATAGTAGTAATTTTTTCATAGCCGACCATTTAAAAAGGCAGCTCAAGTTTTATGATCATCGCTTAAATTAGATTCCAGCTACCAAGCTCACATAATTGTTTTTCAAGCTTTGCATTTTTTCTAGAAGTACCAAACCATTTTTTGGGTATGATGACTAATCCAGAATCATTAAGCAGCCCAGCCGTTAAGCTAAATTGAGAATTGGATGTGATGAGTATGGATGCTTTTCTCATAATTGCATGTGAAAGCATATTGTTTATATTTTGATGTACTGAAATATCTTGCAAAAATGATAGTTCGGATTTAAATCTATTTATTTCTATACTTCCATCAGTTATGATTATTAGCTTACTGATACTGCATCCCTTAAACTTTCTCAATAAGGCTATAACCATCTCCTCAGTTGTGACATGGCTTGCAACATTTAGAAAGTCACCTTTTCTGATGTGTACAACAATATGACCGTTATTACCAATAATTTCTTGAGCCTTTACTGCGTCATCATTTTGTATTGGAAATAGAGATTTCCAGTCTTCATTGCTCAGGCTCTCTTTAAGGCATTGAAGTTTATAAGCTTCGCCATCTTTTACATGTGTTTTAAGGGGTAAATTTTTAGCTATCCTATCAATTAAATTAATTTGAGTATGATTTTTTAAACTGTTGATATCAATACCAAAATAATCTAATTCCCATTTGAAATAACTTAAACCATTGCCTACTTCAGCTATTTTGGGGATATTTTGAAAGTATCTCAAATCGACTTTAATGGGGGTCCCCAATTTAAGAAAGTGATTTATTATTGTGTAAGTCAGGATCTGCGCACCTAGGCCGCCCTCAATAGGTATTATTTTATCCATAATCTATGTCCAAAGTTACTGCTTCGATTGTTCTTTTTAATACGCCGATAGAAACTATAGGCCGCCTTCTCGATTGTCTGATTCTTTCTGGAGTGTGTAATGACATCTATATTGTTGATCATAGTCCCATCCCCATTGACTTGTCATCATACTACGGGGTGAATAATTTACATATTATTTTGAATGGAAACGTAGGATTTGGTGGCGGACATAATATAGTCCTAAATATGATTACTGGAACGAGTGACTTCCACTTTATATTAAACCCTGACATTTATTTTGAGCCCAGTATGCTTTCTATTATGTTGGATCGAATAGAGGGGGATGAAAGAGTTGGTCTTTTGATACCAAAAATTCTATTTCCTAACGGACGCTTGCAATATTCCTGTAGGTTGCTACCCTCCCCCCTAAATTTATTTATAAGAAGATTTAACCTATTTTTTCCTCGGTCAATAGTAGAGCGCGTTGATCATCATTATGAATTGCGAGATACAAATTACGACGGGGAAATGAATCCACCCGTTCTTTCAGGCTGTTTTTTATTGGCGCGCATGACAACACTCAAGCAAGTAAATTTTTTCGATGAAAGATTTTTCATGTATTTGGAGGACGTTGACTTGTGCAGAAGAATGCACGGTATCTCAAAAACTATATTTTATCCAGATGCGGTGGTTTACCATGAACATGCAAAAAGTTCATTTCAAAATATAAAAATGTTAACCTTTCACATATTAAGCACAATAAAGTACTTTAACAAATGGGGTTGGTTTCTTGATAAAGATAGAGTTAAAGTAAATAAAAAATTCTTATCAAAATTTTTACAAGATTAACCGCGTTTTCTAATTGGATATAAAAAATATATTTAGTGGGAATCGGCGCTTAACTATTTCTAATGTCGCTCTTTTTCTTTGGCTATCTTTTAAATAAGTTTAATACTCTGTATATTATTTTTTTAGCTCTTGATAGTTTTATGTTTTCAAATGCAACAAAGGCATAACTTTTTTCAAGAAAAACGATTGCTTTTCTGATTGATCAAAATTTATACAAGTGAACAACGCCGTTTCTCTCCCATGGAAAATTGATGAAATTTACATCCTTTTTTGTAAGAATAAAGTTACCCAATGATTCGTATTCTGAAAAAGCACAATCTGAGCTTTGATCTAAGTTATCAATTATTTTTTCCATCCAATATGATTCATCTACATTTTTAATAAAGTCTTTCGCCAACATGGATTTTAGCGGAAAGCATTGTGCAATAAATGAGTGTGGTGGGGCTTTATCTACTCCTAAAATTTTTTTTAAAGTATTAAAGTATGGTTTATGAAATTCACTTCCATAATAATAATTAAATTCTCCATCATTTCTAATGAAATTTAATGGTCTCAGAGGAATTGTATCCGAGTCCCAGATAAGAATATTGTCCATATCCTCGAAATTACTTGATAGTTTTATTTTTATTAACTGCTGAATATACCACCCATACATCCCCTTCCTTTTCCCCAATTTGTTTTTTATATACTCATTTAGTTTGCTAGATATAAATTGACTATCCTTATACAGGATCAGCATTCTATTATTTTTGTATTGATTATAGAAATGCTGCCAATCTTCATCTGGAACTACTAAATGTAATGTTTTGAATGGTACATACTCTCTTAATTTTTCGAAAGCTATTGAAAAAATATCAGAGTGTTTGGTTGTACATGCACAAATAATTGCTTCAAAATACAACTTATTCATAAATACCTCATTTTAATTTTGTCGTTAATTACCTTTTAAGCCATATACATGTTTACTATAAAATAAGCTTTTGTTATTAATTTTTTTAACTGTCAATAGTATAAGATTGTTCAGGTATTACCGCTATTTTTTTGTTAATCCGTAAATATTCGTATATTTGTGTTTTATAAAGAGTTATTTTAGCTTTATCGGAGCTCTTGTTATTTTCGATAAGTATATTAAGTTGTCCCATATGAAATCAGAGTTTATTGAATTTTTAGTCAGCCCTCCCGCCGTGCTCGATGTATCTCATAACCGTATCTGTTTTTGACCATCTTCCACGCTGCATTATGAATGGCATGCTTGCTCCGGAATTTAGTAAATCCTGAGCTGCACCAACTTGCATCGAGTGACCGCTGATCCCTTCAATAACTAATTTATCGAGCCCAGCATTTTTAGCAATTCGTTTGTAGATGCGATTGACTTGCCCAGAATTCAAACTACTGCGTGAAATTCTTGCTCCACGGTCAATACCGACCATGAGGTACTCATGTCCTTCGGGAAGTTTTTTCATCCACTCAGCCAATGCTAAATGAGCTCTTTGACTTAGATGTAGCCATCTCCCTGTGGAGTCTTGATCGGTCTTGCTTTTTCTCAGGAGAATGGATGATGTTTCAATACTATTCTTAATGTTGATTTTGACATCCTTGACTTGCAGCGAGACTAATTCACTACGTCTGCATAATGTGTCATACGCCACTAGTAATAAGGCGCGATCCCGAATGCCTCTAATGGAATCATCTGTAACTAAAAGTAGCTTATCTAATGTGTCGGCATTGATACTGCCAGCCTGACTGGAAGAGCGCCCTAATTTGCGATGCATTCTTCGCATCTCCAGAATGACATCGGGATCTTTGGTGGAGTCTTCAAATCGGTTCAGCCTATGAATGGCAGATAGCCCGCAAAGAGCCCGCCTAATACTTGCGGAAGATCTGCCACTCCCGGTTAGTTTGCAAATGTATTCAACAACTAAACGAGGTTGAGCAGGTAGGGCATTGGTATTTCTGTCATTACAGAAGTTAATGAAATCATTAAAGTCAGCGCGATATGCGCGAATCGTAGCCGGTGCATAAGCACCTTCAATTTTTACGATAGTTTCTTGTAGAAGTTTGACAGCTTGATTGAATTCTGAGTGGTTATTTTCTTTATCTGTGCTTTGATTGGCGTTGCCCACTAACCCCAGCCTTCTTTTAACTGGACTTTTAGTCTCGGATTGTGCAAAATCTTGATTAATAAGCATTTTTTATCTCCAATAAGATATCAAATATTACTTAAATAAAATAATTAATATCATTATAGGTTAATTTAATCTTGATTACAAGTGGTCAAATTAAGGCTGCGCGTGCTTTGCTTGGGCTGACAACGGCAAAACTGGCTGAATTATCTGGAATTGGATTTACTACCCTTGTGCGTCTAGAATCCTTTGAAGGTGTGCCATCTGCCAATATCAAGACGCTTGATGCTGTTAAGCGTACCCTTGAGAGCGCTGGCATCCAATTTATTGGTACCCCCGATGACGGTCCTGGCGTTCGGCTATTTAATAAAGGCTAAATCATGGCCAAGTCCTCATCCGTTACTAAATCCAATCGCTCTGGCGGACCACAATCGGATGAAGGCAAAAAGATTGCATCCCAAAATGCATTGAAGACTGGAGCCTATTCCAATACATTAATTTTACCGGGCGAGGATGAGTCTCAATATCGTCAAATCGAAGACCAATTCATCAGCGACTTTCGTCCAGAAGACATGGCAGAAATTGCGATGGTGCGTGACCTTGCTGTTTTGGCTTGGAAGAAGATTCGTTTAGAAAATCTCGAGCTACGATTTACGCTTGCAAGACTTGATGCGCCCTTGAGGTACTCTGAAAAATGCGACACTGAGTACCTCTCCTCTGATCGTGTCGGGCTCGAGCTTGATTCTTTATCGCGCTACACAGATGAACTTAAAAATGAAGCGGGGTTGGCTATAAGTTATGCCAAAGAACTTCAGCTAAGGGAGGCAACCACCTCAGAATTGGAAGCTCTCGATGAAGCATATCCGTTGCTTCATCAAGTATTGGTGAAGCACATTAATCATTATGGCTTTACTAATCCAACAGCAAAGAATGTACTTCGGTGCGAGATTGAAAATGATGATGGGCAGACTGAACTCTTCTGGAGTTATTTCTTAAAGATTGCGATTGAAGATTTAAACAAGATAATTTGGTTTTGCGATCATCGCCCTAAGATTGAGCAGGAGTTAGAGGTAATTAAAGATAAACGCCTAATGGAGCTCATGGAAAATGAAAAGCCGAGCAGGGCGTTTGATGATCTACGCAGAAATTTTTATCGCACTTTAAGTGAGCTACGCAAACACCAGGAGTGGAAGCGCAAGATGCAGGTGGTCGATGTGGCATCGCGCAACGTGGTCGATTCAGGCGAGGAGGGCGGCTCGGAGTGACGAGTTTTCGCGACCTATTTCTTACCTACAAATCTAAATAAGACGTATTTAGATTTGTGATTTTGAGCTACTCTGCTCAAAATCACCCAATTTACAAAACGGACTCATTCTCATCTAGAGAATGGTAGTGACTCGCTAGATCTCGCTACTTTACTGGATTGTGTAATGAGAAGCGCTCGCTAATGCCATGTATCGGGTGCTTTTCGCTAATAAATGCGTAATTTATTACACATTTATTAAAAAGTTGTGGCACAATCATCCCATGAACTTACGTGAAATTGGGCTCCAAGTAGCTAATCGACGCGCTGATCTTGGTTTAACTCAAG
>CANGHN010000015.1 GCA_947453825.1 Betaproteobacteria bacterium
ACGAGTAAAAGCATTCTGCCTCCGTTGTTAGTACCAACATCTTAGCGATGCACCATAAGTCGAACCATTGGCTGGAAGGCTAATAGATAAAGAAACACAAGCGATCTCGGAATCGAAGCACCAATTACTAAGAATCCACGAAAAATGCAGAGTGGTATTTATGCGGATCTTGGGGGCATCGGTAAAATCACCACATGCTCTCAATTCGTGTCTATTCATCCAAGCGAAAAAATCCCAAGACTGGTCAGTGGGAGCATTCAATCTACTACCGAACTCTGGAAAACATCGAGAGGATTGGTGCTGAAGTTATCAATAATTGGTACGGTGTTCTTCCTGAAGATTTGGATGAAGAGGGAAAAATCCTCGCAACTACCTTGTATAAGATGATGAAGACTGAAGACAACAAGGTAATAAAGATTAAGCCCACCATAGACGCATTAAAAGCGTTGAGGGAGGTGATTCCCGCATCTGAGCTGGCTAAGCAAGCCGAAGAGAAAGAAAAGGCTCTCTCAGCTTTTTCCGAAGCTGTCGAGGAGCAGTTACGGGAGAACAGGGGTAAGGCTCAGGGTGTTCCCGTGGAGCCCACTACGCGTGATCGATCTGGGGAATGACCCTAAATCCTAAAAAGGTATGATTTGAGTATGAAAACGCTTAAAGAGCTAGTTGAATTAGCCACTCAAAACAATCGCATTTGTCCAAAGCCTACGGCTTGGTTAAAGCTATGCGCTGTAATTGGCAAGGATAAGCCTAATGATGAATTAACACCCTTGATCTTAGGAGCTTGGGATTCAGAGGATGAAGACAAGCAAGAAAGGCTGATGAAGCAAATACACTTTGCCTACACTCAGCCTGATCCAATTCGGGATAAATTTATTAAGGTTCTATGTTCTCTTACTGAGGACAACTGGCACCACAGATAATCCTAGCTGACTATTGAAACCTGTCCAGCCGCAATAATTTTAAAGATTCTATCTAGCTCCGTACCAATGCTCATAGAGCTGCCATCGGGCTTAGCAAGAGGCCAAGGCTTGTTCAAATCCCATGCAGAAGGCGATAGCCAGTGAGCCTGCTCCTCATCGGCTACAGTCATTAGCCACGCTTGCTCAGTATTGCTAAGTTTTACGGCTTCAGCTTTCTGCTCACTTGATAGACTACTCAACCACGTTGTTAATTCCTCATTTGAGGGAACTTCAATAGGTCTGCGTAAGCGGAGTGATGCATACGCGTCTGATGTACCTATCCAAACGAATGCATTTTGAGAATACTTATCGGACAAGGCTTCTGCCTGACTTTCGGTAATGCCGAGAATGAGAATGCTGTCTTCTCTAGGCCATTCTTCGGCAACATCCTGACCATAGCCATTGATGTGCTTACAGCCCAGAGCTTCTACATCGACTATTAGGTTTGATTGAGCTTTTGCATTAGCTGCATCATCAAACTTTTCGCTATACGGATTGTGTGCGGTTATAAATGCAGCAGTCGTAACTTTGGAATCTGTGAGTAGCTGCTTAAGGTCTTGATTGCTCCTACCAATGAACAGAGTTATTGGCTTCGGGCTATTTACGACAAACTTAGCTTCGCGGTAGGCGCGAATAAGAAAGGGTGGGATACCTAAGATAGGTGTAGTCATGCATTTCTCCTATTTAGCCATTTCGACGACAGTCTGGGTATGGCAATTCGGACTAACTCCACCCATGTGCTAATTCTATCCTGAATTAAGCCTTCTCCCACACCTCGTGGAAACATTGCTTCTTAGCTTGGCAAATATCGCACCAAAACCTAATCTTCACCTTACGGCGCCATTCATCACCTACCTTGTAATACTCATATCCGCGATGCTCGCACTCTGTTGCATCCTCAGGCGGTACAAAGGTTGGGTCGTCCTCGAATAGCGGGGTTGTCATATTTACTTAACCCTGTTGAATAATCTAATGCAGAGCTTTGAGAGCTTAAGTAGCAAGAAGAACACAACACTCAGGACGAAGTTAAAGACAAACGAAAGCGGATAGGTTACACCAGCAATAATTGCATCCTGATCGGTATAGTTCTCAGGTAGGATTTTGTATTGGTTCTTGTTAAGGTACGAATAAATACATAGCCCTAAGAATAGGAGGGCTGCATAGCGAAGAGATTTATCAGGCTTATTCATTATGTAAATGTAAGTGATAAATGTTGTACCAGAATGTTTTGCATATCTTCCAAGGTTACTAATTTATCGTCCTTGCAATCCAGTCTCATCCATAAGCTCAGCTCCTTATGCGTCCTAAGTGATGAAGCGATGCCATTCAAATAGGCTTCGCTCTCCACTCTAAGGAAGACTGAGGCAAGCAGTTCATTCTTATCGCGAGTAATGCTTAAGTCTTGAAAGCTATCCTTGCTAGCAAATTCAGAATACCCGCAATATGCAATTACTTTGAGCGGTAGGTTGTTAAAGTGCCTAGCAGCATTTGGGGAGTTCCCAATTGGCTGAGCAATCTTTAAATCCATAATCTCCAGCCATGCACCTTGGCGATTGGTATCTCTAACTATAGTTTTAGCTATGGAGTCGAAAACATAAGGCGTAGGCTCCGCACCTACTAATGACTTCTTAAAAATTAAGCTTGCTTCGTTCACTACCAGCCCTTCATCACAGGCGCTTGAGGTGCTTGTCGTGGTGTATTGATAGTTGTGCTCGGGATGGCGGGGGCAGGGGTCGCTGTAGTCGTACCTTGATACGCGCCAGCAGGGGAGTAGTAGCTAGTCTGCCCGTTATCCACTTGAGACGATCCAACGCTCTGACCCTGTGGGGTGTAGGTAGTGGTTACGCCACTCGGGGAAGTCTGCTGATAGCCTTTGTAAGCGCCATTTGCGTCGTAGATTGCTTGCGCGCTTGCAAGAGCTGGGACGCATAAAACTAAACCTAGTAGATATTTCATATCAATCCCTTGTTGGATTATTAAACAGTACCGCCCATGCCTTCGATATAGGTAGTGACAAAGTCCCTAACTTTCTCAGCAATACGATCTAAGATCGACTTACTCTCAATAACTCCTGGGTTGTAGTCGAGAGCCTTTTTGATCTGTTGATTCCTCGGGAACTTATTGGCGAATAGGTAATCGTTAATGAGTTTTTCCATCTGCTCCGGAACGATCTTCTCTTCAGCGCATAGATCTTTGAATGCTTGTACCTTATGAGCAGACCAAAAGCTCTCAAATTCACCAATAACATTGTCATTTGGATTGAGCTTAGGTAGGTTTTCCTCAATAAACTTCTCGATGAGTTCGCGCTTGCTACGCAATTGCACTTCGCCAGCGATAAGGTCGATGATTTCCTTGTGGCGCTTCTTGGCTTCCTCTGGAGGTAGCTTCTTGAGGCTTACCAATAGGTTAAGGATGTATGCCACATTGATCTCGTCCCTGTGAATCAGACTAAGTTCAAAGTCCACTTCCTCAAGAACGGAAACTCGGTCTTCCTCGGTAGCCTTCTTCACCTTATCGTGAATATCAAGATACTTACTCTTGTAGTCCTCGAAGGTTTGGGCTGAAAGCGTTAAGTCATCATCCTTGAAATCCGAGAATGAGGTGAGAATGTTTTTGATTCTGAGCAGCTCGCGGAAGCGCATTACGAAGATCAGCTCTTCCTTCTCATCGCGCAATGTATCTACGCTGCCCACTGTTGGGGCTATTGCGAGTAATTCCTCGGTTGCCTTATTGAACTGTGCAACATAGTCCTCATATGGCTCTAAGAGTACAGTTTCCTTGGCATCTTTATTGGAGAAGAGGGCGATAGCCTCGTCAGTTGCACCCTTGAGATTACGGAAGCAGACAATATTGCCCTGTGACTTCTTCTCATTCAGGATCCGGTTGGTTCGTGAGAAGGCTTGTATTAGGCCGTGGAATTTAAGATTCTTATCCACATACAAGGTATTTAGCCTTGGGCTATCGAAGCCAGTCAGGAACATATTTACTACGAGGAGGATATCTACTTCACCTTGACGAACTCGCTTAGCGATATCTTGGTAATAGTTATAGAACGACTGGCTATCCTTTGTGGAGTAGCGAGTACCGAACATATCGTTGTAATCCTCAATGAACTCATCTAGCTTATCCCGACTATAGGGATTTATGTTGCCTTCGAGCGTTGGGCTTTCCTCAGGGATAAGGCCACTTGTTAGGCCGTTAGCGCTTGGATCCTCCTCATTGGCGGCATAACTAAAAATAGTAGCTATGCGGAGTGGCTTCTTAGTGCCTCCCTGTTTTTTCTTAAATAGTTCGTAATATTTAATCAGCGTATCAACGCTACTTACGCAGAACATGCCCGTAAATTCGGGAGACTTAGTCTTCTGCGCATGGTGAGCAATGATGTAATCAGTGATCTTTTCTAGACGGGCAGGGGAATCTAGGAGGCCTTTGGTATCGATTGCCTCAACTTCAATATCTAGCTCGCTTGCAGACTCCTTACGCTTATATTTGCCTACATACTCAACGGCAAAGCGGAGAACGTTCTCATCCTTAATGGCATCAACGATTACATACTTATGTAGGCATTCTCCGAATAAGTCCTTGGTAGTCTTCTGATGCCCCACGCTACCCGTTGCGTTATCTGCAAAGATGGGTGTACCAGTGAACCCAAACATTTGAGCATTCTTGAAGAAGTTCTTAATGTTCTGATGGGTGTCTCCGAATTGGCTACGGTGGCACTCGTCAAAGATAAATACAAACTTCTTATCCTGAAGGTGACCGATCTTCTTGAGATGGTTTTCCTTCATGATTGCGTTATTCAGCTTCTGAATGGTGGTGAGGATCAGCTTTGTGCTGTCATCGTTGAGCTGTTCAACGAGCTTAGTAGTGTCAGTCGTGGCATCTACGCTGCCTTTGGCAAATCCGTTAAATTCCTTGGCTGTTTGGAAGTCTAAATCCTTCCTATCCACAACGAATACAACTTTGTGAACCTTTGCCATACGCTGAATAATTTGGCTGGCCTTAAAGGAGGTAAGAGTCTTACCTGAGCCAGTGGTATGCCATATATAAGCGTTGTCATTGCTGTTCTTGACTCGATCTACGAGGGCTTCTGTAGCGTAGAACTGATAAGGACGCAAAACCTTAATGATCTGTTCTTCGGTAAGCACCATGTATTGCGCAATCATCTTCGCAATGTGGCATGGCTTTAGGAACTCGCCAGCGAACTCGTGGAGGTCTGACAGGCGACGATTCTCTTTATCCGTCCAGTAGAAGGTTTGCTGGAATGACTGTTGCTTATTATTGGAGAAATACTTGGTATTCACGCCATTACTAATAATGAATAGCTGAACATACTGGAATAGGCCATAGCCAGCATCGTATGAATCGTGCTGATATCTATTGATTTGATGGAAGGCTACTTTTAACTCTGCACCACGACGCTTTAGTTCAATTTGAACCAAGGGTAGGCCGTTAATGAGTAGGGTGACATCGTAGCGATTCTTACGACGGCCTTCGATTGTGATTTGATTGGTAACTTGAAACTCGTTCAAGCACCAGTCGTCGCAATTCAGGAAGCTTATATAGACAAGCTCATCGTTATCCCTACGGAGGCCATAGCGGTCACGTAGGATCTTTGCGCGGTCAAATACGCCACCACTGTTAAGGTGAGCAAGAATACGTCCAAACTCATCCTGCGAGAGATTAATTCCTTTGTTATGGATCTCTAGCTGGCGCTTTAGGTTTGCCAGCATTTGAGCTTGATCCTCAATCTTTACTAATGAGTATTCCATTCCCTCTAATTGAGAGATTAGGGCATTTTCGAGAGCGTATTCTGATTGCGGAGACATGTTAGGCAAACATCTGCTGTAGCAGTCCTTGTTTGAGCTTTCGTGACAGCTCTAATTTAGTCCGCACATTAGAAATTTTCATGTCGATTGAAGCGAAAAGATCAGCAATTTTTTTCTGTTCATTTAGTGAGGGGAGCCTCAGAGCTTCGGCTGAATAATCTTTAAAGTAAACATGTGGGATGGTGCTTCCCGTTATATACCCCCTAAAGTCAATCCGATTAATAACTTCAAAGAGAAATCGAATATCTATATTTTTATTTGGGATAACCATTTCCATGGTGCCTAGAACAGATGATTTTGCTTCGCATAAAAAAGCGCGACCAACTCCAGCGCCATCCTTCACGATAGATATATATGGGTTTTCTTCCTTATAAAAATCTATACCCTTGATAACGCCAGATGCCCCATAAAGGGTATAGTCCCCAGTGCTATCTTTAACGGTAAGCATGCTTATATTAGAGGACCTCTTCTTTGATACATCTCCAAGTGTTGCATCAGCCCATACTGGAAAATCTCCACCATTAATATCTTTCAGCCTTATTTTTTGTGTAAAAATTTGCTCAACAATTCCCTTTTTGTATTGCTTAAGAAGTTCAAACTCTCTGGCTAATGCAAATATTTTTTCGTCAATTTTTGCTAAAAATGTACCAATTTTTTCTTGTTCAGAGAGACTTGGAAAATTAATGTTTATTGATTTAATGTTATTGCTCGATAAATGCTTGACGGTTGAGCCTGTAGCTAATTCTTTAACTCGTTTGTGATATTGATTTGTAAGCAAGAAATTAACCAAGAATCCTTTGGAGAGAATTTTTGAGGGTTGAATTTTTATGACCCGTTGATTTAGGAACACTTCACCATCTTCCTGCGTCAGTAAAAGTGGCTTCCCAAGTAATTCACAGGTTTGAGCTAAATCAGTCATCAAGACTAATAAATCACCGCTTCTGCAAACGAATCTACTCTCAGTACCTTCGGATGTAAATTTGGAGTTTTCCGCGTTAAAACTTCCATGACCAAATTTAGTGAAATTCTTGGGAGTGACAAGCTTATTGCCAGCATCCGCAAACTTATCACCGTCAAATGCATATCCCGCTAAAAGGTCTGCGATATCGCCAACCCTGCCCGTAGCCCAGCCCTCGTGAAATTCGGGAAATCGCAATCTTGGGGTTATCATCTTAGGCGCCAAATGGAGAATCAATATTTAACTCTTTGCAGAAAGATGCAATTGATTTATCAATATCAATGCTTGCACTACTTAACATCTGCAATTCCTCGGCAACAGCAGATAAATCAACTGCATCTTCGACCATAAAGCTGTCAACATATCTGGGGATATTAAGATTCCATCCATTTTCTTTTATGGTGGGAATGGTTGCTACATTACTGTAGCCGTCTTCACTGACTCTTGCCTTGTAAACATCGACGATTTTTGTAATGTGAGTAGCAAGCATTACATTACTTGTTTTAATTTTTTCAAAATGCTTACTGGCATCAATGAATAGGATGTTATCGGGGTTTTTTCGGCATTTCTTCAGAACGATGATGCATGTAGGAATGGCGGCGCCGTAAAACATATTTGTTGGTAGCCCAATAACAGCGTCTATGACGTTTAATTCTTCAATAAGATATTGGCGTATATGGCCTTCGGAGCTTGCTCTAAACAATGCCCCGTGCGGAAGAACTACTGCTGCAGTTCCTTCATCTGATAACTGATAGACCATGTGCTGAACAAACGCAAAGTCTGCTTTTGTTTTTGGCGCTAATTTCCCGTAAGCGCTGAACCGTTCATCGCTCATATATAAGGGGCTGGCACTCCAATGGGCTGAGAACGGGGGATTTGCAACAATTGCATCAAACCTCTGATCCCGATGCTGCGGCTTCTCTAAAGTATCTTCTTGCTTGATATCAAAGTCGGAATAATGAACATCATGAAGAATCATGTTCATGCGAGCTAAGTTATATGTTGTTCTGTTTAGCTCTTGCCCGTAAATCTTGCCAACCTTATTTGCCTCTCGCTTTACGCGCAATAGAAGCGACCCACTCCCGCAAGTTGGATCGTATGCTGAGCGAAGATTCTTGTTATTCGCTGTTACAAGCTTAGCGAGCAGGGTAGATACAGGCTGAGGTGTGTAGAACTCTCCAGCCTTTTTGCCTGCGCCACTGGCAAACTCACCAATAAGATACTCGTATGCATCCCCGAGGACGTCTGCCGTAGAGTCTGCGAGGTTGAAGTCGATTGCATCCAGGTGAATAAGTACCTTGGCTATTAGGTCGTTCTTTTCCTTTGAGGTTTTACCTAGCTTAGAGGAATCTAAATCAAGATCTTCAAATAAGTTAGCGAAGTCATCTTCGCTATCCGTGCCGAGTGTGCTTTGTTCAATGTTCTTAAGAATTCTAGCGAGGTCACCGAGAATGAAATTGTGGCTATCACCAGCATTTTCAGAGTCGAGTTGATTGCTACCTTTGAGGGCAATAGAGTGGAATAGTTCATCGGGCTTAAGGAAGTAGCCAAGCTCATCGAGGGCAGCGTCTTCCAGAGCCTTAATATACTGAGTGCCTTTTTTGCCGTCATCTTTTAGCTCGGCAAACTTAATTTCTTCTTGTGCCAATTCGGCATCTGCGAAGCGTTGAACCTTCTCAGAGAGGTATTTGTAGAAGATGAAACCGAGGATGTAATCGCGAAACTCATCTGCACCCATCTTTCCTCGAAGGGTATTTGCGATATTCCAAAGTTGTTGCTGTAGCTGCTTGCGCTGTTCTTCTGACATTTTTACCTAGTTATATGCATTTTTTGTCCATTCTACAGGGTCAAAATGCCAAAAATGGCAGGTATAGTTATAGGATTAATAGCTATAAAGCAGGCATTTAGGGAGCGGGGTAGGCAATGGAAGGCCAAAAACACAATATCAATCTAAAGGTAGAAAACAAAGAGGTAGCCCAATTCACTACTCCCGCAAAGATTCAGGAGTGGGTAAAGGCGGTTATGTCGGTTTTGGGAATGATTGTTGCCGTGATTATTGTTGGTGCGATATTAGCTGTAATAGCTTTTATGGCATGGGCGTACTATCAGGACTCGCAACCACAGAAGACTCAGAAGCCTGCTAAGGTACAGCAAGCTAAACCATCGGCTCCGCCTGTTTCTCCATCTATTGCACAGAAACCTGCAGTAGATTTAGTCCCATGGAGACAGTTAAGTAAAAACCAGTCCCCCGATCAGGTTCGTGGGTTCTTGGGTGAGCCTCTAAGGGTGCAGGGCGGTAACTTCACAATTTGGTCTTTCCCAAATAACGGCTCCGTAACCTTTTATGAGAATAAAGTTTATATGTGGACTGAACCACAATAAGCGTCAATAGTGATGGCGGACTACGAGTAATGGCTTTCGGTACTCATGGTACTTTTTTTGGTATTTTAGGGATGTATCGCAATATACATATAGCCTAAAGTTCTCACCTCTTCCGCCAAGTCAATAGCCCCAGCTTATTTGCTGGGGTTTTTTTCATCCTTATTTTGTAGCCTTGGATTTGAGCATCATCTTTTCACCATCGCTATCAAAGGCAGCCTTAAATCCAGGAGGATATTTGCTCCAAGGGTAGCCTTTCACAGCGTGGTTATAGCCATATTGGAAGAGGGCATTCATATACTGAGTATCAAACTCTTCTTTGTGTGGCTCATTAAAGTCAGAGCCAATATAGGCTAAGTTAAATCCAACCTTGTCATTCTGAGTAGTGTTGTAGATCCGGTAGAGATCACCAATACCTTGAGTTTGAATTAATTGGGTAATGGCGCGACCAGCAACACTTAAGGTGCGGCGCTCGGTTTCACTCCAGCGCGGATCTAAGCGTGAGTTACGAATGATGTAAGCCTGGCGATTATTGCGGCGCTTAATTCCGAGCTCGTTTGCTTTGCTGACGGCTGAAGAAGGATACAAGAACACCTGTGTGCTGGCACCGCCATCCACGTGCATCTCTTGAAAAGCTTGAGAGTCCACAAGGAAATCAAACATCACTGGAGAAAATGCTCCAGGGATGGAGGCTGAGGCAAGCATGATGCGACGAAATAGCTCTAAGGCCTCCGGAGTGCCGATACCGGCAATACCTCCCATATTCCAGATGACCGGTAAACCAGCATCGATATTGGTAGTACCAATTAATAACCAGCGACCATTCGTGCTGTACTCATAGGCAATCTTTTTGAGAAAATTGGCATCGACATATCTAGAGATTAGCTGATAGAGAGGTGTTGAATCTGCCAAACCATCGCTAAAAATCCCAGAAAGAATGCCGCGCTGTACATAGACATCTTTTGGATTGATGGTGGTGTAGACCTGTTGCAAGACTGGATCATATTCTTTGCCAAGATAGGCAAATGGTGCAATGAGAGCGCCGGTGCTGATGCCAGTAACAAGATTAAAGTTTGGGCGCGAACCCTGTTTGCTCCAGCCAACCAAGAGGCCAGCGCCAAAAGCACCGTCATCACCGCCGCCAGATAAGGCTAAATAATTCGCATCACCTGTAAAAGCATTTCTTCCTCGAGACGTTTCTAATTGAATAACGTCGTTGACCAAAGCGTCAACTCCAGCCTGAGTAGAAATCAGATAGCGTACGCTTGGCAGCCCAGCAATTTGAGCTTTACTAAGTGCTTGTGCAGGAACGGCTGATTTTCGCTCGAGAGATGAGCATCCAAGTAGAGCAAGAGATAGTAGGAAACAGCTAGTAAGCTTAATGAAGCGCATGATTATGAGTAGAAATTAGTTCTTGAGATTGTAACGGCCCGTTTGCGTATTTTGTTTGTCGATGTACGATAGATGCCATGAAGCTCTTACTAGCCATTTATTTCTTCATCTTGGCCATCATTCAGATGGGTCTGTTCTTTGGTGTTTATCACTATTACAGAACACAGAATTCCTTTAGGCCCAGTTTGTATTGGATGTCTTCCTTATTAATTAGCATGATTGCTCTATTTGTCTTTGGGGCTGGAGTATTGACTGTAGAGGATATTGCCAGGCCCCAATTTAATTTCACAGTCGCAAACGCACTTTTTATTATTGCCGGACTGTTACAGACTCTTTTTTGTAGATCTTTAAATGAGAGTATTTCCAAGCTATTAAAAGTTTCATTTCTTATTGGAATGATTCTATTTTTGATTATTTTTGAGATTCTGCGTGCACAGAGCACCTTCGAGATACGTACTGTATTCATGGCGAGTATCGCAAGTCTTTTGTATTTCTGGCAAATATATGAACTACAAAGAAAGAGGAAATCTACCCCATCTATCCAATTGCAATATTTGCAGTGGGCAACTGGCTTAGAAATATTTTTTGCCTTAGGCCGCATTGCTATCTTAATCATGACTGCCTTTACTATACGGCAGGTAGAGCAAATTCCCCAACTACTAATTCTCTTTACTATTGCTCAGATAGTGATCAATACTCTGTCTTATATTGCCATTGGTAACTACTGGTCTGAGCGCATTGCCATCTCTAGCGTTAAATCAGAAATTGAAAATTTTGAAATCAAAGCTCTACTACAAGAGCGTGAAAGTTTGATTAATTCCTTGCTAAAAGCCAATAAGACTGTAGCTACTGGGGCATTATCAGCCTCAATTGCCCATGAGCTAAACCAACCATTGGGGGCATCGAGTTTAAATATTCAGTATTTGCAAAAGAAATTAGCTGATGGTGAATTAAGCCCAGCAATTCAAAAAGAAGTATTAGATTCATTGCTAGCTGATAACCAACGCGCAGCAAATATTATTCGCACGCTACGATCGGTATTTGCAGATGAAAAAATTGATGCTACCAAAGTAAACCTTGGAGACTTGATTGATGATGTTCTTAGAATTGCTAGTCCTGAAATTAAATCTAAGCAGATTCATATTGAGATAACAATCACTCCAAACCTGATTGCGCATACCAATCGTAGTGAAATTCAGCAAGTCCTATTAAACCTACTCAATAATGCAATTCAGGCCCTAAATAGTTCAAGTCAAGCACATAAAAAGATTGTGATTGAAGGTCGTCACACGGATAAAGGAATCGAAATCTCCATCGCAGATAATGGCGACGGTATTCCTACTAAAACTCAAGCCCATTTATTTGAGCTGTTAGCAGAAAGTCAAAAGAAGGGTATGGGTCTGGGCTTATGGCTATGCAAACACATCGTCATGCGGCATGGTGGAAGCATTTGGTTTGAGTCATTATCAACAGGCGGCGCAATGTTTCTATTTCAACTACCAATAGATCATGCGTTGACCGCGCGCTAGTTGCTGCGTAATGTTAGCCCTAGAGCTAATTGCCATAGCATTAGGCACACATATTATTAATTCATCTAGTAAAAGTTCCATTGGAGCCCCTCATGAATTTAAAACTTTCCCACATTGTCTTGGCGGCATATATTGTTTCTTCGGATCTTATTTTGGCAGCAGGGGGTGGTGGGATAGTGGTTGATCCTGGTGCAATGCAGGGCAAGCACTTCGACGCTAAAGGTAAATCACCATCAAGTTATACGGTCGAGCTTCAAAATGGCCTGCGCAAATCATTGCCATTTGAAGATAAACGCGACTTTGAAGAATCGAAGCGCGGATTCATTGCTGCACCAAACTATAAGTCCATCATGGCCGATGCAGGTAACGTTGCCTGGGATATGGGTAGTTATGAGTTTTTACTGCAAGGTAAAGACTTCGATAGCGTGCACCCCTCATTGCAGCGTCAGGCTATTCTCAATATGGGATACGGTCTTTATGAAGTGCTTCCCGGCAAGATCTATCAGGTACGTGGCTTTGACTTAGCTAATATCAGTTTTGTAAAGACGAATACTGGTTGGATCGTATTTGATCCACTGACCGCCAAAGAAACCGCTAGAGCTGCATTAGAGCTGGTAAATGAGAAGCTTGGTAAACGACCAGTAGTGGCTGTGGTGTATTCCCATTCGCATGGTGATCACTTTGGTGGCGTGCGCGGCGTAGTGGATGAGGCTGATGTTAAAAGTGGCAAGGTTAAAGTGATAGCGCCAGCCGGATTTATGGATCATGCAGTTGCAGAAAATGTATATGCAGGCAATGCAATGACGCGTCGTATGTATTTTCAGTATGGTGTTTTATTACCACGTAGTCCATTTGGCCACGTTGATCAATCGATTGGAAAAAATACAGCCGCAGGTAATTTGGGCTTAATCGAGCCAAATATCTATATCAACCAAGCATTTGAAAAAATGACTGTGGATGGTGTTGAGATGGAGTTTCAAAATACTCCGGGCACAGAAGCTCCTGCCGAGATGAATACCTACTTCCCGCAGATGAAGGCATTCTGGGCGGCAGAAAATATCACAGGCACGATCCATAATATTTACACCTTACGAGGCGCTTTGGTCCGTGATGCGCTTGCCTGGTCTAAAAATATCAACAATGCCTTATATCGCTACGGCAATGAAGCGCAGGTCATGTTTGCTTCGCATAGTTGGCCGCGTTGGGGCAACGACCGCATTCAAGAAGTAATGCGGACGCAGCGTGATAGCTACGCACACCTCAATAATGAAGTACTACATCTAGCTAATAATGGCGTCACTATCAATGAGGTTCATAACGTTTACAAGCAGCCCGATAGCTTGAAGTCACAATGGGCAGCGCATAGTTATCATGGCTCTGAAGAGCACAATAGTCGCGCAGTGATTAATCGCTACTTAGGTTATTGGGATGCCAATCCCGCTACTTTAATTCCGCTATCACCAAAAGATTCTGCGCCACTCTATGTTGAGATGATGGGCGGGTCCTCTAAAATTATGGCTAAAGGTAGGGAGCTTTATCAGCAAGGACAATATCGCCAGGCAATGGAAATTGTCAATAAATTAGTTTATGCACAACCCGAGAATACGTCTGCAAAAGACTTATTGGCAGACATCTTTGAGCAAATTGGTTACCAAAAAGAGAGTCCCAGCGTTCGTAATAGTTTCTTGGGGGCCGCTTATGAACTTCGCCACGGCATGCCAGGTGGTGCTTCACCTAAATCCAATGGCCCTGACATGATTAAAGCAATGACTACAGAGCTATGGCTCAACTCTTTGGCAATTAGTATGGATAGCAAGAAGGCCGCTGGCATGAAGTTTGTCATTAATTTATCAACACCAGATAATGGCGAGAAATTCGTAGTAGAAATGTCTAACTCTGCACTTACCAACATTAAAGGGCAGCAAGCGAAGAATCCTGATTTAACTATTACCTTAAATCGTAGTGATTTAGAGCAAGTGATGGGCGGTCAAACAACATTTGAAAGATTACTTGACCGGGGTAAGGCAAAATTTGATGGGGATCGTAAGTCTTTTGATCAACTTAAAGGTACTCTCACAATCTTTACTCCTGATTTTGAGTTAATGCCTGGAACTAGAGCCAAAAAATCAAATCCTAAGCCGGCAAAAGATCCATTTACAGCTCAGGACTTATCAATTACTGGGGGCGAGTAGCGCTTTAAGGTGTAAAAGCGCCACCAGCTTCTAAGGCCTTCAGTTCATCTCCAGCAATACCTAGTTCTGCTAGTAACTCACTTGTATGCTCACCTAAGAGCGGGGGATGTTTGCGTACTTGTTGTGGAGTGCCGCTCAGTTTGACAGCAAATCCAATATTAGGAACCTTGCCTTCAATCGGGTGATCAATTTCCATGCGCATCTGACGGTGACGACCATGTGCACTTTCAAATGCTTGTGGGTAAGTATTAATCGGTCCAGCTGGAATACCTGATGCAAGTAGGAGATCAACCCATTCTTCACTCGACTTGCTAGCAAACGTTTTCTCTAATTCACTAGCGAGCTCTAAACGATTGGCTAAGCGTAGTGGATTTGTTTTAAAACGGGCATCTTCAAATAACTCAGGGCGACTAATTTTTTCGCACAGTAGCTTCCAAAGTTTTTGATTGGTAGCACCCATCACAAAATAACCATCAGAAGCTTTCATGGCCTGGTAAGGGGCACTCATATGATTGGCAGTACCTAGTTTGTATGGCTCTACACCGGTACCCCAATACTGTGAGGTATCCCAGATTGAGAATGCCAAGGCAGAATCAAATAATGAGGCGTCAATAAATTGGCCTTCACCAGTTTTTGTTTTGCCAATATAAGCCGATAAGATTCCGTAAACAGCAAATAGAGCGCAACCAATATCAGCAACCGGTACACCCGCTTTTACTGGTGGACCGTCAGGATAGCCAGTGACACTCATGACGCCAGACATCGCTTGCGCCATCAAATCAAAGCCGGGTCGATCTGCCCAAGGGCCTGTTTGCCCAAAACCCGAGATGCTGGCATATACAAGTCCTGGGTTAAGCGCTTGAAGTGAAGGGTAGTCGATACCAAGCTTCTTCATTACACCTGGACGATAGTTTTCTACCAAAATATCGGCAGTCTTTACCAACTCGAAAAATACTTTCTTACCAGCCTCAGTTTTGAGATTAAGGGTGAGACTGCGCTTATTGCGATTCATGTTCAAAAAGCCCATACTATCTGAGCCCTTCATTTTGAAACCCATAGCGCCACGGGTTTGATCACCGGTACCAGGAGGCTCAATCTTAATTACATCAGCACCCAAATCCGCTAGCAGCATGCAGCAGTACGGCCCAGCCATCACTTGGCTGACGTCAAGGACACGCACGCCAGAGAGGGGCAGTGGCCTAGCGGATGCAGCAATAGGGTCATTCAAGGGGGTTTTGCTCATTGTCTCGTTTATTTTTATATGTTTAGAATGAAGCTCTAATAGTATCAAACACCATTAAAACAATTTCGGAGACTGTATGTTGCCTCAATTACCAAAGTGGCTTACCAAGTTAAAGGGCAGTCTAGTTGCTTTGGCTCTCTGTGCTAGCCCGCACTTTGCTCATGCCCAGCAGACCTTTCCTACTAAGCCTATTCGCTTGATTGTGGGCTTTGCGCCGGGTGGGGGAACGGATATTGTGGCCCGCGCACTAGCCCCAAAAATGGGTGAGATCCTGGGGCAAAGTGTGATTGTTGAGAATAAGTCTGGCGCTGCAGGCACTATTGCTGCGGACCAAATTGCCAAGTCCAATCCGGATGGCTACACCTTGTTGATGGGGCACTCTAATTCCAATGCGATTGCCCCCTTTGTATTGACGAATGTTCCTTACAACCCAGCAACCGATTTCACACCCATCACGTACTTAGGTTACGTCCCGAATGTTTTAGTGGTGAAAGCTTCTTTGCCTGTGAATTCTGTAGCCCAGTTAATTTCTCTTGCTAAAGCTAATCCCGGTCAAATGACTTATGGATCATCTGGTATTGGTAGTACCCAACACTTAGCAGGTGCGCTATTTGCCAAGATTGCAGGGATAGACTTAAACCACGTGCCCTATAAAGGAAGCGGTCAAGCGATTATTGATTTGCTTGGTGGTCAAATCACTATGAACTTTGATACCTTGCCGCCGAACTTGCAGCAAATTAAAGATGGCAGCTTAAAGGCTTTAGCAATCTCAACACCAAAGCGTTTATCTATTCTTCCGAATGTGCCAACCTTTAATGAAGTTGGTATTACTGGCTTTGATGTGACTAACTGGTATTCGATCATGGGCCCTAAGGGCATGGATCCAGCGGTTGTTAATAAGATTGACCAAGCAGTAAAAGCAGCAATGGCTGACCCCCAAATTAAGAAGACTATGGATTCTCAAGGCTTACAACCAGAGGGCCCGACAACTCCCGCAGCATTTGGACTTTTCTTAACGGCTGAGCTTGCTAAATACCAACGCCTAGTCAAGAGTTTGAACATTAAGGCTGAATAAGATTTTGTCTACACCGCATAAAAATCCAGAAGGCAATGTCGCGCAGGTAGTATTTGAGCTGCGTGGCAACATTGCCCATATCACTTTTGATCATGTAGCTGCGCGTAATGCCATGACCGTTGCTATGTACGAAAGCTTGAAAACGATCTGTGAGGATATTGCTAAGAACCCCAATATTCGGGTAGCTATTTTTCGTGGTGCTGGCGGTAAGTCGTTTGTGTCTGGTAGTGATATTGCTCAATTTTCTAGTTTCAAAGATGGTCAAGACGGTGTGCGCTACGAACAAGCAATTGATAGCTACCTTAGTCCCCTGGCAACGCTACCAATCCCCACAATTGCGGTTATCGACGGCATGGCTGTAGGGGGTGGATTGGCGATTGCTACGTGTTGTGATTTTCGGATCTCAACTCCCGATGCTAAGTTTGGTGTACCCATTGCGAGAACCTTGGGGAACTGCTTGTACCCAGGCAATATTGCTTGGCTAGTTACCCACATGGGTATTGGTCTGTTTAAGCGCATGCTACTCTTGGCAGAGATGATTCCAGCTAGTGAATTACTCGCCCAAGGCTATTTATTGGCGACCTATGATGCTGATCGTATTGGCAAAGAAGCTGATGTCTTGGCAGAGCGTTTGGCAAAGCTGGCGCCTATTACCCAAAAATCTACCAAACTTTCTTTAGCCAGAATCATTGCAAATCAATTGCCAGACTGCCAGGATTTAATTAGCGAGACTTATGGCAGTAATGATTTTAGGAATGGCGTTGCCTCTTTTCTCAAAGGTGAGCCACCTACTTGGACTGGCAAGTAATGATTATTTTGTTCTTAGTCTAAGAACATTTCTTGTAAGTTATTCAAATAGCGTAGACCCAGCTCAGTCGCTTTAAGCTTGCTGGGGTTCTCATCTAATAGACCTTTTGTACTTGCTGTCTGTAGACCTTTACTAATCGTACTTAAGGGCAAGCCAGTCCGTTCGCTAAAGGTATTGGTATCTACACCATCTGTCAGTCTTAGGGTATTGAGCATGAATTCAAAGGGAAGATCTTTTGCTGCAATCTCACGTGACTCTATCAAGGCGTTCCCCTTGTTTTCCATAGCCTGCATATAGGTTTCTGGATGGCGTTCGCGAACTTGTCTAGTCACTTTTTTAGGAAAAGAAATTTTTCCATGTGCACCAGCACCAATTCCAATGTAATCACCAAAACGCCAGTAATTCAGATTGTGCTTACATTCCTGATCTTTTTTCGCATAGGCTGAAACTTCATAGCGTCTGTAGCCAGCCTTTGTCAGTAGCTGCAGATTTTGTTCAAAGATGGCATCAATCGCATCCTCACTTGGTAGCTTTGGTGGAAAGTTGGCAAAGTAGGTATTGGGCTCTAAGGTAAGGTTATAAAAAGACAGGTGCGGCGTTTTAAATGAGAGCGCCGTTTCAATATCTGATTTAGCTTGTGCCAGACTTTGATTGGGTAAGCCATACATGAGATCGAGATTGACAGAGGCAAAGTTCTCTAGCGCTATCTGGATAGCGCGTTTAGCTTCTGCGCCATTATGAATACGACCCAAGGCTTTAAGCTGTTCATCTTGAAAGCTTTGAATGCCAAGCGAGACTCGATTGATCCCAGCCTTAGCAAAGCCAGCAAATTTCTCAGCTTCAACAGACCCAGGATTGGCTTCCATTGTGACTTCAGCATTTGGCTCTACATTTACCCGGGCTCGGATAGCTGACAATAAGATTTCAATCCCGTGCGCCGAAAGAAGACTGGGCGTGCCGCCACCAATAAAAATACTGTGTACTTGACGACCCCAAATATTAGGAAGCTCGGTTTCTAGATCGGCGATGAGTGCTTTGATATACCGCTCTTCATCAAAACCACCTTGAGGGCCAGCGTCCCTAATCTGATGAGAGTTAAAGTCACAGTAAGGGCACTTTTTTTCGCACCAGGGAAAATGAATATACAGAGCCAGCGGTGGCAATGCGCTCAGTGTAATTTTGTTAGGACTGCTACTGAGCACGGAGATTAGGCTCGAGACTGTAGTTGATCAATAAGCTCGCGTAATGCTAGGCCGCGGTGACTGATGAGATTCTTATGCTCAGGATCCAGTTGAGCAGCAGTGAGTTTGAGTTCTGGCAAAAAGAAGTAGGGGTCATAACCAAAGCCATTATTACCTTTTGGATCAGCAACTATTTGGCCATACCAGCGACATTGCACAATCAATGGCTCTGGATCATGCGGGCTAGCTACAAAGACCAGAGCACAGACGTAGTGCGCCCCTCGATCTGCTTTTGCTGCCAATTCTGAGATGAGTTTTTGATTATTAGCGGCATCATTCGCAGGCTCGCCAGCATAGCGCGCGGATAAGACACCGGGCCTGCCATCAAGAGCGTGCACACAGATTCCAGAATCGTCCGCCAAAGCGGGAAGACCACTGGCGCTACTGGCATGACGTGCTTTAGCTAGAGCATTTTCAACAAAGGTATGGTACGGCTCTTGGGCCGCAGGAATTCCTAATTCTCCTTGGGGAATGACTTGAAAGTTCAAGGGCGCTAGGAGCGCCTGAAACTCTTTAACCTTGCCAGCATTGTTTGAGGCGAGAACCAGTTTTTGCATTGCTTCAGTCAATTATTTCAGTGCATCAATTTGTAGCTGAGTAAGCTCTTGAATGCCTTGCTCTGCAAGATCGAGAAGGGCGCTTAACTCTGCTCTAGAAAATGCTGCACCCTCAGCAGTTCCTTGTACTTCAATCATACCGCCTTTACCTGTCATGACAACATTCATATCCGTATCACAAGATGAGTCTTCAGGGTAGTCAAGGTCTAGTACTGGGACGCCTTGGTAGATACCAACAGAGATCGCTGCAACGCTATCGATAATAGGATCCTTGGTGAGCACCCCGGTTTTGAGTAATTGATTGACCGCATCTCGAGCCGCAACATAGGCGCCAGTAATTGAGGCTGTGCGTGTGCCACCATCGGCTTGCAAGACATCGCAATCTAAATGAATAGTACGCTCACCTAAAGTTTCTAAATTAAATACGGTACGCATAGCGCGACCAATAAGACGCTGAATTTCTTGAGTGCGACCTGATTGTTTGCCTCTGGCCGCTTCACGATCACTCCGGGTGTGAGTAGAGCGTGGCAGCATGCCGTATTCGGCGGTTACCCAACCTTCACCAGAGCCACGTTTATGTGGCGGTACTTTATCTAAGATGCTGGCAGTGCATAAGACTTTGGTATCCCCAAAAGCGATTAAGACCGATCCTTCGGCGTGTTTAGTAAAGGAGCGGGAGATAGTTACTGGGCGTAATTGCTTTGGATTACGGCCGCTAGGGCGGGTCATATTGCCGGGGTTTGAGCTACTCATGGGTCTAAGTCCTAAAGGTTGGGCTGTATTTGGTCTATGCGTCTTTAAAGAATCTACAATGTTCCTATGATATCGAGCATGACTGGTTATGGCAGCGCTTCTCGCCAAGTCTCCCTGGGAGCTGGCGTAGTTGCTGATCTGCAGGTGGAATGTCGGGCTGTTAATAGCCGCTTTCTAGATTTAGGCTTTCGTCTACCGGATGAATGCCGCGGGGCTGAGCCTGCCCTGCGAGAAATGGCAAGCCAAGCCCTATCCCGGGGAAAAGTTGAGTTTCGGGCTGCCTGGAGGATTAATGCTGGGGCAGCAGGAAATGCCAAAAATAATCCCCACGCCCTAGGCGCACTCAATCAAGACCGTTTAGATGCACTCTATACATTGCAAGAAAAAGCGCAAGAGACTTTTTCTAAGGCGCCAGAATTAAGTATTGCAGATATTTTGCGTTGGCCCGGTGTGGTGTCTGAGCCTCGTGGTGAGGAAGAGGGTTGGATGACTGCAACTGTGGAAGCTGGTCGGGCAGCACTAGCCGCTTTAATGGAAAGTCGCCAAGCAGAGGGTAAAGCCTTAGTCACTGTCTTAACTACCATTACCAGCAAGATGCTAGAGATTGTTAAAGTGATCGAGCCAAAGGTTCCGCAATACGTGAGCCAGTATCAAGAAAAACTGACCGAACGCTTAGCAGAAGCATTGGCTGCTCAAGAGCAAGCTAAGGGCGGCACTGAATTAATGGAGCGTATACGACAAGAGGTTGTGCTCTATGCTGTGCGCATTGATGTTGCAGAAGAGTTTGCGCGCTTGAAGACGCATATTCAGACGGTGAATAGTGCTTTAGTAGGTAAGGGTCCTGTAGGTAAGCGCCTAGACTTTTTAATGCAAGAACTTAACCGCGAAGCTAATACCTTAAGTTCAAAATCCGTTTCTGAGGAATGCACCCAGGCTTCGCTAGAGCTCAAGCTGTTCATAGAGCAAATGCGTGAACAAGTGCAAAATCTCGAGTAAACCTTAAAATGACTTTATGACTAGTCTCGCTTCTAACCCATCCTATCAAGGCAGTATGTTAATGATTGTGGCGCCATCGGGCGCTGGTAAATCCTCCTTGGTAAATGCATTACTAAAAGATGATGCTGGATTAAAGCTATCACTTTCTACAACTACTCGCGCACCAAGACCTGGTGAAGTAGATGGCAAAGATTACCGGTTCGTCACTCAAGAAGAATTTATTGCTGAACGTGAGCAAGGACATTTTTTAGAGTGGGCACAAGTGCATGGCCATTTTTACGGCACATCCAAACCTTGGATTGAATCACAAATGCAGGCCGGTAGCGATGTGATGCTAGAAATCGATTGGCAGGGCGCACAACAAATTCGTAAGTTGATTCCAGCAGTGCAATGGATCTTTATTTTTCCGCCCTCGATTGAGGCGCTAGAAGAGCGCTTGCGTAAACGAGGTCAGGATGATGAAGCTACGATTCAGATGCGTTTGGCAGCTGCCCATATTGAGTTATTGCATGCCCCTGAGGCGGACTTTATCGTGGTCAATGATGTTTTTGAGCAGGCTCTGTTGGACCTGAAGCACATTTTGGCAGCCAGCCGGCTTCGTTCTGGCCCCAGCATGGCTAGAAATCCAGCCCTTTTAAGGCGCCTTGGGGTGTAATCAGTTATCCTATAGGTATTGAAGCTAAATTTAAGTGAGCACAGCATGGCCCGTATTACTGTAGAAGATTGCCTTAAAACTATCCCAAATCGTTTTGAACTGGTATTGGCTGCGACTTATCGTGCTCGCCAATTGGTTCAAGGTCACTCCCCACGTGTTGAGTCAAGAGACAAAGCCACAGTTGTTGCATTACGTGAAGTTGCTGCTGGCGTGACAGATCGTGACATGCTGACCAAAGTACCTTTGTAATTTAGGGGTTCCGGTGTGGAGCTCCCTTTTAGTGCGCCCAAAACATCGGAATCAGTAGGAGGCGTCTCGTCCTTAGAGGCACCCCTCGGAGCGAGTCAAACTCATTTTCTGGACACTCCACCAGATACCTTTTCACAAAAAACAAATAAATCGATTCTAGCCACATTGCTGGCTCAATCAAGCCGTCATTTATTTGGGCCTACATCCGCGCCCATCCTGCCTTTAAAGCATCAAGTTGTTTCTATTGAAGGCTTGCTATCAAAGTTAAGCTATCTCAAGCAGGAAGACATTGCGCTTGTTAAGAAAGCATTTCAGTTTGCTGACACAGCGCATTTAGGACAGTATCGCCATAGCGGTGAGCCCTACATTACTCATCCCGTTGCAGTAGCAGAGTTATGCGCAACTTGGCGTCTGGATGGGCCTTCAATCATGGCTGCTTTATTGCATGATGTGATTGAAGATACAGGCTCTACAAAAGCTGATCTGGTGGAAAAGTTTGGCACTAAGGTTGCTGAGTTAGTGGAGGGTTTAACTAAGCTCGATAAATTAGAGTTTCAGAGTCATGCAGAAGCGCAAGCTGAGAGCTTTCGCAAAATGTTTATGGCGATGGCCCGTGATGTGCGCGTTATTTTGGTGAAATTGGCGGATCGCACTCACAATATGCGAACCTTGGATGCGGTTCCTATGGAAAAGCGCCGCCGCGTTGCTGCAGAAACTATAGAGATCTATGCGCCTATTGCACACCGCCTAGGTTTAAACATCATTTATCGTGATCTTCAAGATTTAAGTTTCCGCTATTCCATGCCCATGCGTTTCAGGGTTATTGAAGGGGCTGTCAAACGGGCGCGCGGTAATCGCAAGGAGATGATCGAGAAAATTTTGCAAACTGCTCGTATGGCGTTTGCTAAAGCAGATCTAGAAGTTGATCTACGTGGTCGTGAAAAAACGCTCTATAGCATTTACAGCAAAATGCGTAGTAAGCATCTAAGTTTCTCTCAAGTTCTGGATGTTTATGCGTTCCGCGTTACGGTCCATTCAATTGATGAGTGTTATCGCGCATTAGGAATGTTGCATTCCATCTACAAACCTATGCCCGGTAAGTTTAAGGATTACATTGCTATTCCTAAACTCAATGGTTATCAGTCACTGCACACCACCTTATTGGGCCCATCAGGCGTTCCAGTTGAGTTTCAGATTCGTACGACTGATATGCATGCAGTAGCCGAGGCTGGTGTAGCCGCGCATTGGGCCTATAAAGATGGTTCGCCCGACATGAGTGAGGTCCAGAATCGGGCACACCAGTGGTTGCAATCATTGATTGATATTCAAGATAGCAGTGGCGACTCTCAAGAATTCTTAGAGCACGTCAAGATTGATTTGTTTCCTGATGCGGTTTATGTCTTTACACCGACGGGACAAATTCGGGCCTTACCAAGAGGGGCTACGGCACTAGATTTTGCTTATTCTATTCATAGCGACTTAGGTAATACCTGTGTTGCAGTGAAGATTAATGGCTTGCAATTGCCCTTACGCAGTGAGCTCAAAAATGGCGACATTATCGAGGTGGTGACTTCCGCAAGCTCGCAACCTAATCCTGGCTGGTTGGCGTTTGTGCGCACCGGTAAGGCGCGTGCATCGATTCGCCACTCATTAAAAACTAAGCATTACTCAGAGTCACTTCAACTAGGCGAGCGTCTGCTGGCAAATAGCTTACGCCAGCAGGGTGTAGATGCGGCTTTAATTACTCCCGAGATTTGGGAGAGGCTCATGCATTGGACTGGAGATAAAAACCGTGAGGAGGCCTGCGTCAATATTGCGCTTGGTCGCCGCTCTCCTCAAGAATTGGCGATTCGCCTCAAGATCTTGATTGATGATGAAGGTGGTGGAGAGCAGATGCGCTTAGGTGCTGCGGATTGGGTAGCGCCTCATCAAGAATTGAGTCATCATCAAAAACAGGCTATTTTGGTGGATGGTCGAGAAGGCAACTCGATGAGTTTTCAGACCTGCTGTCACCCCATACCTGGCGATAATATCATTGGATATTTAGGAAAAGGCGAAGGCCTACAAGTGCATACCAATGACTGTCCTGTAGCCTTGCGCATGCTCTCAAAAGATAATGATAAGTGGGTTGAAGTTGAGTGGGGCAAGGAGGTAAACCGTGAATTTGAGGTTGACCTTGCGATTGATACGCTGCAAGGTAAGGGTGTATTAGCACGCGTTGCAAGTAGCGTTACCGCTGCGGACTCCAACATTATGAATGTGTCGATGGATGATCGTTTTAAAGAGGATTCAGTCACTATTCGTTTTACGATTCAGGTATACGATCGTTTACATCTATCGAGGGTCATGCGTAGCTTGCGCACGAATCCGGATGTGATGCGCGTAACTCGCACACGCTCCATTTAAAGAGCTTTCTATCTCGTCTTACAGATATTGCACATCTAGAATTTCAATTTCAGAGGGGCCATCGGGCGTTTGAATTACTACGCAATCACCTAGTCTTGCTTTGATTAGTGCTTTGGCAATTGGGGAAACCCAGCTCACATGACCCTTATCGAGATCAACCTCATCAACCCCAACAATCGTGATTTTGGTTTCCTTTCCAGCAGATCTACCCTGAAGTGGGGCATAAGTCACCGTCGCTCCAAAAAAGACTTGCTCAGCATCGGCATCCCCAGATTTACGGGCGGTATTGTCAACAACAACAGCAAATTCCAGGCGTTGATTCAGAAAGCGTATGCGGCGATCAATCTCCCTTAAGCGCTTTTTCCCATATATATAGTCTCCATTTTCGGACCGGTCGCCGTTTGAGGCTGCCCAGTGCACAACCTTGACAACCTCGGGCCGATCAAGGTTTAGAAGCTGTAGGAGCTCAGTTTTAATGCGCTCGTGGCCAGCCGGTGTAATGTAGTTCTTCTCTTCCATGGCATAATTATGGCTGTTGCGGCTGTAGCTCAGCTGGATAGAGTACTTGGCTACGAACCAAGGGGTCGTGGGTTCAATTCCTGCCAGCCGCACCACCTTATTGAGGGCCTAGTTGAAAAACTGGGCCCTTTTCTATTTTTGGGCATTCATGAGCACTTCACACGGATACCTTATAGTCTGCCTATGGGCATTTCTGACACTATTTCACTGAATTTAATTGCTTCCAACCCTCCAGTGGCGGTTTGGTCGCAAATCGATGCATCTAATGCCAAAATTACTTTGCAGGGCATGATTAATGTCTATAGCTTAGGCGGCGTTTGGACCCAAGTTCGCGATGCGCAAAATGCTTGGCTGGGAAAAGTCTCTCAGGCTAATCTCAAGAATGCAGCAGTGATTTTTGATGCCACCCAAGTCTCTTCATTTGATGGCGCTGGCATTGCCTTTCTCATTGGTGTGCAAGAGGCTCAAGAAAAGGCGGGCGGTTCATTTCAGATCGTTGGTCTAGATGATCGTTATCAGCCATTAATTAAAGAATTTAATCCAATTAGTAATTTATTTCCAGTGCCGGTGGTAAAGCCTAAAAGAAGTTTTGTCATTAGTACTGGCATGGCAACTCAAAACTTGCTCGATGATGCAAAAGGCTTGATTACTTTTACAGGACATCTGTGCGCTGACTTAGTTTGGTCGATTCGTCACTTAAGGCAAGTGCGTTGGGGTGATTTTGTTAATGCTGCAGTAGAGGCGGGGATTTCAGCATTGCCAATCGTTGGGCTTGTCGCTTTTTTAATCGGTGTCATTTTGTCCTTCCAAGCGGCTATCGGTATGGAGCAGTTCGGTGCCATCTCCTTCGTTGGTCCTTTAGCTGCTTTAGGAATTGTCCGTGAGATGGGACCTTTAATCACTGCGATTTTGTTAGCTGGTCGATCCTCAGCAGCCTTTGCTGCCGAGATAGGCACGATGACAGTGAATAGCGAAGTGGATGCCTTGGTTTCTGGTGGCCTAAGCCCCATTCGTTTTCTGGTGGTCCCGCGCGTATTGGCGGGTATTTTAGTCGCGCCGATTCTGACCTTGTTTGCGGATATCGTCAGCATTGTTGCCTCGATGTTGACAATGCTAATTTATGGAGTTCCATTCGTGAACTTCTATAACGGTATGCTCAATGCTGTAGATGTTGAGGATGTCTGCTCGGGCTTAATTAAAGCCACACTCTTTGGAATTGTGGTTTCGGCAATGGGTTGCTTACGCGGAATGCAAACAGGTACTGGTGCGGCAGCTGTTGGTATATCAGCTACCCGTGCCGTAGTGAGTAGCATCGTGATGATTGTGTTGGTTGATGGAATCTTTGCTTTCATTTCTTATAAAACAGGTTTCTGATGAATACGCCAAGTACCCCCAATCCTGCGGCAAATACTTATGCCATTGATGTGCAAAACCTCTCTGTTGGTTATGGCTCCACTGTATTGATGCAAAACCTGAATTTCACGGTCAATAATGGTGAGATTTTTGTCATCCTAGGTGGTTCAGGTTGTGGTAAATCCAGTCTTCTGAAAAATCTTTTTGGGCTCTACCAGCCTTTGGCTGGAGATGTGTTGATTGAGGGGCAAAATATTACTGCTGCACAGGGTGCTGAACGTCAAAAGATTATGACTAGCTTTGGTGTGATGTACCAACAGGGCGCTTTATTTGGCTCTATGAATCTCTTGGAAAATGTCACGCTGTTTATGCAGGAGTACACCCAATTAACGCAGGACCAAATGAATTTATTGGCGCGCTGTAAGTTAGATCTAGTGGGCTTGCTGCCCTATGAAAGTTATATGCCCAGTGAGATTAGTGGAGGCATGCAAAAACGTGCTGCTATTGCTAGAGCGATGGCACTTGATCCCAAAATCTTATTTTTAGATGAGCCATCAGCCGGACTAGATCCTATTACCTCAGCAGATTTAGATCAAACTATTCTGGATTTATCTAAAAATCTGGGAATCACTTTTGTCATCGTGTCACACGAGTTAGCTAGTATTTACGCGATTGCAGATAAGGTGATCATGTTGGATAAGGGCGCCAAAGGCATCATTGCCCAAGGTGATCCCAAAGTATTACGTGATACCAGTCCCGATCCCAGGGTACATCAATTCTTTAATCGCATGATGAGCAAGGAAGCAGCATGAGCAATAACTCAAATCCCAATTACTTTCGCTTGGGGGTTTTTGTCCTTAGCGCAATCGGCGTATTAGTTGCCGTCATTCTGATTTTTGGCTCAGGACAACTCTTTAAAAAATCATTCCTGATTGAGACTTATATCAAACAATCAGTCACTGGCTTAGATGCTGGTGCGGCAGTCCGATTTAGGGGGGTCAAGGTTGGCCAGGTCACCATGATTGGTTTATCTGGCGACATCTATGAAAAAGACGTACCTTTTGAGAATCGTCGTCAATATGTTGTGGTGCGTATGCAGATTTTCGGAGATAAATTAACCGAAACTCAAATTGAAGATTTTGTTAAAAATAATCTGCGGGCACGCATCAAGTCCATGGGTATCACTGGCGTGAACTATGTCGAGTTTGATTTTTCTTCTAATGCAGCTGAATATACTCCTTTGCCTTATAGCTGGAAGCCAGCCGATCCAGTAATACCATCACTCCCTAATCAGGCAGATGAAATAATCTCTGGTATTCAGAAGCTCGTGAGCTCTATGGGGCAACTCAATATTGATGGTACTCAGAAAAAATTCGATACCTTGCTTACAAACCTCAATGCCTTGATGGTAGGTGATGGCAAATCTAATCAGGGCATTACTAATTCAGTAAATGAGCTCAATACGCTGATGGCGAGGATTGTGAAGGTCACCGACAAGGGTGAACTGGAAATACTGGTGCGTGAATTAGTGGCAACCATGGTTTCTCTGCGGCAAACTGTTACCAGTATTCAGGGTGATACTGGCGCCACCATTGAAAACCTAAAACAGACCACCGAATATCTCAATGAATTTAGTCGCATTGCCAGTCAATCGCCGTCTAGTTTGATTTGGAGCGAACCGCCACCCAAAATCGTATTGCCAATGAATGGTACTCAAGGACAGTCTGGAGTTCAAAAATGATGAAACACATTATTGCTTGCTTAGCACTACTGGCTTTGGTCTCCTGCTCTTTGCCAACCCGTGGTCCAGTTATACCAAACACATGGACCGTTAATCCAGAGCGCACTGGAACCCCCTATAAAGCACAAACAGACTTTTGGTTAAAGATTGGCGCTGTGTCTGTAGCACCTCCATTTGATGGAAAATCCCTGGTATATCGCTTAGGAGATCAGCGCTATGAAAAAGATTTCTACAACGTGTATAGCAATATTCCTGCTGAGATGATTTCGAACGCTGAGCGTCAGTGGATCAATCAAGCCAATATTTTTTCTGCTACTGTTGGTCAGAGTAATAGCCTCTTTCCTTATTACACCTTGCAAGTCTCTGTTGATGAGTTTTATGGCGACTATCGCGTGAAGCCCGAGGCTGTCGTCAGTGTTGAATTTATCTTGACCGTAGCTAGCTCTTCAAAGTCTAATCCCGTGATTGGTGCAAATCGGTATTCCAAGCGGATTGCGCTCAAGGATAATACGCCTGAGGCTTTAGTAAAAGGGCAGCAACAGGCCTTAGCTGAGATCTTGAAGCAATACGAAGAGCAGCTGTATAAGTACTCTGCCAATTTGCCAAAACCAATGGGACAATAAATCCATGAAACAGAATTTTTGCCGCGCTAATTTCTTGCGCATTTCTCAGCTGCTAGCAATTGGCCTCTCGCTGGGATTAAGCACCTTTGCACAAGCTCAAACCTTTCCTATTAAACCTATTCGCTTAGTTGTTCCATTTGCTCCTGGTGGTAGCACCGATATCATCGCGCGCTCTGTAGGTGATGCTTTGGGGCGTCAATTAGGTCAGCCGGTGATTGTTGAAAACAAAGCAGGTGGCGGTGGGTCTATAGGAGCGTTAGAAGTAATGAGGGCGCCTAAAGATGGATACACCATTGGTATGGCAACGGTTTCTACTACCGCTGCTAATCCGGCCATTAATCCCAAGATCGGCTATGACCCGATAACTGATTTCACGGCAATTAGTAATATTGCTGCAACCCCAAACATCATTGCCGTTAATCCTTCCTTCCCAGCAAAGGATTTCAAGACCTTTATGGAAGTGCTTAAGGCAAATCCTGGTAAATATTCCTATTCAAGTTCGGGTACCGGTGGAATTGGCCATCTTCAGACAGAATTATTTAAGAGTCTTGCGGGTGTTTTTATTGTCCACATTCCTTATCGTGGGGCTGGACCCGCATTGGCTGACACGGTAGGAGGGCAAGTCTCAATGATCTTTGATAACTTACCATCCTCATTGCCATTCATTAAGGATGGTAAGTTGGTGCCGATTGTGGTGGCAGCGCCAAAGCGCTTAGCTCAATTGCCCAATGTGCCAACTTTTGCCGAAGTAGGCTTAGCTCCGGTTAATCGGATGGCTTACTACGGTATTTTGGGCCCGGCAGGGATGCCAAAAGATATTGTCGATAAATACTATGCTGCTCTACAAAAAGTGGTGAATGATCCAGCAGTGAAAAAGCGCATCGAAGAGACTGGCTCTATCATTAACGTCAATGGACCAGAGGCATTTGCAAAAGAAATTAAAGCAGAGTTCACAGTCTACAAAGAAGTTGTTGCTAAACAGAAATTGCAGTTAGATTAAAAAAATATTAATAGATGGTTGGAGGGTGGCATGGATTTAGGAATCAAAGGAAAAGTCGCTCTGGTTATGGCTTCTAGTCGTGGCTTAGGGCAGTCGATGGCAGTTTCATTGGCTCGTGAAGGCGTCAAGGTGGCTGTGACTGGCCGTAATCCTGAAGGCTTGCAAAAATCAGTGGAGCTTATTGAGGCGGCTGGTGGCAAAGCCTTAGCCTTAAGCTGGGATCTGGCTGATGCCTCTGTGATTGATCGTTTAGTTACGAAGGTTGAGCAAGAGTTGGGCCCGATAGATATCCTCATCAATAACACGGGTGGTCCTCCGCCAACTCCAGCAGCTGGACAAGATCCTGCCTTGTGGCAAAAAAGCTTTAATGACATGGTGCTTTCATTAATTGCTATTACTGATCGTGTGTTACCTGGCATGCGTCAGCGTAAATGGGGGCGCATTATCACCAGCACCACTTCTGGTGCTATTGCCCCAATTAAAAATTTAGCCATCTCTAATACTTTGAGAGCAGCCTTGCTTGCTTGGTCTAAGACTTTAGCCTCTGAAGTAGCGGCTGAAGGCATCACCGTCAATGTGATCATGCCGGGCAGGGTAGCCACAGATCGTTTACGTCAGTTAGATGAGGCTAGGGCCAAACGAGAAAATACAAGTTACGACGAGGTAGTTAAAGCAAGCTTGCGTCAAATTCCGATGGGGCGTTATGGTGATCCTAGTGAATATGGAGATGCTGCTGCGTTTTTAGCCAGTCAAAATGCGTCGTTTATTACCGGTACCGTCATGCGTATAGATGGCGGACAAATTCAGGCAATTTGATCTCGTTTTTGCTTAGCCTCTTTCAAGGTCTTCGGCGAGATCTGCGCTCAAATGAGCTTGCCTGGCTGTTTGTTGCGCTAACTTTATCGGTTACCGCTTTATCAAGCGTCAGCTTTTTGGCTGACCGTATGCAAAGAGCCTTTGAGTTTGATGCTAGGCAGTTGCTAGCAGCTGACTTATTGATTGTTGCAGATCAACCTTTGCCTGAACGCTTTCTAGAGCAGTCCTCACAGCTAGGATTGCAATCAGCTCAGACGGTTGTTTTTCCAAGTATGGCTACAGTGGGCAGTCATAGCAAACTGGCTTCGTTAAAAGCCGTTAGCTCTTTATACCCTCTGCGTGGTGAGCTTCAGATTGAGTCTGCTGCACATTCTCAGGCCTCGAGCGGACCTCCCAAAGGTTCTGTGTGGGTAGATCCAGCCATGCTAGCAAGCTTGCAAGCCAAGGCGGGTGATCGCATGACATTGGGTCAACAACAGTTTTTCATTGCTGGTGTTCTCGCTCGAGAGTTAGACCGCGGTGCTGCCTTTATGAACTTTGCACCACGTGTGATGATGTCATTGGAAGATCTTCCTTCAACAGGTTTAATTGGTCAAGGTAGTAGGGTTACCTATCGTTTGTTATTAGCAGGCTCAGATGCATCTATACAGAGTTATGGATCCTGGGCTAAAGACTATATTGAGTCTGCAGGTTTGCGAGGTGTCCGTATTGAGACCTTAGAAAATGCGCAACCCATGATGCGGAAAACACTTGAGCGGGCAGAGCGCTTTTTATCTCTAGTAGCCTTATTAACGGCGATTGTTGCTGCTGTGTCAATTGCGCTATCAGCACGTCGCTACACTCTCAAGCAATCTGATACTTGTGCTGTGCTGAAGTGTTTGGGGGCGAGTGAAGCAATGATATGGAAAAAGCAACTCAAAACGCTTGCTACGCTGGGTATTGTGTCGGCTATCTTAGGATCAGGACTGGGGTATTTGGTGCAGCATGTACTGACCTCGCTATTAGGCAACCTATTGTTAGCAAATCTTCCCGGAATATCTTTTTGGCCGTTGATTTGGAGCGTCCTATTTGCTTGGATTTTATTATTGGGTTTTGCAGGCCCACCTATTCTGGATTTAATTAAGATCTCTCCAATTCGTTTAATTCGGAAAGAATTTGAGCGCATCACCATTGCAGGAATTTGGGTGGCAGTACTTGCGCTGGGAACTTGCGCACTTCTTATTGCGATTGCTGCGCGAGATTGGAAGCTGGCCTTTTGGGCGTGTTTTAGCTTTGGTGCTGCCGTGTTGATATTTGCTGCAACTGCTTGGCTTGTTCTATGGATATTAGGCCGCATTCGTACGCAAAATTTTGCTATGCGTTTTGCCATCATTGCGCAAAGCAGAAGGCCAGCATATGCCGTGTTACAGGTTACTGCTTTAGGTATTGCTTTAATGGCACTGATACTGATTTTACTACTCAGGCAGGATTTATTAAACGCTTGGCAAGGCAATATTCCCGCTGATGCCCCAAACCGCTTCATGATCAATATTCAGGAAGATCAAAAACCAGGCATCAGTAAATCACTTACTGATTCAGGAGTATCTCAGCCAGATTTTTATCCCATGGTGCGCGGTCGCTTGGTTGGTATTAATGGCCGTGATGTTTTTGCAAATGCATTCGTTGAGGAAAATGCAAAACGTTTAGTAGAGCGAGAATTTAATTTGTCCTATACAAATCAGTTGCCAGCAGGCAACCGCATTACAGAGGGCAAATGGATTGAGGGTAATGAGCCCCAAATTTCCCTGGAAACAGGGATCGCAAAAACACTAAAGCTTAAAGTAGGCGATGTGCTTACTTTTGAAATTGCAGGAGAGCAAATTTCTGCACCTATTACATCCCTGCGTAAATTAGATTGGGGCTCAATGCGTGTGAATTTTTTCGTCATCATGACTGCCGCCCAATTACAGGGATTGCCTCAGTCCTGGATCACCTCTTACTACCAGCCACCCACTAAAGAGGCGCTAGATTTTCAGATGAGTCAGTCTTATCCAAATTTAACGGTGGTTGATGTCTCTACGTCATTGCGACAGATTCAGGATGTCTTAAATAAACTTTCTGCTGCCCTGGGTTTACTTTTTGCCTTCACCATTGCTGCTGCACTCATGGTTTTAATAAGCGCGATCTCTGCCACTCAAGACGAGCGCTATCGTAACGCAGCTCTTTTGAAGGCAATTGGGGTATCTCGAAATACATTAGCCGGTATTGCGCGCTATGAATTACTGGTGATAGGCGCGCTCTCAGGACTTTTAGCAGGCATTGCATCTGGCTTCGCTGCATGGGCGCTAGGACGCTACGTAATGGAGATTGAATTTAATGCCTTTGGGCAGGCGATTTTGATGGGGCTTGCATTTGGCACCATAGTATGCCTAGCTGCTGGACAGCGCTTTTTACAAAAAATTCAAGGTGCAACAGCGCTTGAATGTTTGCGTGAAATTTAGCGCAGACTAAGAAAGCTTTACCAGATTCTTGGGTAGCTCAACTAGACGAGTGCCAGCAAATCGATCTGGCAGGCTTTGGCGCTGCAAGCGGCTCCTGCGATCAAGGTAAATACTGAGGGGCCAAAAAAAGAGCGCTACAGCAAATAACATCTCAATAATTTGCCATTTCTCTAAATGCAATATCCACTGCAGTAGTATGCAAGGCAGTATCCAAAGAGAACCAAATACATAACGCCAAAGCGCTTGGCGTCTACTTAAGGTGTGGCCATCACTTCCAATCAGGCGAATGCGCCAGGTTTGCATTGCTAAGGTCTGACCAGATTTAGTCCAGTACCAAACAAAATACAGGGCTAATACGGCATACAGGTACAGGAAGGTGAGCCAGCTAGGTAAAGACACGCCAAATAAAATGCCTAAACCTAGGTTTGGTACTAAGAATGTGAGTGCAATTACGCCCAGCAGTACAAGTTGCTCGTAAAGGCAACATGAAACTCGACGCCAAAATTGAGGAGAGGGTAAAGCGTGGAGTTCAGCAGGCGTCATAAAACTGCTTATTTCTGGATCAGCTCATTACTTGGTTGAGTATTTTCAGCAGGAGTGGCAGGTGCTGCGCTCTCAGTAGCAGGTAAGCTGGTTTTGGGTGCTGTGAGATGCTGTTGTAGTGTTGGAGCGCTAGTGGCTCCCGGTTTTTTCTTAACTTCAGTTTCTGCTAATTTCTTTTTTTGCTCGTCGCTTAATTTTTGGTATGCAGTCCAAGCCTCCGCTTTTTTCTCTGCCGGAAATTTCAGACTACTGAGATAGTTCTCGCGAGCAATTCGACGTTCCTTTTGCGAAAGATTCGACCAACTGGTCATGCGTGATTGCAAACGCTCCTGATCTTGTGGGCTCATCTTTGGATAGATGTTGGCTACTTGAGTCCATTTTTTGCGACTGTCAAGTTGCATGTAATCCCAGTCACTCTCTAGAGGAGCAAGAATCTTTTGTTGGGCAGGCTTCAAACTTTCCCATGTGCCATCCGATTTCTTTTCAGGAATCGCTGTGGCTTTTCCATGAGCAGCGCTTGGGCTAGCTTGGGCGCTGGCAATAGAAGGGCTGAGTGCAATGATTGCTGTGCAAACACTAGCAATCAATGACTTCACAATAAATGACATCGAGCTTGTTGGAATTATTTACTTTGGACTGAGTCTGAAGTGTGATCACCAGAGTCAGAGAGAGGTCCATTCTTAAGGAAGGCCATAAATCCACTATCTGCGTAGGCATCAGGTGGAACATCATCTGCCAACAAAGCAGCATCGACTTCAGCAATGTCGTTAATACGGGAATCTTCTTGCCATTGGGCGATGCCAATGAGTCCAAAAACCAATACAACTAAAGGAGCGATCCAACCAATGGTGTCCCAAAGCCCATTAGAGCCAGATGTCCATGAGCCGGTAGACGTGGCTAACACCTGTCTTTGAAGGCGGACTTTAACCGGTTTTCTGACAGAAAGGGCTTTCATGCGAGCTGCATAAAGACGATCTTTGATGCTGGCAGGCAATGCTTCAGCTCCCTGATTCAGAAGGGCGGCACTGGCTCGACCAAATTGGTCGGCCTGGGTCTCAGAAAGTGGCTTATCAAGGTGTTTCACAGGGTAATTCCTTTTAATTTCAATGCTTTAGCTAAGGTTTGAGTGGCTCTAGAACAATGGGTTTTGACGCTGCCTTCGCTGCAACTCATCGCTTTTGCCGTCTCAGTAATGCTTAGCTCATCCCAATAACGCATTAGGAAGGCTTCTCGTTGACGTACAGGCAATTTAGCTATTTCTGACTCTAAAGCCTGTAAAAGCTGACTTTGTTCTAGTTTTTGGGATCCATCTTGGTGAATTTCACTGTCATCTGGGGCGGAAAGTGACTCTAAGGGGTCAAAATCGTCGTTTTCGTCGGATTTCTTACCCATATTTGAAAATAAGGTAACCCAAGTATTTCTGACCTTTTGACGTCTAAACCAGTCATGAATCCGATTTTGGAGGATTCGAGTAAAGACCAAAGGGAGCTCAGCGGCTGGGCGATCACCATATTTCTCGGCCAGCTTAATCATGGCATCTTGAACAATATCAAGCGCAGCGTCATCATCACGCACGGCATAAACCGCTTGCTTGAAAGCGCGCTGTTCGATACCGCTCAGAAAATCAGATAGTTCTTGGGCTGATGCCATGCAGTGGATTAGACCTGAATCGGTAAAAATTGGGTAATTTTAGGGTATTGCTATAGAATATAAGGCTTACTACCTAGATTCTCATTTACGAAGTGGTTTTTCCGGTAGCAGCGCCGTTCGAACTCAGGCCATAAGCAGGAGACAGAACAGACCAAACAATTTTTTGCCGAAAATTGCAAAGGACGAAAGAAAATGAATACAAGCAGCGCCGAATTTTTAGCTACAAAAGCTAACCAAGACTCATCAAATCCCAATTCCGTAGTCGCACCTCCAGAAATGATTGGTGCAGAGATGCTCGTAAGGGCGTTGCACAAAGAGGGTGTTGAATACGTTTGGGGTTACCCCGGCGGTTCCGTTCTCTTTATCTACGACGAAATTTTTAAACAAGATAAATTCGAGCACATCCTCGTGCGCCATGAGCAAGCAGCAGTTCACGCAGCTGACGGCTATGCACGTGCAACCGGTAAGGTTGGTGTTGCATTAGTGACATCTGGACCTGGTGTAACTAACGCTGTTACCGGTATAGCAACTGCCTACACTGATTCGATCCCGATGGTGATCATTAGCGGCAACGTACCAACTTACGCGATTGGTGAAGATGCTTTCCAAGAGGCTGACACAGTAGGCATTACTCGTCCAATTGTGAAGCACAACTTCTTAGTAAAGGATGTTAAAGATCTTCCTTTGGTATTGAAGAAGGCTTTTCATATTGCACAGACTGGTCGACCAGGACCTGTACTGATTGACATTCCTAAGGATGTATCTGCAGCTAAAGGCCCTTTTATGTATCCAGAGACCTTGGAGATGCGCTCGTACAACCCAGTAGTGAAGGGGCATAGTGGCCAAATCCGTAAGGCGATTGCTTTGCTTCAAGAAGCCCAGCGCCCTTATATCTACACCGGTGGCGGTGTGATCTTAGCTGACGCTGCCCCAGAGCTTAAAGAGTTTGCAGACTTACTGGGTTATCCAGTAACCAATACCTTAATGGGTCTTGGCGGCTTTCCAGGTACAAGTCCACAGTTTGTGGGAATGCTTGGTATGCACGGAACGTATGAAGCTAATATGGCCATGCAGCATAGCGATGTGTTGATTGCAATTGGTGCACGCTTTGATGACCGTGTGATTGGTAATACCTCTCATTTTGCAAGTCATCCACGCAAAATTATTCACATCGATATCGATCCTTCCGTAATCTCTAAGCGCGTGAAGGTAGATGTTCCAATTGTTGGTAATCTCAAAGAAGTATTAGTAGAGATGACTGCGCAATTGAAAGCTGCTGGTCCGCGCAAGAATGGTGACAAAGTGGCTGCCTGGTGGGATCAAATTAATGAATGGCGCAAGAAAGATTGCTTGAAGTACGACGAAGCCTCACAAATTGTGAAGCCTCAGTATGTCGTTCAAAAATTGTGGGAGCTCACTGGTGGTGATGCCTTTATTACCTCTGACGTAGGTCAGCATCAAATGTGGGCAGCGCAGTTTTACAAGTTTGATAAGCCACGTCGTTGGATTAACTCTGGTGGCCTTGGCACCATGGGCGTAGGTTTGCCCTATGCAATGGGCATCAAGAAGGCCTTTCCAGATCATGATGTTTTCGCGATTACGGGCGAAGGCTCTATTCAAATGTGTATTCAAGAGCTCTCAACTTGTAAGCAATACAACACCCCAGTGAAGATTGTGTCCTTGAACAACCGTTACCTAGGTATGGTTCGTCAATGGCAGGAACTGACCTATAACAAGCGTTATTCAAGCTCTTACATGGATTCATTGCCAGACTTTGTGAAGTTGGCAGAAGCCTTCGGTCACGTTGGGATGCGTATTGAGAAGAAGTCTGATGTTGAGGGCGCGCTCAAAGAGGCTATCCGCCTAAAAGATCGTACTGTCTTTATGGATTTCCAGACTGACCCAGAAGAAAACGTTTGGCCAATGGTTCAAGCAGGCAAAGGCATTACTGAAATGCTTTTGGGTAGCGAGGAACTGTAATGCGACACATTATTTCTATCTTGATCGAGAATGAGCCGGGTGCATTGTCACGTGTGGTGGGTTTATTTTCTGCTCGCGGTTACAACATTGATACCTTGAGTGTTGCGCCAACTGAAGATCCATCCCTCTCACGTATGACTATCGTGACTTTTGGTTCGGATGATGTCATCGAGCAAATCACAAAACACCTTAATCGTTTGGTTGAAGTGGTTAAAGTCTTTGATCTTTCTGAAGGGCCGCATATTGAGCGTGAGCTCATGATGATTAAGGTCAGGGCTGTTGGTAAAGAGCGTGAAGAGTTAAAGCGCACAACCGATATTTTCCGTGGCCGCATCATTGATGTCACCGACAAGAGCTACACCATTGAGCTGACTGGCGATAGCGCTAAGTTAGATGCCTTTATTGACTCGATTGACCGCGCCTCCATTCTAGAAACTGTTCGCTCGGGTGGCTCTGGTATTGGTCGCGGCGAGCGCATCCTCAAAGTTTGATTTTATTAACTGATTTATTAAGCAATACAACCTATTTTCAATACAAGGAAAGAGCATGAAAGTTTTTTACGATAAAGACGCAGATTTGTCCCTCATTAAGGGCAAGAAAGTTACCATTATTGGTTATGGTTCACAAGGACATGCTCATGCCCTGAACTTGAACGACTCTGGCGTTAAAGTGACTGTCGGTTTGCGTAAAGGTGGCGCTTCTTGGAACAAGGCAGCTAATGCTGGCTTGAGCGTTAAAGAAGTTGCTGAAGCTGTTAAAGATGCTGACGTTGTGATGATGCTCTTGCCTGACGAGCAAATTGCTGACGTATACAACAAAGAAGTTCACGCCAATATTAAGCAGGGTGCAGCTCTTGCATTTGCTCATGGCTTTAACGTTCACTATGGTCAAGTTCAGCCACGTGCTGATCTAGACGTCATCATGATTGCTCCTAAGGCGCCTGGCCATACTGTTCGTGGTACTTATTCACAAGGTGGCGGCGTTCCTCATTTGATCGCTGTGTACCAAGATAAGTCAGGTTCTGCACGCGATGTTGCTTTGTCCTATGCAACTGCTAACGGCGGCGGTCGTGCCGGCATCATTGAAACCAACTTCCGTGAAGAAACTGAAACTGACTTGTTCGGTGAGCAGGCTGTTCTTTGCGGTGGCGCAGTTGAGTTGATCAAAGCTGGTTTTGAAACTTTGGTTGAAGCTGGTTATGCACCAGAAATGGCTTACTTCGAGTGCTTGCATGAGCTCAAATTGATCGTTGACTTGATCTACGAAGGTGGTATTGCCAATATGAACTATTCGATTTCTAACAATGCTGAGTACGGCGAGTATGTTACTGGACCACGCGTAGTTACTGAAGATACTAAAAACGCGATGCGTCAGTGCTTGAAAGATATTCAGACTGGTGAGTACGCGAAGAGCTTCATCCTTGAAAATAAAGCTGGTGCTCCAACATTGATTTCCCGTCGTCGCTTAAATGCGGAGCATGATATCGAAGTGGTGGGTGCTAAATTACGCGCCATGATGCCTTGGATTGCGAAGAACAAGCTGGTTGACCAAACGAAGAACTAAGTAGTCCAAACAAGTAGTTCATATAAAGGCTCAGAACAAAGATGATGTATCCGCACCCCATTATTGCAAAAGAAGGTTGGCCGTATCTAGCGCTAGTGGGGTTTGTCACATTAGTAGTCCACTATCTTGGCGGCATTGCTTGGTCATGGCCCCTTTGGATTATTTTCTTCTTTGTCCTGCAGTTCTTTCGCGATCCTCAACGCATTCCCGCCCTAGGTCGTGATCTTGTTTTATCGCCTGCTGATGGTCGAATTGTGGTCGTTGAAAAAGCGAATGATCCATATGCTGGGCGTGAAGCACTCAAAATCAGCGTTTTCATGAATGTATTTAATGTTCACTCAAACCGCAGTGCAGTGAATGGCCTGGTGAAAGAGATTCAGTATTTCCCGGGTAAGTTTGTGAATGCGGATTTAGATAAAGCTTCTACAGAAAACGAACGCAATGCGGTCGTGATTGATGCCAATGGCCAAACAGTAACCTTAGTTCAGGTTGCAGGTCTCATTGCTCGACGTATTCTTTGTTACATCCATGTGGGCGATCGTCTCAAGGCCGGTGAGCGTTATGGCTTTATTCGTTTTGGTTCACGTGTCGATATTTATTTGCCTCTTACCGCTGTACCTTTAGTAAGCGTTGGCGATCGCGTTAGTGCTACTAACACAGCCTTGGCGCGCTTGCCAGGCTTGGACTAATAGCTGCATTATTTCCGGGACTTACTTTGACATCATTTCGCCACCGTGGACGTATCAATCGTAGCCGCCTTGCTCAAAGACGGATTGAGACATCTGATGAGGAATGGTCTGAAGCTTTGGGTGATGGCGTTGACTACGAAGTAGAGGAGCTGCATCCCAAAAAACCTCGCCTTCGCAGCAAGGGAATTTATTTATTGCCCAATGCCTTTACTACGGCTGCATTATTTAGTGGCTTCTTTGCGATTGTGAATGCAATGAATGACCAGTTTCAGGTTGCTGCGATTGCCATTTTCGCTTCCTTGGTGCTAGATGGCATGGATGGCCGAGTAGCCCGTATGACGAATACGCAAAGTGCTTTTGGTGAGCAGTACGACTCGCTTGCTGATATGGTTTCCTTTGGGGTAGCCCCAGCTTTGGTTGCTTACGAATGGGCATTGAAGGATTTGGGTAAGTGGGGCTGGCTAGCAGCGTTTACTTACTGTGCTGGTGCTGCTTTGCGCTTAGCGCGTTTCAATGTAAATACCACTGTTGTTGATAAGAAATTCTTCCAAGGTCTGCCAAGCCCAGCTGCTGGAGCTTTGATGGCGGGTTTCATTTGGTTAGCGGATGACAATAAGATACCGGTGCGCGATACCGCTATTCCATGGATTACCTTTTTCATTGCCGTGTATGCTGGTTTAACCATGGTTTCAAATGCCCGTTTTTATAGCGGTAAAGCTTTGGATGTTCGATATAGAGTCCCATTTGGCGTTATGGTTCTCATGATTTTGACCTTTGTCCTCATTTCTTCTAATCCACCGTTGACATTGTTTGGCTTATTTGTGGTCTATTCAGTCTCGGGCTACGTCATTTGGGCCTGGGAGCGTCTTAGCGGCAAGCGTTTTGGCTAATTCTGAAATTTCGGGTATATTAATTCCATGTTCATGAATTTCTCATTTTTATCTAGCCTTCTTCTGCTAGCACTAAGCCTAAAGCTTGGGGCGGGTAAGGCCTGAGTTGATGAGATTAAACAGAATTCATTAACCACCACATACCAGCCCCAGCAAATTGCTGGGGTTTTTGTTTTTAAGATTGAAATATAGTAGCAAGCAAATTAAGTATTTAAAACCGGAGAGTAGTGATGAGCGACAAAGTAATCATATTTGACACCACCTTGCGTGACGGTGAACAGTCACCAGGCGCCTCAATGACCAAAGATGAGAAGGTGCGCATTGCTCGTCAACTAGAGCGTCTTAAGGTCGACGTGATTGAAGCTGGATTTGCCGCAAGCTCGGAAGGTGACTTTCAGGCAATTTCCGCAGTCGCTGCAGCTGTGAAAGATTCAATTGTCTGTTCTTTGGCAAGAGCAAACGATAAGGATATTACTCGCGCAGCAGATGCTTTGAAATCTGCCAATGCAAAACGAATACATGCTTTTTTGGCAACTAGCCCTTTGCATATGGCGGTGAAGTTGCGCATGTCCCCGGAGGAGGTATTAGAACAAGCTAAGCGCTCTATTCGCTTTGCCAGAAACTTAGCTGCAGATATCGAGTTCTCAGCAGAGGATGGCTATCGCTCTGAGATGGACTTTTTGTGTAGAGTTGTGGAGGCAGTGATTATTGAGGGCGCTACGACTATCAACATTCCTGATACTGTTGGTTATGCCACCCCTGAGTTGTATGGCGAGTTCATTAAAACCTTGCGCACCCGTGTGCCAAACTCTGACAAGGCTGTTTGGTCGGTGCACTGCCATAACGACCTCGGTATGGCAGTTGCGAACTCCTTAGCTGGTGTAAAGATCGGTGGCGCACGACAAATTGAGTGCACCATTAATGGCTTGGGCGAGCGTGCTGGTAATACTGCCTTAGAAGAAATTGTGATGTCTTTGCGAACCCGTAAGGACTACTTCGATATGGTTTGTGGAATTGATGCAAGTCAAATTGTTCCTGCATCCAAATTAGTTTCTCAAATTACTGGCTTTGTTGTGCAGCCCAATAAAGCGGTGGTTGGTGCGAATGCCTTCGCCCATGCTTCAGGCATCCATCAAGACGGTATTTTGAAAAACCGTGAGACCTATGAAATCATGCGTGCTGAAGACGTAGGTTGGTCTACTAACAAAATCGTCTTGGGTAAATTATCGGGTCGCAATGCATTCAAACAACGTTTGCATGAGTTGGGTATTACGGTGGAAGCAGAGGCTGATTTGAATGAGGCATTTACCCGTTTCAAAGCCTTGGCTGATCAAAAGGCGGATATTTTTGATGAAGACATTATTGCCATCATGTCTGATTCTGCAGCTGCAGAGCAGGGTGAGCATTATCACTTTATTTCATTGAGCCAGCATTCTGAAACAGGCGAGCGTCCTAAATCACGCGTCACCTTCCGTATGGGTGATAAAGAGGTTAGCTCAGAGGCTGAGGGTAATGGCCCAGTTGATGCTAGCTTGAATGCGATCGAAGAAATAGCGAAGAGCGGTGCTGAGCAATTACTTTATTCCGTGAATGCCATTACCTCTGGAACCCAATCACAGGGCGAGGTAACCGTACGTCTAGCAAAGGGTGGCCGCATTGTGAATGGTGTGGGCACCGATCCGGACATCATCGCAGCCTCAGCAAAAGCTTATTTATCTGCATTAAATAAGTTGCATGATCCAAGTCAGGCTAAGTTAAACGCACAGATGACGCCTTAAGTCACTGCAAAGTCGCTTACTTATTTAAGTCAGTGTCTTTGTAGTACTTGGTGCCTTTGCCGGTGATTTCTGCGGCTATACCTGAGTCAGTGAGTTGATACATCAATACTCCAGGCGCCACAACAGTGGCGTCTTGGTATGCATCACCATTCTTATCGTATTTAGCTGCTGCAGTGACTTGTCCGCCAAAGGTCCAGCCTGAGTTCACAAAGCTGTTTAAAGCGGCCTCATTTTGAAATACAAAAATATTTTGGAATGACTTGATACCAAGACCGATGCCGGCTTGGACCTCCGCCATATTCATATAAGTTGGTTTTGCACCCAATTTATTAATGACAACACCACTTCCAGTACCCCCTCCAGCAATCAAAATCTTCATGCCAAAGTTACTGAAGGTTGCGTAGCCTGCTGACTTATCAATTAATTCTTTAGCTTTAGGTTGGGCCTTAAAGAGACTTTGCAAAATCTCATCATTTTTTTTGAGAATGTCTTGTTTTTGCTGGGCCACGGTTTTATCGGGCCCAAATGGGTTTGAAAATTGGGCGAAAACGGGCGTGTTGAGACACAAGCCAAGCAGGAGAAGGGTGCTAAGGGTGCGATAAATGAGGTGCATAATTTTTAAGTTATTGATTAATATAGGGAATTTTAAAATAAGGTAACTGATTTACCCTTAGAGAATACCAACATCTATAGGGCAATCCCCTCTTTTGAGGCACCATCTGCTACAATTCGAGGGCTTTGATTTATAAAGCTTTTTTTGTTTTATTTTGTTAATAACGCACGACACAGATTGGGTGAAAGCTCAAGTGTTCGCAAGTAAGGAGTATTAAAAATGGCAGTTGCTGATATTAAAACGGCGGAAATCGTCAAAGAAAACGCGCGCAGCGCAAACGATACGGGCAGTCCTGAAGTTCAAGTTTCATTGCTTACAGCCCGCATCAATGAATTAACCCCCCATTTCAAGGCTAACGCTAAAGATCATCACAGCCGTCGTGGCTTATTGAAGATGGTTTCACGTCGCCGTCGCCTCTTGGATTACCTCAAAGGCAAAGATTTGGATCGCTATCGCGCATTGATCGACAAATTAGGTCTCCGTAAGTAATTCTTATCAGTATTGCAATGCCATCTCACTTAGGGTTGTTTCTTAACAGAATCAGTCTTAAGAAGGTGGCATGTTTTTTGAGCGCTTTTAGATTATTTGTGTAGGGGATCGTGTCATTCCAATGGGCTTCTGAATTCAGAGTCTCCCTGGAATGGCATCCCTTGTAATCCTAAATCGCTCCAGTGTTGTCGTGACACTGCTTTATCCCACGACAAGCGCAAGCCTCATGTGAGTTTTGCGTGAACAATTTGGAGAAGATCATAATGACTATGTTTAAAAAAGCAGTAAAAAGTTTTCAATGGGGCAATCACCAAGTAACTATGGAAACAGGCGAGATCGCTCGTCAATCTGGTGGTGCCGTAATCGTCAATGTGGATGACACCGTAGTAATGGGTACTGTAGTTGCATCCAAGTCTGCTAAGCCAGGCCAGTCCTTTTTCCCATTAACAGTTGATTATTTAGAAAAGACTTACGCAGCAGGCAAGATCCCTGGTGGCTTCTTCCGCCGTGAAGGTCGTCCATCAGAAGGCGAGACATTGATCTCCCGTTTGATCGATCGTCCATTGCGTCCTTTGTTCCCGGAAGGTTTCCTGAACGAAGTGCAGGTTGTGGTGCATGTGTTGTCTATTAATCCAGACGTCCCAGCGGATATCCCTGCATTGATTGCTGCATCTGCAGCCTTGGCAATTTCTGGCATTCCATTTGCCGGTCCAGTTGGCGCAGCTCGTGTTGGTTACGCTAATGGTCAATACTTATTGAATCCAACTCACACAGAGCAGGCTACTAGTGAGTTAGATTTGATCGTTGCTGGAACGCAAGCTGCTGTATTGATGGTGGAGTCAGAAGCAAATCAACTTTCTGAAGAAGTGATGTTGGGCGCTGTTGTATATGGTCATGACCAAATGCAAACTGCTATTAACGCTATCAACGAATTAGTAAAAGAGGCTGGTAAGCCAGAGTGGGATTGGACTGCTGCTCCTAAAGATGAGCCATTTATTGCTAAGGTTAGTGCATTGGCTGAAGCGCCTTTGCGTGAGGCTTATCAAATTCGTCAAAAGGGCGCACGTTCAGACAAGCTCAAAGAAATCTCCAAAACAGTTTTAGCTAAATTAGCTGAAGAAGGTGATGTTGATGCTGTTGCAGTAAGCGACATCATGTTTGAAATCGAGGCGAAGATTGTTCGTAGCCAGATTTTGAATGGTGAGCCACGTATTGATGGTCGCGATACACGCACTGTTCGTCCGATTGAAATTCGTAACGGAGTATTGCCACGAACACACGGTTCTGCATTATTCACTCGCGGTGAAACACAGGCTCTCGTGGTTGCTACCTTGGGTACTGCACGCGATGAACAAATCATCGACGCACTCGAAGGCGAGTACCGTGATCGCTTTATGTTCCACTACAACATGCCTCCGTTCGCTACTGGCGAAACAGGTCGTGTAGGTAGCCCTAAGCGTCGTGAAATTGGTCACGGTCGTTTGGCTAAGCGTGCATTGATTCCAGTATTGCCAAGCCCAGAAGACTTTGCATACAGTATTCGTGTTGTTTCAGAGATCACTGAGTCCAATGGCTCTTCATCCATGGCTTCTGTTTGCGGTGGTTGCTTAGCAATGATGGATGCTGGTGTTCCAGTAAAAGCGCACGTTGCCGGTGTAGCGATGGGCTTGATCCTCGACGGCAATCGTTTTGCTGTTTTGACCGATATCTTGGGTGACGAAGATCACCTAGGTGATATGGACTTCAAAGTTGCAGGTACTGCAAATGGTATTACCGCACTTCAGATGGACATTAAGGTTCAAGGTATTACTAAAGAAATTATGCAAGTCGCTTTAGCGCAAGCTAAAGAAGGTCGTTTGCATATCTTGAGCAAAATGCAAGAAGCAATGGGTTCAGTTCGTACAGAATTGTCAGCTCATGCTCCACGTATGGTTTCTTTCAAGATTCATCCAGACAAGATTCGTGAAGTCATCGGTAAGGGCGGCGCAACTATCCAAGCATTGACTAAAGAAACTGGTTGCAGCATCGATATTAAAGATGACGGTACTGTAACAATTGCCTCTACTTCTGCCGAAGGTATGGCTGAAGCAAAAGCGCGCATCGAAGGTATTACTGCTGAAGCTGAAGTAGGAAAGATCTACGAAGGTCCAGTAGTGAAG
>CANGHN010000016.1 GCA_947453825.1 Betaproteobacteria bacterium
ACCTTGGCAACGACTTTGCGATACTGTTTTAAGAGGCGGTCGTTACGACTGCCGACCAGGGTTTTAAGAAGACCGATTACCATGGGATATTGAAGAAAATTAAGTCCTTGAGTTTATCACCCGCAACCCCATTTTTTATGAACTTTGCCCCCAAACCCACTCGTAAGCAAACAGCCCAAGACTGGCTTGACTACCTACGTGATTCCAATGGTCTTGGGGGGATTTTGGCTAAAACCGAAGATCTGGCTAAGCTCAAAGCAAGCTTAGGGCTAGCCTTAGCCAGGCTAGATCTTGGCCACTTAAGCCCAAAAATTGAAGCTGGATGGCGCTCAGGAACTCAGAATGAGCTTTTCCTACTGGTGGGCAGCGCCAGCATTGCAAGCCGTTTACAGCAGATTTTACCTAGTTTAATCAATGAGTTGTCGAATATTGGTCTGCATTGCAGCGCCATTAAAGTACGCATAAAACCCAGCAATTCAGCATGGGAAATCAAGCCTCGGGCAGATATTCCCAAGCAGGAAAAACCCAAAGGACTCAATGACAACGCCAAAAAATCTTGGCAAGGCCTCTTGGAAAAATTAGCGCCAGATTCTGATCTACGTAAGGCGGTTGAAGCTTTACTGAAAAATAAGCCGAAATAAGAAATGCGCCTCTTTAGAAAAAGAGTGGCTGATTTTCTTGGGAATAGGCGCTAGGGGCCTTATTTTCTGAGAAAGAACTCATTTCATAAGCACTTGGATCTTCCAAAAGCTTACGCAACAGCGCATTGTTTAAGGCATGACCTGATTTCTCGGCAACATAAGCGCCCACAATCGGATGGCCCACTAAATATAAATCACCAATCGCGTCCAAAATTTTGTGGCGCACAAATTCATCTTCATAACGAAGTTCTTCATTATTCAAAATACGGTGCTCATCTAAAACGATCGCGTTATCCAAGCTACCGCCACGCGCTAAGCCCATCTCACGTAAGGCCTCAACCTCGTGCGCAAAACCAAAGGTGCGAGCGCGGCCAATTTCACTGCGATATGCATGTTCAGCAAAATCGACAATGAAGCGTTGACCAGTTTTATCTACTGCCGGATGTTTAAAGTCAATGGTGAAATCTAACTTAAATCCAAAGAAAGGTTCTAGGCGCGCAAGCTTATCGCCCTCACGAACCTCTACCATCTTTTTCATGACTAAAAATTGACGAGGGGCATCTTGTTCGGCAATACCAGCAGATTCAATTAAGAACAAGAATGATGCTGCACTACCATCCATGATGGGAACTTCTTCACCATCAAGCTCAATCAATAAATTATCCAAACCTAAACCAGCACATGCTGACAGCAAATGCTCAACCGTCGAAACACGAATACCATCTTTTTGAATAACTGAAGCAAGCCGCGTGTCACATACAGCAAGGGCTGTAGCCGGTACAATCGACTGCTCTGGAGTATCTACACGAACAAACTGAACCCCTGAATTGACTGGCGCAGGCTTAATTGAAATCGTTACCTTACGACCAGAGTGCAAGCCTATTCCCACGGTTTTCACCGGCGCGGCAATAGTACGTTGCTTCATCATGATAGATTTAAATTCAGGGGGTATTCGAAAAATTACAGTTTTTTCAAGATCGAAGCAGCATCGCTTACTTCAAACTTTCCTGGTGCTTCACGATCTAAAGATTTAACAACACCATCTTCAACAATCATAGCGTAACGATCAGAACGCACACCAAAACCACGGGCTGTTAAATCTAATTCGATACCCATTTTTTTAGTGAACTCAGCAGAACCATCGCCCATCATGCGAATCTTTTTGCCAACCTTTTGATCACGACCCCATGCACCCATCACAAATGGATCATTTACAGAAATACACCAGATCTCATCAACACCCTTTGCTTTAATTGCATCGTAGTGCTCAACATATCCAGGTACGTGTTTTGCAGAGCAAGTTGGCGTAAATGCACCAGGCAATGCAAAGATCACAATTTTTTTGCCCGCTACAAGCTTCTCAACTTCAAAAGCGTTTGGTCCCAAGGAGCAGCCTTCGCTTTCTTCATCAAAAAATTCATAAAGAGTAGCGTTCGGTAGTTTTTGTCCAACAGCAATCATGACATCTCCAATAAGTAGTTGTTAGTAAGTATGCCAACGCAAGCGCGGGATTCGTCGTCCGGAGGGGCGCCGCGCTGGCATTTTGCAACTATCTATTGTATTGAGCTTTAATTAATCTGCTTGCTTCCGTAGAAAAGCCGGAATCTCATAATAATCAGCCCCTTTATCCAACATGGTTTTTGCCTGAGGAGAGCTATCTGCTCCTAGAGTAGGCGCAGGAGTCGCTTCACGAGAACTACGAAACACGCGTGGCAAATCATATTGGCTGTAATCAACACCACTACTTGCTGGCTGTGCGGCCATTGCAGGCGCACTTCCAGAACCAGTTAATGCCATACCGGCGCTAGTACTTAAAGCAGAATCCATGCCAACTTTACTCATTGCTGCAGATGCACTAGCAGGAGCGAAGCTATTGAGATCAGCCATGGTTGGCATTGCATCGCTAGTACCAGTAGCCTGTCTCCAAACTACTTCAGGTTGATGGCTTTGACGTGCTTGTGGATTATTCAAACCGGTAGCAACTACAGTCACGCGCAATGCATCACCCAAACTATCGTCATACACAGTACCGAAAATTACAGTTGCATCATCAGCGGCATAACCACGAATTGCCGCCATGACTTCACGAGTTTCAGATAACTTCAATGAACGACTAGCTGTGATATTGACTAAGACACCGCGTGCGCCAGACAAATCAACGCCTTCGAGTAATGGTGAAGCAACTGCAGCTTCTGCAGCCAAGCGAGCACGATCCATTCCAGAAACTGTTGCCGTTCCCATCATGGCTTTACCTTGCTCACCCATCACGGTCTTCACGTCTTCAAAGTCAACGTTAATCAAACCTTGTACATTGATAATTTCTGCAATACCAGAAACAGCGTTATGTAATACATCATCAGCGCAAGCAAATGCCTTATCAAACTCAGCATCTTCACCCATGACTTCAAAGAGTTTTTCATTGAGTACTACGATCAATGAATCTACATAAGACTCGAGTTCGGTAGCACCATTCTCAGCCACTTTCAAGCGCTTAACCCCCTCAAAGTCAAATGGCTTACTGATAACGCCAACGGTCAAAATACCCATTTCTTTTGCAACTTGTGCAACTACTGGAGCTGCACCAGTTCCTGTACCACCACCCATACCTGCAGTGATGAATACCATATGAGCACCTTGTAAGGTATCTGCAATACGAGCACGCGCTTCTTCAGCTGCAGCTGCGCCAATTTCTGGTTTAGCACCTGCACCTAATCCGCTAGAGCCCAGTTGCAAATTCACAGATGCCTCAGAGCGCTGTAATGCGCCAGCATCGGTGTTCATGCAAATGAACTCTACGCCATTAACACCGCGACGAATCATGTGCTGGACAGCATTACCACCAGCGCCACCGACACCAACCACTTTAATAATGGTCTTGCCAGCGATTTCTTGATCTAACATTTCAAATTCCATATACCCTCCTAGGTAAAAAACGGACTACATTGACGACGACGAAAAACAACTTAAAAATTTCCTGCAAACCATTCCTTCATGCGCGCAATAACACCTTGTAACGCGCCTGATTGAGAAACTCGACGACCGCGCAATAACTGCGCCTGGCCTTCCATCAACAACCCAATGCTGGTCGCATATCTAGGGCTGCGTAAGACTTCATGGAGATGGCCACGATATTCAGGAGTGCCAATGCGCGCTGGCCTTAAAAAAACCTGCTCAGCCAACTCCACCATGCCTGGCATCAAAGCAGTTCCGCCAGTCAATACAATTCCTGAAGAAACCATGTCTTCATAACCAGAGTCACGAACCACCCCTCGTACTAAAGTGAATAACTCTTCAACACGGGGCTCAATCACTGCAGCCAGAGCCTGCTTAGACATTGGGCGTGGCTCACGATCACCCACGCCAGGTACATCGATCATTGCTACTGGATCAGCCATTTCTTGACGCGCAATGCCATGGGCAATCTTTAAGTCTTCCGCATCAATGGTTGGCGTGCGCAATGCCATTGCAATATCGTTAGTAATCTGATCGCCCGCAATTGGAATTACTGCCGTGTGACGAATAGATCCTTGGCAATAAATCGCGATATCAGTAGTACCGCCGCCAATATCGACTAAAACCACGCCAAGCTCTTTTTCATCGTCAGTCAACACTGCCAAACTAGATGCCAAAGGCTGCAAAATGAGATCATTGACTTCAAGACCGCAACGACGTACGCACTTGACAATATTTTGTGCAGCACTCACCGCGCCCGTCACGATATGCACTTTCACTTCTAAGCGTAGACCACTCATACCAATTGGTTCACGTACATCTTCTTGACCATCGATGATGAATTCTTGAACCAAGATATGCAAAATCTGTTGATCTGTTGGAATATTGATTGCTTTGGCTGTTTCTAAGACACGCTCAACATCTCCAGAGCCCACTTCCTTATCGCGAATCGCAACCATACCGCTAGAGTTAAAGCTCACAATGTGATTACCGGCAATACCAGTAAACACCTGAACAATTTGGCGGTCAGCCATTACCTCAGCTTCTTCAAGCGCCTTCTGAATAGATTGAACAGTTGCCTCAATATTAACTACGACACCTTTTTTCAAACCCTTAGATGCCGTTTGACCAACACCCACAACATTAAATTGACCATCGGGCGCTAATTCAGCTACCAAAGCAACGACTTTGGAAGTTCCAATATCTAAACCGACTAACAGATCGCGATTATCTTTACTCATGCTGATTCCTTATTGCTTCTGTTCACTTTTTTTGCCCTCGACATCATTCTTTTTCAAACTCGCAGATGCGAGATGTACAGCAAAACCATTGGCATAACGAAGATCTACTGCATCTACTCGATTTGCCCACTTCTCTTGTACTTGTGGCCAATATTTAAATAGGCGCGCAACACGTTCTTCCGTTAAGTTCTTGTCAGAACTCTCTTCATCGCGCCCAAACTCCACTTTCATACCGTTGGATAACTTCACATGCCATGCATAACGCTCAGTCAGTGCAAGACTAGTAACTTCAGCACCCCAAGGCTTAAACCAATTGTTTGCTCGTTCATACAAACTCATCACTTCTTTACTTGCATCATCAGGACCAGAAAAATCGAGTAAACGTACATCGTCATTAACTTCCGATACTCGACCTGTAAATAACTCGCCATGGCTATTCATTAAAGTGTGACTATCTGACCCGCCCCATGTTCCAAAAGCCTTCTGTTCTTCAATACTGACAACCAAACCATTGGGCCAAACACGCCGCACATTGGCATGACGTACCCAAGGCATACTTTCAAATCCCCGCTTTACATCTTCCAAGCGAACGCTAAAGAAGTTTCCTTGCACAGTTTCTAAAACTTGTTGTTTCACAAGCGACTTACTAACATGTTTGAGCGTCTGGCCTGCAACAGGCTCGACTTGAACTTGCTTCAAGGTAAACACTGGACGCTGACTTAGCCATACCAACACTCCGATGACTAACATCACCAAAAAACAGCGCATCAAAAAGCGACTTAGCTTTTGCATCCGGTCTGGATGATTCCAAAGCGGTGACATTAGCGAGGTAAAAATTTCACCAAAGCGGCCCAAGAATGCAGTCATGCTTTAATGCCCTCCCTTTTGTTGCAGGGTTTGGCTTAATAACCACAACACTAAGTCTGCATAACTCACGCTCGCAGCTTTAGCTGCCATAGGTACCAATGAATGCGATGTCATTCCAGGAGAGGTATTCATCTCGAGCAGATAGGGTTTACCTGTTTTATGGTCCAGCATTACATCTGCACGGCCCCAGGTACGACAACCCAAAGCTTTATAGGCAGCTAATGCCAATTCTTGAACGCGCTCATTTACTTCTGGAGCAAGTCCCGTTGGACAGAGATATTGAGTCTCGTCGGAAAAATATTTATTATGAAAATCGTAGTTGGCTTGTGGCGGAATAATCTTAATAACCGGCAAAGCCTCGGCACTTTCACCTTGACCAACCAAGGGGCAAGTTAACTCGTCTCCAACAATGCAAGTTTCAGCAATCACTTTTTTATCAAGGCCCGCAGCAAGTTGATAAGCGGCTGGTAACTCATCTACCGATTTCACCTTGGTTAAGCCCAGTGAAGAGCCCTCATGTGCTGGCTTCACAATTAATGGCAGGCCTAGATGTTTTACTACTGCATGCCAATCACTATTTGCAGTTAATTCTTCAAACTCAGGAGTCGAAAGACCGTTACTAATCCAAATTTGTTTAGTTGCAATCTTGTCAATTGACAGAGCAGAGGCCAAAACACCGCTACCGGTATAAGGCAAATCTAATAATTCTAATAAACCTTGAATCGTGCCATCCTCACCATAACGACCATGCAGGGATATAAAGACGCGATCAAATTTTTCTTTAGCAATTTCCGTTGGACAGCGTACGCCTGGATCAAAGCCATGGGCATCCACACCTTTAGACAGAAGTGCTTCTAAAACACCATTACCTGACATGAGTGAAATTTCACGCTCACCAGAACGCCCGCCCAATAAAACGCCAACACGCCCAAGCGACTTCACATCAAGGTTAGATAAATGCGTTTTAACGCGCTCGCCCCATAAGCCCAAATTTGTGCTCTGCTTAGACATGCTTTGCCTCCGCTAAGGCATGAGGTAAAGCGGAAATTGAGCCTGCACCCATCGTAATTAAGACATCGCCGTCTTTAAGCACTTGGCTTAATTTTTCTGGCATCTCAGCAATGGTTGGAGCAAGCACCGCACTGCCTAACTTAGCGCTTGATTGTTTATCTTCTGCAAGTGCTGCCTTCATCAAAGACTTACTATCAGCCCCTGGAATTTTTGCTTCACCAGCGGGATACACCTCGGTCAATACCAAAGCATCAAAATTTCTGAGCACTTGCACAAACTCACCAAAACAATCGCGTGTTCTTGTATAGCGATGTGGCTGGAATGCCAGCACCAAGCGACGACCAGGGTATGCGCCCCTTGCAGCAGCTAAGGTTGCAGCCATCTCTACCGGATGATGTCCGTAGTCATCGATTAGCGTGAAGCTGCCACCAGAGGCCAGCGGAAGATCACCATAGCGCTGGAAGCGACGGCCTACGCCACTAAATTCAGAAAGGGCTTTAGTAATTGCCTCATCACCAACACCTAATTCGGTTGCAATACCAATTGCAGCCAAGGCATTCCGGACATTGTGCAAGCCTGGCAAATTGAGTGTGATATTTAAAGGACCGGGCTTATTACCATGTCTGCGCACAGTACGACGCTCAACGGTAAAGTGCATACGAGTTCCATCAGCACGCACATTACTCGCACGGATATCTGCATCATCCGAAACTCCATAACGCAGCACAGGCTGAGATACAAAAGGAATAATGTCTCTTACATTGGCATCATCGATACATAAAACAGCCACGCCATAAAAAGGCATACGCTGAATAAACTGCACAAAGGCTTGCTTTAACCGCGCCATATCATGCTGATAGGTGTCCATATGATCAGCATCGATATTGGTCACTACTTCCATTGCGGGAAAGAGCTGCAAGAAAGAAGCATCGGATTCATCTGCTTCAACCACAATAAAATCGCCACGGCCAAGACGTGCATTAGCACCCGCAGAATTCAGTTTGCCGCCGATAACAAAAGTAGGGTCTAAGCCACCCTCAGCCAATACTGAGGCAACCAAGCTCGTAGTAGTCGTCTTGCCATGTGTACCAGCAATGGCAATACCCTGCTTTAAGCGCATTAGCTCACCAAGCATTACCGCACGTTGAATTACTGGAATCTTTGCTGCACGAGCAGCGAGTACTTCAGGATTATTGCCAGCTACTGCAGTAGAAATCACGACCGCCTCAGCAGTACCAATATTTTTTGGATCATGCCCAATATGAATTACAGCGCCCAATTCCTTCAGGCGCTTAGTTGTTGCACTCTCGGATAAGTCTGAACCAGATACTTGATATCCCAGGTTCAAGAGAACCTCGGCGATGCCGCTCATACCTGCGCCACCAATGCCAATGAAATGAATTTGCTGAACGATATGCTTCATACGCCCACCCCTGCACAATCAGCGCAAACTTCAGCGACCCGCTGAGTTGCATGTGGTTTAGATAAAGCATGCGCACGCAATGCCATCTCTTTTAAATCAGTACGGCTTAAATTCTGAATCATCAAAGCCAGATCCTGGGGATTCAAAGATGGTTGAGGCAAAAGTATGGCAGCATCAGCATCTGATAAAAACTGGGCATTTGATGTTTGATGATCATCAATCGCAAATGGAAAGGGAATTAAGCAGGAAGCAACCCCGCAAGCTGCTAACTCGGAGACAGTCATGGCACCAGAGCGGCAGATCACTAAATCTGCCTGCCCGTAAGCTGCTGGCATATCGTCAATAAAGGCACGTACATCAGCCTCAAGCCCTAAGTCTGCATAGCGTTTTTGTAAATCTGCCAAATGTTTATCGCCAGCTTGATGAATTACTTTTGGACGAGCGTCTTTGGGAATGAGGGCTAATGCTGCAGGAATATTTTCATTTAGAGCTGCAGCGCCTAAGCTACCACCCACCACCAAAATAGATAGTGGACCTTGACGCTGTTCGTAACGCAGTGCTGGTGCAGGTAAATGATCAAATTCTTCTCGAATCGGATTGCCCACCCACTCGGCAAGCGCCATCGTATTCGGAAAGCCAGTTAAGATACGCATCGCAATCTTGGCCAAAGCGCGGTTTGCACTACCAGCTACTGAATTCGCCTCATGCAATACCAGCGGACACTTTAATAACTTAGTAACTAAGCCGCCTGGGAAAGTAATATAACCGCCCATGCCTAAAACAACGCTGGGTTTTAAGCGACGCATAATCTTCCAGCTTTGAGCGCATGCACGCATCAAATTAATTGGTAGCATCAATTTAGCTTTTAAGCCCTTACCGCGAAGACCACCAAACTCAACCGCTTCAAATGGGAAGTCACAGGACTTCACGAGGCGATACTCCATACCGCTTTGGTTGCCCAACCACGACACATTCCAACCGCAGATCCTTAAGTATTCAGCGACGGCTAGTCCTGGGAAAATATGCCCACCAGTACCACCGGCCATCACCAGAATAGAGGGTCTTGTCACAGCTTCCCTCCACGCATCAAGATGCGATTCTCATAATCAATTCGTAGCAGCATGGCAATTGCTACTGCGTTCATCAAAATTCCAGATCCACCGTAGCTGACTAACGGTAAGGTCAAGCCTTTGGTTGGCAATAAGCCTAGGTTGACGCCCATATTGATGAAGGCTTGCCAACCAATCCAAATCGCAACACCTTTGGCTGCTAAACCAGCAAAACTGCGGTCTAGCTGCAAAGCAGTGCGACCAATCATGAATGCCCGACGCACAATCCAATAAAACAAGAAGATCATGACAACTACACCAACAAAACCCAGCTCTTCGCCAATCACGGCCATGATGAAGTCGGTGTGTGCCTCAGGCAAGTAATGGAGTTTTTCTACACTGCCGCCAAGCCCTGTTCCAAACCATTCACCGCGTCCAAAAGCCATCAGTGAATGGGTTAACTGATACCCTTTATTGGCTGCGTTATCAACTTGCCAAGGATCCATAAAGGCTAGCATGCGACCACGACGAAATGGGGAGAGTGCAATCATGGTTGCACCACTCATGAGACCGACTGCAATCAAGCCACCAAATAACTTAGCATTAATCCCACCCAAAAAGAGAATGCCAAAAGCAATCAAAGCGACAACCACAAAAGCGCCCATATCTGGCTCGGCCATCAAAAGACCGCCAACCAATGCGACAGCAATCCCCATAGGTAACATCCCCTTTACAAATGAATGGAGATATTCTTGGCGCTGAACCGTATAACTAGCCGCAAAAATCACTGCAGCAAATTTCATTAATTCAGAGGGCTGGAAATTCATGAGGCCTAATGGGATCCAGCGCTTAGCGCCATTTACACCTTTACCAAGACCAGGGATTAAAACGGCAATCAGTAATAACACTGTGAAACCGAATATTACTGGAGAGTAACGATCCCAAGCTTTGGTTGGAATCTTAAATACCCAGATGCCCACTCCAACCGCAATCGCTAAAGAAATCATATGGCGAATTAAAAAGAAATTGCTGCTGTAATTTGCATACTTAGGACCATCAGCCAAAGTGATTGATGCTGAATACACCATAACTAAGCCAATTAAAGCTAACGATAAAACTGCCCAGACCAATAATTGGTCGTATTCCATCATCCTCGAACGGGTTTGCTCAACACCTGATACAGCATCTCTTAAGCCGCTACGGAAGTTATCAATACCGCCCCTAGAAAAATTCCAGAAGCGATCAAGCCCCAAGCGACTTTCAGGAAACAGTTTTTCTTTTAAATTCATGCCTGAACTCCTTCGAAACGCATTCCTAACTCCTCAACTTCAGCAGCAAATGCTTGCGCACGTGCAATGTAATCTCGGAACTGATCAAAACTTGCACAAGCTGGTGAGAGTAAAACCAAGTCACCAGACTGAGCTTGTTGGGCAGCAGCTTGAACTGCCGTCTGCAAATCGCCGCTAAACGTCCAAGAAACTTCTTTGCCTAAAGCCTCACCAATGAGCGCGCCGTCCTTACCAATCAAGAACACACCCTTCACAAATCGGAGTGCAGGCTCACGCAATGGACTGAAATCTTGACCTTTGCCATCGCCGCCAGCAATCAACCAAATTTTCTTGCCACCCTCATTGCCACCTAAACCATTAAGAGCTGCAACTGTTGCACCAACATTAGTGCCCTTACTGTCATCTACATATTCCACATCATTGATGATGGCGATGCTCTGAACGCGATGAGGTTCACCGTGATAATCGCGTAAGCCATGTAATAGAACATTCATGGGTAAATGAGCAGCTCTGGCTAAAGCCAATGCTGCTAATGCATTGAGGGCATTGTGTCGCCCACGAATACGCAGCGCGTCTGCCGGAATTAAGCGCTTCATACGAAGTGGCTCATCCTCTTCAACAACAGCTTTACGGCGACGTTTTGGTTTTGGCTCAAGATCTTCATCTACTTCAGCCCAAACTAACCAATCAATTCCACCAGCGCGTAAATCATGCTCGATACCAAAAGCGCCTTGCTCATTAGGGCGACCCGAACCGAATGTCACAATAGCTTTTTCTGCTTTTTGCTCGTCTGAGAGTAGACCCATCACTAGAGCATCGTCACGATTTAAGATGCAAACTGAATCTGTGCCAAATATTTTGCCTTTGGCATCAGCATAAGCTTGCATATCACCATGCCAATCTAAATGATCCTGAGTAATATTGAGAACTGCTGCTGCATTTGGATTCAAGGTGTGTGTATAAACCAGCTGGAAACTCGATAACTCGAGCACCCAAATATCTGGCATATCTTCTAGCTGATCAGCCTCATCGAGACAGCCCATTAATTTATCTAAGGCAGCAGGACTAATGTTTCCTGCAACTGCAATTTTTTTACCAGCGCGCTCGCACAGCTGACCAGTCAATGCAGTAGTAGTCGTTTTGCCATTCGTGCCTGTAATGGCTAATACTGCTGCCGTATAACTAGACTCACTGGCTTGGGCCATACGACTTAAAGCAGCGATTGCACGAGAAAAGAATTCAATCTCACTCCAAACATCTACTCTGGCTTTTCTGGCTTTTACTAAGAAAGATTCAATTGGCTCTTGTAGTGGCGATAAACCTGGGCTAATACCAATGACATCAATATCTAGCAATAAATCATCACTGAGTGCTCCAAAGTGCAGATCCTTCAGGCCGGCAAACTTCAATTCATCAAGCCAGGCATTTTGCCGCTCAGAGAATTTAGATTGATCACGTGTATCGACTAAGCGCACATTAGCGCCATTTCGTAAGCACCACTTCGCCATAGCCAAACCAGACTCTCCCAGACCCATAATCAAAAATCGTTTAGGGGCTTGGTAGCTGGTGTCCGCTATCAATTCGGGATTAGCAAAGGTATTTTCGATATTCAGCATATTGACTCTTTGGCTCACCGTAGTTTCAAACTTGATAAACCAATTAACACTAACAAGATCGTAATAATCCAAAAACGTACGACCACTTGAGTTTCTTTCCAGCCACCTAATTCAAAGTGGTGATGCAATGGCGCCATTCGGAAAATACGACGACCTTCGCCAAAATGTTTTTTAGTGAACTTGAACCAGAAGACTTGCAACATGACTGAAACAGTCTCGGCAACAAAGATTCCGCCCATCACAAACAGCACAATTTCTTGGCGCACAATCACAGCAATCGTTCCAAGCGCTCCACCTAAAGCTAAAGCACCTACATCACCCATAAATACTTGGGCAGGATGCGTGTTGTACCAAAGGAACGCTAAGCCTGCACCACCCATTGCGCCGCAAAAGATCATTAATTCGCCAGCGCCAGGAATATAGGGAAAAAGCAGATATTTGGCGTAAATTGCATTACCCATCACGTATGCAAAAGCACCCAACGCAGCACCAACCAAAATCACCGGCATGATGACTAGACCATCAAGCCCATCAGTCAAGTTAACTGCATTGCTACTACCAACAATCACTAAGTAACTCAGAATGATGAAGCCCATCATTCCCAAGGGATAGCTCACCTCTTTAATAAACGGTAAGAGCAAATTAGTTTTTGCAGGCAGATCCAATGCAAAGCCACTCTTTAACCATTCATAAAAGAGCTGTAGTACTTTGAGGTTATTAATTTCAGAAACAGAGAACGCTAGATAGATAGCGGCAAATAAGCCAATCAAAGTTTGCCAAAGAAATTTTTCTCTAGATGCCATTCCTTTGGGATCTCTGTGGGCAACCTTACGATAGTCATCTACCCAACCAATCATGCCAAATCCAAAAGTGACGATCATCACAATCCAGATAAAGCGATTACTTAAATCTGCCCACAACATACAAGAAACAAAAATACCAATCAGAATTAATACACCACCCATCGTTGGTGTGCCGGATTTCACTAAATGGGTTTGTGGTCCATCAGTACGAACTGCCTGCCCCATTTTTAAAGCGCTGAGCTTACGAATAACCCAAGGGCCAGCAGCAAGACCAATCAATAGCGCAGTTACAGTAGCCATCACCGCTCTAAAAGTGATGTAGTTAAAGACTCGCAAAAATCCAAAATCATCTTGCAACCATTGCGCCAAAATTAAGAGCATGTTTTAGCCTCCTCTAACAAGGCTTGCACTACACGCTCCATGCGCATAAAACGTGAACCTTTAACCAAAATATTTAAATGTTGATTGCTGCCTGATGACTGAGAATGCAAAGCATCACGTAACTGAACAATCAAACTATCCATCTCTGAAAAATGTTTTGCACTAGCGGTGGGTATGCCACTCTTCTTGGCATCGTTAAATCCTTGGATTGCAAATTGACACTGCTCGCCTAGTGCGAATAATTTCGATACACCCTGCTCAGCAGCATATGCACCGACTTCACGATGGAACTCAGGGCCCTGATTGCCCACTTCGCCCATATCCCCCAAAATTAACCAAGAGGTATTACCAGATTGCTTTAATGCATCGATTGCAGCTCTGACAGAATCTGGATTAGCGTTATAGCTATCGTCAATCAATGTGTGATTTGGATCGATATTTTTTGCCTGCATACGGCCATTGACAGGCACAAACATTTCAAGGCCCGCTTGAATTTTTTCAAGCTTGACTCCGGCAGCAATAGCAACAGCACTCGCAGCCAATGCATTGCGAACATTATGGCTACCCAAAGTATTTAACTGCACTTCAACTGAACCTAACTCTGTTTTTACCTCTACGCGGCCGTTATTTAATAAACGCCCTGTGACTGCTGCAGGTATGTTGACTTGCCCAGACAGCAACACAAAATCAATCACCTTACGACCATTAGCAGCCTGACGCCAAACATCCGTAAATTCAGAATCTGCTGGGTATACGGCCACACCGTCTTTTGGTAAAGCACGAATAGCATCAGAATGCTCTTCTGCTACGGCCGCTACGGTGGCCATAAACTCTTGATGTTCACGCTGTGCGTTATTGATTAACGCAATACTAGCTTGTGCAATCGCAGCTAACTGAGCGGTCTCGCCTGGGTGGTTCATGCCAAGCTCAACTACTGCTAAACGATCTGAGGAACTCAGCTTTAACAGAGTAAGTGGTAAGCCAATCTCATTATTCAGATTACCTTTTGTAACCAGTGTATGTTGCTCACCTACAGCCGCCTTAAAGATGGAGGCAATCATCTCTTTTACAGTGGTCTTTCCATTGCTACCCGTCACTAAAGCCAATGGAATCAAGTGTTTTGCGCGCCACGCCTTAGCTAAATCACCCAAGCCGATACGAGTATCAGCAACACAAAGCGCTGGTAAATCTGCGGGGCACTTATCCTGATTGCTAATTAATACTGCAACTGCTCCTGCTTTTGCAACATCTCCTAAAAAATCATGTGCATCAAAACGTTCACCTGCTAATGCAATAAATAATTCGCCTGGATTGATTTGGCGACTATCTGAACCAACCCGTGTGATGTTTATTTTGTGTGCATTTTCTACGGAGACATTGATCAAACTACTGCCTGGTAAAAGTGCGTGCACCTGTGCGAGCGTTGCCATGATTGATATCAAGCAGCACCCCCAGCAGCTAAGCGAATATGCTCTTGATCTGAAAAATCAAATTTTTTGCCATTGATTTCTTGTGAAGTCTCATGACCTTTGCCGGCTACTAATACGATATCTTTTGCATCAGCATTGCGAACAGCGGCCATAATTGCTGCTGCACGATCACCAATCATCTGCACATTGGTATGCTCCTGCGCGATACCGCTCCGGATCATCGTCATAATGGCTTCTGGCGCCTCAGAACGGGGATTATCGCTAGTAATAATGATCTGGTCAGCCAACTTTTCTGCTACGGCACCCATTTGAGGGCGCTTGCCAACATCACGATCACCACCACAACCAAATACGCACCATATTTTTCCGCTGCGTTGTTCGGCAATTGGACGTAAGGTCTGTAATGTTTTTTCTAAGGCATCTGGTGTATGGGCGTAATCCACAACCACTAAAAGCCCTTCAGACTTTTGATGCTTATTGAATGTAATCAACTCCATCCGACCCAGTACAGGTTGCAATTGGCTCACGCGTTTGCTTGCCTGATCGCTATTGAAGCCTTGTGTTAGCAAGACGGTCCAAACAGCTAGCGCATTACTAACATTGAACTCACCAAGAAGTGGTATGTGCAGTGTATTGGCAGCAACTCCTTCATAAGTAAAAAGTGAGTCATATCCAGCGCCATTTAATACAGTATCTTTTGCATACACCCGCTGCAGACGAGTACCAAATTTTTCAAATCCAGTAAAGGCCTTTTGACTCAAGGCGTATGCCCATACTTTGATAGTATCTTTAGCCAAAAGCTTCATTGCTAATTCACGTCCAAACGTGTCGTCTAAATTAATGACAGCATGCTCTAATCCTGTCTGCTGAAATAACTTGGCTTTAGCTTCAGCATAGTCAGTCATGCTGCCGTGATAATCCAAATGATCTTGCGTCAGATTAGTAAATACTGCGCAATTAAACTGCGTACCCCCAACCCGGTCCTGATCTAAAGCATGTGATGAAACTTCCATTGCGACAGACTTTGCACCGGCATCGCGCAATTCTTTTAACTGAGTTTGAAGCTTTGGAGCGTCAGGTGTGGTGTACCCAGTTTGCTTCAGTGCGCCAGGAAATCCTGTTCCAAGAGTGCCAAGTACTGCTGTACGATGATTAGACTGATCAAGTGCTTGTGCTAACCACTGGGTAATACTAGTCTTACCATTAGTACCGGTGACACCAATGATATTGAGTTGCTTACTTGGATACTCATACCACTGCGCACAAAGCTCACCTACGTGAGAGGCCAGATTTTTAACTGCAAAACACTGGGGATGATCTAAATATTGAGCACCAGATCCAGCAGGATCAAAGACCACCGCTACAGCGCCAGCTTCCAATGCAGCATCAATAAACTGACGTCCATCTCGTAATGCATTGCCGTGTCCAACAGGGTAAGCAAAAAAGATATCGCCAGACTGAATCTGGCGACTGTCGGCACTTACCTTAGCAGAGCGATTCGCTAGGCTGTGCAAGTGGTCAATCAAGTGATTGGGCTCTATATTCAATGCCACCCTCATCTTTTTAGAACCACGGGTTGAGCTTGTACATTTGCAGTGCGAATCTCTTCAGGAGTCCGATCTTGCAATACCATTTGCTTTACCTTGTTATCAGGCAAGACATTTAAAGTACGCAGCGTCTCCCCAACAATCGTCGAGAAGACTGGTGCAGCAACATCACCACCATAGTGACTACCACCGGTAGGCTCGTCAATCATGACTGCAACAACAATTCGAGGTGCGCTAATCGGAGCAAGACCAGCGAAATAGGCGCGATACGAATTACCGTATCCCTTGCCTACCAATTTATGCGCAGTACCTGTCTTGCCGCCCACTCGATAGCCCTCGGCCTGAGCTTTTACTGCAGTGCCGCCAGGTTCAGTTACGGTCTCGAGCATGCTGCGCATTTCGATTGCAGTCTTTGCTGAAATCACCCGTGATCCGGGTTTAAATTCTGGGCTGCGCTCAATGGTGAGCGGCACTAACTCGCCATCGCGCGCGAATACTGTGTAAGCACGTGCCACCTGAAAAAGAGAGGCTGAAATTCCATAACCAAATGCAATACGGGCCTGATCAGTAGGCATCCATTTTTTAAACGGATGCACAGTTCCAGCAACCGCTCCAGGGAAGCCAATTTTTGGTGCTTGTCCTAAGCCAACAGCGGTATAGAAATCCCACATCTCTTCTGGAGAGAGATTATTCATTGCAATTTTTGCTGTACCAATATTGCTCGATTTTTGAATTACCTCAGCAACCGTTAAATTTCCATAAGGGTGAGTATCCGTGATCGGCTTAGGGCCTACTAAGTACTTAGCCCCAATCACCATATTGGTATTTGGTGCAACAGCTCCCTTTTCCAGCGCAATAGAAATGGTTAAAGGCTTCATCGTCGAACCAGGCTCGAACGTATCAGTCAATACACGATTACGCAATTGCTCGCCAGTTAAATATTTACGATCGTTCGGGTTGTAACTTGGGTAATTTGCTAATGCCAAGATCTCACCGGTTTGCGTATCAAGCACCACCGCACCACCGGCTTTAGCATGATGCTGTTCTACAGCACTTTTCACTGCGTTATATGCCAAATACTGAATCTTGCTATCAATCGAAAGATTGAGATCTTTACCGTTTTGCGGTAACTGCAATATCGCTACGTCTTCCACTACTCGACCAAGGCGATCGACCACAACACGTCTTTGCCCGGGATGACCTGCTAGCTCTTTCTCTTTAGAAAGTTCCATACCCTCTTGGCCACGATCCTCAACGTTTGTAAAGCCAACGACATGTGCCATCGCCTCGCCTTCTGGATAGAAGCGACGGTATTCATTATTCAAACCAATGCCAGGAATTTCTAACAACTTAATTTGCTGTGCAACTGCAGGATCAACTTGGCGTTTCAAGAAAATCTGCTTGCGATCTTCTTTGAGTTTTTTGCGCAACTCAGATTCACTCATTTGCAGAAGACTAGCGAGCTTCTGTACTTTATCGGTTGCTAGATCATCGGGTACCGTATCGTTATAAGCGATCACCGATTTAGCTTCCAAACTAGTAGCAATGACCTGACCATTGCGATCTAAAATTTTTCCACGACTTGCTGGTAACTCCAACTCGCGTTGCGTTCCTCTAACTCCCTTTGCTTCATAAAACGCATTGCCCGGACCCTGAATCCAAAATGCACGCAGCAATAGCATCATGAATACGAAGAACAAGAGAAAGAGCATCAAGCGCGAGCGCCACATTGGCAAGCGCAAAACTAAATTTGGCGTGGTAGAGAAACCAACCGGCCTCATTGCGCCTCCTTTAAGTACAAAGTACGCTCAGGAGAGATTGGCATCATGCGTAATTGATTACGGGCTACATCGCGAATCCGCGCAGATTTCGATAAATTACGTTGCTCATATTCCAAGCGCAGCCATTCTTGATTTAACTTGCGCTCTTCAATTTGTGCGCGCTCTTGGGCAATAAATAACTTACGTGCGCGCTGCTGAGCTGCCACTAGCGATAAGGCACAGATCAAGAGTAATGCCAGTAAAGTCAAAGTAGCGCGATTCATGCTAACGCTCCCATACGCTTTTCTGCTACTCGCATAATGGCTGAGCGTGCTCGCGGGTTCTCAGAAATCTCCATATCACTTGGTTTTACCCGGGCAATAATCTCTAGCACACTTTGTGGCAAATCTTTATCACGTACAGGCAATCCACGAGGAATCTCCACCTTGGCATGAGCCTGCATAAACTGCTTCACTATGCGGTCTTCAAGAGAATGGAAGCTAATCACTGCTAGTCTTGCTCCCGGCTTGAGCAACTTCAGCGCTGCTTGCAAGCCAAGCTCTAAATCCTCTAGCTCACGATTTATCAATATTCTTAAAGCTTGGAATGTTCTAGTAGCGGGATCTTGTCCGGCTTCACGGGTACGTACTACGCTGGCAACAAGATTTGCTAATTGTGTAGTCGTTTTTGGTGACAGCCCCTCTTCTCGCTTAGCCACAATAGCTTTTGCGATTTGATATGCAAAACGCTCTTCTCCGTAAGTCTTAATCACGTGTGTGATTTCCTCCTGCGGCGCCTGCTCTAACCACTCTGCAGCTGTCAAGCCTTGATCGGTATTCATGCGCATATCGAGTGGACCCTCGCGGCGAAAAGAAAAGCCCCGATGCGCCTCGTCTACTTGTGGTGAGCTGATTCCCAGATCCAACAAAATGCCATCGACTGATTCTGCTTCCGCATATTGATCCATCTGCGCAAAACTGTCGTGCACAATGGTTAAGCGCGGATCGTTGATTTGTTTTGCTACAGCAATCGCATCCAAATCCTTGTCGAAAGAAATCATACGCACAGTAGGTCCGAGCTGTTTGAGCAGGGCCTGTGTATGGCCTCCACGCCCAAACGTTCCATCGATTACCAAAATATTTTTTGCTGTACTTTTTTCTTGAATGAGCGGACCACTGATTAGCGCCGTCACCGCCTCGGCCAGTAACACTGGGCGATGAGTTATGTTCATAGCACCCTGTCATCAAAAATTAAATTGCTTGAGTGCTTCAGGCATGCCTTGAGCAATCGCAGCCTGTTCTTTTGCAGCGTATGTAGCTGCATCCCACAACTCCAAGTGACTACCCATACCAAGCAAGATCACTTCTTTTTCAATTCCTGCAGCTGCGCGTAATTCCGGACTCACCAGAACTCGACCAGCACCGTCCAAATCTATTTCAGCAGCATTACCAAGAAAAATTCTGCGCCACCAATGCGCGTCCATGGGTAATTGCGCCACTCGCGCTCGAAAGGTTTCCCACTCGGGTCTTGGGAAAAGCAGTAGGCATCCATCAGGGTGTTTTGTGAGCGTAATTCGACCCTCGCCCTGCATTAACAAGGCGTCACGATGCTTGGCCGGGATAGACATCCGACCTTTTGCATCCAAATTGAGAGCTGAAGCACCTTGAAACACCATTTTCCCCACTTTTTCACACTTCCTCCCACTTTAGAGGATCAGCATAAGAGGGTCAAGTCTTTTTAGGTATTTTTTTGGGAAATTCTCTAGTGTTTACAAACACTTAGCGTCGTGTGTTGATAAAATACTGATAATAAAATAGCTACTTGAAACAATGGCTTGGAAAATATACTTAAGAATAGGTCTTAGCTATTAGGTTAGTTAATGAATAAATATACTGTAATTAAAAACAGTGCTGCTTTAAAAATAGATCGAAATTAATTCAGAAATCATTTTTTAATGAAATCTAGTAATTCAATTTAAATTTTGTAAGCAGTTGTTGTCATGACTTTTGACATTAGCTGCATTATTTTTTGAACGGGTTCCGGTAATTCAGCTCCGCCTGCTTGCACTGCAGCCTGACCATGTTCATTTTCATCAATGCGCATTTGATCAACAATCGCGCGCGAGCGATGATCTTCTTCTGGTAATTTTTTGAGATGGCTTTCTAAATGATGCTCGACTTGCTTTTCAGTTTCAGCAACAAAACCTAAGCTCCACTTATCACCTGCTAAACCGGCTGCTAAGCCAATTGCAAAAGATCCTGCATACCAAAATGGATTGAGATAACTAGTGTGTGAACCAAGTTCTTTTAGACGATGCTCACACCACGCTAAGTGATCCATCTCTTCTTGTCCAGAGTGCTCAAGCATCGCTTGAATTTTTGGATCTCGCGCAACTAATTTTTGCGATTGATACAAAGCTTGTGCACAAACTTCACCAACATGGTTGATGCGCATGAGTCCGGCAGCATGCTGACGTTGTGCAGCATCTAGCGCATTATTTGCGCCAACTTCAGAACCCGGCGTTGGTCGCCCTGCATTTGCTCCACCGACGACTGAACGCAGTGCAGTATCGAACTCAAGAATGAATTGATCTATTACAGACATACCAAAAAATTTAGACTAAAACTTCAGTTTTACAACTTTGTTTGGTCTTCAGACCTAATTCAGCCAAGAGCTCACGGTCTTGTTCTGCCTCGGGGTTACCGGTAGTGAGTAGTTGCTCACCATAGAAAATAGAGTTGGCTCCAGCCATAAAACACATGGCTTGAACTGCTCTTCCCAACTCTTGGCGGCCAGCCGATAGACGCACCCTTGCTTTAGGCATCGTAATTCGCGCTACCGCAATCGTTCTGACAAATTCAATGGGATCTAATGGCTTTTGATCAGCCAATGGAGTGCCTGCAACTGGCACCAAATGATTAATTGGCACAGACTCTGGATAGGGATTTAAGTTAGCCAAGCGCGCCAAGAAAGCGGCGCGTTGTTGACGTGATTCACCCATACCGACAATTCCGCCGCAGCAAACAGACATTCCTGCAGCGCGTACATTAGAAAGTGTGTCTAAGCGATCTTGATAACCCCTAGTAGAAATAACGGAGCGATAAAAATCTTCACTGGTATCTAAGTTATGGTTATAAAAATCTAGTCCAGCCTCTTGTAATGCTTGTGCTTGCCCAGCCTCCAACATACCTAAAGTTGCACAGGTCTCTAGACCTAAGGCTTTAACGCCTTTAATCATGGCAGTCACTTTTTCAATATCGCGATCTTTGGGTTCACGCCATGCTGCACCCATACAAAAACGATTCGAGCCAGCAGCTTTGGCAGCTTTGGCAGCCTCAAGAACCTCTTCTAAACCGAGTAACTTCTCAGCCTTCACATCGGTGTCATAACGCGCAGCTTGCGGGCAATAACTACAGTCCTCAGGGCAGCCGCCAGTCTTAATCGACAACAAAGTCGCCAATTCCACATCGCCCTCTGGAAAGCTTAAGCGGTGAATTTCCTGGGCCTGGGCCATCAAATCATTGAAAGGCAGGGCAAATAAAGCCTCAATCTGGGCTACCGTCCATGCGCCAGAGGCCTCCACGGCCGATTGCTGAGATAAATCAGCCTTCGATTTAAAGTGGGTAAGGGGCTTTTCAGCGGTTTGGGTGTCCAACATGGGCAAATTCCAGAAAAATAGGTCAACTCAAGCCATAAACATAACAGATACAGCCCGGAATTTGGAAAAACTAGTGTTCAAATATCAAACATGAAGGTTATTTCTGATTTAAATCAACTCGCCCTTGTTGATCGCAGCCTGGCTGCCGTTTGGCACCCCTGTACTCAGATGAAGCATCACGAGTCTTTCCCGCTCATTGCTATTACCAAAGGCAAGGGACCGTGGCTGTATGACGAGCAAGGGAACGCTTTGCTCGATTGCATTAGTTCTTGGTGGACTAATTTATTTGGTCACTCCAATCCACATATCAATCAAGCCATCATCAATCAACTTAAAAAGATTGAGCATGTCATGCTGGCTGGCTTCACACATCCACCAGTAGTTGAGCTTTCTGAAAAACTGTCTGCGCTAACAGCTGGTAATTTAGGTCATATTTTTTATGCCTCTGATGGCGCATCTGCAGTTGAGATTGCCTTAAAAATGAGTCACCACTATTGGCAACTTAATCACAAACCTCAGAAGAAAAAATTTGTTTGTCTTCAGAACGGTTACCACGGAGAAACACTAGGCGCACTCGCAGTGACAGATGTTGCTATTTTTCGTCAAGCCTATGGGTCATTATTGCAAGATGTTTTTACCGTAAGTTCGCCGGATGCACGCAAAGCGAAATCAGGGGAAAGACCAGAAGATATTGCCCAGCAAGCCGCGCAAGAACTAGAAAAACTTTTTGCAGCCGAGCATGAACATATTGCCGCAATCATCGTTGAACCTTTGGTGCAATGTGCTGGACAAATGGCGATGCATTCGCCGGAGTATCTGCGCCTTGTCAGGGCTCTATGTGATCGCTACGATATTCATCTCATTGCCGATGAAATTGCTGTTGGGTGTGGGCGTACTGGCACATTTTTCGCCTGTGAACATGCTGGTATTTGGCCAGATTTTTTAACGCTCTCAAAAGGGATTAGTGGCGGCTATTTACCACTCTCTCTATGCATGACGACAGAGCGGATTTATAGTGCCTTTTATAGTGATCAAACTCAATATGGTTTTTTACATTCCCACTCTTATACTGGCAACCCATTAGCCTGTGCAGCAGCCCTAGCCTGTTTAGAAATTTTTGAATCCGAAAAAGTTCTAGAGAAGAACCAAATGCGTTCCCATGATTTAGCTAATGCTTTCATATGGGCTAAGACTGATTCACGTATTGAGCACTTACGTCAACAAGGTATGATTTTAGCGTTTGATGTACGCACAGAATATCTTAAAGATGCAAGTGCCTTTCCTCGTGAAATGTTTTCCAAGAGTCTTTCTGAAGGTATGCTCATTAGACCTATTGCCAATACGATTTATGTTATGCCGCCCTATATCCTCAGCACTGAAGAATGTATACAGATGGGCAATTCTGTTCAGTATGCGCTTGAAAAAACTTTGGCATGAATAAGTCATTTAGCGCCCTCAAACTTGCCGAGGAACAAGTTACGGAATTGGACTCTCAGCTCTTAAAACGCAAATTGCGAATGACTGCGTCACCTTGTGATGTTGAAGCCACTGTCGATAACCGCCAACTCAAAACTTTCTGTAGCAACGATTATCTTGGACTAGCAAATCACCCGGATTTGATTGATGCACTAGCAAAAGGTGCCAGTAAATATGGGGTTGGTAGCGGCGCCTCTCATTTAATTAGCGGCCACAGCATTGCACATGACTTGCTCGAGAAAAAATTAGCTACTTTTCAGAGTCAGCACATTGCACAGGTACGCGCCCTGTTCTTTAGTACGGGCTATCTTGCCAATCTCACTGCGGTTACAGGTTTAGCCAGACTAGCCCCACATAGCAATGCCAGTATTTACTCAGCAAAACTCAATCACGCCTCACTCATTGATGGTGTTCATTTAGCCAGCGCACAAACTAAGGCTAATGTCTTCCTGTTTGACCACACTAATCTTGAGACTTTGACGGAGCAACTCAAAAAAGATCGTCGACCGCTAAAGCTCATTGTGACTGATGGCGTCTTTAGTATGGATGGTGATATAGCGCCTGTTCAACCACTATTAAATATTGCTTCAGAACATGATGCGATCCTGCTAATTGACGATGCACATGGCTTTGGAGTATTGGGCAAACAGGGTCATGGGATTTTGGAGCAAGAGCAGATTTATTCAGATCGTATTGTTTACATTGGCACACTAGGAAAGGCTGCTGGCGTGAGTGGTGCTTTTATTTGCGCACACGAATCCTTGATTGAATGGCTAGTGCAAAAAGGGCGCCCCTACATCTACAGCACTGCCACACCGCCGGCAATAGCGCACGCTTTATTAAAAAGCCTGGAAATCATTGAGGGTGATGAAGGTAACAAACGCCGCACTCATCTCTATCGGCTAATCAAAATCTGGCAAGAAGAAATGGTGTTTGATACATGGGTAAAAACATCATCTTGTACACCCATTCAGCCCATCGTCCTTGGCAGCAATGCTAATGCACTGGAAGCTGCCAAACAGCTAGACGAAGTAGGCTATTGGATTCCGGCAATCCGCCCACCTACCGTTCCAGTTGGTAGCGCACGTTTAAGGATCACTTTTTCTGCGAACCATAGTGTTGATGATTTACAAAAACTCATTAGCACTTTGAAAGTGATTGAACGCAATGTTAGTGGCAAGATATCCTCATGACTAAAACCACAGGACTCATTATTGTTGGCACCGACACTGAAGTTGGTAAAACTTTAGTCAGCGGAGCGCTGATTTTGAAACTACGTGCAGCAGGTAAAAAAACGATCGGCTTTAAACCTGTTGCTGCTGGTACCTATCAAAATATGGATGGTATTGTTTTCAATGAAGATTTAGAGACTTTGCGTATTGCATCAAACCTCTTGCCAGGAGAGCTCGATTTATCTACTTATGTATTAGATACCCCAGCGGCACCCCATCTGGTTGCTGCAAAAAATGGTCAGCACTTAGATGTAGAAAAAATTATGCAAGCGTACGTTCGCCTACAAAACCAGGCTGATTGCATCATTGTTGAGGGTGCGGGTGGCTTTTTAGTGCCACTAAATGATCACGAAAATTTAAGCGCTGTTGGCCAAAAGATGAATTTACCCCTCATCCTAGTAGTGGGCATGAAGCTAGGTTGCATCAATCACGCCCTACTCACAATCGAAGCAATGAAAGCCCGAGAACTCCAAATTACAGGGTGGATTGCCAATACCTTATCAAGCGAAATGTCTTTCCTTCATGAGAATATTCAAGCACTGCAATCAAGAATCACTGCACCTTTTTTAGGTCTTATTCCAACGCTACCGCCCGAACTCTGCAAGGCGAATAACAGTCCTTATTCAATTGAGGCGCTTACTTTTGCTGCAAAGCACATCGAGCTTCCATCGCTGTAAGGTACCCTGGGTTACCCCCTAAGATGCAACTGACGGGACTTTCAGATAAGATGAAGGGATGCATTTACTACCAGAAATCATCAATTCTGCAGAAGCTATACAAGAAATTCGACGCAATATTCATGCTCATCCTGAATTGCGTTTCGAAGAAAATCGCACCGCAGATTTAGTTGCCCAAGCGCTGTCGAGCTGGGGCATCACTGTTCATCGCGGTATGGGTAAAACCGGTGTTGTCGGACGTCTCGATGGGGATTTAGGCCCAGGCAAGATGATTGGTTTACGTGCAGATATGGATGCACTGCCGCTACAGGAACACAATACCTTTGCGCATACCTCGCGCAACCCCGGCAAGATGCATGCCTGCGGTCATGATGGTCATACCGCAATGCTATTAGGCGCTGCGCAATATCTATCTAATCATCGTGATTTCAAAGGCACTGTTATCTTTATCTTCCAACCGGCTGAAGAAGGTGGTGCTGGTGCTCGCGAAATGATTCAAGATGGACTCTTCAAAGAATTTCCATGTGATGCTGTCTTTGGTTTACACAATTGGCCAGGTTTAGCAGAAGGTCATTTTGGCGTTACTCCAGGCCCCATGATGGCTTCAAGCAACGCCTTTGAAATTACGATCAAAGGTAAAGGTGGTCATGCAGCATTGCCACACAATAGTGCTGATCCAGTGCTAACTGGCGCACAAGTTGTACTTGCCTTACAAAGCATCATCACCCGCAATAAGCGTCCTGTAGATGCTGCAGTGTTATCGGTTACCCAGTTTCATGCTGGAGAAACTAGTAATGTGATTCCTGATAGCGCCTTTATCGGCGGCACCGTTCGCACCTTTACGCTTGAAGTGCTCGATTTAATGGAGCGACGTCTCCGAGAGATTGCACACAGTGTTGCTAGTGCATTTGATTGCCAAGCAGAGATCTCTTTCTTAAGGAACTATCCACCACTCATTAATCATGACAATGAAGTGCTCTTTGCGAGCGAAGTCATGGGCGAGGTAGTAGGTAAGCAACATGTCAACACTTCCATTGACCCTACTATGGGTGCCGAAGATTTTGCCTTCATGCTCCTAGAAAAACCAGGTTGCTATGTATTCTTGGGTAATGGCGATGGCGATCATCGCTCTGTCGGTCATGGCATGGGGCCTTGCCATCTGCACAATCCCTCTTATGACTTCAACGACTCTTTGATTCCAGTAGGCGTGAGCTATTGGGTCAAATTAGCTCAACGCTACCTCGAAAAAAACTAAGTCTGCATTAAGAGTTAGTAAATTTTGCTGGACGCTTTTCCACAAATGCAGCCATGCCTTCTTTTTGATCATTGGTTGCAAAACAAGTATGAAATAAGCGGCGCTCAAAATGGATACCTTCTGAGAGCGTAGTCTCATAGGCTGTGTTGATACTCTCTTTCACCATCATTGCGGTCAGTAAAGGCATATCTGCGATACCTTTAGCGATCGCTTTAACCTCTTTCAGTAATTCCGCTTGAGGAAATACACGCGCCACCAAGCCTGCGCGCTCAGCCTCTGCCGCATCCATCATGCGGCCAGTCAAAGCTAAATCCATCGCTTTGGCCTTTGACACTGCGCGAGGTAAGCGCTGTGTACCTCCAGCGCCTGGGATGATTCCCAATTTAATTTCTGGTTGAGCGAACTTAGCATTGTCGGCAGCCATAATGGTGTCGCACATCATCGCCAATTCGCAACCGCCACCTAAGGCATAACCAGAAACTGCTGCAATCACGGGCTTGCGAACCTTTTGCATATGCTCCCAATTACGAGAAATAAAATTGTGACGATACACATCTTGCAAATTCCGCTTTGCCATTGCCGCGATATCGGCACCTGCAGCAAAAGCTTTTTCACTCCCAGTGACGATGATGCAACCAATATTGTCATCTGCATCGAATGCAAGTAATGCTGCGCCGAGCTCATCCATCAATTGATCGTTGAGTGCATTAAGAACTTCTGGGCGATTCAAAGTAATGGTGGCAACTTTGCCATCAACTTCAGTCAAAATTGTTTTATAGCTCATCGATTTCTTTCTAGTATGTAATTAACGTGGCAACAATAACCACAGCTTGCCATTTTGTTTCATGCGGCCCGCCATCTCGCCGGCAGCATCACCTGAACCCCAATAGTAGTCTGCTCTGACTCCACCCACAATGGCTTTACCAGTATCTTGAGCCATCACTAATTTTTGCAAGGACTCAGAGCTCATCGGTTTGGTAGCAGCCAAAAATACTGGGGCTCCCAAAGGCATTGCCTGTAAATCAATCGCAATACTGCGCTCCGCAGTTAAGGGTACGCCTAAGGCGCCATTTGGACCTAAATCTGCAGCAACATTGCCCGGTAATTCTTTAAAGAAGACAAAACGGGGATTGGCATTGAGCATCTCGTTGATGCGCTCTGGATTGCGTTTTGCCCATTGAGAAATCCCTTGCATGCTTGCTTCACCGCGCGTAATTTCTTTGCGATCTAATAACCACTGAGCAAAGGATTTGAACGGTTGATCATTTGTACCGGCAAATCCTAAACGAAGCACACGACCATCTTGTAAGCGAATTTTTCCGGAGCCCTGAATTTGCATAAATGCTGCTGCAACGGGATCTTGTACCCAAGCAATTTCTGAGCCTTGTAACACTCCTGAACTGATCAGTTCTGCTCGTGCTGGACCTGGATTGGACTTTGATTTACGCCATGCATTTGGATAACCATATAAAGGTACATTGTAAGTGCTGGTGCGGGTTTGAGAGCCATTCATCACAGGCTCGTAATACCCTGTAATCAAGCCCGATTCACTACCTGCACTATTACGAATTTCATATGCCTGAAAGTTACTTTCAAAGTAACGTCGAATTGCTTGTGTATCTCGACTTGATACAGCGTTAGCTTGTGTACAAACATTGCGCCAGTTGATCTCGCTATTGCGCTTACGTAAGGCATCACAACTTTTTAACCAAGCAGGCCATGCCTGACTAAGATCATCATCTTGCCAACCTGGCAAGGCTTGCCATGAAACTGCACTAAAGCTTGCAATCGGTGAACTAAAAGAAGTAGGTGCTGCACCAGAACTACTTGAGCGAGATCCTGTACCGCGAGTAGGGGGAGTAGAACATCCAACAATCAAGCTTGCTAAGAGAATAGCGAATACACTAGCCAAAATAGTTTGCGTTGATATCCTTTGCAGGAACTGAAATTTATAAATCATGATTGCCAATTTACTCGATGAATTCCCAATGCTGCTCTTTGTGCTTGAGGGTGCTATTGCTTTAGGGCTTTTGCTTTTTATTGTCCTATGGACTGGTAAGGGCAAAAAATAGTCAAAAAATTGCCTTAATGCAGGGTTCGAGGCATCACTAAGGCAAATTCCGGAATGGGTGCCTGAAAAAAATCAGCCTCCTCCGAGATGCAAAAGTACTCTCCCCTCATCGTTCCTGCTGGGGTGGGCAAGGTAGCCCAACTGGTGTACTCAAAATGCTCACCTGAGCGCAAAAGGGGCTGCTGGCCAACTACACCAAGCCCTTTTACCTCCTGGACGTCGTTATCACCGTCAGTAATGTACCAATGGCGCGCAATCAGCTGAATACTGGCTGACCCCGTATTGCGGATCGTGACCGTATAAGCGAAGGCAAATTGGCGGTTATCAGGGTCAGATTGCTCAGGAAGATACTGGGCTTTGACCGTAATACTAATTTCATGGGGATTCATGCTCGAATTCTGCTCCATCCTGAGGCCAACTGCAAGCTAGAATCTAGGGATGGAAAGCCAAAAAACATCATCGAATCGTCAATTCTTGATTGCCCCCTCTATTTTGTCGGCTGACTTTGCCTGCCTAGGCAAAGAAGTTCAAGATGTTTTAGCTGCGGGTGCTGACTGGATTCACTTTGACGTGATGGATAACCATTACGTGCCCAATCTCACGATTGGCCCTCTTGTGTGCGAAGCAATTCGCCCTCATGCAAATAAAAATGGCAAACCTGCGATGATCGATGTTCATCTCATGGTTGAGCCCGTAGATCGTATCGTCCCAGATTTTGCAAAAGCTGGCGCCAATCTGATTAGCTTTCATCCAGAGGCAAGCCCTCACGTTAATCGAACACTCAATCTCATTCGTGATCAAGGTTGCCAAGCTGGATTAGTACTAAATCCAGCAACTCCACTGGATCATTTAGATCACACCTTGGATTTACTAGACTTGGTATTACTCATGTCTGTTAACCCTGGTTTCGGCGGTCAATCCTTTATTCCTAATACGCTCAATAAAATTACTCAGGTGCGTGCGCTCTTAGATCGCTATCAAGCTGAGACTGGTCGTCATATTCGCCTAGAGGTAGATGGCGGAATTAAAGTCGATAACATTGCGCAAGTTGCAAAAGCAGGAGCAGATACTTTTGTGGCCGGCTCTGCAATTTTTGGAAAACCAGATTACGCACAAGTTATTACAGCAATGCATGCAGAATTAGGGAAGTTAGGAAACGTCTAATGCTGCGCGAAGAATTTAATGCCCTAGCGAAACAGGGTTTCAATCGTATTCCTCTTGTCAAAGAGGTATTGGCTGACTTAGAAACTCCACTCTCGCTATACGTCAAGTTGAGCCAGGCATTTGGCACGAAAAATACCTATCTTTTAGAGTCTGTTTTAGGCGGTGAGCGCTTCGGCCGCTTTTCCTTTATTGGACTCCCCGCCAAGACCATCATTAGGACAGTAGGCACACCATCTACTCCTATCAATGAAGTGCTTACCAACAACAAAGTAGTGGAAAGCAATACTGATAACCCACTTGAATTTGTTGATCATTATTTCAAGCGCTTTAAAGTTGCCGTTCAACCTGGTCTACCCCGTTTTTGCGGTGGGCTTGCTGGATATTTTGGCTATGACACTGTGCGCTATATCGAAGCACGCTTGGCTAAACATCAATTACCTGATGAATTAGGAGTGCCCGATATTCAGTTGATGCTAACCGAAGAGTTAGCAGTGATTGATAACGTAGCTGGAAAAATTTACTTGATTGTCTATGCAGATCCAAGCATTGCTGATGGCTTTGATACTGCCCAGAACCGCTTGAAAGATTTACTTGCTTGCCTTGGTAAACCAGTCAACATGCCAGCTTCTTTGCCAAGCAATAAAACTGAATTAATTCGTAAATTCAAGGCTGCAGATTTCGAGAATGCAGTTCGCAAAACCAAAGACTATATTTTGGCTGGTGACTGTATGCAGGTAGTGATAGGGCAACGTATTAGCAAACCATTTACCGAGTCTCCCTTAGCTCTCTACCGGGCGTTGCGCTCCTTAAATCCATCGCCTTACATGTATTTCTATGATTTTGGCGATATGCAAATCGTAGGCTCTTCTCCAGAAATCCTAGTACGACAAGAAAAGCGTGCTGCTGAAAAAATTGTGACGATTCGTCCGCTTGCCGGCACACGCCCACGTGGTGCTAATGCCCAAGAGGATGAGCGCTTGGCAAAAGAATTATTGGCAGATCCTAAGGAAATTGCAGAGCACGTCATGCTGATCGATCTTGCTCGCAATGATGTGGGTCGCATTGCTAAAACCGGAACAGTCAAGGTAACCGATTCCATGTCGATTGAAAAGTACTCCCATGTACAACATATTGTCAGCTCAGTAGAGGGCAATCTGCTCGATAATATGAGCAATATGGACGTGCTACGTGCGACCTTTCCAGCTGGAACCTTATCAGGCGCCCCAAAAATTCGTGCCATGGAAATTATTGATGAGATGGAAATTGTGAAACGGGGTGTTTATGGTGGCGCAGTTGGCTACCTCTCCTTCTCTGGTGATATGGATGTAGCTATTGCCATTCGTACTGGAGTAATCAAAGATGGCATGCTTCACTCTCAAGCCGGTGCCGGTGTTGTAGCTGACTCCGACCCAACTGCTGAATGGAAAGAAACTGAGGCAAAAGCACGTGCAGTATTAACTGCAGCTGAATTAGTACAAGGAGGACTCGATGCTCCTCATGATTGATAACTATGATTCCTTCACCTATAACCTGGTGCAGTATTTTGCAGAGCTTGGCGAAGAGGTGAAAGTGTTTCGTAATGATGAAATTGCCGTTGAGGATATTGCAAAACTCAAGCCTGCACGGATTTGTATATCTCCTGGCCCTTGCAGTCCAGCAGAAGCTGGCATCTCTGTGGCGACCATTCAACGCTATGCTGGTCAGATTCCTATTTTGGGTGTCTGCCTCGGTCATCAGGCAATTGGCGAGGCTTTTGGCGGCAAAGTGATTCGCGCCCAAAAGGTGATGCACGGTAAGACTGACTCTATACATCACACTGGGGTTGGAGTTTTCAAAAACCTACCCAACCCATTTAAAGTCACGCGCTATCACTCACTAGCCATTGAGAAAAGTTCTTTACCAGCAGTATTAGAGGTAACAGCAACTTCTTCAGATGGCGAAATCATGGGTGTGCGTCATCGCGAACTCGCAGTTGAAGGCGTGCAATTTCATCCTGAATCTATTTTGTCTGAGCATGGCCATGCCCTGCTCAAGAATTTTTTACTCAATAAGTAAAAGCGCCATGTCAATTACCCCTCAAGAAGCACTCCAGCGCTGCATTGAACATCGTGAACTTTCTCACGATGAGATGACGGCCATGATGCGACTCATCATGAGCGGTGAAATGTCACCAGAGTTAGTGGCTGGCCTATTGGTTGCCCTGCGCACTAAAAAAGAGACTGTTGGAGAAATTGCAGCGGCCGCTAAAGTCATGCGAGAGTTTGCTACTGCAGTGCACGTAGAAGATCGAAGTCACCTAGTTGATGTCGTTGGTACAGGTGGCGATGGTGCACATACATTCAATATCTCTACTGCAGCGATGTTTGTCGCTGCAGCTGCAGGAGCAAAAATAGCCAAACACGGTAATCGTAGCGTGAGTAGTAAATCTGGCAGCGCTGATGTTCTGGAGGCATTAGGCGTGAACTTGGCCCTTTCTGCTGAACAAGTTGCTAAATGCATTGCAACGGTTGGCGCTGGCTTTATGTTTGCTCCCAACCATCACCCCGCCATGAAAAATGTTGTGCCCATTCGTAAGCAATTGGGTGTGCGAACGATTTTCAATATCTTAGGCCCACTCACCAATCCTGCTGATGCGAAACGTATTTTGATGGGCGTATTCCATCCGGATTTAGTTGGCATTCAGGCTCGCGTTCTGCAAGCTCTTGGTATGGAACATGCTCTAGTAGTCTATGGACGTGATGGTCTGGATGAAATCTCTTTGGAAGGCCCGACCCTGGTTGGTGAACTTAAAGATGGTGTAGTTCGTGAATACGAAATTCATCCAAAAGATTTTGGTCTCAATATCGCCCTATCCAATAGCTTTAAAGTCGGTAATGCGGAAGAATCTGAAAAAATTGTTTTAGAGGTAATCGATAACAAACCAGGCGCTGCCAGCGATATCGTCTGCCTCAATGCAGGCGCCACGCTGTATGTTGCTGGAGTAGCCAAAGATATCGCCACTGGACTTGCAATGGCCAAGGCGGCAATTGCTTCGGGAGCAGCTCGCAAAAAACTCGACGCATTTGTAACGGCAACCCAATCTCAATAATTGATGATTCATGAGCGATATTCTCGAAAAAATTGTTGCTACTAAAAAGATGGAGATTGCCAGCAATCTTCAGAAAATCTCTTTGGCAAATCAATGTGAGATTGCACAAACCAATAATCAAGATAGCCTTTTAAAGCCGCGTGGATTTATTCGCTCGATTGCAGACAAAATTACTGTTGGCAAAGCTGGTGTCATTACAGAGATCAAAAAAGCAAGCCCCAGTAAAGGCATTTTGCGCGCTAATTTCAATCCCGCAGAAATCGCTCGCTCCTATGCACAACATGGCGCAGCATGTTTGTCCGTGCTAACAGACGTCGACTACTTTCAGGGCTGTAATGACTATTTAAAAGCTGCTCGTACAGCTTGTAGTATTCCAGTGCTTCGTAAAGATTTCACGATAGACCCTTATCAAGTCTATGAAGCACGTGCCATTGGTGCGGATGCTATCCTATTAATTGTGGCCTGCCTGGGTCTCAATCAAATGAAAGAACTAGAGGCTTGTGCTCACGATCTAGGTTTGGATATCTTGGTTGAAGTGCATAACGCAGCAGAGTTAGAACAAGCTCTGGAGTTAAAAACCCCTCTACTTGGAATTAATAATCGCAACCTTAAGACTTTTGAGGTGACTTTGCAAACCACGCTATCTTTGTTATCTATGGTTCCAAATGACAAGATCCTGGTAACTGAGTCGGGAATATTAAGTCGCACCGATGTTCAATTAATGCGTAATCACCATATCAACGCCTTCTTGGTAGGTGAGGCATTTATGCGTGCCGATGATCCCGGCGTCGCACTTAGCGATCTATTCTCTTAGTTCGCTTCAGTACATCTAGCCCATATTTAATGAGGGCTACTAGCAGTAATGAACCAACTACATCGCCAATAAACATCACCAAGAAATTATTGAACGTTCCTGCATTTTCGAGTCCCTGTGTTGAGAACCACAGCTGATGAGCACCAGCGCTAAATAAAGCGTATGCCAAGATACAAATCATGAGCTTTTGTAAGCTCAAATCACTTAAGTCTGGTTGAAGCTGGACATTCTTCAGCACAAAGACCTTAGCTAGATAAGGGGCAAAGCCTGAAACTAGGGCAACGCCAATACACACAGACAAATTTTGGCCAAACTCACCAAAATAACTAATGAAAAATGAGGCGAGCACGATGCCAAGCGCACCAGGCAAACCGAAAATCAGCGTCAGAAATAAGCGCAAGCCAGCCGGCAAGAAGATCCAATTAACGCCCAAACCAAACACTAAATCATGGGTTAACCAAGCATTAGTGAAAAAAAGTAAAGCATAGGACAGGGCGCTCAGGACTAAAGCAAAGGGGGTTGCCGGTACTATTGCTAGGATTTTGAACATACCATCGATTATGGATGACTCTATAATGAATTTTGATTGTAGAAACAGGCTTCAAAACTTATAATCTTGTTAACCCCAAGGCTAATATCAGCCACAAAAACTCACGATAAGTAACCATGTCAACATTGAAGTCTCCCTCCTATTTACGCTTTTTAAACCTGATTGATGCTTTAGATCGGATGAATCCAGGTAAAAAGCTCGACCATATCGAGGAGCGCTTACTGGACAAAGTAATTCGTGCCGCAGACTTAAAACAAGTCATTTTGGTGGGAGATTTAATTTCTCTTGATGAATTAGGCTCGCAAGCAACCTTACATGGCCGCCTCAAGAATCTCAGCGTAATGGGATATGTCAAGCTCACATCTAATGCTGATGGGCGTAAAAAAGAAGTTGTTCCAGGTAAACTGGCACTGAAGCGCTATGAAGAGATGTCTAAATGCTTAGAGAAAGCCGTGAAATCTGCTTGAGCAAAATAATCGCTCAATAAAAAAGCCCTTCTCGAAGGGCTTTTTTATTGGCTAGCTTAAATTAGCTTAGACATTAAACAAGAAGTTCAATACATCACCATCTTTAACAACATATTCCTTACCTTCAGCGCGCATTTTGCCAGCCTCTTTAGCACCAGCTTCACCTTTAAACTGAATGAAGTCATCATAAGAAATAGTCTGTGCACGAATAAAGCCGCGCTCAAAATCCGTATGAATGACACCAGCAGCCTGAGGAGCAGTATCACCTTGATGAATGGTCCAGGCACGGACCTCTTTCACACCAGCAGTGAAGTAAGTCTGCAAACCAAGCAATGCATACCCAGCGCGAATCACACGATCCAAGCCAGGCTCTTCCATACCTAAGTCTGTTAAAAATTCTGTCTTATCTGCATCATCTAAGTCTGCAATCTCAGCTTCAATCGCTGCGCACACTGCAACTACTGGTGCCTTTTCTTTTGCAGCGTGTTGCTTGACTGCCTCAAGATGCGGGTTGTTGGTAAACCCATCTTCTTTTACGTTAGCCACATACATTGCTGGCTTAGCCGTAATCAAACACATAGGCTTAATTAAAAGCTGCTCTTCATCACTCAAATTTAAGCTGCGTACTGGTAATGCCAAATCTAAATGGGCTTGCACTTTAGTTAGCACTGCTACCAAAGCAGCGGCTTCCTTATCATTACCTGATTTAGCAGCCTTACTTGAGCGATTGAGTGTTTTCTCAACCGTTGCCAAATCAGATAAAGCTAACTCGGTATCGATCACGCCAATATCTGCAATTGGATCAATCTTGCCAGCAACGTGAATCACATTGGCATCTTCAAAGCAACGCACGACATGGGTAATAGCATCGGTTTCTCGGATATTGGCCAAGAATTGGTTTCCTAGGCCTTCACCTTTAGAAGCCCCAGCCACCAGTCCCGCAATATCCACAAATTCAACTGTAGCCGGCAAGATGCGCTCAGGACTCACAATTTGCGCTAAAGCAGCTAAACGAGGGTCAGGAACCTCAACTACACCAACATTGGGCTCAATCGTGCAGAAAGGATAGTTTTCTGCTGCGATTCCAGCCTTGGTAAGCGCATTAAAGAGGGTAGATTTGCCGACGTTAGGCAGGCCGACGATGCCACATTTCAAAGACATGGGCATATTGTAAAGGGGCTTGTTTCGATATCATCGAGTTATGTCAGAAGTTCATCAAAATTCCCCTTCCAAATCCCACGTCCATTCCGCAAAAATCCGCACTGCGGATGTGGTGGTGGTTGGCGGAGGTATAGTGGGTAAGGCTTGCGCCCTAGGCTTAGCCCAGCTTGGCCTACAAACCATTGAAATCGCCCCAGACCTAGGGCAGTCAGCTCCAGGCCCCCAAGGTCCTCAATGGGGTCAGCGTATCTATGCTTTTTCACCCAGCACACAAAAATTGCTCGCTCACCTACAAATTTGGGATGCTCTTGACCATAGTCGCCTGCAAGCAGTACGTGACATGCGGATTTATGGTGACCGCGGAGAAAAAAATGATCAACTTCATCTTTCTGCATTTGAAGCTGGTACTCCTCAACTCGCATGGATTGGTGAATCAGATCTCATCGAACATACGCTTGATCAAGCCTCTCGTTTTCAAAATAAATTAGAGCGCATTAGCGACACTCTAGAAAAAATGGATATTGATATTGATGGCGTAACACTCCATTTAAAGAATGCTGGCTCCATACGTACGCAACTAGTTGTAGCTGCTGATGGTGCCAACTCTCCAATTCGCTCTATGCTGGGTATTAATGCAAGCGAAGAGAGTTATTCACAAAGTGCCGTGGTGGCAAATTGGTTATGTACTTACCCGCATTTAGAAACTGCCTTTCAATGGTTTTTACCTGGTGGTGATATTGTTGCCATGCTGCCATTACCCAATAAGCAAGTATCGATGGTTTGGTCAACCTCACCAGAACACGCTGCCAAACTATTGCAGTTCGACCGATCCGCATGGCAAGAGCAATTTACATCAATCGCCCATGGCGCCATTACTAAGCAGCTCGGTGAGCTCACACTAAATTCTGTTCCTGCTGCATTCCCTCTCAGAAAAATTCGGGCAAAACGCTTTATCGGTCCAGAGGGGGCACCTAAAGTTGCCTTGATTGGTGATGCAGCCCACGTAATGCATCCACTTGCGGGCCAGGGCTTGAATTTAGGATTACGTGATGTTGTCGTATTGCTCAACATCCTTGGCAAACGAGAATCATTCCGCTCGCCAAGTGATCTTGTGCTTCTGCGTCGCTATGAACGTCAACGCCAGGGGGATACCAGTGCTCTTTTATGGGTTACCGATAAACTGAAAAAATTGTTTTCAGCCACTAGTGGTACAGAACGGCAGTTGCGTAACTGGGGTCTTGGGCTAGTGAATAAAAGTCACTTTATTAAACAGCGCTTAATTGAACGCGCTTTAGGAGAAATCGATTTTGAATAAATGTTTATCTGCATTTGCGGTGATCTGTACAGTACTGATTAGCTCAGGCTGGGCTCATGCGCAAACTGAACAACAAATCAAAACTGAAATACAGAAAAAACTGGGGTCCAATGTCAAAGTCAAAAGTGTTATTCCGGCTCCAGTATCTGGTTTATATGAAGTATTGGTTGGTAATGACCTCTTTTATACCGATACCTCCGGCAAATATCTCATCCAAGGCGAAATCATTGAACTAGCTAGCGGTAAAAATATTACTGAGCAAAGACAAACTGATTTAAATCGTATTAAGTGGACAGACCTATCTCCTGCCAATGCAATTAAAAACGTTCGTGGCAATGGTAGTCGCCAACTAGCAGTCTTCTCTGACCCCAATTGCGGCTACTGTAAGCGCCTCGAGAAATCTCTACAGCAATTAGATAATGTCACTATCTATACCTACCTCATTCCTATTCTTTCACCTGACTCAGCACAAAAGTCGAAACAAATTTGGTGTTCCGCAGATCCCTATAAGTCTTATATTGACTGGATGATCAATGGCATTGCCCCCAATGGCAAAAGCGATTGCGCCACTCCATTGGATAAGAATATGGCGTTTGCAAAAACCTATGGCATCACCGGGACCCCTACTTTATTTTTCCTAGATGGCAGCCGTTTCCCAGGCGCAGTACAGATCGCCGATATTGAAAAGAAATTTAGCTCGCTGAAATAAATATCATGAACTCAGCAGACCTACCAGCAATTCAATACACCGTTTGGCCAGCAGACCTTCATGGTCATCGTTACAAAGTAAAACTGCATATCGCCAAGCCTGATCCCGATGGACAGATACTTCACATGCCTACCTGGATTCCAGGTAGCTATTTAATTCGAGACTTTGCTAAACATATTGAAACGATCCAGGCTTACGATGCAGGAAATACCAAGAAACCTTTAGCACTCGAAAGAATTGATAACGATCAATGGCGTTTACCAAAAACCCAAGGTGCTGTTGATGTTATGACTACGGTGTATGCCTTCGACTCATCGGTTCGCGCGGCATACCTGGATACTGAACGTGCTTTTTTCAACGCAACCAGTCTATGTCTAGGCGTAGCTGGGCAAGAGCATGTGCCATGCTCTTTAGCGATTGTGCCCCCAGATGCCGCATTCGCAGAGCATTGGTCGGTTCAAACCAGTCTGAGATCAGCCAAAACAGATGTACGTGGCTTTGGTTTTTATCTTGCGCAAAATTACGATGACTTCATTGATCATCCGATTGCGATGGGTGAGTTTCAAACCGTGCAATGGAAATCGAACGGCACGCCACATAGCATGTCGATTCAAGGATGCATTCATCCAGTAGATGTTAAGAGACTGGCAAATGACCTACAAGCAATATGTACTTCTACGATCAATCTCTTTGAGCCCAAATCTAAACAGGCGCCTTTCGATAGCTACCTCTTTTTAGTGAATGCAGTTCTCAATGGCTATGGCGGCCTTGAGCACCGCAACAGCACAGCATTACTCTGTCGACGCGACCAGATTCCACAAAGCAATACTCCCTTAGATGAAACCGCGTATCGAGAGTTTCTTGGTCTATGCAGTCATGAATACTTTCATGCATGGCTTGTGAAGCGCATTCAACCCAAGGCATTTCAGCCCTATAAACTCGCACAAAGAAACCATACACGCTTGCTCTGGTTATTTGAGGGCTTCACCAGTTATTACGATGACCTACAACTGCTGCGCAGCAAGCGTATTAATCTAAAAACCTATCTGCAATTAGTTTCTGATAACTGGAATGGCATCTTACGTGGGCCCGGTAGACAAAAGCAAAGCCTGGCAGATAGTTCATTTGATGCTTGGACTAAGTATTACCAAGCTGATGAGAACACTCCGAATGCTGTAGTGAGTTATTACGGCAAAGGTGCACTACTTGCCCTGGGATTAGATTTACAAATCCGTGCGTTCTCAAAAAACAAACACTCATTAGATGATCTGATGCGTCTACTATGGCAAAAACATGGAGTAACTTTAGATGGAATTGCTGAAGATGGACTCGATGATTTGATTGATCAACTGCTTGGTAAGGGTTTTCATAAGACTTGGATTGATATGAAAGCGCGGTACATTTTTGGCAATGAAGATATTCCTATTCAGAAATGGATTTCCTCCAAATTAGTCTCCTTACAGGTTAAAAACCAATCCAAGTTAGAGCAAATTAAATTACAACTAGGTATGCGCCATACCGATGCGAATGGCTGGCTTAAAGTCAGCCACGTTTTGGATGGCGGCGCAGCACAAGCTGCAGGCTTAGCCCCTGGAGACTTACTGGCCAACATCAATGGACAGCGCATTACCAGTGCTCGCTGGGATAAGGTTTTAAACAGTCTTGAGCAAGGGCAACAGAACAGCTTGTCTTTCTATCGCGATGACTTAGAGCACGAGCGAGTTCTGTATTTGGATATCAAGCAAATACCGTTGCAATACGAACTTAGCCCTCGCACTGAACACAACTGAATGCACTCTTTTTCTAAAGACGATATTCCAGATGATTGGCGTAAGCTACTTGGCGACTATTTTGAATCCGTAGCTTGGAATGATTTAAAAACCAATTTACAGTCTGCGCTTGCCATTGATCCCAGTGGAATTCGGCCTGAACCTGATCATTTCTTCAAAGCCCTCAAGCTAACACCTGTTGAGTCAGTCAAAGTAGTGATCCTTGGACAAGATCCTTACCATTCGCCTGGGCTTGCTCAAGGCTTAGCCTTTTCCATTCCAGAAAATATTCCAACCCACTCCCGTGAATTTCCCAGCTCCTTGCGCAATATCAGCAAAGCACTCGCATTAGAAAATTTTGGTGTCTTGGCCCATGGCGATCTTCATCACTGGGCAGAGCAAGGCGTACTTCTTCTCAATACCGCCTTGAGTGTGAAGTTAGGTGAAGCAGCTAGTCACACTAACTTGGGCTGGAATAGTCTGGTAGATCGTTTGATTGCTGAGCTAGCTACTTCTAAAACAAATTTGGTCTGGATGCTTTGGGGCGGCCATGCTCAATCGAAATTACCTTTGATAGAGCTCGGTAATCATCAACTGATTCTGCAGTCCTCTCATCCCTCAGGTCTGGGGGTATACAAAACGGACAAACCTTTTTTAGAGCCAGGAAGTAAGGCAAGTTGTGGTCATTTCACCAAAGCGAATGAGTGGTTGATCGAGCATCAATCAAGCCCTATCCAGTGGATCTCTAGGCCCCGTATTTCGTCACAATTAGACTTTTCGATTTAAGGGATTTCTTTTTACGGCTCACTCAAGTTCTTTCGGTATAAAATGTTACATGTAACAAAATGAGAAAGAACTAAATGCCTGCAAATTCAGCCCTGAGAGTACAAAAACATCGAATTTCACTGCGCAAATCGGGCCTTAGGCCAATTCAAATTTGGGTTCCAGACACTCGTGCGCCTGGCTTTACTGATGAATGTCGTCGCCAATCAAAATTAGCCGCCCTTGTAGATCAAAAAGACCATGAATTAACGTCCTTTATCGATAAGGCCCTAAGTGATTTGGATGATTTATGAATCGTGGTGATTTAGTCACTATCGCAATACAAGGAGATTTCGGTAAACCTAGGCCTGCACTTGTAATTCAATCTGACGTATTCAGCGATATCCATGAAACAGTCACTGTCGCACTGCTTTCCAGCAGGATAGTTCAAGCGCCGATCTTTAGGCTCAATGTAGCCCCCGATGATCGCAATGGCTTAACAAAAGAATGTCAAATCCAGATCGACAAAATTATGTCTATTCGGAAAGAGAGAATCGGCTCTACCATTGGCAAGCTTGATGACACCATGCTTGTCCGGGTAAACAGGGCATTGGCTTTGTGGCTGGGTCTTGCCTAGCTTTTCTTTATTTAGACAAAGCCGTATAAAGACAGCCAAGCAGGCAAGAAGCGAAGATCGCACTGACCCATTCAAGCATTTGACCTGACTGGAAAAATCCTAGGTATTGCCCCAAATAAGAGCTAGCGGCTGCCGCCAGAAAGCCCGTAAAGGCGGCAAACAGAAACTTTCCTGGCTTTGATCTACCGGCTTGGCCAGGGTAAAAAATCCAGGCAGAAGCCCCAGAAATACCCCCAATCACCAGAAAAGCTAAAAACCCCATTCTTACCCCCATTAACCCTGTCATCAAATCTATAATCACCATTATGAAGTTGTTGACACTCGGCATCAATCATCACACAGCGCCGGTCGCCATTCGGGAAAAGGTCGCCTTTGATCCTGAATTTCTTCAAGAAGCGTTGCACGATCTACGCCAACACTTGGTTGGCGCGAATCAGGCCGGGCTGCCAGAAGCTACCATTTTGTCGACCTGTAATCGTACCGAAGTGTATTGCGCTGCCAATGACGATAGTGCCGCCGGTGTTTTACATGAAGCTACTTTTGACTGGCTCGCCAAAACACAACAACTTGCTCCAAGTTGTCTACAGCCCCATATTTATTCTTTGCCACAATCCGATTCCGTACGTCACGCCTTTAGAGTGGCCTGTGGTTTAGATTCAATGGTCATTGGTGAAACCCAAATTTTGGGGCAAATGAAAGATGCAGTCCGCACTGCAAGCGATGCAGGTGTCTTAGGAACGTATTTAAACCAGCTCTTTCAAAAAACATTTGCTGTTGCTAAAGAGGTTCGAGGCTCTACAGAAATTGGGGCGCACTCTATTTCCATGGCAGCAGCATCGGTCCGCCTCTCAGAACGTATCTTTCAAAAAATTACTGATCAGCGTATTTTATTTATTGGTGCTGGCGACATGATTAGCTTGTGCGCCACCCACTTTATTGCTCGCAAGCCTAAGAATGTCGCTATTGCCAATCGCACTATCGAACGAGGGCAAGAGTTGGCTGACTCTATTTCTGAGCAAAATGTACAAGCTGAGTCTTTTAAACTCTCTGAGTTACCTGGCCGACTTCATGAGTTCGATATTATTGTGTCTAGCACGGCCTCTTCCTTGCCCATCATTGGCCTAGGCATGGTTGAAAGCGCTCTAAAACAAAGGCGCCGTAAGCCTATGGTCATGATTGATCTGGCAGTTCCTCGTGACTTTGAGCCGCAAATCTCAAGACTTGATGATGTATATCTTTACACCGTAGATGATCTTGGCAAGATGATTCAGACGGGCGCTAGTCTTCGACAAGCAGCAGTGAGTCAAGCAGAGGCCATCATTGAAGATCGCGTTGGTAACTTTATGCATTGGATGCAAGGACGCAATGCTGTTCCAATCATTCAGGATATTCAGCAACAAGGCGAGCGCCTAAGACAGCTTGAACTAGAACGCGCTATGAAACGTTTGATGCGCGGTGATGATCCTCAAGAAGTGTTAAACGCGATGGCACAAGGTCTCACTAATAAATTTTTGCATGGCTCCTTACATGCCTTGCAACACTCCAATGGGGCGGAGCGTGATGCCCTCATTAAGCTTCTACCTAAATTATTCGCCTCACACTCTAAACCAGAAGATCATTAGATGAAGCCCAGCATGCGGGCTAAGCTAGATCATCTAGACACGCGCTTAGCCGAACTCAATTCCCTTTTAACCTCGGAAGAGGCAACCAAAGATATGGATGCCTATCGGAAACTCACGCGCGAACATTCTGATATTGCAACGGTTGTTGAGCAATTTGGTTTGTATAAACAAGCTGAGGCTGACGCTCAGGCTGCCGAAGATATGCGCAAAGATCCTGACATGAAAGACTTTGCTGATGAAGAGCAAAAGCAGGCTCTAGCCACCATGGAGGAGCTAGAGGGCGTATTGCAAAAACTCTTGCTGCCAAAGGATGTCAATGATGAGCGTAATGTTTTCTTAGAAATACGGGCTGGAACTGGCGGCGATGAAAGCGCCTTGTTTGCTGGAGACCTTTTGCGCATGTATACCCGCTTTGCAGAACGCCAAGGCTGGAAAGTGGAGGTGGTAAGCGCTGCTGAGTCTGATTTGGGTGGCTACAAAGAGGTGGTGCTTCGCCTAGTAGGTCAATCTGTTTACTCACGACTCAAGTTTGAATCTGGTGGTCATCGCGTACAACGTGTTCCCCAAACAGAAACCCAAGGGCGTATTCATACATCGGCATGTACAGTAGCGGTCATGCCCGAAGCAGATGAGTTAGAGGCTGTCAAAATTAATCCTGCGGAGTTACGCATTGATACCTTCCGGGCTTCTGGTGCTGGCGGACAACACATTAATAAAACAGACTCCGCCGTACGTATTACCCACTTACCCACTGGCACTGTAGTTGAATGTCAGGATGATCGTAGCCAACACCGTAATCGCGAGCAAGCCATGAAGGTATTGGTGTCGCGCATTATGGATGCACGCGAGCGTGAGAAACATCAATTAGAAGCTCAAACCAGAAAATCCCTCATTGGCTCTGGTGATCGAAGTGATCGCATTCGAACATACAACTTCCCACAAGGACGCATTACTGATCACCGCATTAATCTCACGCTCTATAAGATTGATGCCATGATGGATGGGGATATTGATGATCTCTGTAATGCTCTAGCATCAGAACATCAAGCAGAGCTCCTTGCTGCCCTAGGCGACAACTAAAGCCAGTCATGGGCAAAGATTTAAGTCTTCGCTATATATTGAGCAATTCATCACTACCGCCCAGTGAGTCACGTATATTGCTGGCCCACGTACTCGAGAAATACTATCAGCTTCCACGCTCAGCCCTCTTGTCTAGAGATGATATGGAGCTCAATGCGCCAGCCTTAGCCGAGTGGGGGCAACTGGAATCAAAGCGACTGGTTGGTGAACCCATTGCCTATCTCGTTGGTAAGCGAGGCTTTCATAATATTGAGTTATACGTTGCACCAGGCGTTCTCATTCCTCGCCCAGAAACTGAATTGCTTGTTGAAATGGGCTTACAAGAAATGAGTAGGCTTGCTAAGCCAACTCACATTTTGGATCTAGGGACAGGCTCTGGTGCAATTGCATTAGCCATTGCACACTCATCTGCCAATGCCATAGTAACCGCCACCGATCAGTCATCGGATGCACTAGAGATCGCCAAAAAGAATGCTGAACTTCTCAAACTAGAACCTAGAGTGCAATTTTTTCAGGGAAGTTGGTATGAGGCCTTAACTAGCGAAACTCTGTTCGACATTATCCTGAGTAACCCCCCTTATATCGCCAACCAAGACCCGCATCTACAGCAAGGGGATCTTCGTTTTGAGCCAGCTTCAGCGCTCACCGATCATGCCAATGGACTAAGCTGTCTTCAGGCGATTATTCATGGCGCTGGCCAACACCTCAAGCCCAATGGCTTAATTGCTGTTGAGCATGGCTTTGACCAGTC